>JAFZWA010000014.1 GCA_017617525.1 Clostridiales bacterium
GCCTCTTACTTTTCTTCGTCCTGTTCGTCAGACTCTTCTTCGGAATCCTCATCTTCGGACTCATCTGCTTCATCAGCATCTTCGTCGGCGTCTTCGTCATCGGACTCTTCGTCCTCATCGGACTCTTCGTCGTCTTCGTCCTTGATCTTAAAGGAAGACTTGGACAGTCTCTCGACACGGTCCTCCTCGTCCTCTTCATCATCGTCCTGCTCGTAACGACGGAGCTTCTCTTCTCTTCTTCTCTTGGCGTCACGCTGCATCTGCTCGTCGGCCTTGATGAATCTTTCCGGGATCGGCTTCTTTTCCCAGTCGTAGATACGAGCGAGGGAAAGGACCAGGAATCCGAGAACGATCAGTACCAGGGAGATGACCTGGGAGATACGAAGGGATGTGCCCGCGATGTAAAGGGAGTCAGTACGGAGTCCTTCGATGAAGAAACGTACGATACCGTATCCGATGCAGTAGCAGGATGTGACCGTCCACGGCTTCTTGCTCTTGCTGCGGATAATGAACAGCGCGATGCAGATGATCAGGCAGGCAACCGACTCGTAGAAGAATGTCGGGTGAACCGGCTTATTGGCATCCAGATTCGGGCAGTTTACGGTAAGATAACGGGAAATCGCCGCACTTCTCATGCCCCACGGAAGGTCTGTCGTAGTACCGAAAGCTTCCTGGTTAAAGAAGTTTCCCCAGCGTCCGATCGCCTGACCGAGCGGGATATAAACCATAACGAAATCGATGATCGTTGCCATCGGGATCTTTCTGAGCTTTGACATAAGGAAGATACCGAAAGCCGCGCCAAGTACGCCGCCGTAGATGGCAAGGCCGCCTTCTCTTACGTTCGTGATGTTCGAAAGTGTCTTTCCGATATTACCCTTAACATAGTAGTCGCTCCACGAACAGAAGACGTAGAACAGTCTCGCGCCGATAAAAGCCAGCGGGATCGACAGAAGGCAGTAGTCGGTAAGAAGGTCAGGAGTCAGACCATGCTTTCTGCACTGCTTCATGCCGAGGATCAGGCAAAGAGCGACCGCGAACGCGATCAGCATTCCGTACCAATAAACTACAAAGCCGTTGATGTCGATCGCGGCATTACTGATAGTGAACTTCCATCCCAGACCCGGGAAGGAAACATAAAACTTTTCAAGTGCAACTAGGTACTGCATTAAAGGACCTCATTTCTCTTTCTTTCTTGTTCACGCAATATAATATCACACATATCCTTCAAATCGAACAGGAATTTGACGGCTTTTGTGATAATCCCAAGCCTTCTTCTGGTCTTTCTGCATCTGGTCTTTCAGCTCATCGAGCGATCCGAACTGCTGCTCGGGGCGGACAAACTTAAGGAGCATGACAGTTCCGTTCGTTCCGTAAAGCTGGTAATGGCCTTCGAGGATCATGGTCTCCGTCAGTGGAGACTCATCGTCTTTATTGACCGTCGGACGAAGTCCGATGTTCGTGATCGACGGGTAAACAACGCCGTCGAGAAGGTACGCGGAGACGTAAACACCGAATTTCGGGACGATCTTCTGCTCCGGGATACGGATGTTCGCCGTCGGAAAACCGAGCTTTCTTCCGATCTGCTGGCCTTTTTCCACGACTCCGGAAAAAGCAACGGGGTGGTCAAGGAGCTTTTCAGCCATCTCCACTTCGCCGGATGCGATCAGTTCACGGACCCAGCTACTGCTGATCCTTCGATCTTCGTAGTTAATGGGGTCCACGGCGACGACAGTAACGTCGTTTTTCTTGCCCCAGGCCTTCAGTGCTTTTACATCGCCGGCACGGTCTTTTCCGAAGTGATAATCCGCTCCTACCACGACGACCTTGGCCTTGATCCATTCCTTCAGGCAGACGTCCATAAAGGTCTCGGGGCTCATCCCCTTTACCTTTTCATTAAAAGGAAGCGCGAAAAGATCGTCGATGCCCATGTGGGACACCATACGGCAGCGCTCCGGATATGTAGTGATCAGATTATTCTGGGATTTACTGGCCGGCGGGTTTTCAAAGGTCTGCACAGCCGTTCTTATATTGTACTTCTTTGCTTCCTCGAGCATGGTCGCAAAGATCTTCTGGTGCCCGAGGTGAATGCCGTCGAAATATCCGAGCGCGACAGCGCGAGAAGATCCCGCGTCTGAGGCCATAGAAGGCGTAGAGATCAGCTTTCCGTCTTTATTGATGATGCAATTCCAAACGTTCATATCTTACGCGAAAACCCTTTCTTCGCGGATCACAAGGCTTTCGTCTTCTTTCTCCGTATAGATCACGGCAACGGGCGCTCCTGCCAAAACAGTAAGAACGCGGACGCCTTCTTCTATGTCTCCCATTCTATCCTTAAAGACCGAAAAATCAAGTTTTTTGCCGTTTCGAAGGTCGGCCGCCTCGCGGTCTGTGACCTCGATTTTCGAAAGTCCTTCCATCGCTTTTATCTCTTCCACGACAAAAGCACTGTCGCCGGAACCGTAGCGTTTCTCGATCTCTTCGATCGAGAGGGCGTCATCGATGGAGAAGCTTCCGCATGAAAGGCGTCGTAACGCCTCGCAGTACGCGCCGAATCCGAGGGAGTTTCCGATATCTTCACAGAGAGTTCTAATATAGGTGCCTTTGGAGCAGTGAACTGTCATTTCGGTTTTCACCGTCCCCACTTCTTCCCAGATCCGGTCGATTTTTATCGAGAAAATGGTTACTTTTCTGGGAGGGATCTCCACTTCCTGGCCTTTTCGGGCATAATCGTAGGCCGGACGGCCGTTGATCTTGATCGCGGAGTAAACAGATGGCACCTGGGTGATCTCTCCGACCATTGCCTGTACGGCAGTTCTTAATCTGGAATAATCGTCTTTGGAAAGATCCTGAAGTTCAGAGTCCGTCGGCATTTTTCCGCCGACGACCTCACCTTCGATATCGCCCGTGGACGTTATCTTTCCGAGCACCATCACGGCGCGGTAGGTCTTATCGTCATGCTCCATGTAGCGGAGAACGCGCGTCGCCTTTCCGACGGCCACAGTTAAAAGACCCGTGGCAAACGGATCCAACGTTCCGGCGTGACCGGCTTTTTTGATGCCGAAGATCTTTCGGATGCGGGAAACGACCGAAAACGAAGTCATGCCTTCCGGCTTATCTACGAGGACAATGCCACAGGTTTCCGTTTTCTCAGTCATGTCTTCTCCAGATAGGAAGTCGCTTCTTCGATGATTCTTCCGGCGAACGAGTCGATGTCGGTGTTCTTTCCGCTGAAGCCCGCGGCTCTGTGATGTCCGCCGCCGCCGAAGATCTGCGCGAAATCCGCCGCGTCAAATCCGACCTTCGTTCTGCAGTTCACGCGGAGCTCACCGTTTTCGTTCTCACGAACGACAAATGCCGCAAGTACCGTATCGATATCGCGGAGCACGTTCACGATGCCGTCCGCGGCGCCTTCCGGCGCGTTTGTCTTTTCCATCATGTCGAGCGTGATCTTCGTGATCGCGATTCTACCATCGCAGTGAAGTTCCATCGCTGCCATCGCCATGCCGTGAAGTCTTACCTTCCCCTCGCATGTCTCGTCAAAGAGGTGGTACGCGTTATCGGTCACGTTCGCGCCTCTTTCCATCAGTTCCGCCGCGATCCGAAAAGAGCTCGCGCGCGTATTTTCATAGGAGAATTTTCCCGAGTCGGACTGGATACCGACCATGAGGTAATCCGCAATGGCCTGGTCGACAAGTGCTTTTCCCGTAGCATCTTCCCATTCTTTGAGGAGCATATACATCAGCTCCGCGCAGGAAGCGGACTTGCCGTCCACATAGGCGTAATCGGTCTTCGGCGCGGAAGAAACGTGGTGATCGACCACGACCTTCTTTTCAGCACGCTCGAAAAGCGCCTCGCAGGCGCCCATACGGCTTCCTTCCGAGCAGTCAACGGCAAACGCCAGACCCTGGCGCGCGAAGATCTCTTCCTCGTTATCGGAAGATACGATCGTAAGAAGTTCATCGGGAATATTCATAAACGAAAGCCGCGGCGGGATCTCGCATTCCAGGATCACCCGGGATGTATATCCCAGCTTCTCGAGGGACGCGGCCAAAGCCACGGCTGTTCCGATGCAGTCACCATCCACACGGGCGTGCGGAAATACCTGTATCTCTTTTTCCTTGTCGGAAGGAAGATACGCAAATACACGTTTAGAAAACTCACTCATGGTTTCCGGCACGTTCTTTGTCCTCCTTGATGGTACGGTCGATCAGATCCATCAGGTCCATACCTTTCTGGATCGATTCATCCAGCTTGAAGTGCAGTTCCGGAGCCACACGGAGTTTGATCCGTCTCGCGACCTGGCTTCTGATAAAGCCGGAAGCACGATTGACGGCCTCCATGCACTCGACTTTTTCCTTCTCGGAACCATATACCGAGAGGAATACCGTGGCATGGGTCAGATCAGAGGACATTCGCACTTCCAGAACGGACGTCATCATCGGGATACGGGGATCCTTGACTTCCGTCAGAAGGAGCTGCGAAATGACCTTCTGCATCTCATCGCCCACACGGGCGGCACGATTCTGTCTCATGTTCTCACCCTATATGTATTACTTTCTCTTAATTTCCTGCATCTCGAAGACTTCGATGATATCGCCTTCTTCGATGTCGTTGTAGTTCTCGATGGAGATACCGCACTCATAACCGGCGGCAACTTCCTTGGCGTCATCCTTGAAACGCTTGAGGGAAGCAAGCTTGCCCTGGTGAACGACGATACCGTCTCTTACGACACGAACCTCAGAAGTTCTGAGGACCTTACCGTCCTTAACGTAAGCACCACCGATCGTACCGACGGAGGATACCTTGAATGTCTGACGGATCTCAACGTGACCGAGAACGACTTCTTCGAACTTCGGCTTGAGCATACCGGTCATAGCGGCCTCGATATCTTCGATCGCGTTATAGATGACGCTGTAGAGTTTGATGTCTACGCCGACTTCCTTGGCCTGCTCGGTAACGACAGCGGAAGGACGAACGTTGAAGCCGATGATGATCGCGTTGGATACATCAGCCAGCGTAACGTCGGACTCTGTGATCGTACCGACACCACCATGGATGACCTTGACACGTACTTCGTCGTTCGTGAGCTTTTCGAGGGACTGTGTAACGGCCTCGACGGAACCCTGAACGTCTGCCTTAATGATAAGGTTGAGATCCTTGATCTCGCCCTCGGCAAGTACCTGAGAAAGGTTCTCGAGAGTCATTCTCGAAGACTTGTGCAGCTGTTCTTCTCTCTGCTTGATCTTTCTCTTCTCAACGAGCTGACGGGCCATCTTCTCATCGGTTACGGCATAGAATGTCTCGCCGGCTTCCGGTACTTCCGGAAGACCTAAAATCTCTACCGGAACGGACGGGCCTGCCTTCTTCTGGGCGGCACCGTTCTCGTCGTACATCGCACGGATGTGACCGAAGATCGGACCTGTAACGAGCGTATCACCGGAACGCAGTGTACCGCGCTGAACGAGTACTGTCGCTACCGGACCTCTGTTCTTATCGAGCTTGGCCTCGATGACCGTACCCTTTGCCTGACGCTTCGGGTCAGCCTTGAGTTCCATAACGTCTGCGGTAAGAAGGACCATCTCGAGGAGTTCGTCGATACCTTCACCGGATTTGGAGGATACCGGAACCATGATCGTGGATCCGCCCCACTCTTCCGGAAGGAGATCGTGCGAGGAGAGTTCCTGCTTAACCTTATCGATGTTCGCGCCGACCTTATCGATCTTTGTGATCGCTACGATGATCTCTGTGTTAGCGGCACGAGCGTGGTTGATGGCCTCGACTGTCTGCGGCATGACACCGTCATCCGCGGCAACTACGAGGATCGCGATATCCGTTACCTGAGCACCACGGGCACGCATCGTTGTGAACGCTTCGTGACCAGGAGTATCGAGGAACGTGATCTGACGGCCCTTGCAGCGAACGGTGTAAGCACCGATGTGCTGGGTGATACCGCCGGCCTCGCCCTTAACGACGGATGTCGAACGGATCTTGTCGAGGAGCGATGTTTTACCATGGTCAACGTGGCCCATGACAACAACGATCGGCGGACGCGGTTTCATGTTCTCTTCGTTATCTTCGCCTTCGTCGAAGAGGATATCTTCCTCTGTGACCTCCACGATCGGTTCGGTCGTGATGCCGTATTCACCGGCAACGAGAGCGGCTGTATCGTAATCGAGTTCCTGGTTCAGTGTTACCAGCATACCCATCATCATGAGTGTCTTGATGACATCCGCGGATCTCTTTCCGAGACCGTCAGCGAGATCCTTGACTGTGATGAACGGCGGGAGCTCAACGTGTGTCAGCTGCGGCTTAACGACAGGTGCCGCGACGAAAGACTGACGCTTTACCTTCTTCTTGCCCTTGCCGCCCATGTACATCGAATCCAGAGCTTCGTCATTGGAAAGGATATCGGAAGCGTTACCAGTGAACTGGTTGGTACGCTTGTTACCGGATCTTCTGTCATTATTGATGGATGACTTCTGGCTGTCCTTCTTGGAATCCGCCTTCGGATCCTTTCTGTTCTTCTCGTATGCGTCACGAGCCGCGAAGTTCGCCTTCTCCTTTGTTGCCTCCGGCGGGAGATCCTGCTTCGGCTTGGAAGGTCTCTTCGGCTGGTTTCTGTTATTGTTGTAGATATCGTCGTCGTCCTTATCCTTCGGAGTGAATCCGCCGCCGAAACCACCGCGGTTTCCGCCTCTCGGACCACCAAATCCGCCGTTGTTCGGACGGCCGCCCTGTGGTCTGTCAGATCGAGGATATCCGCCGGTTCTCTGTCCGCCCTGATATCCGCCGGTTCTTCCGCCGTCCTTCGGGCGTACGAAAGTGGACGTCTCACGGGTAACGTTCGTCGTCGGTGCTTTTACAACAGCAGAGGAAAGCTTCGGAGCTTCCTTCTTTTCTTCTTTCTTCTCTTCCGGCTCTTTTGCCTTCGGTTCTTCCTTAACGGGAGCTGCTTCCTTCTTAACCGGAGCCTCTTCCTTCTTAGCAGGAGCCTCAGCTTTGACTTCCTTTTCTTCCTTCGGCTCAGCCTTCGCCTTCGGAGCTTTCTCCTCAGTTGCTTCAGCTGCCTTCTTTGTCTTGGCAGCCGTCTTCTTTGGAGCTTCTTCGTTCTTCGGAGCCTCGGCCTTTACTGCCGGTTCTGCCGGTGCCGGTGCGGGTGCCGGTGCAGCAGCTGCTTCCTTTTCGGCAGGCGCCGCGGATCCTTCCTCTACCGGAGGTTTCTTGGCCTTTTTATTGACACGGCCGACACGAAGTGTCTTCGTTCCGGAGATACCGCTTACGGTCTTCTGCGAAACCGAGGATTCAACCTTAGTCTCGGTAGAATCTCCCGTCTTGGTTGTTTTCTTCTCTTTTTCTGCCATCGTTTCCTCCTGTTTATTCCGCCTTTTCAGCGGCCTTGTCTATCTTATCCAGTTCGTCGATCAGTTCCTTGAGCTTTTTGCCCATTCCCTGATCCAGTATCGCGATCGCGATCCGACTGTCTTTCCCGATCGCTCTTCCCAGTTCTTCCGCGGTTCCGAATGTTCTTAAGGACACTTCTTCGTCCTTCGCCACCCTTTCGAGCTTTTCCTTCTGCTTTCCGGAACCGTCCTGCGAGAGGATCAGAAGCTCAACTGCTCCCGATCGCATCGCGAGTTCCACCGCGTCAAAACCGGATGTCAGGAGACTCGCGCGGAACGAAAGTCCGATCGTGCTGAGTATCCTTTCCCTGGTCACCGGCCGATCCTTTTTCATTTCTTCGGATCGACCTCCTTCATCTGATCCAGCCCCTGCCGGATCTCTTCCGGATCCACCTTGCGGTGAAGTCCCCGGTCGAACTGTGAATTCTCGACCGCTTTTTTCATGCACTCCGGGTCATGGCAGACATAAGCGCCTCTTCCGGGCATCCTGCCCGTCGGATCGACCG
Source organism: Clostridiales bacterium (assembly GCA_017617525.1). Classification (GTDB taxonomy): domain Bacteria; phylum Bacillota; class Clostridia; order Saccharofermentanales; family Saccharofermentanaceae; genus Scatonaster. The sequence continues at coordinate 7,907 of JAFZWA010000014.1, forward strand.
TGACAGTGCCGTCCGCCTGCGCCACGATCCGGATCAGATCCTTCTTCGCAAAACGCTCGCGGCAGCTCACGCACATTCTCATCGGTATCTTCTTCGCCATGCCTTACGCCTTCCCCGTCTCTTTAATGCTTATCAAGCCTGCTCGTCGGAAGCGGCTTCGCCTTCTTCATCGTCAGCAACAGTAAAGTTCGCGACGAAATCGTTCTGAACCATCTGCTGGAACTGGGATGTGCTCTTGATATCGATCTTCCAGCCTGTAAGTCTTGCGGCAAGACGTACGTTCTGACCGGAACGGCCGATCGCCAGAGAATACTGCTGATCCGGTACGACTACCTGAGCGTTCTTCTCCTGTGTGCCGTCTTCGTTTGTGATGATCTCCGCGTCTACACGCTCAACCTTCGCCGGAGAGAGTGCGTTGCTGATATAGACTGCCGGATCTTCGGAATATGCGATAACGTCGATCTTCTCGTTGCCGAGCTCGTCCATGATCGCCTGGATACGAGCGCCTCTCTGACCAACGCAAGCGCCGAGCGGATCTACGTCCGGATCACGGGAGATAACAGCGACCTTGGAACGGGAGCCTGCCTCACGTGCAACGGATACGATCTCGACGATACCGTCGTGGATCTCCGGAACTTCCTTCTCGAGGAGCTTCTTAACGAGGTTCGGGTGACTTCTGGAAACGATGATCACCGGACGCTCCTTCTGTGTCTCAACTCTGAGGATGAGGAACTTCATTCTCTTGTTGAAGGAATAATCCTCGTCCTTTACCTGCTCCTGTCTCGGAAGTGTTGCTTCGGCACGGCCGATGTCAACAAATACGAAACGGTTATCGGATCTCTGGATCACACCACTTGCCAGCTCGCCGATCTTATCGGAGAATTCGGACTGGATACGATCGTTTTCCGTATCACGAAGCTTCTTGCTGATCGCTGCTTTCGCGGCACCTGCAGCCAGACGGCCGAGGGACTCTACATCGATGGTCATCTCGATGGTATCGCCTTCTTCGAGGTCCGGGTCGATTTCCTTTGCTTCCGCGAGGGAGATCTGTGTCTTCGGATCTGTTACCTCAGAAACAACCTCTACGACTTCGTAGACGTACATATCACCGGTCTCACGATCGATCTCTGCAAAAACCTGCTCGTTCTGCTTCGCGTCAGAGAACTCTCTCTTAAAAGCAGCTACGATCGCTTCTTCGATCGCCTCGAAAAGCACTTCCTCATCGATGCCTCTCTCTTTTGCCAGTGCGTGAATAGCTTGCAACAGTTCTTCGTTTTTCATAAACTCTCTCCTTTATCGCGTTTTGTTGCCAAATTAAAACCGTATTGTTCTTGATGCCTTCGCGATCTTGTCCCATTCCAGCTCGATCGTATTGTCGCCGGTTTTCAAGATCAGCTTTTCTTCCGTAGCGTCTTCGATGATCCCTTCCAGATGCTTACTTCCGTCGATCGCCGAGAAAAGAGAAACTTCGATCTCTTCGCCCTGGTGGCGTACATAGTCGGAAAGCGAGGAAAAAGGTCTCGTCGCGCCCGGTGAAGATACTTCAAAATAGTCAGGGTCCGCGTGGAGCTTGCCTTCAAGCGCCTTGTCCACCTCACGGGAAACAATCTCGCAGTCATCGATGCCGATGCCGCCGCGCTTGTCGATGAAGATGCGAAGGAAGTAATACTGTCCTTCTTTCTTGTACTCACAGTCCACAAGATCAAAGCCGAGTTCTTTTACGATCGGCTCAGCGATATCGAATGCTTCCTGTGCTACTTTTGATCTTCCTGCCATGCGTCCTCCGTCTCTTTGATAAACAAAAGAGCGGGCCAAGACCCACTCTCCATGTCAAACACTTCTAGCAAAAGTATGTTAACACTAAAACTTAATAAATGCAATGCTTTTCGGGCATTTTCGTATAATAATGGTATAAAAGGTGAATTTCTCTTTTCCTTTGTTTTATTTACACAATTTTAACCTACTTTTTCTTTCGGCTACTATTCAAATTATCCAAGTTATCATGTAGAATAGAATTATCCAAAAGATAAACGTTGGATAATCAACAAAACAAGGAGATGATGCCAATGATAAAGGTAATTGCAGGAGAAAAGGGAACAGGTAAGACAGCTCAGCTCGTAGAAATGATCAACGAGCAGGCGACAACGGATAACAATATCGTATGCATCCAGCGTGGACACCGTCTCGACCGTCTCATTAAATACAGCGTCCGTCTCGTGGACCTGGACGAGTATCCGGTTGAGGGTTTTGAACAGTTCTTAAGTTTCGTTGCCGGTATCTGCGCGAAAGACTATGACGTAACTCACATTTACGTAGACAGCATCCTGAAGATCACAGGCGAAACAGATTATGAAAGATTCGCAGCTTTCCTCGGAAAGTTCGACGAATTCCTGGGAGACAAGATTACAGCGACAATTATGTGCAGCCGTGCTGCAAGCGAGCTTCCCGAAAGCGTAACCAAGTACTGCTGAGCACCAAATATAGCGCATCCTACAATTAAATAGAAAACAACAGGGACTGCCCGATCAGGACAGTCCCTTCTTTTTGTTCTTCGGGAAAAGCACGCACCCGCTTCTTCCCTTTTCCTGCTCGAAAAGCACTCGTTACTTCACAGATTCTTCCCGGACTCTCTCCACGAACTTCATGACGGCCATCTCACCGATCTCCTGTTTGTCCGGTTCGAGATCACGGCTTCTCACCGATACGGAGTGGTTCGCCATCTCTTTTTCACCGACGACAAGGATGTACGGCACACGGTCCATCTTCGCCGCGCGGATCTTGTATCCGAGTTTCTCGTCGGACTTATCGAGCTCTACGCGGACACCCGCCTCGCGAAGTTCCGATGCCAGTGCTTTTCCATACTCGAGATACTTGTCCGATACCGGAAGGATCTTCGCCTGCACCGGTGACAGCCATACCGGGAACTTGCCGGCATAGTGCTCGATCAGGATGCCGATGAAACGGTCGATCGATCCGAACACCACGCGGTGCAGCATGATCGGTCTGTGCTTTTCGCCGTCCTCGCCGATGTACTCGAGCTCAAATCTCTGCGGCAGCTGGAAGTCGAGCTGGATCGTGCCGCACTGCCACATTCTTCCGATGGAATCCCGGATGTGGAAGTCGAGCTTCGGTCCGTAGAAAGCACCGTCGCCTTCGTTGATCGCGTACGGCTTTCCGACACCCTCGACCGCAGCCTTGAGAGACGCGATCGCAAGGTCCCACTCCTCATCACTTCCGATGGAGTTCTCGGGTCTCGTCGACAGCTCGATCTCATACTTGAATCCGAAGCGGTCATAGAACTCATCGATCAGGCGCATAACGCCCTGGATCTCCGACATCACCTGGTCTTCTCTCATGAAGATGTGCGCGTCATCCTGAAGGAACGATCTCGCACGCATCAGGCCATGGAGCGTACCGGACTTCTCGGCGCGGTGCACGATACCAAGCTCCGCGACTCTCATCGGGAACTCCTTGTAGGAGTGCTGCTTCGACTTATACACGAGCATACCGCCCGGACAGTTCATCGGCTTGATCGCGTAGTCCGTATCGTCGACACTCGTCGTATACATGTTCTCTCTGTAGTGGTCCCAGTGGCCGGACTTTTCCCAGAGCGTTCTCATCAGCATGATCGGCGTACTGATCTCCTCATAGCCTTCACGCGAATGGATCTTTCTCCAGTAGTCGATCAGGTTGTTCTTCAAGATCAATCCCTTCGGGAAGTAGAAAGGAAGTCCCGGACCCTCTTCCATCAGAGCAAAGAGCTCCAGTTCTTTTCCGAGCTTTCTGTGATCTCTGGCTTTTGCTTCCTCGAGCTGCTTGAGATACTCCTCGAGCATCGATGCTTTCGGGAACGAGATACCGTAGATCCTCGTGAGCATCGGGTTCTTCTCACTTCCGCGCCAGTATGCGCCGGCGACGGACAGGAGCTTGACCGCCTTAATGAAGCTCACATTCGAGATATGCGGTCCCGCGCAGAACTCCGCGTAATCGCCCTGCTTATAGAACGAGATCCTCTCATCGTCCGGGATCTCCGAGATGAGCTCCATCTTGTACGACTCGTTTCTCTCCTCCATATAAGCATAGGCCTCGGATTTCGACACATCGTAGACCTGAAGGATCAGTGACTCCTTGACGATCTCCTTCATCTTCTCTTCGATCGCTTGGAGATGCTCGTCCGAGAACTGGAATCCGAAATCAAAGTCATAGTAGAATCCGTTCTCGATCGCAGGACCGATGCCGCACTTGGCCTCCGGGTACAGACGTTTCACCGCCTGCGCCAGCAAATGCGCGCTCGTATGCCAGAAAGCCTTCTTGCCTTCCTTGCTCTCGAAGTCCGCCTCGTGTACCTGTTGATCATTCAATAAAATCTTCATGTTTGTTGCCTCCTTTGCATTAATCAATAGGTGTATGTTCGCAACAACATAAGAAAAGCACCCGAAAAGATCTATACGATCTTTAAGGGTGCGATATAGCACGGTTCCACCTTAACTTTTCACTTCAGATTCCAACAAATCCTAGCCTTTAACGCAGACATACGGTAACGCTTACTTCGATTTCAGCCCTACAGCTCGGGAATGGTTTTCGTTCGCGATCCTCATAAGCGGCTTCCAGCTTCACGTCGCTCTCTCTGGATGATTGCCTGCGGACTACTCTTTTCCGTCAATGCTTTTCTTATGTTATTGGTTTGATGTTAACAGTAAGAATAATCCCTGTCAATAACCCGTCTGTTTAATCAGAAGTTCCCTCTTCTTCGGCAAAAGCACCCGTCCCGAGGGAAAGAAAAAAGACCGTCTCCGAAGAGACGGTCTTTTCTGATTCACTTGCTTATAGTGAGGATCAAGCCTGAGGCTGACCGCACTCACCGCAGAACTTACCGGTGTTGCCTGCCTTACCGCACTTCGGGCATGTCCAGCCTGCTGCATCCGCCGGCTTCGGGGAACCGCACTCAGCACAGAACTTACCTGTGTTGGTCGCGCCGCAGGAACACTTCCAGGAACCCGGATCCGCCGGCTTCGGGGAACCGCAGTTCGCGCAGAACTTACCCTGGTTGCCGCCCTGACCGCAAGAGCATGTCCAGCCTGCTGCTGCCGGAGCTGCCGCTGCCTGCTGCTGCTGCATCATCTGCTGCTGCTGGAGGAATGCCATACCCTGGTTGCCCGGGTTCATAGCACTGCCGCCGAAACCGCCTACGAGACCAACGCCCATCATAGCGTTGCCTGCGCCGGACTGGTTGTTAGCTGCGTCCTTCATAGCATCGACGGAACCCTTGATCTGGTAACCGGCTGCCATGTTCGGGTTGTTACCAAACATGAGACCATCGTCCATAGCCTCGATTCTCTTTCTGGACTCATCGTCAGGTGTAACAGACATAACTGCTACTTTCTCAACGATCATACCACGGCCCTGGAGCCAATCCTCGTCCAGAACTTCGTTCATGTATTTGGCAAGTTTTACCTGCTGGCTCTGAAGTCTGTTGTACTGAACTTCTTCTCCGCCTGCGCCCATCTTGTTGAGAGCTTCGCCGAGGTACATAAGGAACTCAGCTTTTGCCTGACCGGGCTGGCCGTTCTTGCCCATCAGTTCGTCACGACGATAATCGCCTGCAACGTTACCTGCAATGTTCTTGAAGAATGTTACCGGGTCTACGATCTTGAACGAGAATGTACCGTTCATTCTGATGTAGATACCACGATATGTCGGATCATCGTACGGAAGCGGAGCTGCTGTACCGAACTTGTTGTCGACCATCTCGAGCATGTTGACGAAGTATACTCTCTGCTGAGTAAGAGCCTCGCCACCGGCCTTAATACGGTTCCAGATATCACCACAGGACTTCTTTACACCGTCAAGGAAACCGCTTGTGCCGAAGCATGTCGGAGCAGAAGATGTATCCCATGTATACATACCTGCTTCAGTTGTGAAGTCAACTACACGACCATTGTCAACGAGGATAAGTGCTGTTCCTTCCGGAACCGCGATCTTGGAACCATTGGAAATGATTTCCGCATCACCCTTGTTGCTGCCGTTGCGCATTACCTTCGCACCGCGACGCAGAAGGACTTCCTGTCCCAGAGAGTCACATGTGAAGAATTCCAGGTACTGATCTCTCAAGTTGCCGGAAACGCCCTGAATTGCTGCTTTAATTAAGCCCATTTAAATCTCCTCCCTACAAGAAAAAAATTTCAGATCTCGACCAACTTATCGACAAGCCAGATTCGCATATCAACTGTTTTGATCGCCGTGCCGCAGAAAGAGCAAACGTCTGTACCCAGATGTTTGACCGGAGCGCCACAGTGAGGACAGGTGAAACCTACTCCCTTGATGTCTTCCGCCGTAAGCCTGTCAGCGTCCAGTATATTCACTACTTTCACGTTGTACCGGGACTGCGTCGGAGTCGCTCGATTGCCTGATATAAATGTACCATTTCTTTCCTGGTATTGCAAACATTGTAACGAATATTGGAAGGTAATTTCCACCGTCGATTCGGTCTTTTGATAGGCGTTAATTCCGCCCTTATGCACCATTACGTCACGGTATATCAGAGTTTTGCCTTCGGCACGTGCCGAACCCACCTTATGCCACAGTTCTTCCGACAGAGAACGGGTCACTCCGATGCCGCACGCGTTGAGTTCTGTCTGGATACGATCGATGGTGTCTCCGTTGTTTCCCGTGGTCATCGCCATCAGAAGATCGAGGCTCTTTACGAGCACGGCCTGCGCCGCGGACTGCATCTGCGAAAGGCTTAAGTCCGGGAAATCCTTGTTGATCCTCGGGATCAAAGCACTCGAAAGATCAGAGACCGACTTCGGCGTCGAGAATTCCTGTTTCATGGAAAAATCCTCAGGACCCACCTTGCCTTCTTTGACTTCATTTTTGACGCCGTTATAGATCTGTCCGAGAAGCGAATTCTTAAACGCGCTTCTGACCTTCACGACGATGCCGACTACGCCAAGGACCAAAAGCAATCCTCCGGCGATACAAAGACCGATGATCGCGAAATTTCCTCCTAACATACCGTTACCCTCCTGTTGTCATCTTATTCTTCGGAAAAAGCACCTATCCCCAAACACAAGTGCTTTTCGCGCGCATTAATACGTATACAAAACTTTTCTGTCCATGCGAAGGACCGGAATACCCGACAGAGTCTTCTCGCTCCAGGACTCCGGAAGGACGTTGTCGAGACCCGTCTGATATACGATCGGGATGCCCGTCAGTTCGGATGCCGCGAGAATGACCTTTTCGCCTTCGATGAGTTCTTCTTCCGTGGTCTCTTCCAGAAGATTCGAGTTGTTGATAAAGCCCGAGATCGGAAGACGTGCCGCCTCGGAAAGCTCTGCGCACATCTCCTTGATGCCCTCCGGATCCGATGTGAACGGACGGAACGCGTTGACGACCATATACACGCGGTACTCGATGTTCTTGAAACGGCTGAGCATCGCGCCGAGAACTCTCGCGCCCAGATCCTCACCGCCGATATCGAATACGGCGATCGCGTCGTCCTGGTCAAACGCGGAATAGACTTCACCCGAAAGTGCCGGAACATCGACGTTGGTGTTCGCGTACTCAGGAACGATCACGCGGATACCCTCCGCCTCGAGCGCCTCTTTGGCGTCCGCCGAACGGTAATACGGGTTCACGATATCAAGGTCCGCGATCATGACGTTTGCTTGCGGATCTTCTTTTTTCAGCATATGCGCAAAATGCACCGATACTTCGGACTTACCGGATCCGTAGGCTCCCACGAACACATAAAGGCGCACTTTCTTGTTTACTTCATCACTCATTTTCTTTTCCTCTAAAACAGAAAATTCGGATGGCGTGAGGTCACGCCACCCGAACATTAGCATACCATTTCTTATAGGAATTGACTACAAAAGAAAGACCTGAATAACCGTTTCTATCTTTCTTTCAAAAGCGCGTCAGGCACCCATGAATACTCTTACGAAAAGATCCATTACACTCTCTCCGTTGATCTTGGCCACAGAATCATCCTCCGAGAAATCGAGGTCCAGTTTTACATAGACTTCTTTACTTGTGTCCTTATCGATGACCTTAAAGATCTCAAATGCCTCTTCCTCCCAGCCTTTACGGTTCGTAGATATCGGGCGCAAACTTGTGCCCGCTTTGAGCGTGATGGTGCCCTTCGTTTCAAGTGTTTCCGGATCTACCTGATCTACCTTCAGATCCTTTTTCAGACAGGGGAAGATATGTCCGTAGTAAAAGACAAAGGATACTGCTTCTTCATCGGTGACCGGCTTTCCGTCATTACCGATACTATAGACAGCTCCATAGTTCTCACGTCCGACCACATATGTATCTTTCACAAGTTCTACATGATTCGGATCGAAATTCGCCGCTGAATTGGGAAGCCAGCTTGGGCTGCCTCCCCTATCCTCGACTTTCTTATCGACGATCTCAAAGATCGAGACGCCCATAATGTCATCTTCTCTGACAGTCCAGAAGTAGAGGAAATCCTGACCATGCGTATGGATGAGCGACAGGCCGTCAGGCGTACCAACATCGGAAGCATCGATTACCGTTTCCTGATCATCTACGAAGATGGAGAAAGAATCGATGTCATAGAAAGGAATCATCATGTCAATGGCAACAAGGATCTTCTCGGTCTTTCCATCCCCGTCCAGATCCCAGTAAAAGTCCGAGTTCGGTGTGATGTGAAGAACATAGTCCTCCGGAAGCACATCGAAGTATTCGCCATTGAACACATCTTCGTTTCCGATATATTCAATACGACCTGTTCCTGACAGATCGCTTACATTTACAGTTTGCTGGAAATACACTCCGATACCGGAATAATCGATGGTGAATGGAATGTTGTCTGAGTTAAGGAAAGCAAGCACATCTTCTTCCTGATTCGATCCCGGATACTCATATGTTGTGCTGTTTACGATCGCTTCTTTTGCCAGTTCGGTGAAGCGATCCTTATCCTTGACCACATCAGAAAGAGCGATCCTTTTTCCGGTTGCCGTATCATAGTTGATCAGATTCTCCGAAGTCACTTCCACGACTTTCTCTCCATCGACCCGGAAGGGATAAAAGATCGTAGTGATCTTTTCATCCGCGCGGAGAACGGCCGGAATCAGGTAATCTTCGCTGTTTACCGCATATTCTTCCTTTCCGAATGTTTTGGAGATCTCGTCTTTTCGACCTTCAAAAAACTGCTTGGCATTCGGAATGATCTTTTCGAAATCTTCCTTGACCGCCGCATTGAGTTTTTCGTATGCGTCGTCCTCAAATACGGGGATCCCGCAACTGCCGATATAGTACTCGATGCAGTTATATCCGGAGAACCAGTCTTCTTCCTCGATCCCCTTTATATCCTTGGAAATGAAATCGAATACTTCCTCCGTCTCGATCTGATACGAAAGGTAGCTGACCTTCGTAAAAGACGGAGCATCGTAGGAGACGATCTCATTCACTGAAGGATCTGTGGAATCTTCCGTTGTATCTGTTTCTGACTCTGATGGCTTTTCGGTCGTTTCAGATACTGCTTCAGTCGTTTCGTTTTCAGAAGTGGTCTTCTGATCTTTTGTCGCGCACGCCGTGAAAAGCACCGACAGCGCGAGCACTGTCGCCAAAACCGATTTTTTCATAGAAAAATATACCTCTTTCCAAAAGTTTGACACCCCGGAAAGAAGTATATCACTAAAGATTTGTATTTGCGTGACATTAAAAAGTCTTTATCGTTCCCGCGCTTTTACCGAAGTTCCGCGATCGTGACGCCGTCCTCACCTTCACCGAATGTTCCCAGACGATAGGATCTGACACGCTTGTCTTTTTTGAGGAACTGCGTTACCGCCGATCGTAAAGCACCGGTGCCTTTACCGTGTACGATGCGGACGTTTTCAATATTACTGATGACGCAGTCATCGAGATACCGGTCGAGCGTGTGAAGCGCTTCATCTACCGTCATACCGAGAAGCTGAACTTCAGGCATCATGGAAGACTTCTTCGAAAGACGGATCTTGTCGGCAGAAGATGTCGATGTGCGGCGCGGTTCTTTTCGAGAACGGGTAGCGCTCTTTTTCACTTCTTCCTTCTTCGGATAGCGAAGCGAATCCGCGGCGACCGTAAGTTTCAGAGCACCCGAAGAAAGGATGCAGTTGCCGCCCTTGTCAGGTCCCTTGATCACGATACCCGTGACATCGAGCGTCGGCGAATAGTAAAGGCCGCCCTCACGGATCTTATCCGGCTTCTCGCCCGGGATCTCCTCAGGCTCTTCGTCATCGTCGCGCTCCGCGTCGATATCGGAAAGTCCGGCACGAAGATTGTTTCTGATCGCGCGGAGTTTTCTCTCGGCGTCGTGGGAGTTCTCCATCTTCTGGATCTCCTTGATCTCGTCTAAGATACCGTCTGCTTTTTCCAGGACCTCTTCGAGCATTTCCTGCTTCTCTTCTCTGGCCTGGGCAAGGATCTTCTTTCTCTCTTTTTCGATCTGCTTCTTTCTGTTCTCGAGTTCTTCCGACTGACGCTTTACTTCGTCACGCAGATCCTCGATCTCCTGCTGGAGCTTTTCGCTTTCGCGGTTATGTCTTTCCGCCGAAGAAAGGAGTTCTTCGACCTTTAGGCTCTCCTCGGAAAGGATGCTCTGCGCGTTCTCGATGATCCTCGGGGAAAGACCGAGTTTTCTCGAGATAACGAACGCGTTAGAAACACCCGGAAGACCGATCATCAGACGGTACGTCGGAGAAAGCGTTTCGGTATCGAATTCACAGCAGGCGTTCTCGACGCCCTCCTGCTCGACCGCATAAGCCTTCAGTTCCTTATAGTGTGTCGTCGCGACAGTGACGGCGCCTTTTCTTCTGCACTCGTCAAGGATCGCGATCGCCAGCGCCGCGCCTTCCGTCGGGTCCGTTCCGGAACCGAGCTCGTCGACAAGGACCAGCGTAGTGGGCTTGGTGAGTTTTAAGATCTGGACCAGATTAGTCATATGCGCCGAGAAGGTCGAAAGGCTCTGCTCAATGCTCTGCTCATCACCGATGTCGGCAAGTACTTTTGTAAAAGTAGATACTTCGGATCCGTCACTACACGGGATGAAAAGTCCGGCCATCGCCATGAGGGAGATCAGTCCGCACGTTTTCAGAGATACCGTCTTACCGCCGGTGTTCGGGCCCGTGATGACGAGCGTTCGGTAATCCGTTCCGACGGAAAAATCGATCGGAACGACACGGTCCTTGTCGATCAGCGGATGGCGCGCGCGCTTAAGAATGATCCTGCCCTGATCGTTGAACTTCGGGCGGGAACCGTCCAGTTCCAGCGCGAACTGCGCTTTTGCCTGCATGAAATCGATATGGCCGACCAGCGCGATATCCGCAAGGATCGCGTCTTTGTTGATGCCGACCTTGCCGCTTAAGATACCGAGGATTCGGTTGATCTCTTCCTGCTCAGCCGCGGTCCATTCGCGGATCTTGTTATTCAGCTCGACGACCGCCATCGGCTCGATAAAGAGCGTCTGACCGGATGCGGATGTATCGTGAACGACACCCGGAACCTCGCCCTTCTTTTCGGGCTTTACCGGCACGCAGTAACGGCCGTCACGCATGGTGACAAGCTGATCCTGCAGCGCCTGCGGGTTCTTTCGGATCAATCGCTCTAAGATCTCACGGATACTGCTCTGCGCGTCCTTGATCTGTCTTCGGATGTTGTAGAGTTCATTACTGGCGCGGTCGTTCATCTCGTTTTCGCCCGTGATCGCCATGGAGATCTCTTTCTCCAGAGAATCAAGCGGGACGAGCTGCTTTAATTCACGAAGCATCGCGTGATCGTTGACCTCTACCTGCAGAGATTTCGGCTCCACATGGTAAAGTCTTTCAACCGTTCTTAAAAACTGCGCGATGTTGAGAAGATACTTCATCGTCAGCACAGCGCCGGTATCCGAAAAGCGAACTGCCTCACGGATATCATTGACGCCGCCTAAAGGAAGCGCGCCTTCTTTTACGAGATACTCCAGAGAGTCCTCGGTTTCTTTCTGCCAGGATTCCACGAGCGGAAGATCCGATGTCGGGATCAATCCATAGCAAAGTTCACGCCCGTATATCGTACGAGCGTGGTTGACCAGACGGTCTAATATCTTGTCATATTCCAGAATGGAAAGAGAGCGGCCGCGCACTTGCTTGCGCTTGGCCTCCTCTTCAAAAGTTGTATACATAGACTCCTCTTATTTCCTCGAAGAAGCCTTTGTCTCATAGAAGATCGTTCTCGATTACGTGAGAAGCTTGGATCTTTCTACTTCGTCCAGAGAGATCGTCTTCTTCATGGACAGGCCTTCTTCGATATCTACGTCTGTGATCTCACCGTTTTTGTAGACCACGAGACGGTTCAATCTCTTATCTTTAATGCACTCGATGGCGCGAACGCCCATAAGGCTTGCCATCGTACGGTCACGCAGCGTCGGGCTTCCGCCTCTCTGCAGGTGGCCGAGGATCGTCGGACGGGATTCGATCTCCGTCGCGTCTTCGATCTGCTTGGCGATCTCTGTCGCATCGCCGGCGCCTTCCGCTACGATAACGATGTAGTGGCGCTTGCCCTTGTTTCTGCAGTCGAGGATCGCCTTGATGACTTCCTTCATGTCCCACGGAACTTCCGGAAGGAGAATGATCTCCGCGCCTGTCGCGATACCTACATTCAGAGCGATATAACCCGCGTGACGGCCCATGACCTCGATAACGCTGCAACGCTCGTGAGAGGACGCTGTGTCGCGGAGTTTGTCGATGGCTTCCATCGCGGTGTTCATTGCCGTGTCGTAACCGATGGTGTACTCGGTGCTGGCAATATCGTTATCGATCGTGCCCGGAATACCGATGACCGGGATACCGATTCTCGCGAGGTCTCTTGCGCCCTTGAAAGAACCGTCACCGCCGACAACAACCAGACAGTCGATGCCGAATACTTTACACATCTTCGCGCCCTGAAGAACACCGGCCGGTGTCTCAAAGCTCTTGGATCTTGCGGTCATAAGGAAAGTACCGCCGCGTTGCAGTGTCTCGGAAACGTCTCTGTGACCGAGCTCTTTGACTTCGCCCTTCCAAAGACCATGATATCCGCGGGTAACGCCCATCATCTTAAAGCCGGCCTTTGTGCCAGCACGCACGACCGCACGGATCGTCGCGTTCATGCCCGGTGCGTCACCGCCGGATGTCAGGATACCGACACCGCGGATCTCAGGTTCCTGGCTTAAGTCGATCTGCGTATAGTTCTTCGCGACCATTTCCTTTAAGTTCGGCAGATTGCCGTTTGTATATTCTTCAAACATATTCCTTCTCCTCAGCGATCCGCCATTGGTTGTCGCCGTTTACTTTCCTAGATTTATACCTCGTATTATACCAAAGCTATTTCAGCAGGGAAACATTTTATGACAATGCTCTTAGAAGAGAGATACATTCTCGATGCCGTATTCCTTGACGAGGATCTCGCAGACATCGCGGCTCCACTCGATGCTGTACTCGGGAGAAAGTCTCACGTTTCTCTTCTCCTTCGGAAGCGCGACATAAACAGGGACGCTGCCATGAAAGTACTGGCATGTCGAAAGAAGTCTCTTATATCCCTCATCGTCGACGTTACCGAAATAACGGATCGCCAGACGAGGCGCGTTCGGGTTTCTCGGCTCGTCTTTCGTCGGGGCTTCTCCTGAGGTAGTACTCGCGGAAGCATCCGATCCGGCATCAGCAGCCGGCGCCGGCGCCGCGGAGATCCCCTCCGGAAGCGGCGCTTCCGAAAGATCCGGTTGAGGCTCCGAAGGTCTTCCTGACATCGGCGCGCTCGTATCAAACTTCGGGCGACGGTTATTTCCATATCCGCCGGATCTCGCCGGCGGCAGCTGACAGAGCTCCTCGCTGTCACGGGAGAGCGGAACACAGTCTTCAAGGATCAGTTTCACTGCCTCATCTTCGACCTGCACGCGGCCGCGGATCAACAGTGCTTTTGAAGAATTGATCACGGCGCCGTTTCTCGCGTAGGATTCCGGGAAGACGACGACTTCGTAATCGCTGAAAAGATCCTCAACACGAAGGAAGCACATGCTCTTTCCGGCCTTCGTCGTTTTCTGGTTACGTGAAGAGATCAGGCCCGCCATCGTGACCTGTTCCTTATCGGAAAGCACTCGTCCCGAACCGACGTCTTCGCCGAGGGTCTTCAGGAACGACGTACTGTCGGTATTGGCAGATGCCATCGCTTTTTTGTAGTCATCGAGCGGATGTCCGGAGATATAAAGACCGAGCATCTCTTTTTCTTTGGCAAGACGGTCCTCGAGGTCAAATTCGGACACGTTCGGAAGGATCGGCTCGTCCTCCGCCGCGGCTTTCTCGTCGCCAAGAAGGCTGAAGATCGAGATCTGGCCTTCCATCGCCTGCTTCTTCGTAGAAGAAAGGCGGTTGAGGTACGGCTCGGCCGCGCCGACCATCTGCGATCTCGGGATACCGAATTCATCCATCGCGGAAGAAAGGATCAGGCTCTCGATCATCTTCTTATTGATCTCGAGGTTCTCACTTCTTCTCAAGAAATCACCGAACGATTTGAACTCACCATTGACCTCACGATCGATAACGAGTTTTCGGACAGCGCTTTCACCGACGTTCTTAACGGCCGTAAGGCCAATACGGATCTTCTTGTCGCCCTCGGTCGAGAACTTCACAAGACTCTTATTGACCGACGGCGGCAGGATCTGGATACCCATCTTTTTGGAAACGGATGTGTACCAGGCAGACGCGGACTGATTTCCGAGGAAGCTGTTGAGCATCGCGGCCATAAACTCCGTCGGATAGTGGTATTTCAGGTAAGCGGTATAATAACCGACTACGGCATAAGCGGCGGCGTGGGACTTGTTAAATGCGTATCCCGCGAACTGCGTTACGTCGTCGAAGATCTTTCTCGCGACAGGTTCGGATACGCCGTTGGCGATCGCGCCGGCAACTTCTCTTCCCTTTTCATCTTTACCGCCGTAGATAAATGTCTGACGGTATTTCTCCATGAGGGAGGCTTTCTTCTTCGCCATGGCGCGGCGGATGTTATCGGACTGGCCCATCGAGAAGCCCGCGAGATCACGAACGATCTGCATGACCTGTTCCTGGTAGATCATGCATCCGTAGGTCATGTTCAGGATCGGCTCGAGGAGCGGATGATCGTACTTGATGGACGACGGATCGTGACGGGCAGCAACATACTTCGGGATCTGGTCCATCGGACCCGGACGGTAAAGAGAGATACCCGCGATAATGTCCTCAAGAGAGGACGGTTTGAGGTCGACCATGAACGATGTCATGCCCGAACTTTCAAGCTGGAACACGCCCTCGGTATCGCCTCGGCTGATCATCTCAAAGACAGGGGCTTCATCCATCGGGATACGGTCGAAGTCGATCTCGATGCCCTGGTTTTCAAGGACCATCTGCGCGGTATCGCGCATAACTGTCAAGGTGCGAAGGCCGAGGAAGTCGAACTTTAAAAGTCCGATCTCTTCGGAATTGGCTTTGGCAAACTGAACGACGACAGACTCGTCGTTTTTCGCAAGAGGCGCGATCTCCGTAAGTGGCTTTGCGGAGATGATGACACCTGCCGCGTGCGTTGATGCGTGACGCGGCATCCCCTCGAAAAGCATCGCGGTATCGATGACCTGCTTGATGATGTCGCTGTTCTCATATTCATTCTTCAGATCCGGCGACATCTTAAGAGCGTCCGCGATCGTGATGCCTAAGTTATTCGGGACCATCTTACAGATGCGGTCACTGTCGGAATAGGAAACATCGAGCGCTCTGGCGACATCCTTGATACAGGCTTTCGCCGCGAGGGTTCCGAACGTGATTACCTGCGCGACTCGGTCCTCGCCGTATTTTCTTGTAACGTAGTCGATGACTTCCTGTCTTCTTTCGTAGCAGAAGTCAACGTCAAAGTCAGGCATGCTGACACGTTCGTTATTCAGGAAACGCTCGAAGATAAGACCGTATTTGATCGGGTCGATATTCGTGATCTGAAGTGCATACGCGACAAGAGATCCCGCGCCGGAACCACGGCCCGGACCGACCATGATGTGATTCTCTTTGGCGTAGTGAATAAAGTCCCATACGATGAGATAGTAATCGGTATATCCCATCGACGTGATAACAGACATCTCGTATTCGGCACGCTTATGGTACTTCTCGATCTCCTCGGGATCCGAGCACCAGGAAAGGCGGTTCTTCAGACCTTCCGAGCAAAGGTGACGGAGATATTCTTCGGCGTCCGCGAACTCGAGCGGAACGTCGAACGCGGGAAGATGGATCTGGTCGAATGTATATCCGGCATGGCACATGCTCGCGATCTTCGTTGTGTTCTCGATCGCGGAAGGAACGGAGGAGAAATACTCTCGCATCTCCTCTTCCGACTTGATGTAGAAATCATCCGTCGGCATCCTCATGTGATCCGGATCGCTCATACTCTTACCGGTCTGCATGCAAAGAAGGACCTCGTGAGCCTTGCTGTCTTCTTTGTACATGTAGTGGCAGTCATTTGTCGCGACAAGCGGAATGCCCGTCTCGTTACTGAGCATGATGAGATGCTGGTTGACTCGAGCCTGCTCAGTCAGCTGATTACTCTGGATCTCGAGGTAGTAATTGCCTCGTCCGAACACGCGGTCGTACCAGAGCGCCGTCTCTTTTGCCTTATCAAATTCACCATGGATAACATGTGTCGCGACTTCACCGGAGACACAAGCCGAAAGCGCGATCAGACCTTCCGAGTACTGCTCCAAAAGCTCATGGTCGATCCTAGGTTTATAGTAGAAGCCTTCGGTGAAACCCGCGGATACCAGGCGGTTCAGGTTTACAAGACCTTCGTCGTTTTTGGCAAGGAGAATGAGGTGATAGTAGCCTCTATCTTCGATCTCTTTCATGAAACGGCCGCGCGGCGCGACATACACTTCGCATCCGATGATCGGATGAATGCCCTCGGCGGTCATGGCCTTATAGAACTCGACCGTACCATACATGGTACCGTGGTCGGTAATGGCACAGGAAGTCATGCCCAGTTCTTTCAAACGGGCAGCCAGACGTTTGATGCGGATCGCACCATCCAGAAGACTGTATTCGGTATGAAGGTGCAGGTGCACAAAACCCTGCAAGGACTCTTCTGCCATCTGTTTTTCCTCTTATTCTTCCTTCACGAAAAGCATCTGTCTTTCGTACCAAAGTGCTTTTTGCGAGCTATCAGCCGTCTCCTAATTTCCCCTTTACGATCACCAGAAGATCACGAAGCCTTGCCGCCTCTTCGAACTCGAGTTCCTTGGCCGCCGCCTTCATTTCCTTGTCGAGGCGAGCTGCCAGCTTCTCCAGTTCTTTTTTCGACATGTGCGTCTTCTTCTCGTTTACAAGATCCGACAGATCCTTCATGTCGATCTTGTCTTCGCGGCTGACTTCCTCGATCGTCGCCAGCACGTCACGCACTTCTTTTTTGACGCTCTTCGGTGTGATGTTGTTATCCTTATTATACTGGATCTGGATCGAACGTCGACGGTTGGTTTCGGAAACCGCCTCGAACATCGAATCCGTCACGTCATCCGCGTAGAAGATAACGCGGCCGTTGACGTTTCGAGCGGCACGTCCGATCATCTGGATCAGAGATCTCGTCGATCTTAAGAAGCCTTCCTTATCGGCATCGAGGATCATCAGGAGCGAAACCTCCGGAATATCCAGACCCTCACGAAGGAGGTTGATGCCGACGAGAACGTCGAACTCACCCTGACGCAGTTCACGCAGGATCTTCATTCGATCCACGATATCGATATCCGAGTGCAGATATTTCACGCGGATCTCTTCCTGCTTAAGAAAGCCCGTCAGGTCCTCACTCATCTTCTTGGTGAGCGTCAGGATCAGGGCTCTCTCGCCCTTCTTCACGGTCTCGCGGATCTCGGTGAGGATATCTTCCATCTGTCCCTCAACAGGACGGATCGCGATCTCCGGATCGAGAAGTCCCGTCGGACGGATGATCTGCTCAACGGTCTTTTCACTGTGCTCGGCCTCGTACTTACTCGGCGTCGCCGAAACGAAGATCGTCTGGCCCATCTTCTTTTCGAATTCCTCGAACTTGAGCGGGCGGTTATCAAACGCGGACGGGAGGCGGAAGCCGTAGTCCACGAGCGTTGTCTTTCTGGAACGGTCGCCGTTATACATCGCGCCGATCTGCGGCACGGTAACGTGCGACTCATCGATCATGAGAAGATAATCCTCGGGCATAAAGTCCATGAGCGTATACGGCGGCTCGCCCGGTTTTCTTCGGGTCAGGTGGCGCGAGTAGTTCTCGATACCCTTTACAAAGCCCGTCTCGGAAAGCATCTCCAGATCGTATCTGGTCTTCTGCTCAAGTCGGTAAGCCTCAATGAGTTTTCCCTGCTCACGAAGCTCGGCGAGTCTTTCTTCGAGCTCCTCCTCGATCGTGACCAGCGCGCGGTCGAGTTTTTCCTTCGTCGTCGCGTAATGCGAAGCCGGGAAGATCACGGCATAGTTTCGGTTCCACATGACCTTGCCGCTGATATAGTGGACCTCGGTGATCTTCTCGATCTCATCTCCGAAGAAAGTAACTCTCGTCAGGAGTTCCTCGGAAGACGGCGGGAAGATATCGAGTGTGTCGCCTTTTACGCGAAAAGCACCTCGCGTGATCTCAAAGTCGTTTCGTACGTACTGAAGGTCGATGAGCTTTCGGATGACCGCGTCACGGGAACAGATCATGCCCTGGCGGAGATTGATCATCAAGTCCTTATAGTCGGAAGGGTCACCGAGACCGTAGATGCAGGATACGGAAGCAACAACGATGACATCTCTTCTTTCAAGAAGCGCGCTCGTCGCGCTGTGACGCATACGGTCGATCTCATCGTTGATATCACAGTCCTTTTCGATATATGTATCCGTCGAAGCGATATACGCTTCCGGCTGGTAGTAATCGTAGTAGGATACGAAGAATTCCACCGCGTTTTCCGGGAAGAACGCCTTAAACTCCGCGGCCAGCTGCGCGGCCAGGGTCTTATTCGGCGCGATGACCAGTGTCGGGCGCTGGGTCTTCTCGATGATGTTCGCCATGGTGAAGGTCTTACCGGAACCGGTAACACCGAGAAGCGTCTGCCCGCGCATGCCGGCATTCAGGCCCTCTACAAGACCCTCGATCGCCTGCGGCTGGTCACCCGTGGGAACATATGGAGAATGTATGACAAATCGCTTTTGATTAACGTCTTCCATGATAGAAATCGAACACTCTTTCGAACATATTTTCGTTTAATTCAGTATAGCACCGGGCAGGTACTTTGTCTATAAGAAGTCGAATGCCGCGCACTGTTTTCTTTTCCCAAAAACAGCACCCGGCATCCGGAATACACTTTTCAAACTCAAATCACATTTCAGGATAACTTTCCGTGCCTCCGCAGGGCGAAGCCCGAGGACCAGCACGAGAAAGTATTGTTTTTCACGATTTAATATTTTATGTTAAGAAACCTGATCTACAACCAGGATCCTTTCGATCGGAACTCTGAACGTCATAGAGAGTACGACCAGGTTGTCGATCGTCGGCATTGTCAGTCCTCTTTGCCACTTGTAAATGGCCTGGGGTGTGGCGAACCCGAAGATATCCTGTAGATCTCGTACGGATAACCCTGCATCTTCGCGGAGTCGTACGATATTACATCCTGTTTCTTCCATGTTGATGATTGGTAACATAGGTCATTCCCCCATTCTATGATTAAAATAAATTAAAAAAACCGCTTTTCCGTTACCCAGGGAAAAGCGGTCGTCGTTTTACAACATACTGTGAAACATATCAATCAAAGCGTTTCACAAGTGCTTTTCCATAATTATTCATTCGCAGACAATGTTTTGCATCGCGTGTCTTAATGACGGCGACTGTGGCTGTGGCTGATGTCATATAGGCTGTTGTCCAGTTTGTAATGTTGATTCTCATTTGCGAAACGCTCCTTTCTTTAGAATTTAGTGTGTTTATCTTTCGATATACATTACTTTAGCACTATGATTTTCATTTGTCAGTATACTCACGGTATAATTTTCAACAATATTTTTCTACCATTGCTACTTACTCGTTATAGTACATGTACATATCGAGCTCAGAATCATTCTCGATGTCCATGAAAACGACCAGGGTACCGCTCTTACAATAACCTACGATGACCCAGGATGTAGCGGACGGATCCGGGACGAGCTTCTGTCCGGAGAAAAGAGAATACTTCTCGATGTTATAGTCCTTCAGCTCGATCTCGTGGTAGTCATCTCCGAGAGTATTGTTCATCAGTACGATCAGCTCGTTGATGTGATCGGCGGTGTCGACTCCGAACTTCGCCTCAAATCCCGTTCTGTTGAAAAGAGAGCCGTAAGCGACATACTCTTTCAGGTCGCAGTAACTCGGGATATCGATACCTGTCTTTCTTTCGATGACCGCCATCTTTCTGTCGCGGATGAAGAAGAAAGCGAGAACGCCTCCGAGGATCACTAAAAGCACGATAAGAGCGATGACCATTTTATTGTTTTTCATCATGTATCCTTTCCGAAAAGACGCTGCGCGTTCTCGGTCGTGATCCTTGCCATTTCTTCGACAGAGATCTCTTTAAGGCGCGCCATCTCCTCCACTACATACTTAACGTAAGCCGGTTCATTTCTATGTCCTCTGAACGGTACCGGTGTCATATACGGCGAGTCCGTTTCGACCAGAAGTCGGTCGAGCGGGCACATACGGATGACGTCCGGTGCTTTTCGAGCATTCTTAAACGTGATCGGTCCGTCGAAGCCGAGGTAAAAGCCCATATCCAGAAGGATCTTGGCGGTCTCGACAGATCCGGAGAAGCAATGCAGTACACCCGGTGT
This sequence comes from Clostridiales bacterium, assembly GCA_017617525.1. GTDB lineage: Bacteria > Bacillota > Clostridia > Saccharofermentanales > Saccharofermentanaceae > Scatonaster. Next base: position 28,747 of record JAFZWA010000014.1, read on the forward strand.
CTCACGAAGGAGCTTCTGCTCGGAAAGAGACTTGAGGATGAAAAGCGTGTCTTCGCAGGCATCTCTTTCGTGGATGATCGCCGGCAGATCGTATCTGTAGGCAAGTCCCATCTGATAGATGAACGCCATGGCTTCGGCCGCCGGAGACGCGTCGTCGTAATGGTAATCCATGCCGATCTCACCGACCGCGACGATCCCCAGTTCATCCTTTTTCTTGAGCCACTGCTCCATCTGCCACTTCGACTCGTCGTCAAAGGTCGTGGCCACTTCCGGATGCACGCCCACCGCACAGGAGAGCTTGACGCCGCAGTCCTTCTTCGCCTCACGAAGATCCATATTGATCTTACTGTCATGGAGCTCCGAGCTCGCCAGAAGGATATGCGTTACACCCGCGTTTTTCGCATTTTCAAGTACAGCATCGATGTCGTCTTTATATTCTTCACGCCAGTTCAGATGAGCATGCGTGTCAAAAATCTCCATCGATCAGGACACCTCCGCGCCCGGTTCTACGCCCTCCGGTACCGACAGAAGCGCGTAATCGCCGTTCGGTTTTTCGGCACAGAGGATCATGCCGTAAGAGTCAAATCCGCGAAGCTTTCTCGGCGCGAGATTGGCAACCCAAACGACCATCTTGCCGACCATCTCTTCCGGAGTATAGTACTGCGCGATACCGGAAAGTACCTGCATCTTTCTGTCGCCGACATCCAGCTGCATGCGAAGGAGCTTATCTGCCTTCGGTACCTTCTCACACTCGAGGACCTTTGCCGCGCGAAGCTCGAGCTTGGCAAAATCGTCGTAAACGATCTCGTCCTTATGCTCGAGAACCTTGCCCTTTGCTGCCTCAAGAGCCGCTTCGGAGATCTTGGAAAGTTCTTCCATCTCTTTTTCCATATCAAGACGCGGGAAAAGCACTTCTCCCTTTTGTACGGTTACATTCTTGGAAAGAGCGCCGATCTCGCCGGACTTTTCCCATGTGGTCTGATCTTCCGCAGCGCCGATCTGCTTCCAGATCTCCGGGCAGGAATTCGGCATTACAGGATTCAGAAGGATCGAGCAGACACGAACTGTGTCGAGAAGGTTATAAAGAACTGTCGCCAGTCTGGCCTTCTTGCTCTCGTCCTTAGCGAGTACCCACGGAGCGGTCTCGTCGATGTACTTGTTCGCGCGGGCGATGACCTTGAAGATCTCGGCCAGTGCGTTTGCGATATGCAGGTCGCCGTAGTTCTGCTCAACGAACGGCTTCAGTGCTTTTGTCATCGAAATGAGCTCATCATCGAGCGGATCGGACTCGCGGTCTTCCGGAAGCGTTCCGTCGAAATACTTGATCGCCATCGCGACAGTTCTGGAAACGAGGTTTCCGAGGTCGTTCGCGAGGTCATTGTTGATCCTCTGAACCATCTGCTCATTGGAGAACGGGCAGTCCGCGCCGAAAGGCATCTCGCGGAGGAGATGATAACGGACGGCATCTACACCGTAGCGGTCAGCAAGGATAAACGGATCGATGACGTTACCTGTGGACTTACCCATCTTCGCGCCGCCGAATGTGATCCAGCCGTGACCGTAGATATGCTTCGGAAGCGGAATATCCAGAGCCATCAGCATTGCCGGCCAGATGAGAGAGTGGAAACGGATGATCTCTTTGGCCATGACATGGATGTCCGCCGGCCAGTACTTTTCGAAATCGTTATACGTCGAGTTACCGTAACCAAGTGCCGTGATATAGTTGGAAAGAGCGTCGATCCATACGTATACGACGTGCTTCTCATCGAAGGATACCGGAATACCCCACTTAAAGCTCGTTCTGGAAACGCACAGGTCCTCAAGGCCCGGCTTGATGAAGTTGTTGATCATCTCGTTGACACGGGACTTCGGCTCGAGGAAGTTTCTCTCCTCGTCAAGAAGCAGTGCTTCGAGCTTATCGGAGAACTCGGAAAGCTTAAAGAAGTAAGCCTCTTCTTCCGCGTCTACGACTTCACGTCCGCAGTCCGGGCACTTGCCGTCTTTGAGCTGGCTCTCTGTCCAGAAAGACTCACACGGTGTGCAGTACTTGCCGACGTATTTGCTCTTATAGATATATCCCTTGTCGTAAAGATCCTTGAAGATCTTCTGAACGGACTCAACGTGGTACGGGTCTGTTGTTCTGATGAAACGGTCGTATGTGATGTCGAGGCGCTCCCAGAGTTTTTTGAAGTTAGCGACGATCTCGTCAACATAAGCTTGCGGTGTAACGCCTGCTTCCTGTGCCTTCTTCTCGATCTTCTGGCCGTGCTCATCGGTTCCCGTTAAGAACATGACATCGTAGCCCTGCATTCGCTTATATCTGGAGACCACGTCGCAAGCAAGTGTTGTGTAGCAATGACCAACATGCGGATTGCCGGACGGGTAATAGATCGGGGTCGTGATGTAAAACTTTTCTTTATTGCACATAATTATATGCGCCTCCTTCTTTTGCTGAATGCATTTAATGATTATAACAACTTTATATAGGAAAAATCAACGTGAGCCACGACCGCCGTCAGTGGATAATGTATGTGTACGCAGAAAGCACCACGACATTCAGGACGATCAGTTGTATCAGCACGAGGATCAACTCCCAGACAAAAAGCTTCAGGAGTTTGTCATGAATCGCAAGCCTTACAAGCGGAATCGTGAAAAGCACACATAAGACGATATAGAAGATAAGCGGTCCCGGGCTTTCCTGATACGGAGTCACTTCCCGCTTCTCTGTCTGAGAATCCGTCTCATCGGCAGGATCGGTAATCTTATGCGAATCGGCATCAAAAGAATCGGAATACTCTTCAATGGAATCGAGCACATCATTGACAGCAAGGTTGTGTTCTTTTACCGGCTTTGCAGTCGACATTATTTCGGCTTGTTCGCGGTAATGCTGATTCATAGAAAGCATCTTCTGCGCACTGATCACGACGGAGAAGATGACAAAACCTACCCAGAAGGCAAAGATCGTCCAGATATATGCTTTTCTCACCTTCGGATCAGAAAACATGACTCTCTCCTTTCCCCGAGATCAGCTTTTCGGAAAAAGAGATCCTGCCCTTTTCGCCGAAATCCGGCTCGCTGCCCTTGAGATCATAAACAAGGATCGCCTCCTGGCCGGGTTTTACCTCGACCAGTGTTCTTCCCGAACGGTCATAAAGCGCCGTCGGCGCCGTCTGATGCGGGAATGTCGTATTGCATGTAAGCGTATAGGTCACGTTTTCTACCGCGCGGGTACGGATATGCCCGCGGATCAGGTTATATCTGTCCGGATCCTCACGGTCAGTCACGTCATAGAACAAGATGATGTTCAGATTCGTTTTTCCTTTATAAAGCTCACGGAAATACTCCGGGAATCGCACTTCAAAACAGATGCGCACTCCGACTCGGATGCCGTCTACATCAAAGATACCGGGTTCCTCACCTGCCGAGAAATTCTCCGCGTCCCAGCCCCAGAGAGCTCGCTTGCTGTAGCGTTCCACCTGACCCTGCGGAGTAAATACCAAAGCTGTGTTATAGAACATATTCTCGGTGGCCGGAGCATCGCCCATGAGAGGCGCGTCCCACACCGTGCATTCTTCTTTGACGATCGTTCCGATCAGGACATAGATATCGTGGCACCAGGCCGCCTCGGCGATCGCCTGATGTGCTTTTTCCACGGCATCAAAATTGATCTTATGTACGGAGTCGATGTCTCTCGGAGGGTACCCTGTCACGGAGCATTCCGGGCACACTAAAAGCCGCACCCCGCCTTTTGCCGCGCGTTCGATCGCGCGAAGGATGTGATCGCAGTTCTTTTCGACATCACCACAAACGGGAAACTGATATGCGGCAATCTTCATGGTCTACTCCTAAATTCGTCCCGGCACGACACAAGCCGGCTCCCTGCTTTACCCGTTCCTTTGCACCTGCATGTGCTTTGTCCCACTGCGAAAATTATAACGTAAATCCGCCTTCTTGAATACCTTAGCGTCAAAGCAATACGAACCTCACGATTATATGATAAAATATGAAAGACATTTTAGAAATCGGGGATGGGAATTAGACATGTCAGAAAACGGCGAAAAGCTGATCAACAGAAGGTGCAGAGTCTGTGGCGGAGAGATCCGAAACGACTATCTTTCCGCGTCTTGTGTCTGCGCGAACTGCGGCAACAAATGGCCGATGCAGGAAATGCTTCCGGACTACGCGTCGCACGCTTCCACGGTCGAAAAGATCAAGCAGGCAAGATGCCTCATGGATGAAAAGCCGGACGTGACCAAGATCTCTCAGGCAAAGCTTCTTCTTCATCAGGCATCTACGGAATGCTTACACCCGGATCCCGTTTCCGCCGAACTTCTTAAGGCTTGTAAAGACGGCATCAAGGAGACCGAAGATCTCCGTCACTACGCAGTTGCCGTTTCCCACATGGAGAAAAAGAACTATCGCCAGGCCCTTTCTGAATTCGAAAGGATCCCGAATTTCCGTGACTCAAGTAAACTCATCGAAGACTGTAAGGTCCTCGCGGTAAAAGACAAAAAGAAACAGATCCCGATCGCCATCGCGATCGGTCTGGTCATCCCGATCGTTCTCGGTGTCCTTCTTTATGAGAAGACGCCTGTGCCGATCTGGGCGATCATCCCCATCTGCCTTGCGCTTGCGGCAGGCTGCTCGTACGCGGTCTATCTTGAAAACACGCTTTCCATCGTCATCATCGTAGCGTCATTCCTGTCCGCCGTACCGCTGATCCTGTTCATGATTCTGGCATATGGATATGGTATGGATTCAGGACCCGCCGCGACGATTGCCATCGGCGCTCCGGTCGCGTTAGTTGCAGCGGCGGCATTTAACTCGAAGCCGGGAAAGTAGAATTATAAGCATATGCTCTTTATCGTCTGTGCTCTTTCATGTGAGGCCAAACCTCTGATCTCCGCCCTTTCTCTTCGAAAGGATACTTTCGGGTGTCCGTATGACACGTTCTTTGCAGAAGACAGTTCCGTGGTTCTTACGGTCTCCGGCATGGGCACCGTGCTCGCCGCGTCCGCGACGACCTATCTTCTGACGCGTTTCGGCTTTTCTCCCGAGAAGGATTTTCTGATCAACTTCGGTTCCTGCGCCGGAAAAGAGCCGGGCTTTCATCTGATCAACAAGATCACCGACGAAGCGACCGAAAGAAGCTTTTATCCCGACATGCTCTACGATCTTTCCGCCTGCGGTCTTCCCGCTTCTTCGGAAAAAGCACTTGTCACGGTCAACAAGGTCGTCGCTTCCCTGGCAGACCCGAACGTTCTATACGAGATGGAGGCCTCCGCGGTATTCCTTGCGGCGTCGCGTTTTATTCCTCCTCACCGCATGGTCTTTTTGAAATACGTTTCCGATTCCGGTACAGACGATCCGAAGAAGATCACATCAGCCATGCTCCAGGAGGGCGCAGAAAAGCAGGTTCCCAAGGTGCTATCCGTCCTGGATCATCTGAAGACGATCGTTGAAGACGATTATGCCATCGACGAAGATCTTTTCATCAACACGTTCCTGAACTTAAAGGCCAGCGAGACCATGCGTCATGAGCTGCGCCAGCTGTTCCGCTACGCAAAAGCCGAAGGCATCGATATGGAAAAGATCCTTTCCGATATGGAAAATGAGGGACTTTTTCCCGTAAACTCCAAGCGCGAGGGAAAGGAGGTCATCGATGTCATCCGACAAAGGCTCATTTAACTTTCCCTTCTCGCATATCTATGTCGAAGAAAAGGTAATGGACAGTGATCTGACCAAGAGCATCCTGTCCCGCTACAAGAGATCGGTCGTCATCCCGATCTCCCACTATAAGGACGTCTTCAACCGTCCACGCCAGAGCTTTTACCATCAAAAAACAGCTCCGATGCTGATCCTTGCCAAGAACACCGGATCGTCCGTCTTTAAGGGCGCTCCGGTCTGCCAGGATTTCGGATATGACCACTTTTACTACACTTCCTGCGCGAGAAACTGCATCTTCGACTGTGAATACTGCTACCTTCGCGGCATGTACGGCTCAGGTAACGTCGTAGTTTTCGTCAATATCGAAGACACCTTCGCCGAGGTCGAAGATCTTTTAAAAGAGCATCCCGTATATCTCTGCGTTTCTTTTGATACCGACCTTATGGCGCTGGAGAACATCACGGGATTTGTTTCCCGCTGGGCAGAGTTTACAAAGGCACACGAAGATCTCACCATCGAGATCCGTACCAAATCCTTCCGAAAGGATCTTTTCGATAAGATCGCTCCTTGTGACCGTGTGATCTTCGCGTACACGCTTTCTCCGCAGGAGATCATCGACAAGTACGAAAAGAAGACCGCTTCCCTTTCTGAAAGATTATCCGCGGCATCCTGCGCCATGGAAAAAGGGTTTCCGGTAAGACTCTGTTTTGACCCGCTGATCTACGTCAAAAACTGGAATGATTTATATGCGTCAATGTTTTCTGAAGTCAAAAAAAGTATCGACGTACGTCAATTAAAGGATGTCAGTGTCGGTTCTTTCCGTATCTCTTCCGAGTACATCAAGAAGATCCGAAAAGACTTCCCGGGCTCTTCGATCTGCCAGTTCCCTTACGAAAACGTCAAAGGCTACATGCAGTACCCGGAAAACATTAAAAACGAGATGGAAAATACCCTTGTAACACTGTTACAAACCTTGATATCTGAAGGAAAGATCTATAGAATCGAAAGTGATGGCAAACAATAAAGGAGGAACTGAAAATGAACGATATACGTATCAACAATCCACATCTGAAGAGACCGGAAGAGGTAAGAAACTGCCCCAAGTGTGGCGCGCGGCTTCTCTCCGAAGTCTGCCAGTTCTGCGGCACATATATCGGTGAAGTCGCGACCGGAGATCTGACTCCCGAGTATCCTCTTGTTGAGTGCAAAAACGGCAAGCTCGGTTTCTGGAACATCGGATTCCCCTTTATGTTCGGAGGCATCTTCCTGGGTGTTTCTCTTCCCATGTTGATCATCTTTCTGGCAACCGGATTTGCACCCTGGTATATTATACTCTTCTTCATTCCGTTCATTCTGATCGGTGTCATCTCCATCATCGTCGGAATCCGTGCTTACTTCCGCCACCTATCGGTCAAAAAGAACGGTGTCGTCCGTACAGGCGTTGTGTATGGCTATATGGATGACACGGTTGCCTATAACAACGTCAACGCGCAAAAGATAAAGATCCTCCTGGATACTTCCGAAGGAAAGAAGTTCATCCTTCTTCCACTCGGAACTACCACAAAGCCTTATGAAGTCAACAGCGAAGTGCAGGTCATGCTTATGGGCAATAGCGCGATGATCCTGGACAAAGAGATCAAATGGTAAATCGGGAAAGGGAAAAGAAATGACAAAGACCGCCATCGTCACCGGAGCTTCTTCCGGAATCGGAAAAGCCATCTGTGAGACTCTCCTCAATATGGACTATGAAGTCTACGGAATCGGCCGTGATTTCAGCCACTCCGGGAATATAGATGAGCATGTATCTTTTCACAAAGTCGAATTTGACCTGCTCGAGACATCCAAGATCGAGCCGACGATCCGGGGCATCTCAAAGGGAAAGACGATCGATCTTCTCGTAAACTGCGCGGGAGTCGGCTTCTACGGACTTCACGATGAGATCAAGCCTGAGAATATCTCCGAGCTCGTCAGAACGAATCTCGAAGCTCCACTTCTTCTCTCGAATATCCTTCTTAAGAAACTGAAGGAAAGTAAAGGCACGATCCTCAACATCGCTTCCGTCACAGCCAACCAGAGCAACCCTCACGGAGCTGCTTACGGTGCGACAAAGGCAGGTCTTCTCAGTTTCGGCAAAAGTCTCTTTGATGAAGTAAGAAAACACGGTGTGAAGGTCACCACGATCCTTCCGGACATGACGGATACGAACCTATACAGAAACGCGGATTTCGAGGCATCGAAAGAAGAAAACGCACGACTCGTTCCACAGGACGTGGCCGATGCCGTGCGCTATATTCTGTCAGCTGATCCGCATATGGTCATCACGGAGTTCACCGTAAGACCACAGCTTCACCGTATCGATAAAAAGTGATCTTTCTCAGCCGTAGATCGTCACACCTTCAAAGAGGCCGTGATGGTAAGGCTGTTCCAAGTTGTACCATGCATAATCACGTTCCTCACACTTTTGAACCGGCAGCGAAATGATGTAAGATTCACTCTCGTCTGTTTCAAGGGTCTCAAGCTTCGCGTACAGATCTTTCTTTGAAAATCCGATCTCCCGGACCGCCGTACCTACAGGAACCTTAAAGTCCTTCACGACCGTTCCGTCTTTTTTGATTATGGTACAGGAGAATTCTTCTTGCGTGACCAGATAGGCGGTCTTCCGATATAAGTCATCTTTCGCCTTAAAACCACCGTTTTCTCCGATCATGGTATAGAAGTTATAGTACGGCGATGAGCCGATCGGTCCGCCGTTACTCGGATCGTATATGAGAATGTCTGACGGATCATAGGTATTTCCCTCGGCACTGATCGACTCAGTAAAAAAGCCCGAATCTGAAGACACTTTCTCTAGGGTCAGATCATCCTTGATCTTATATACTTCGATATAAACACCGTTATACTCATCCGACAAATTAATGATCAGATATATACCCGTATCCGTCCGTGCCAGATACGCATCATCATACCATACCATTGTATCTTTCAGATCAATATCCGCGGATTTCTTCCCGTTGATCGTGACAGAAATCGTCTCGACCCATGAACATCCTTCCTCTCTTTCAATATCAAAAGACAATACATCCGCCTGTCCGTCACCGGTAACATCCCAGAAAACGGTATCTTCCTGCATCAGGATCATATAGTATTTGGGGGTATTCCCAAAGTAGGAAAGATCGAAGATCTCAGGATGCTTCATCGCAGAAAGATGCACCGGCGCAGACCATTCCGAACAGTTCGGAAGACAGATCCCCTCATAGGAAAGGCCAAAAGCAACGGTTCCGTCCATGATCTGTCCGAGGATCTCATCCGCGCTCTCCTTGAAATCGTCATATAGATTGTCATAATCAAAAACTGTCAGATAATACGAGCAGAGTGCGGCTCTGTCCTTGACAACATCATCGAAAGTGATCGGGGTTGCATCCTTAGATCGGTAATTGTATCCCTTGATCAGCTCACTGTGTTCGCGCCATGTCTCTTCCGTCATAAAAGAGACGATATAATCATCCGCTCGGAGCACTTTTGTCTCTACCCCAATGTGGAGTAAATCTTTCCAATCCTTTAAACGCTCGTAATAATCGCCCTTCTTTTCGGCCAGCTGTTTAAGACATATTTCCTTCTCTTCGGAATACTGCGTCTTGGCCTTTTCTTCGAGAGGGGCGAAGATCGCGTCGAGTTCATCATTTAACTTCTCATAGCCGGAAGTCTTGATCCTCAGGGATTCACATATCATTTCCATTCTGTTGTAGTCCCACCCGGTTTCCTTAAACCAGTCCGAGACCGCAGAAGTTTCAATATCAAGATTCTTCAGGTTTCTTTTGAAACTGACGTTTCCCAATCCCTTTGGCTCAGAAGGATCTTCGAGCAACGGATACACATCCAGCGCCGTTCCGTTATATGGCGGCTCTGTTTCAAACGTTTCCCAGGTGGTCGAAGTCTCTTCTGATACAGTAGTTTCCGTTTCTGTTTCCGATTCGCTTGGCTCCGTCTCAGTCGCCGACGTCTCCGTTGAAGTCGGCACCTCCGTTTCCTTCGTCGTTTCTTCCGTCTTCGACTTACAGCCGGAAAGACCGAGAATCATGGACAGCACAAGTAAACACGCAACTCTTTTTTTCATAACCCAATACCTCCGGATCGCACTTCTTGATAATTAGACTCTGATGCGGTTCGTTTTTTTTCGAGTTTCGTTATTTATGTCAATTCTTTTTCTGTGTTCCGCCCCATTCGACAACTGTGAATCCTTTTCTAACCGGACGATTCAGAGAATCTATGAGGCAATATACTCTCAAGGTCAAGTATATCACACGCGGATCGTAAGAATGCTGTTCTTTCCGTTCAGTTCAATCGTATTCTTCGCGTTTGGATCGGTAGGAAGACCGCATCGGATCTCGTTATTCTTTCCTTCGCAGCGGGTATTGAATACAAAGCCCTCCGGAACGATCAGTTCTGCTTCACCCTTTAACATGTTGATGTCGATATTTCCGTCGATCCTGTCTGCAATAATGGTGATTCTACCTTCTGCGTCGATCTCCAGTCTTTCAAAGGAGAGACCCTTGAGGTTGAGTGTCGTATTCTCAATAAACACCTCGATGTTTCCGGCCATCGGAGGGATGCCGACCAGTGCTTTTTCCACACCTTCGATATCGATATCCGCCTGATCGCGGTCTGTATCAAACTTCACCTTCGAAGGTACTACGATGGTGTCATTATCTGTCGCGTAAAGTGTTACTTCAGATGCCTTCTTGATCTTGATGTCATAATCCTTCATGTTCGTGTCCTCCGTCTTAAAATGTGTTTTTCTCTGTTTCTTGTCTCAAGAATAACACCCGGAAAACGGGAAATCCTTAAACGATTATTAAATGCGCTTTTGGACAAAAGTTAAGGGCGTCATCCTCCTCTGGTGACGCCCCGTAACTTTTACTGACACTGTGCATCCTGAAAAAGGGAGTAGATGCTTATGCCGGCAAGCCGTGTTTTTTGAGCTTTAGATCATGTCTTCTTGTCTTTGAAGTGGCGAACAACGAAGGTAAAAACGACACCGACAATAAAGCCCAGTACGGCTGCAAGGACAAACCCTCCGGCCTCCTTGGAGAGGATAAATGAACCATAGGAAGTCTCCTCCACGGATACGAGAGAACCCGAAAAAGCACTGATCACTACAAAGAGCGCGACAAACGACAGCGCCGTTGAAACGCCCAAGATACGGGTAACCCTCCGCTGATGTTTACGGCGGATCTTGTTACCGCGGATCTGAATCTCTCGCAAAGCTTCTTCGGTAGTGTACTTCATATCCGACTCCCTATTCTCATTTCCTTTCATCTACTTAATAGCAGATTTTATATTTTTACTCACTCTTTTTCAAAAATTTTTCTTCCATTATACTATTTCTTCGTCATCACCTGAAAACGGCTTATAATCGATCAGATAAAGGAGCAGCGCGAAAAGCATCGGCAGCGCGTATCCGATATATGAAGAGATCCCCGATTCGGAGACCAGAAGATTATAAAGACCATGGAACGTCATCGCCATCGACAGCGCCCCGATGATTCCGGCAAACGAGATGACCTTATAATCCTTCAGAAGGCGAAGTCCCAGGATGAACGCCATCATCGTGACCAGGTGCATGACGCCGACGGCGAGTCCTCGGATCATGACGAAGCCCAGATGGGACGCGCCCGAAGAAAGGATAAAGCAGCAGTTCTCAAATGTCGCGAATCCGGCGCCGACGCCTACCGCGGTCGGTTTCAGATCCTCAGGGGATGGCTCGAATACAAAGAAACAGAAAAGGACAGGAAGGAACTTCATGATCTCTTCGACGATCGGGGACAAAAAGATCGAAGTATCTTCCGTACCGTATCCGGTCGAAATGGCCAGATATCCGCTAATGTAAGCGGAAAGCAGGCAGACGATCATGCCCGTCATGAAAGATACGATGAAGCGGCGCGTGCTTCTCTTGGTAAAAAGAAGCGAGATCACCAGAGGAACAGCGATACAGATCAGAACATTTTCAGCATAGATCATCTCTCTTTATCCCTCTCTTTCTTCAGTGATAAGTACATAAGCGGAATGGCGACCGTGTTGGCGACCATCGCCACGTCGTAGAATAAATCGCCGAATGAATACATCGCCAGGACCGAAAACATGAAAAACGCGTATGTGGTAAACACATCTTTGTCCTTGATGCTTCGGATCATAAGCCAGATCAGTCCCGCAAACGTCAGGACCACGATCGGAATATAAGTCGCGTCATTCAGTTCTTCAGAGAACAGAGCGATAAACTCCAGAACAAGGACCGTGAGATGGATAAGTACGATACAGATCTGTTCTCTTTTCGGAAGGATATTCCTGCTTCGGATCCCTCGGATAAGAAGCCAGAGATAGAAAATATACGGGATACCGAAAACGATATCCTGCACCCATTCACCACTCCAGAAGATCCAAAGCGTGATGTGCGCGCCGATGAATAAAAACGAGAAAATGATCTCCCACGCGATCTTCTTTTCGTCACGAAGGGCTTTTTCAAGTCCCGCCGAAAGAAAGAGGATCATGGCGCATTCCGCAAACTCGTTGACCGCAAACGGCATTCGGGTATCGGGCCGTAAGCAGTCATAAGCCACCCAGTAGAGATTACTGAAAAGATAGCAGCCCATGGCAAAGCAGAAGAAAACGGCGATCAATGTCGTATTTCTGCGAAGCATGGAACGACCCGTAGGCAGGATAACGGCAACAAGCACAATTACCTGCACGATCGTCAGAATAACGCCGATGAGAGTCGAATCACTCATTTCTTCTTACTCTCTTGTTTGACCTTGCGAAAATGAAGCGCAAGCTGAGTTGTCAGCGCACCGAGTATAAAAGCGACGATACCGGTGATCACGTATCCCAAGTATTCCACGAAGATCCCATCCTTTCGAGCACTTTGCGAAGTGCGGTTTTTCCTCTGGCAGCTAAGTTATATGTCTGTTTCACGGTCTTCTTGATGACGCGGCTGATCTGCTCGGGTTTCAGATCCTCAAAATACATAAGGTAAAGCACCTGTCTGTATTCCGGATTGATCTCCTCGAGCGCGTTATAAAGTTCGACTTTGGATTCGTCTTCGATAAGAACTGATTCCGGCTGCTCCTCGACGTCTTTCAGATCTCTGTCGACATCGACCTCGGCAACGGGATAACGGCTTTTCTTTCTGAGGAAATGACGGGCCTGATTCTTCGCTACCGCGAAAAGCCATGTCTTAAAAGAGGCTTCCTTCTTTTCCGTATATCTTGCGGTTCCGGAAGCCAGGACCGCGAACGTGTCCATCATCAGTTCTTCCGCGTCCTCGGAATTTCCGACGATGCCGTATATAAACAGTATCAGGGTGTCCTTGTACTTTTCAAAAAGGGCACCGAGCGCTTCCATATCCCCGTCCGAAAGAAAGCGAATATATAACTGCCCATCAGTCTGGTCCAAGAAATCCGCCCCCTTTCAAAATCATACCCATGAAAATAGTACCATTTCAGCATGTAAAAAGACAATGGATTTACCGAGTTTTTCGCAAAGAAAAACGCACGTTTCCCAAACATTTTTCTAATGTTTGTTTTGCTTTTTCAAAAAATAATATTATTATATTTTTCAGGGTGTAAATAATCTTTCTTTTTTCGGAAAAGAAAGTGAGGGAATAAATGGGAACGATCGCGGCATTTGGAGATTCCGTATTAAAGGGCGTCATCTATGAAGATGAGCACTATCGCGTCACCACCTTCCGTCAAGCACGATCAGTAATTTCACTTCGACATATACGAACATCATCAACGAGATCAAAGCGCTCGGCAAAACACCTGTGCTCCTTTCGCTTCCGCCGATCGATTCCGCACGCTATTTCAAGCAGATCTCCAAGGGCTTAAATGCCGAGAACATCATGCAGTGGATGCGAAACGACCAGCAGTTCATCACGAACTGGCACGAGCGCTATAACATCGAGATCTTTAAGCTCGCGATCGCGACGCAGGTCCCCGTCATCGACATCACGTCGATCTTTCTGGAGAAAAAGAACTACTCGAGATACCTCTGTAACGACGGTATCCACCCGAACGAAGAAGGACATAAGCTCATCGCCAAGGCAATCGAAGAACATGTCAGAAAGAAAAACATTCAGCTCTGAAAAAGTGCTTTTCACGAAGTAAAAAGAAACAGCATCCGAAGATAACTTCAGATGCTGTTTTTGTTTTCTTGTTTCGAATAAGGCCTCAGTTACCGCCGTTCGCAGAACCGTTCGCGCCCGTGCCGCGCATCGCGTCGAAGACTTCCTTATCCGCAAAGGAGACTTTGACGGAACGGATGAAGTGATCGTTCGAATTGGTGCGCAGGAGAAGATTGATGATCGTCTCTGTGACCGGAGCGGTCTCCATCTGGGAGAATGCTTTTCGGATCGTCCAGACGGCATCGAGTTCTTCCTGGGACATGAGCAGGTCCTCACGACGCGTACCGGACTTGTTGATGTCGATCGCCGGGAAGATACGCTTCTCGGAGAGCTTTCTGTCGAGGTAGACTTCCATGTTACCTGTTCCCTTGAATTCCTCGAAGATAACTTCGTCCATTCGGGAACCGGTCTCGATGAGAGAGGTCGCTACGATCGTCAAAGATCCACCGTTTTCGATATTTCTCGCGGCACCGAAGAAACGCTTCGGACCATAAAGGGATCCCGGATCCAGACCACCGGAAAGCGTACGTCCTGTCGGTGTGATCGTTAAGTTATAAGCACGAGCCAGACGTGTCATGGAGTCGAGGAGGATAACGACATCCTCGCCCATTTCTACAAGACGCATCGCGCGCTCGAGAACGAGCTCGGTGACTCTTGTGTGATTCTCCGGCTTCTTATCGAATGTCGAGTAAACGACTTCGCCCTTGATGGAGCGCTGCATGTCGGTAACTTCCTCCGGACGCTCGTCGATGAGAAGAACGATGAGCTTGGTCTTCGGGCTGTTCTGTGTGATCGCGTTCGCGATCTTCTGCAGAAGGATCGTCTTACCTGCTTTCGGCGGGGATACGATCATACCACGCTGACCTTTACCGATCGGAGAAACGAGGTCGATGATACGTGTGCTCAATTCCTGTTTTCCTGTTTCCAGACGGAATCTCTCGTCCGGATAGATCGGCGTCAATCTTTCAAAGTGCGGACGTCTTCCGATCTTATCGAGCTCGACTTCGTTGACTTTCGTGATGTAGCTTAATGCCAGGTTCTTGTCCTGACCGCGCTTCGGAAGAGCGAATCCCTGGATCTGGTCGCCCATGCGAAGACCGAATCTTCGGATGAGGTTGGTCGGAACAAATACGTCCTGCGGAGACGGCAGATAGTTCTCACGTCTTACGAAACCATAACCGCCATCCTGTACGATCTCAAGAACACCGACGAACTCGACGGGCTCGATCTGCGGCTTGTTGTTCTCAGGGGCGTTTTCACCATCCTGCTCGGTCTTTTCGGAAGACTCTTCGCCTTCTGCTGCAGGTGCGGTGGCTTCGTTTGCCGGACGGATCTCCACGCTTCTGTGGCGGCTCTTCTTATTCTTCTTGCCCTGCTTCTCATTTTCCTTCGGCGCTTCAGCCTTTGCTTCCGCGTTCTCGGCATTTTCTTCGGCAGGCTTTTCGGAAGCTTCCTCTTTGTTTTCAGATGCTTCTTCCTGCTTCGGCTCGGCTTCTGCTTCAACAGCTTCAGAAGTTTCCTTGCCCTTCTTCGCCGGTTTCTTGCCGCGTTTTTTCGTATCCTTAGTTTCTTCCTTTTTTTCCTCGGAAGGAGCTTCTTTTACTTCTTCGGAAGCCGCAGTAACTACCGGCTCTTCCTTTGCGGCAGCCGGTTCTTCAGCATCCTTCTTTGTCTTCTTTTTCTTATCGGAAGTCTTTGCTTTCGAAGCCGTCTTCTTTTCTTCCGGCTTTGTTTCCTCTGCCGGCTTTTCTTCTACTGCTTCTTCTTTCTTCTCCGCCTTCTTCTTTGTGCGCTTGGCGGGCGCATCGGAAGCTTTTTCTTCAGAAGGAACATCTTCCTTCTTTTCTTCCGCTTTCTTCTTCGCGGGCGCCTTTTTGGACTTGGCCGGTGCTTTTGCAGAAGCCTTAGTGTCTTGCGCCTGTTCGGATTTCTTTTGTTCGTGGTCGAGGAGTGATGCCAGTTCAGCTTGGCTCATGCTCTCAGCCTGTTCCGGTGTGACGAGCTGAAATGCCAGCGCGATCGCCGAAAGTGCCTCTTTGCTCTTCGAGAAAAAATCTTCTTGGGCCACAGATATACCTCACATGTAAAAACTTAGAAACGTCTTTCATTCTGCCGCAGGAAAAGGCGATACTATGCCCCACCCTTACCTTGCGTAAACTTATTCAACTACTAAATGCGAAACGAATGACACCTCATCTGTACTGCTATTTTCTCTTTCTATACGGGAAAACTATGGAACGCAGCACATCTTTAAACTGTTGCCATTATAAATGTTTCGCCGTTACATTGTCAACTTACAGGATTGTCACCTTCCCCGTGTTTTCCCTTCCACGCAAAAAGGACTCGTCGCGATGACGAGTCCTCACTTTGTCTTTTCCGAAATTCGCTTTTGCTTATCAGGTATCGCCGAGAGCCGCGAACTTATCCATCATGCCGAGCGCCTTACCTGTACCGATCGCAACGCAGGAAACCGTGTCCTCAGCGACGCATACATCGATACCGATCTTGGTAGCGAGCATTCTGTCGAGACCATAAAGGAGCGCGCCGCCACCGGTCATAACGATACCACGCTGGGAGATATCGGCCATCAGTTCCGGCGGAGTTCTCTCGAGTACGGAGTGAACGGCGTCGAAGATAGCGGCTACCGGCTCTTCAAGAGCTTCGAGCATTTCAGTGGAAGAAACAGTAACGGTGGCCGGAAGACCTGTGATGAGGTTACGTCCGCGGACATCCATGGTCATTTCTTCTTCTCTCGGATAAGCGCATCCGATGTTGATCTTTAATTCTTCAGCAGTCTTCTCACCGATGAGTACGTTGTGCTTACGACGAACGTGCTTAACGATCGCTTCGTCGAACTTGTCGCCCGCAACCTTCAGAGAGAAGTCAACTACAGGCTCGCAGAGGGAGATAACGGCGATATCCGTTGTACCGCCTCCGATATCTACGATCATGGAACCGCAGGCCTTAGTGATATCGATACCGGCACCGATTGCGGCAGCGATCGGCTCACGGATCAGGAATACGTCTTTCGCGCCGGCGTGGCGGCAGGCATCCTCAACGGCCTTCTGCTCAACCGGAGTGATGACCGACGGAACGCAGACAACAATCGTCGGACGGAAGTATGTAGCACGGATGCCCTGGCATACACGGCCGATGAAAGCCTTGAGCATGACCTCCGTTACCTTAAAGTCGGAAATAACACCGTCACGAAGCGGACGGATGGCTTCTACGACACCCGGAGTTCTACCGAGCATCAGGCTGGCGCTCTCACCTACCGCGAGAACCGTACCTGTCTTAGTATTAACTGCTACAACGGAAGGCTCCTTAAGTACTACGCCTTTACCGCGAACATAAATAAGGACACTGCTTGTGCCCAGATCGATACCGATATCAAGTCCTAAACCCATGATTACACCTCGTATATATAGAAAAATACGCATCTGCGTATTGTTGATGCACAATTAAGCATGTTAATGATACAATAAATGTGCTTATCTTTCAACGCTACGACATTGCATTCATTTTACAAATTGGGGTGAAATTGTGAAGAATCTATTGGCATATGTGCTTATGCTGTGCGGAACGGTAGCCGTTTTCTTCGACGGGATCCTGCCCTCCTGCGTGATTCTTGCCCTGACCATCCTCGGATATATCGGAATGCCGTTTTTCGCAAGGGCCCTCGTTGACGGTTTTTTCCTCACGAAAAGCACCTATAAGTATTTCCTTCGCGTCGCCCTAACGGCCTTTCTGTCGCAGGCCGCGATCCTTTATGTGTATCTCGTCTGGGACCGTTCCCCGGAGCCCGAGCGTTTCAATATCGTATTCACCTGGCTGATCGCGTTCACCTTCCTTGTCGGTCTGGAACTTCTGGTCTCGCTTCCGCGCGACCGCGTCGCCTCGATGAATCTTCTCGAACCGAATCAGACGTCGCACAGCACCAGATACGGTGTCGTGATCTCCAGCACCGAAGCCAACAATCTTCCGAAAGGCATGAAAGTCCCGAACTGGCCGAGGACCACGCTTCACGGCATCGCGATCATGCTTTTTGCGATCTGCATGGTCCTGATCACATTCATGCCGCTTACGATGTCCATGATGAGCGTCATGTGCACCATCATGTTCTACTTCCTGCACCGCTGGAAGATCGACTCGAGAGTCCTTGTCGCGACAACTTTCTACTGCGCGTTTGCCGCATGTTACACATACCTTTATTTCCGCATGACCGGCATCGTCACATGGGAAGGTATTTCACTTCTGGGATTCCTTTTATGCCTTCTTCTTCCGAGCAAGAAGAGAAAGAAGCCGAAGTGGTTTTATCGCCTGTTCTATCTCTTCTACCCGGTCTCGATCCTGCTGTGCGCGCTGGTCGCGTCACTTGTCAGCTGATCATTCCTCTTCCCATTCAGAATCATGAAAGTAGCTCAGATCCATAGATCCTGCTTCCCCGCTTTTTAGTGCCTCCAATCGGATCATATTCGCGACGATCTGTCGGATGTTACCGATCGCATACACACTGGAATCATCCAACTTGGATACTTCTTCCTCGACAAGCCACAGATGAGCTTGATTATCTTCCATCAATCTTCTTAAATTGTTTATTTTATCGGCAAGATCATACATTCTGGCCGTTTCCTGCGGCGTCAACTCTCCAGGGCCAATAGATTTATCTCCACCCTGTTTGGCATATAGCACTTTGTATTCTTTCGTCGCATTTTCATATTCCCATTCCATATGTTTCCGTTCCTTGAACAGACTGTCTTTCTTTCTTCTGTGAACATTCGACGGACTGGAAGATACAGCGAAAGATTCAATTTCCGGCACGAGATTTTTGAATCCTTCGAAATACGGTCTGTCACAGTCTTCACAGGCAGCAAACGCCTCTTCAGAGCGTTCTTTAAAAGCCGGAATATATACTTTATGCGCAAAGCTCTCCGGATCTGCCATAACACTCTGAAGATCCTGTATTTTGGTCGAGCACATGATGCGTCCGCGAAGCGCCTCATAGTTAGAGGGATCGGCGGCAAGGATGTGTTCATAAAGAGCGTCTGCTTTTACGTACTGCTGCTTTTCAAAGGCATCTTTCACCTCAGAAAGCACCGTTTCATCACGGATGAAATCGAAGTCAAACGTCAATCCGCAGAACGGGCACTCGTATACCTGTCTGTTCAGATTCACGAGCACTTCTCCGCCGCAGGATGCGCAGGATGGAGCGATCTTCAAGAACGCCTGCTTTTCGTTGCCATAGGTTGCTTGCTTTTCGGAAGCCTGTCTTTTTGTCTCCTCTTTCACCTCGTCCGGTTCCAGTTCTTGAAGCTGTGCATACAGTTTGGCAAATTCCTTGTTAAACTTCGAAAGTCTCGACCTGATCTTTGCGAGTTCTCCTGCTCTTTGCGCATTGTTCAGGGGAACCGTGGCGAATTTCGAGTAGATCTTTACCGCTCCTTTATCCAGACTTATCTGTTGCTGCTTGTTTCCTCGAATGAACGTCGCGAGTTCCCTCATAAGAGAGAGCCTGTAGAAATATGTTTTCCCGTCCTGATCAGCCATCTTTTGAACTCTTAACAGTGTCGCGGGAAGAAGACGTACAGTTCTGTCCGGATCACTCAAAAGTTCCGGACGGTTGATCCCTGATTCACAAAGAAGGATACCGCGAAGCGCGATAAAATTGTGCGGGTCTTTTTTCAGGATAAACTCGTACTTCTCTTTTGCGGAATCATACTGAAGCACTTTCTGAGAGGCAGCCGCCTGTTCCAGAATATCCCTTAAACGAAAATACTCGTAATCGTAGAAAATACCGCAATACGGACATTCGTACTGCTGTTTGTCGTTATTGACGATGAGAACACCGCCGCACTTTGTACAACTGTGACTCTTGATCAGTGTCATTTTTCGTATTCTCCTTCTTCAACATTTATCGGGTTTCCTTTGCCCTTGGAGGTTTCGATCTTTACCATCTCCCGCAGGTATTTCTCGATCAGCTTTTTACTGTGTTCACCTTGATCGCCAAGTTTATTCACTTCAGAAGATGCTTCTTCGACTTTCTGTTTCAATTGCTTATTGGCTTTTCGCGCGGTCCATGCATCTTTTCCGGAATCTGCCACGATCAGATAGTCTTCGGCTTCTTCCTGAAGTTTCTCCAAACGCTTCTGCTCTTTTCTGGCAAGGCTGTTCGGATTCATATCTCCCTTGTAAGACTCATATTCCGATATCGCGTTTCCGAATAGTTCAAAGTATGGCCTATCCTCCTGTTCACAATGGGAAAGCGCGTCCGTGATACGCTCGTTCACGGTCGGGATGTGTGCTTTTCGCATAGAGGAAACAATATCTTTTGAAGCCGTCTCTAGATTCTTCCATTTCGCTGCACAAAGGACACGCCCACGAAGCGCGGTGAAGTTTTTCGGATCAACGGTAAGGATGTACTTAAAGATCGCATCTGCCTCAACAAACTGGCACTGATCAAGTGCATCCTTTGCCTCAGCCACCGCCGTATCATCACGAATGAAATCGAAGTCATAGGACATTCCGCAGAACGGGCATTCATACACCTGTCTGTCCAGATTGACGATCAGCTCGCCGCCGCATTTTGCGCAGGATTGGGACTTCTTAAGATTCACCTCTGAAGAATCTGTTTTCTCCGATCCGGTACTGCTTTTTTCTTCCGGAAGAAGTCCGAGAAGTTCCTTGTAAAGCTTTTGGAATTCTGTCTGGATAGACCTGCTTTTCGCCTTCAGTTCCTCATAAGATCCTTCATCAACAGTTACATGTTTTCCGGTTCCGAGAGTATCGATGTTGTACTTCATTTTCAGATCTTCACGTGTTCTCTCATAGTGTTCTTTTCCATCCGTTCTGCTGCCGATCGCGCAAAGACCAAGGGCAATAAACACAGCCGCGAGAATGTAGTTATAGTATCCGATGTCCAACGGATCCACTTTGTATCCGACAATGACGATCACTACGGCAAGCACCAGGAAGAATCCGCCCAGGAAGACTTTGCCGGCCGGATCGGATTCGACATAGACTTCTCCTTTTTGTTCCTTTTCGTGAAGCTCCTTCAGCAACTTACTTTTCTGCTGATTGAGTGTCTCGATGGGCTGCATTTTCCGGCGGTTGTTCATATACGATTTCGAATACTCGTTCATGATCCGAAGTTTAGAAAAGAACGGCTTATTATCGGGAAGCGCCTTCTCCTCGCTTTCGTTGATCGAAGCCGGTGTGATGCGTCGGAAGTTCTCGATCTTTCCTAACTCTTCCACCTTGCTGATATTCGCATCACAGAGGAACTTACCGATAAGCGCACGGAAATTGTGCGGTTCCTTCGTAAGAACGAACTCATACTTCTCTTTTGCAGAAGTGTACTGCAATACTTTCAGAGAGGAATCTGCCTGATCGAGGACATCGCGCGAACGAAAATACTCGTAATCGTAGAAAATACCGCAATACGGACATTCGTACTGCTGTTTGTCGTTATTGACGATGAGAACACCGCCGCACTTTGTACAACTGTGACTCTTAATTAACGTCATTTTTCCTGTTCCTCCGTGACATCTTTTGGGGAGTTTCTATTCTTCTCCCATTCGACCAGTTCTCTTAAGATGGCGCCGATCTGACGCTCCGCGGCTTTGCCCTTTTCGTTAAGGACTTTGATCTTGTCATTTGTCTCGTCAAGACGATCCCATAGGATCTCCTTTGTCGAATACGCATCCATGATCTGATCATCCAGATCATGGATCCTTTTCATGTTGATCAGCCCTCCGATTAGGTTCTTACCGTAAGTGTTACTCCAACGGACACGACTGCGTTCTCTTTCCAGATCCTTGATATAATCACCGACTTCTTCATGACCATCTTCGAGGCGCTGCTTGTTCTGCCTGTTCTTTTCGTAGGGACTTGTGTTCTGATTGTAGATCCTAACCTGCGGAATGATCCTCTTGAACTGCTTGAAATACGGTCTGTCGCTCTCCTTGCTCCTTTCGATCGCCTCATCGATGCGCGCTTCCATCGAAGGAAGATATACTTTGCGCATGCGGCCGATCACACTGATCGTCGGGATCGCCGTCCATTTCGCCGCGCACAGGATACGTCCGCGAAGCGCTTCGAAGTTTGACGGATCGACCGTCAGAATATATGCATAGATCGCGTCCGCCTTGATGAACTGCTTCTTCGAAAGCGCCTCTGCCGCTTCTTTTTCCGCGGTCTCGTCGCGGATAAAATCGAAGTCGAAAGTAAGACCGCAGAACGGACATTCATAGAGCTGTCTGCTCAGATTGACGATCAGTTCACCGCCGCATCCGGTACAGCACTGCGAATTCTGAAGAGTTACCGTCGTGACGTTATCCTCCTTCTCGTCATCGCCGTCTCCGCTTGCGATACCCGGTTTTTCAAGGTTCTGCGGATCTTGTTCAAACAGTTTTACCGAAAGCTCGACAAAATGATCACGTACCGCCTTTTTCTCCGCGGCTTCAACAGCCGCCGGGCTCTTTGCTTTATTGGCGGCCGCCTTTTCATTTTTCTCCTTTTCGATAAACTCCAGTTCGGGATCTTTTCCCTTGAAGAAGTTCGACACTTTTTCTTTGAATGTCTCCTTCTTTTCCATATCCTCATAGAGCTTGGATATATCGCAAAGGCCGGTCAGATCCATAGCCTCTTTCGATTCGACTTTTTTCTTCGGGTTTGCATCTGCGCAGTAATCTCTGGCGATGGTGTTCATCTCCATGAGCGTCTCAAAATAGGGCTTGTTCTCGGGAAGTGCTTTTCCCGCGGCATCGGAAATAGTCTCCGGGCTGATCTGCGCGACACGCGCGATCTTTAAAAGCTCGGATGGACGGTTGATCTTGGATTCACTTAAGATCTTTCCCTGAAGCGCGACAAAATTGTGCGGTTCCTTCTGAAGAAGAAAATCGTACTTTTCCTTTGCGGAATCAAATTGAAGGACTTTCAGCGAAGAGGCCGCCTGATCCAGGATATCCTGGGAGCGGAAATACTCATAATCGTAAAAAACGCTGCAATACGGGCATTCGTACTGCTGACGATCGTTATGGACGGTCAAAGCACCGCCGCATTTGGTACATGTGTGGCTCTTGATCAATGTCATTTCCCAAAAACCTCCGA
>JAFZWA010000015.1 GCA_017617525.1 Clostridiales bacterium
GGAGATGAGTTCATCATCATCATCCGCCGTTTCAAGGAAGACAACATCGACCGTTACAGAGACGCGATCCTGACCGCGGTCGAAAAGTACAACGAGACATCCGGCAAGCCCTATAAGCTTTCCGCGGCGATCGGCGGCGACATCTTCACGCATACGGGCGAGGATGACGACGTCATTTCGGCGATCGATCACCTGATGTATAAGGACAAGAAGGAATACTACAAGACCCACTCGAAGGTTTCTTCGAGAGATAATCCAGACCGTTGACCAATCCCTGTAAAAACTGGTCCGATTTCGTTATCGAATGGTAATAGTATCTTCTTGAAAAGGATACCCCCTGTATAGTAATCTTTTGTTATGGACCGCGCGCGTTAAGAGACGTTGGCTTTGCCTTCCTCTCGAAAAGCACTCGGGTTAGGGAAAAAGGAACACAAGGGAAACACTAAGACAGGTTGGGGACGACAATTATGAAGATCGAACTGGACGAAAAGAAGAAATCACTTCTGAAGAAGATCGGTATCGGCGCGGCAGGCGTTTTGGTCGCGGGCGGTATCGGCACATTTATCTTTCTTAACAACAAAGGCGGAAGCAGTAGTTCCAACACTTCTTCCGGATCTGAGACCTCCGCGGTAGAGGCCGCTGAAGTATCTCCTTCGGAACTTGAGAACATGAAAAAGGTCGTTGACGATACGGCATTTTATTCCGGCATCAAGATCAACGGCACCGACGTAGGCGGCAAGACCAAAGAAGAGGTCAAGGCGCTTTTCGCGGGGGATGCGGACGATTCACAGGCACCTGTACTGGATATCCAGTTCCAGGTCGACGGCGAACTCGTCAAGGTCAATACCGACGGACTTAAGGTCAAGAGCAACATCGACGAAGTGATCGAGGAAGCCTATAACTACGGAAGGACCAGTGAACTTACCGGTGACGACGCGGTCAAGGAGCGTTACGACAAGATCGAAGAACTGAAGACCACTCCGGCGGAATTCGAGATCAAGTACGAAGTCAACGAGGATCTGATCGAGACACTCGCAAGACAGGCACTTGAGCCGCATAACACCGAGGTAAAGGAAGCTTCTATCGAGGGATTCGATGTAGAGAAGCTTGAGTTCATTATCTCCGAATCCCAGGACGGCGTCGTCATGAATATGGACAAGGCGCTTTCCGACATGAAGGAAAAGCTCGAGAATAACGAATTTACCTGCGTCATCGACGTATCTGCCGAGGTCGCAAAACCGGAAACATCCGCGGACGATCTTCGAGCTATTCTCGGTAAAGTCTCCTCGACAACCTCCGAAACAACGGATAACGATAACCGTAACACCAACATCCGTCTGGTCTGCGAGGCGATCGACGGTCTCGTGCTCCAGCCGGGCGAACAGTTCAACTTCAATAACTTCATCGGTCAGAGAACTTCCGAAAAGGGCTATAAGATGGCTCACGGTATCTATAACGGAAGCATGAGAGACGAGCTTGGCGGCGGTATCTGCCAGGCCAACACGATGCTCTACCAGAGCGTTACCAAGGCAGATCTTCAGGTCGATGAAAGAAAGAACCACTCGATTCCGAGTACATATGTAGATAAGGGAACTGACGCGACGGTTACCTGGTACAGCCCGAACTTCCGCTTTACGAACAACACGGATTATCCGATCGCGATCCACGCTTATTACGCGGACCTGCACGTTACCGTTGAGATCTTCGGAAGACTCCTTCCGGACGGCCAGTATATCGAGCTTGTCGGTGAGCACGTAAGAACGATCTCTCCGTCAACGACATATGTCAACGATCCGAGCCTTCCTGCAGGTCAACAGAAGAAGACCACATCCGGCCGAACAGGATATGACTATAAGTCCTATAAGGTCTGGTACGACAAGGATGGTAACGAGATCAAGAGAGATCCGTATTTCTCCAGCCACTATCCGTGCAGAAATGCCGTCATTAACGTAGGTACAGGCGGAAGCGGCGGTACCGTTGATCCGAATACGGGCGCGGTAGATACGACTCCGACAGATACGGCGGCACCGCCGGCGGATACAGGAACGCCGCCGGCCGACACGGCAGCTCCTGCAGATACGACACCTGCAGCTCCGGCTGACACCACGCCCGCGGCACCTGCGGACACAACTCCGGCAGCACCTGCAGAAACGACTCCTGCGGCACCGGCTGAAACCACACCGCCAGCGGCAGATCCTGCAACACCGGCTACACCGTAAGATCACGAAAGCCCCGGATCACTTCCGGGGCTTTTTTCGCGCGATTTCGCATCCCCTCAAGAACCGAAAGTTCGCCGAAAGTGCTTTTCGAGAAGAAAAAAGACGACCGGACTTTCATCCGATCGTCGATACTGGCGGAGACGGAGGGATTCGAACCCTCGAGCCGAAAAACCGGCTAACGCATTTCGAGTGCGCCCCGTTATGACCACTTCGATACGTCTCCACATACGGGTGCTTTTCGATTATAAGAGTCGGGGACTTTTACGTCAAGGGGAGCATGGTTTTGGAAAGCATATAACTGAGGAGACTTAGCAGGAGATTCTCTGAAAGTGTCTCTCCAAAGCGAGTTTCAGAGACGAAAACAGAGGATTCCCGCCAAATCCTCTGAAAGTGTCTCTGTAAAGCCTCTTACAGAGACAAGTACAGAGAATCCCTGACATATTTGCACGCGAACTGACTGGAAAATTAGCGCGTTTGATATTTGTATATTTTTTGTGTCCGAGCCCTTTTCTTTATTGATGAAACCCTAAAAAAGCGGTAACATATTTTATAGATGGGCAGATGGAGAGAAACTCAAGATGACAGACGAGCTGAAAGACATTATTTATAGTGATCTTTTCCGATATACGGGCAACACGAAGCGTCATAAGAACGTTTTTTTGACGTATATCGAAGAGATGATGACCAGCCCGGAATTTCACTACATCAGCAATATGCGTCACTGCAGCTATCACTACCAGAGGACGCTGACGAAGATCCACGATTTCAAGTATTTCTTCCATAAGACCTGCCTGTACTTCTGCAGCCACGCGCTTGAGAGAAAGTCCAGAAAGTACCATTTCCAGATCCCTTATGAGACGAAGATCGACAAAGGATTCTATATCGCGCACTTCGGACGAATCATCATCCACCCGAAGTCCGTGATCGGAAATAACGTGAATGTATCCACCGGTGTTGTTATCGGAACGCAGTTCCGCGGCTCCAGAAAAGGCTCTCCGCACATCGGTAACTACGTATGGATCGGCGCGAATGCCGTCATCGTAGGAAAGATCAATATCGGAAACAACGTCCTGATCGCACCGGGCGCTTACGTCAACTTCGACGTACCGGACAACTCCATCGTCATCGGTAACCCGGGCCTCATCCGCCAGTCACCGGGCGCGACACTCGGCTACATCAACAACACGATCCTGTTTGACGAATACAACGTAAGATCAGGAGACGCCTGATGTTTACCGACGTATCCAGTTACAGCCTTTCGAAAAGCGAGTATACACACCGCCGTAAAACTCTTGCGTCCAAGCTTGAAGAAAACACGGCGGTGGTTCTTTATGCGGGACACGCGCCTGTCGTAAGCCTCGACGAATCCTACCCGTTCCTTCCGAACCGTACATTCTTCTATTTTACGGGCATCGAACAGGAAGATTCCGTATTCATCATGATCAAGCACCCCAGATGCGACAAGAACGGCGGAAGCTCGCTTCTTGAAACGCGTCTTTACATCCATCCGAGAGAACCCGAAAAAGAGAAGTGGACCGGCAAGCGCTTAGCTACTGTCGAGGCGGAAGCCATTTCCGGCATTTCCGATGTCCGTCTTCTCGAAAAACTCAAGGACGATCTTGCCGAGATCCTCGAAGGAAACCTGAAGATCGCATGGGATGAGACAGATAAATCGCACGAAAGAGCCTACCTCGAGAAGGAGCTCGCGGGAACAGACCGGTTCGACTCAGCCATTGATATTTCAGGATTTGTAACACTGTTACGCATGATAAAAAGCCCTGCGGAGATCGAAGCGATCCGAAAAGCGATCAAGGTCACGGAAGAATCCCTTCAGGTTTTGGAAGAAAATCTTCATCCGGGTATGCGTGAGTGTGAGGCACTCGCGATCCTCGAGTGCGAAATGGTCAAACGCGGATCTCTTTTCCAGTCCTTTTCGACCATCGTGGCAGGCGGAAAGAATACGCTCTGCCTTCACTATCCTACGCCAAAAGCACTTCTAAACGACGGTGACATGCTCCAGATCGACTGCGGTGCGAGAGCGGGAGGCTACTGCTCCGACATTTCACGCGCCTACGCCGTAAACGGGAAGAGAAATGACCGTCAACAGGCGCTTTTCGAGCTGATTCAAGAGTGCAAGAAAACGGCGCTTTCCGCGATCCATCCGGGGGCGACGATCGAATCCGTCAATATCGAGACCAGAAAGACCGCGGCCGCGGGACTTCGAAGCCTCGGTGTCATCGGAAGCGCGGAAGCGGACGCCCTTTCGGCATGCAAGCGCTACTACTGGCACAACACGCTTCACCATATGGGACTTGATGTCCACGATGTATGTAACCGCGAGATGGTCTTTGTTCCGGGAATGGTCTTTGCCGTAGAGCCCGGTATCTATATCCCCGAGTGGGGCTTCGGCTTTAGAGTCGAGGACGATGTGCTTGTCACGGACAACGGTTCCGAGTATCTTTCTGACCCGCAGACGCTATAACCTAACATCCCTGTAACGCGACGGTTAAAATGGATACGTACAATTAGTATAGGTGCATAGCGCGAAAACGAGAAAGAAGGAGGAGCATTTATGCCGACAGGCGTGTTACTTGCGATCATCATCATCGGACTACTGCTCCTTTTGGCGGGACTTGTCTGGATCCTCATCTATTCCTATGCTGTCCGGATCGCTTATCGGTTCTTCTCGCGCCCGCAGCCGCGCCCGGTTTACGACAAATCACCGCTTACCATTAATCAGAACACGATCTTCGGACGAGGCCAGAACTGGTTTTACAGTAACCGAATGAACGTCCTCGACTGGCAGATGACCGCGTTTGACGGCATTAAGCTTTATGCCTATTTCATTCCTGCCGAAAAGAAATCGACAAAAGACGTTGTTATCCTGATCCACGGCTATAACGACATGCCTTCCGTGATGGCCGCCTACGCGCAGCTTCACAGAGAAAAGCATGACTGTCATATCCTGATCCCGCACCTTCGTGCCCACGGCATGAGCGAAGGCACCTTCGTCGGATACGGACTTTTCGACAGCCAGGACATCGCGATGTGGATGCAGTACTTAGAGACCCGACTCGGTTCGGGACTGAAGATCATCCTTCACGGCAGATCGATGGGTGCCGCCTGCGCCCTCATGACAGCGGGTTCCGGAATCGCTCCCGACAGCCTTCAGGGCGTGATCGCGGACAGTTCCTTTGATTCACTCGACACACAGATGGCGTACCTCACGCAGAGAAAATACAAGCTCCACCTAAGACCGTTCCTTATGCTCGTGAACCGGATCACGCTCCAGCGCTTCGGTTTCCCGATCGAAAAGTGCTCGCCGGCGTCCGTCGCTTCGCGTATCACAGTTCCGGTACTCCTGTTCCACGGAACGGATGACGAGCTCGTGCCTTCCTACATGAGTGACAATATCTTTAACCGCATCAGAGCCCCGAAGCGCATCTGCCTGATCGAAGGCGCCGCGCACGTTATGGGCTATAACGCCGCTCCGGAAAAGTATTCCCAGGAGATCGACAAGTTCCGCGACAGCCTCACGGACAACGCCTGGCAGCGTCTGATCGGACGCATTCCTTCCGACGAAGATTGAGCCCGCCGCGAACTGTGAAGCCCGGCCGGTTGCGCGCCCGAATGAATTCCAAGTATTGGTCAAAAAACAGTTATTTTCCTTACTCGCCTTTCTTGCTTTTAAACACCAACAAATGCTAAACTGACAGTAGTTTAGAGGTGAACAAGGAGGGTATATTCCATGTCAGATAAAAGTAAACTTACTGAGAATCAGGAAGTTGTAGAAAAGTCCAAAGAACAGCAGGCCAAAGAGAAGCAGGCCCGCCGCGAAATGATTCTCAGCATCGCGACCGGTGGTCTTTGCGTAGGCTTAAGCTTCGTTCTTTCCCAGATCAAGCTCTTTGAAATGCCGCAGGGCGGATCCGTTACACCGGCATCCATGCTGCCGATCATCTTCTTTGCGCTGAGCTTCGGCTTAAAGAAAGGTATTTGCGCATCCTTCTGCCTGAGCCTTCTTCAGCTCATCGGCGGAACACTCGTAAGCTTCCCGCAGGTCATGATGGACTACATCGTAGCATTTACGGCGATCGGTCTTGCAGGTATCTTCGCGGCATCTTACAAGAAGAGAATCGAGACAGCAAACCCGATCAAGAGACTCAAGCTCATCTCCTTCTGGAGAATCGGCGCGGGCGTTATCCTCGCTTTCCTCGTAAGATTCATTTCTCATGTACTGGCAGGCGTATGGTTCTGGTCTGAATATGCCGAGGGCAACGTATGGACCTACTCCATCGTTTATAACGGCACATTCATTCTCGTTGAAGCAGCGATCACGGCGGTCATCCTGATCGGTATTTCCGTAGCGCTCGGTCTTTTGAAGGTAAATATCGGCGGTTCTAAGAAGTAATCGCCCCTATCCTCCACCGCGAAAGGCAGTCAACAGAAAAAGCCTTGACACTTGCACGAGCGAAAAGTGCTTTGCGAGCCGAAAAATGTGGAAATAGATAGTATAAAAGTATTCCAAAATCCTCTCTTTGTATGGTATGATTTAATGAAATATTTTCTAGAGTAATCATATATACAAAGGGAGGATTTCAATTTATGGCGAAGATCTTTGAGCAAGAATCACGTACATTCAGTGAGTATTTACTGGTCCCGAACCTCACAACGGAGAAGAACACACCTGATCAGGTGGATCTTTCCGCTCCTATCGCAAAGTATCGGAAAGGACAGGAGGAGTCCAGGCTCAAGATCAATATCCCTTTGGTTTCTGCAGTCATGCAGGCCGTTTCCGATGACGGTATGGCAATAGCACTCGCTCGTTCCGGCGGTATGTCCTTTGTTTTCCAGTCTCAGACGATCGAATCTCAGTGTGAGATGATCAGGAAAGTAAAGAAGTATAAAGCCGGAATCGTTGTCTCTGACAGTAACCTGACACCGGACAACACCATGGAAGAGGTCGTTGAACTTCGCGAAAAGACCAACCACGGTACATTCCCGGTAACAGAGAACGGCAAGTCCGACGGAAAGCTCCTCGGTATCGTTACCTCCCGTGACTACCGCGTAACCCGTATGGATCCGAGCACAAAGGTTTCCGAGTTCATGACACCTTTCGAAAAGCTCATCGTAGCAAGAGAAGGTACAACTCTTAAAGAAGCAAACGACATCATCTGGGAGCACAAGCTCAACCAGCTCCCGATCGTTGACGAGAATGACTGCCTCGTAGGTCTCGTATTCAGAAAAGACTACGAATTCCATAAGGCGAACCCGCTCGAGCTCTTAGATGCCGATAAGCGCCTCATCGTTGGTGCCGGTATCAACACAAGAGACTACGAAGAGAGAGTTCCGGCTCTTATCGAAGCAGGCGCTGACGCTCTCTGCCTCGACTCTTCCGACGGATTCTCCGTTTGGCAGTCCAGAGCTCTTACCTGGATCAAGCAGAACTATCCGGACGTCATCGTCGGTGCAGGTAACGTTGTAGACGCTGAAGGCTTTAAGTATCTTGCAGACGCAGGTGCTGACTTCATCAAGATCGGTATCGGCGGCGGTTCCATCTGTATCACACGTGAGCAGAAGGGTATCGGCTGCGGCCAGGCTTCCGCGGTTCTCGCAGTTGCTAAGGCTCGTGACGAGTACTTCGAGAAGACAGGCTACTACATCCCGCTTTGCTCTGACGGCGGTATCGTACATGACTACCACATGACACTGGCACTCGCTATGGGTTCCGACTTCATCATGCTGGGCCGTTACTTCGCAAGATTCGACGAGAGCCCGACGAGAAAGCTCATGGTCAACGGTTCTTATGTAAAAGAGTACTGGGGCGAAGGTTCTAACCGTGCCCGTAACTGGCAGCGTTATGACGACGGCGGAAAGGGCGGCAAGATGGCTTTCGAAGAAGGCGTTGACTCCTATGTACCGTACGCAGGTAAGCTGAAAGATAACCTCGATTCTTCGCTTGCGAAGATGAAGGCCACCATGTGTGCCTGCGGATCTTCCTCGATCCCGGAACTGCAGGAGAAGGCAAGACTCGTAGTCGTATCCTCCACATCCATCGTTGAGGGCGGCGCGCACGACGTCATCACCAAGAACAACAACGACGCTCGCTAAGGCAAGCATAAGACATAAAAGGGTAAAACAAATAATCTGAAATAAAAGGAGACAAAGAACATGGCAGAAGAGAATCAGAAGATCCAATTTACCGTCGAAGGTATGAAGCGTCTGCAGGACGAGCTCGAAGAGAGAAAAACCGTCATCTCCGGACAGATCGCTGAGCAGCTCAAAGAAGCACGCGCACAGGGCGACCTTTCGGAGAACTCCGAGTACGACGAAGCGAAAGACGCGCAGGCGAAGAACGAAGCCCGCATCATGGAGATCGAAGAGATCCTGAAGAACGCGGAAGTCATCGACGAGTCCGAGATCTCCAAGACAAAGATCTCCCTCGGTTCCAAGGTTACACTTCGTGACGAAGAGACAAAGGAAGAGATCCAGTACGAGATCGTAAACGCTAAGGACGCGGATATCTTCTCTAACCGTATTTCCCAGGATTCTCCTGTCGGAAAAGCGATCATCGGTAAGAAAAAAGGCCAGGTAATCGAAGTTACTACTGTGGCCGGCGCATTCAAGTACAAGATCATCAAGATCGGCGACTAATACGCGTCTTTTCGAAAAGAACTAAGAAACCACGGCAGAAATCGCACACTCTCGTGCGATTTCTCGCGCGTTAAAGAAAATGAAGTGAGGAAGCAAAATGGCTGACGAGAACAACAACAATCAGGCACCCCAGCAGGACCTTAACCAACTTCTGAAGATCAGAAGAGAGAAGCTTTCGGAGCTGCAGGCCAACGGCAAAGACCCGTTCCAGATCACGAAATATGAAGTAAGTGATCACTCCGTTGCTGCAAAAGCGAAGTTTGAGGCACTGGACAATGAGTTGAAATCCCAGCTTCCGGAGGGCCTTTCGGAAGAAGAGGCTGCCGAGAAACTCAAGGAGCTTCACGAGGGGAAGAAGATCGAAGTTTCCGTTGCCGGCCGTATGATGCTCAAGCGTGTCATGGGTAAGGCTTCCTTCGCGACCATCCGCGATCTTCAGGGTGACATCCAGCTCTACGTCACAAGAGATTCCCTCGGCGTAGACGACTACCAGGATTTTAAGAAGATGGACATCGGCGACATCATCGGCGTCAAGGGTTATGTTTTCAGAACCAGAACCGGTGAGATCTCCGTTCACGCTGAAGAACTCAAGCTCCTCACCAAGTCCCTTCAGATCCTTCCGGAAAAGCACCATGGTCTGACAAACACTGACATGCGTTACCGTCAGCGTTACCTCGACCTCATCGTAAATCCGGAGGTCAAGGATACGTTCGTAAAGAGATCCAAGATCATCAAGGAGATCAGAAACTTCCTCGATGGCAGAGACTTCATGGAAGTTGAGACACCGATGCTCGTCAGCAATGCCGGCGGTGCCGCTGCAAGACCGTTCGAGACTCACTACAACGCTCTCGACGAGGACGTTAAGCTCCGTATCTCTCTCGAGCTTTACCTCAAGAGACTGATCGTCGGCGGCCTCGAGCGCGTTTACGAGATCGGCCGTGTATTCAGAAACGAAGGCGTTGACACACGTCACAACCCGGAGTTCACCCTGATGGAGCTCTATCAGGCATATACAGACTATGAGGGCATGATGGAGCTGACTGAGTCCATGTTCCGTTACCTCGCCGAGAAGGTCTGCGGCACCACGCTTATCAAGTACGGCGACCTCGAGATCGACTTCGGTAAGCCGTTTGAGCGCCTCACCATGAACGATGCCATCAAGAAGTATGCAGGCGTAGACTTCGACACCGTTAAGACCGATGACGAGGCAAAAGCACTTGCCAAGGAACATCACGTAGAATTCGAAGACCGTCACACCAAGGGCGACATCATTAATCTGTTCTTCGAGCAGTTCTGTGAAGAGAAGCTTATCCAGCCGACATTCATCATGGACCACCCGGTCGCCATTTCTCCGCTTACGAAGAAGAAACCGTCTGATCCTGAGAAGGTAGAGCGTTTCGAGCTGTTCATCAACACTTGGGAAATGTGTAACGCATATTCCGAGCTCAATGACCCGATCGATCAGCGTGAGAGATTCGCTGCTCAGGACGCTGCTTTTGAAGCAGGTGACGAAGAAGCGAACCACACCGACGAAGACTTCCTCAACGCACTCGAGATCGGTATGCCTCCGACGGGCGGCATCGGATATGGTATCGACCGTCTGGTCATGCTGCTTACAGACAGCCCGGCGATCAGAGACGTATTGCTGTTTCCCACGATGAAGTCGATTGACAAATAACCCGAAATATCAGGGTTTTCAAGGTTTTCGATTTGCGAATTCGCGACCAATTCGCGACCGGGAACTAAAGATTTACAAAGAGAAATAAAGAGAACACGCTACAGCGACTAGGCAAAATCAGCCTAGTCGCTTTTCTAATCTTCGCCCCTCATTTACGACCAATTA
>JAFZWA010000016.1 GCA_017617525.1 Clostridiales bacterium
ATCGTTGAGATCTTCGGCTCCATGGGCTTTGAGATCTATGAGGGCTTCGAGATCGAGACAGATTACTATAACTTCACTGCACTTAACATCCCGCAGGATCACCCGGCGAGAGACATGCAGGATACATTCTATCTGAGCCCGGAGTTCCTTCTGCGTACACAGACATCCGCAGGTCAGATCCACGTTATGGAAGCACAGAAGCCGCCGATCAAGATCATCTCCCCCGGTAAGGTTTTCCGTTCGGACGATGACGCGACGCACTCTCCGATGTTCTCCCAGATGGAAGGACTCGTAGTAGATAAGGGCATCACACTTTGTGACCTGCAGGGTATGCTCGATGTATTCGTTAAGAAGATCTTCGGTGAAGAGACAAGAACACGTCTTCGTCCTTCGTACTTCCCGTTCACAGAGCCTTCCGTTGAGGTCGACGTCAGCTGCTTCCAGTGCGGCGGCAAGGGCTGCAAGCTCTGTAAGGGAACCGGCTGGATCGAAGTTCTCGGCGCAGGTGTCGTAAACAAGAAAGTCCTCGAGGGCTGTGGTATCGACAGCAATGTCTACAGTGGTCTGGCTTTCGGTATCGGTATCGACCGTATCGCGATGCTCAAGTACGGCATCAATAACATCAAGTTGCTTTTCGAATCGGACCTTCGTGTCCTCGATCAGATCGACGATTGAGATAGGAGGAAAGAAAAATGTTAGTACCATTAAGTTGGCTCAAGGATTATGTAGATATCGATGTTACACCTGATGTTCTGGAGGAAAAGCTCTTTTCCTGCGGCTTCGAGGTGGAAGAAAAATACGAAGTCGGTCACGACATCAGCAATGTCGTCGTCGGTGAAGTAAAGACCTGTGAAGGCATCGAAGGCACGCACCTTCACCTCTGCCAGGTTGACGCAGGTGAGCACGGCACACTTCAGATCTGCTGCGGCGCGGATAACGTTAAGGCCGGCGGCAAGTACCCGCTCGCTCTGATCGGCGCACAGGTCTATGCGACGGCAAAAGACCACGTTACCGTTGAGGGCGTTATGACCATCGGTCAGGGTAAGCTTCGTGGATACGATTCTTACGGTATGCTCTGCTCCGGCGTTGAGATCGGTGTCACCGAGGACATGTTCCCGGGTGCCGGTTATAACGGACTTCTCGTTCTTCCGGAAGACAGCGTTCCGGGTGCAGACGTTAAGCCGATCTTAGGTCTTGATGACTATATCTTCGACGTTTCCATCACGGCAAACCGTCCGGACTGCCAGAGCATTTTCGGTATCGCACGTGAGGTCGCTGCCGTTCTCGGCAAGCCGATCAAGGAACCTGCTCTCGACTACACAGAGTCTGAAGTGACCGTTCCTTTCAACATCCGTGTTTCCGCTCCGGATCTCTGCCCGAGATACATCGGTCACTATGTATCCGATGTTAAGATCGAAGAATCTCCGCTTTGGATGAAGCGCCGTCTGGCTCTCGTCGGATGCTCCGCGATCTCCAATGTCGTTGATATTACGAACTATGTACTAAAAGAACTCGGTCAGCCGATGCACGCATTCGATTTCTCCTACCTCGAGGGCGGTGAGATCCATGTTCGTCGCGCGGAAGAAGGCGAGAAGATCGTTACTCTCGATGAGAAGGAGTTCGCTCTGACAACTGAGAACCTCGTTATCTGCGATGGTAAGAAGCCGGTAGCACTCGCGGGTATCATGGGCGGCTTGAATTCCGAGATCCTCGACAGCACAAGCGCTGTCATGTTCGAGGCGGCCAAGTTCGCGCACGACAACATCAGAAAGAGCTCGAAGGCTCTGGGCCAGGTATCTGACTCCAGCATGCGCTTTTCCAAGGGCGTAGATGAGTATACGACCGTTATGGCCATGAAGCGTGCGCTGCACCTGATCGAAGAACTCAACTGCGGTAAGGTAAGCGCGACGAAGTTCGACATCAACACAGGAAACTCTGTTGAGCCGAAGAAGATGACCGTAAGCGTTAAGCAGGTAAACGGTGTTCTGGGTATCACGGTACCGGACGAAGATATCGTACGTATCCTTACTAACCTCAACTTCGCTCCGGAACTGAACGGTGACGAGCTGACGATCGCGATCCCGGGCTACCGTGTAGATATGGAGTCCTACCAGGATGTCGCTGAAGAAGTCATCCGTATGTACGGTTACGATCACATCACTCCGACATTCATTCCGACAGCTCAGGTCACATCCGGCGGATATAACCTTAAACAGAGATCCGAACTGAAGATCAAGCAGGCACTTTGCGCGGCAGGTGCTTTTGAAGGAGTACATTATTCCTTCTTCTCGCCGGCAGACCTCGATCTTCTGAAACTTCCGGAGGACGCAAAGGAGAGAACGGCGATCAAGATCTTAAATCCGATCAACATCGATCTTTCCTTGATGAGAACGACTCTTGCTCAGCAGATGATCGCGGCTATGGCAAGAAACCAGAAGAAGGGCACACTTTCCGGCCGTATCTACGAGATGGGCAACAAGTTCCTTCCGAAGAGCCTGCCGCTTACCGAGTATCCGGATGAGAGAGAAACGATCTGCATCGGTGTATTCGGTGAGGACGAAGATTTCTATTCGCTGAAAGGACTTGTCTCCGTGATCGCCGACACACTGGATGTGAAGTTCGATTACGAAAAGGATGAGAAGACCTTCCTGCATCCGGGAAGAACGGCAAAGGTCGTTTGCGACGGTGAAGAAGTCGGTTACTTAGGTCAGGTCCTCTACGAGATCTGCGATGAACTGGATATGCGTGTTCCGGCATACGTTGCCGAGATCGATCTGCGCGCTCTTTCCAAGTACTACGGCAAGGAGAGAAAGTTCATCCCGCTTCCGAAGTTCTTAGAAGAAAAGCGTGACTTCTGCTTCGTTATGAATAAGGACATCACCTGCGCGATGGTTGAAAAGGAGATCGCAAACTCCTGCGAATACATCACGAAGATCGATCTGTTCGATATCTACGAAGGCGCACAGCTCGGCGAGAACAAGAAGAGCCTTGCGTTCAGCGTAGTCTTCACACCGAAGGATGAGGAGTTCAAGCCGGAGGTCATCGACGGTTTCGTTAATACGATCCTTTCCAACCTTAAGGAGAAGTACGACGTTACACTTCGTGCGTAAGTTTAAAGTTCACTTAAGGTACGTGGGGCATAATGACATCATAAAGCAATAAGATTTCATAACACCCCCTTCAAATCCTGAGATCTAAAGCCCGGCTAACCACCGGGCTTTTATCTTTGTAGTAGATTGATATCTCGAAAAAAGAGTGCTAAAACATTAAAAAGGAGGAGTGAATATGACCGCACTCGTATTGAATTGCAGCCCTGTAAGAACAGGCGCGACAGCTGAGATCGTAAAGATCGTTTCCGAAAAACTTTCCAAAGCAACAGAAGTAAAAAGTGTCTGCATCGACGACTATAAGTTCAGCTTTTGCCGTGGTTGTCGAAGCTGCCATAAGACGGCTGAATGCGTAATGAATGATGACGCGCAGGTCCTTATGCAGGAGTTTGAAAAGGCAGACATCATCGTATGTGTGGCGCCTTCCTACTGGGCGGATGTCCCGGGACAGTTCAAGGCGTTTATCGACCGCGTGACTCCCTGGTGCAACACGCATGAACCGCACGCTTCCTTAAGTAAAGGCAAGAAAGGCTATTCGATCGTTATCAGAACCGGACCGAACATGCCGGAATGCGAGCGTCTCATCGGAACGATCGAGCACTTCTACGGACATCTCGAGATCGAGCTTTCCGGTCATATCGGTTTTACCTCGGTCGAGTACAAAGAAGACGTAGCGGGACATAAAGAAGAGATCGATTCCTTCTGCGACGGCATTATCGCGAATATCTCCTGACCTTTTCTTCGGTCATTGGTATAATAGAGAAAAACACATCTAAGAAGGCGATATCATGTTAGCTTTATTGATCACATTTCTGATCGCGCTTTTGTTCAGTAGCGTCGGTTTTAAGAAATATGTATGGTTCATCTCCATCGGATACGGATTTTCGGTATGTGGGATCGGAGTCGGTCTTCTGATCGTCGGAAGAAATGATCTTACGATCGGAACGATCCTCGGCTGTGTCCTGTTTATGCTTTACGGCTTAAGACTCGGCGGATACCTTGCGTATCGAGAGCTTAAGAGCTCGACATATAACTCGAAGATGAAGACCGAGATCAAATCCGGAAAGGGAATGAGCATCATCGCGAAGATCTCGATCTGGGTCACCGCGGCACTCCTTTATGCCTGTGAAACATCTCCGATGACATTCCGTCTCGTCAATGAAAAAGGAACCGATACTGTCCTTATCGTAGGTCTTGTTATCAGCCTTTTCGGCGTGCTTCTCGAATCTCTGGCAGATATCCAGAAGAATAACGCCAAGAAGAAGAATCCGAAACGCTTCGTAGATACCGGTCTTTATAAAATCGTCCGCTGCCCGAACTATTTCGGCGAGATGCTTTTCTGGACGGGCGTATTCGTCGGCGGAATTCCGATCTATAACGGTCCGCTTCAGTGGATCATCGCACTTTGCGGTTATCTCGGAATCATCTATGTCATGTTCGGTGGCGCTAGAAGACTGGAGATTCGTCAGAACAAGTATTACGGAGACGATCCGGAGTATCAGAAGTACGTAAAGACGACTCCGATCATGATCCCGTTCATCCCGCTTTACAGCGTCGAAAAGTATAAGTGGTTCGTTGCTTAAAGACAAAATCTTAATACTATCGGTACCTTTTTGAAGAGAATAGTTGAAGTATTCCATATAGTCCGGATGCTATAATGAAATCACTGATATTCGGGAGGTATTGGAGTATGGATAATACAGTTAAATGGGGAATCCTGGGTACCGCTAACATCGCCAGATGGGCAATGATCCCGGGTATTAAACTTGCCAAGAACGCAGAGCTTTACGCGATCGCAGGAAGATCTTTGGAAAAAGCACAGAGGTTTGCTTCGGAATACGGCATCGGCAAAGCATACGGAAGTTACGATGAACTCCTTGCCGATGAAAACATCCAGGCAGTCTATGTTCCGCTTCCGAACGACATTCACATCAAATGGGTAAAGGCAGCACTGAAGGCAGGTAAACACGTGCTTTGCGAAAAGCCTCTGGCGATGAATGCCGGGGAAGTCGAAGAGATGTTTGCCACGGCAGAAGAATGCGGCCTTCACTTAATGGAAGCGTATGCTTATCTTCACAGCCCGTATGTCGAGAGCCTGAAAAAGGATGTCGCGAGCGGCATCATCGGCGATGTGAACTACATCGATACTGCTTTTGTCACGCAGGGCTATAAAGAAGATTTCCGTCTGCATAAGGAGCTCGGCGGTGGCGCGATGTACGATCTTGGCTGCTATTGCACGACCATGATCCTTTCTCTTATTGATTCGGATGTTGAGTTTGTAAAAGCAAGTGCGGAGTTCACGGATCTCGGTGTAGATTTCCTGACATCCGGACAGATGAGATTCAGTAATGGCGCACGCGCGTCTTTTAACATCGGCATGTGTCTCGGAGAAAACTCCAACTCAAGATTCGACCGCCTGTATGTTCACGGCACAAAGGGTTCGATCCGTTCGGACGTCGAATATAACCAGGAAGGAAAGGTACGTTACAGCATCTATACCGAAAACGGCGTGATCGAAAGAGAGATCGACGTGCCGCAGAACTATTCGCTTGAGGTCGAGCAGCTCGGAAGATGTATCCTCGGGGATGAAAAACCGCACATTACGCCCGAATTCTCTATTAAGAACGCGAAACTGATCGACAGGGTACTTTCGGAGATCGGTTACTGAGAAGGGATCAGCTTGCGTGAACGTTCCAGGCGCTTAAGGAAGTTCTCGCGCTCCCATTCATATTTGAAATCATGGTCGAGTATGCTCTGCTTGCATTTGGCAAAAGCATCCTCGGCCTCTTCATTTTCGCCTTTGGCAAAAAGGACCATTGTCTGTGTCAGTTCGAACTGAAGACGGTGACGAGGGAAGACGTCACACCAC
Source organism: Clostridiales bacterium (assembly GCA_017617525.1). GTDB lineage: Bacteria > Bacillota > Clostridia > Saccharofermentanales > Saccharofermentanaceae > Scatonaster. The sequence continues at coordinate 5,977 of JAFZWA010000016.1, forward strand.
TCGCGAAGACGCGCGTAGTATTTCTTGATCAATCCTTCGTACTTCTCGGAAGAATCCGGATCTTTTCTTCCCGCGATCGCGCAGAGCGTCGAAGCATACATGTAGTAATCGCCGGCGACTCGGGATCTTGCGGGATTCTTGAAATGGACATCCAGGAAACGGACTCTGTCGCCATAGACGGATAACGCCTCGTCATAGTCCTGTGTCGCGGTATAATAAGCGATCTTGCAGATCGCCTGAAGACCGGTGGAAATATCGTCCATGAAGGAACCGGACTTGCAGGAGAGAAGTTCTTTTTGCGCGGAATCGTAACGCTCCATTTCCGTGTAGATCTCGCAAAGAGTATAGTGGACGTCCGGGGTCTTACGCTTGATGGATGCGAGATACGCCTCGATATATTCGTCACTATAGTAACCATACTTCTCGTAGGCTTCGCGAAGTCTTGCCTTAGCCTCTTTTTTCTCTTTGCTTAAGAATGAAAACATATACGTTCCTCCTTGAAATAACATCTCTTATTGTACATCAAGAAAGGGCGCTTGACGGCGCTAGTCTTGAATTTTTCAAAGTAGAAAGATAAAATTTTATAGAGGATAGATAAAGAGGTAAATTATGAAGAAAGCATTAGCAATTACGTTAGTTTTAGTAATGGCTGTGGGACTTTGCTCCTGTAAAAGCTCTTACAGTGCGAAGATCGGCGATGTCGAGGACGCGCTGGAAGATATCTGCGGGGCCGAAGACGCCGACGATGATCAGTACGACAGGATGGTCGACAACATCTATTCGGTCGCGGATGAAGCAGAATACTTCAAAAACGGCGTTTATACAAAGGTTTCATCCAGTGATTACACATTCTTTCCTTTCCATGCGACAGTTGACGTCAGCGATGTAAAATCGGTCTTTAAGTACCTTAAGGTGGACCCGAGCAGCGAAGAGAGCGGTTCTGTCGCGCAGATGGAAGTTCTCGTCATCCAGTTCTCAAAGTCGTCCTATGCCCAGAACTACTTTGACGAGATCCTGAACGCGAGAAAGAAGACATACGAGAATAACCAGGAACTCGGCGAGGGGATCAAGAACGAGTTTGTGGAGAAGAAAGAATATTTCGCGTTCGCGAGTGAATCAGACTTTATGTCATTTAACGTATACGCAAGTATCGACGGAAGTACGGTATTCTACGCCTTTGTACAGGGCCCGAACGCGGATTCGCTGAAGGCGGAATACTATGACTTCATGAATAAAATGGAATGTTCAATTATATCCATGTAAGAGAAGGAGGATAATAGTATGAATTGTTCGAATTGTGGTAATCCGTATCGCGAAGGTGATGTCTTCTGCATGAATTGCGGATTCAGACTCATTCCTGCAGATGCTCCTGCCGCTCCGGTAGAAATGCCGGCTGCACCGGTCGCTCCGGTTGAGGCTCCTGTCGAAGCCGCTCCTGCTTTCGAAGCTCCGGCAGCACCGGTTGAAGAAGCACCTGCATTTGAAGCACCGGCACCGGCTCCTGTAGCAGAAGCTCCTGTTGCTCCTGCTGAAGACAGACTTCCTGAGCCGCCGCCGTTCCAGCCCGCATCCGCGGCTCCGGAACAGACACTGCCCGAACCGCCGCCGTTCCAGCCGGGTTCCACGGAAGTTACAGGTGAGCCTGCATATTCCGGAATCGAAGGCGCAGAAGAATTCACAGCTCCGATGCCGGCTCCTGTTCCGGTAGAAGGAACTCCGTCCGCTCCGGTTGCCGGAGATAACCAGTACGCGGCTCCTTTCGCATCTGCTTCCGTACCGGACGCGTCGTATACTCCTGACGCAGGATTCCAGCAGCCTAAGGCAGACATCGAGAATACCTTCCAAAGAAAGTCCTGGAAGGATGAGGGCCTTAACAATGGCGGCATCGTAAATCAGGGACCGAAGCGCTGATTTCTTCGCTTTTTCCATGAGATGACTTAAGGAGGAAAGATCATGGGTTTATTTGATGGGATTTCTAATCAGGCACCGGTACCGACCACACCGAACCCGGCTGCTGATCTTAGAAACAAAACAGTCGTATTTCAGGAGATGCCGGAGACACTTGACCAGCTCAAGGCTCTTCCGGAAGCTTCTTTGAGAGATCCGCTCGATGTAGCGGCACTTACGGTCGCGGCACTTTGCGTGTATCCGTTTAACAAGGACGAGAGCATCAAGATGCTCAACTTCCTCAAAGGTCCGCAGCCTCTTTCACCGTATGAGATCTCCTTTATTGCGGATCGTTTCAGAGATTCGGACTATATTCCGCGTTCGTATCTTAACGGCGCGACACCGCAAAACAACTATATGCCACAGCGCCCGTATTCCGTTACGGTGTATGAGCTCGCTCACAGCAGAGACAATCTTAACGAAGGTTATCTTACCGTTAACCTCAATTCCGGCGGAGCCGACAGCCCGCGCCAGATCCGTCTCCGCACGAAGCCGTCTACAGGCGAATGGTTCCTGTGGGAACAGTTCATCCTCGTAGGTATCCGTGTTCCGGACGCGGCAAATCCGTGGGCGTAAGAAACGAGCATATAACTGATGTGTCACAAAGACCGGTCCGTTCATTCGGGCCGGTTTTCTTATGCTATAATATCCGAAGGAAACGTGTTAAGAGAGTGTGTGTCTATGAATTATAAGATCTTAGTGGTGGAAGATGATTTCACTATTGCTTCTGAATTAAAGACCTTGATGACCAGTTGGGGTTATGAAGTGAAACTTACCGAGAGCTTCGGAGATATCCTCGGGGAGTTCCGGTCTTTTGAGCCGCACCTGGTCCTGATGGACATCGGGCTTCCTTTTGCCAACGGTTTCGTCCGTTGCCAGAAGATCCGTGAGATCTCCAAAGTACCGGTGATCTTCCTGTCTTCCGCTTCCGACAATATCAACCTGGTCACCGCGATCAACATGGGCGCGGATGACTTTATTTCCAAGCCTTTTGATATCAACGTCCTTACGGCAAAGATCATGGCGGTGCTTCGCCGCGCGTATGCTTTTTCCGAGGAAAAAAGCGACGTGATCGAATACCGTGGCGCTTCCTATAACGCATCCGACAGCTCGATCACCATCAATGGCGAGAAACTGGATCTGACGAAGAATGAGAACCGCATCATGCTGGCGCTTCTTTCTTCAAAAGGAAATATCGTTTCCAGAAATACCCTGATGCAGCAGCTTTGGGATGATGACTGTTTTATCGACGAAAATACCCTTTCCGTCAATGTGAACCGCCTGAGGAAAAAACTCGAGTCCGCGGGCCTGCCTGACTTTATCGTAACGAAGAAGGGACAGGGATATATCATTGAATAAGAAAGTATTATTTTCATTTCTTCGGACTCGCGTACCGCAGATCGTGACCGGCGTTTTATGCCTTGCGATCATGGCGCTGGTGCTTTGGCTTTACGACGAGCCGATGATGCCGGTTATTCTTTCCGCTGCCATCATGGCAGTTCTCGCCGGCATCTTCTGGACGATCGATTACCGTCGCTATAAGAAGAAGCATGATTCCCTGGAAAAAGCACTTGCCTTCCCGGAAGCGTTCGCGGAAAGACTGACAGGAACGGATGAAGATGACATCTCCGAAGTAGAGGAAAAGCTCGATCTGATCGAGACGGATTACCGTCTGCTTCTGGTAAAACTCTCAGATACCCTTTCCAAAGAAAAAGAAACGGCTTCTGTCGAAAGAAACGCGCTTCTGGATTACTACACCATGTGGGTCCATCAGATCAAGACACCGATCGCGGCGCTTTCGCTCATCATTACGAACATGGATGACGAGGAAACGGCGAACCGTTTAAGATCGCAGCTCCTGCATGTAGAAAACTACGCGGATATGGCGCTTAACTATCTGCGCTTAGGATCAGAAAGCAACGATCTTCAGTTTGAAAAGGTCGACGTCGATTCTGTTCTTCGAAGCGAGATCAAACGCGCGATGACGATGTTTGTCAGTTCCGGTCTTGCGGTGGATTTCCAGCCTTCGGGTCTTATTGTCACGACCGATAAGAAATGGCTCGGATTCATCATTGACCAGCTGATCTCCAATGCCGTCAAATATCAGAAGAAAGGCACGATCCGTTTCTACGGAGATGCCGAATCATTTACCATTGAAGATCAGGGCATCGGTATTGCCAAGGAAGATCTTCCGCGCATCTTTGAAAAAGGATATACGGGATATAACGGACATAACGAAAAGAAGTCCACAGGACTTGGTCTGTATCTCGTAAAAAAGGCAGCCGACATGCTTTCGTGCGAAGTGCTTTTCGACTCGGAAGTCGGGAAGGGAACGAAGGTCAAAGTGCTTTTCGGAAAGAAATGATCCGAAGTAAGTGCCTTACGAAAGTGTAAGATACCGCGGCTTTTTGTAAGACAAATCGATAGATGGGAAAATCCCCGAACTGTAAGATGGTGTTGTAAAACACAAGGAGGACAATTTATGTCAATGTTGGTAGTTAAAAATGTTAAGAAGGTATACACAACGCGTTTTGGCGGCAACAAGGTGACCGCGCTTCAGAACGTGAATCTTACAGTTGAAAGAGGCGAATTCGTAGCGATCATGGGTGAATCCGGATCCGGTAAGACAACGCTTCTGAATATCATCGCGACGCTTGATAAGCCGACGGAAGGTGAGATCGAGCTTGACGGACAGTCCATGCAGTCCATGAAGGAAAAGCACTTGGCGAAGTTTAGAAGAGACCGTCTCGGCTTTGTTTTCCAGGAGTTCAATCTTCTGGATAATTTCTCGGTAAGAGATAACATCTATCTCCCGCTCGTTCTCGCAGGATGCTCTCCCGCGGAAATGGAAACACGTATCCGTCCGATCGCCGAAAAACTCGGCATCACGGAGCTTCTCGAAAAGTTCCCGTATGAGATCTCCGGTGGTCAGAAACAGCGTGTCGCCGTAGCAAGAGCGATCATCACGGAACCGGAAATGGTCCTTGCGGATGAGCCGACAGGCGCGCTTGACTCGCGTTCCACGGATGAGCTTCTCCAGCAGTTTTCGAACATCAATAAAGACGGACAGACGATCCTGATGGTCACTCACTCCATCAAAGCGGCAAGTACCGCGGGACGAGTTCTTTTCATTAAGGATGGTATCGTTTATCACCAGATCTACAGAGGCGATGAAACGAACAGTGAGTTCTACAGAAAAATCTCTGATTCACTTACCGCACTTATGGGAAGCGGCCTTCGTGCCGCAAATGAGTGATCGCGGAGGTTTGACGTATGACTAAGATATACAGAAATCTTGCCGGCAACGCGCTGAGCAAGAATAAGATCATATATGTGCCGTACATCATCTCCTCCATGGTGATGATCGCGATCACATTTATCCTCACAGCCATTGCCAAAGACGAGCATTTAAGACAGGTCGAGGGCGGCGCCACACTTCAGGTGATCATGTCGGTCGGTATTCCGATCATGTACGTCATCTCTTTCTTCTTCCTGATCGGTGTCAGCCGTTTCGTGATCAAGCAGAGAAAAAAGGAACTGGGTGTCTATTGCGTTCTCGGTATGCAGAAGAAGCATATCATCCGTGTACAGTTCCTGGAGAACCTTTATGTCTTCCTGCTCAGTGCCTTTTCCGGTACCGTAGTCGGTTTCGTGATCGAAAAGATCGTACAGCTTTTGTTCCTGAAGATCTATCATCTGGACGCGGACTTCAGCTGGGATGTGCAGTGGGAGATCATGCTTCTCAACGCGTTTGTTTTCGCGTGCTTCTTCTTTGTATTCTTCGTGTTTAATGCGATCGGCATTCTCATTTCGAATATCCTTGATTACATGAAAGAGGAAGCCAAGGGTGAGAAGCAGCCGAAGTCGAAGTGGATCCTGGCAATCGCGGGATTGCTCCTTTTGGGAGCAGGATACGCTCTTTCATTCACATCAAAAACGGGAATTGAGGCTATCCAGCTCTTCGGTGTTGCCGTAGGACTTGTTATCTTAGGTACTTATGCGCTCTTTACCGCGGGAAGTATCACACTTCTTAATACCATGAAGAAGAACAAGAAGTTCTACTATAAGACGGGTCACTTTATCTCCATCTCCGGTATGCTCTACCGAATGAAGAGGAATGCCGCGAACCTGGCAACGATATCGATCTTCGCGACAATGGTACTCGTTACCATGTCATCTGTTACCACACTCTATACAACGATCGCGGACACAGCGAAACAGTGGTATGCTTCTGACTTTGAGATCGTTCATTTAAAGGCGGAATCTGAGGAGGAAAGAAAAAACAGGGAAGATGATGTCCTTGAAGCGGCCGAGAAAACGGGCGTTACAGTAGAACAGATCTATACATATCGATATATCGATGGATTTGCTACCGTGAAAGACGGCATCATCAGTACGGCTCCTTTTTACAGATCGGTCGATATCAGCAGTGTGATGATCATGACGGAAGATGTCTTCGATTATGTCCATGGAACAAAGTTAAATCTTGCCGAGGATGAGATCGGTGTGATCTATTCCGGTCCTTTCCCGGAAGAGACCGTGCGCTTTCAGCCGATGACGAACAACTACGAGTTAAGTGACAAGGTCTCTTCGGATTTCCGTGTGCGTAAGATCGATGAAGATCCGGGAGTGAATTCCGGTGGAGCAGTCATGGTTTCTGACGGAGCCTACATTTTCATCGTATCTGACTACAGCGTTTATGGAAGCCTGGAACCCTACATCAATGAAGAAATGTGGAAGATGGACGAAAACCATGAGTATATTCTGGTAAATACTTCTTCGTCCAGAAAAGCACAGCTTGCCATGTACGATGAACTTCTCGTGAATCAGGATAAGTACGAATTCGATTGGGTGAACTGCAAGGTCGACCGTATCGATGAGATCCTGGGTGTATACGGAGGCTTGTTCTTCCTGGGCGCGTTCTTAAGTGTCGCGTTCCTTACGATCACGATCCTGAACATGTATTTCTCCCAGCTCCAGCAGGGCTATGAGGATGCCAAGCGCTTTGCGATCATGAGAAAGGTCGGTCTTACGAGAAAAGAGATCAAGAAGTCGATCAACTCGCAGATCGTCGTCGTATTCCTCCTTCCGCTTCTTGTGGCCGTGATCCATACCGCCGCCTCGTATCCGATGGTCAACAATATCCTGAACATGCTCGGCGGTTGTGAGCAGCGGGCATTCCTTCTGATCGTTACCGCGTGCTGTCTGGTATTTGCTGTAGTCTACACGATCGCATATCTCTTTACTAGAAGAACGTATCTGAAGATGGTCAGTGGTGCTTATGACGGCAAATAATAGGACGTTTAAACGATATATCTGAACAAGAAATTGATAAACGAACTTGCCTCCGATGTTGTAAAATCTTATTTGAAGAGATTTTGCTCATCGGAGGTTTTTTATGCCTGAATATATACTCGACTGGAATAAGTACACCGATACCGCGATCCGCGTGGCACAGGAAGGTTCCGTCCTTGTAAAAAACGATCGCTCTGCGCTGCCGCTTGCTGACGGTGCGAAGGTAGCCGTATTCGGTAGAATGCAGAACAACTACTATAAGAGTGGTACGGGTTCCGGCGGCATGGTCAACGTAAAGCACGTTGTCTCGATCCTGGAAGGCCTCCAAAATGAAGAAAGCATCACCGTCGATCCTGATCTTCTGAAGATCTACGAAGACTGGGAAAGCGAAAACCCCGTGGATCCGGGTCTTGGCTGGGGCAAAGAAAACTGGTCGCAGAAAGAGATGCCGCTTACCTCTGATATCGTAAAAACAGCTGCTTCGAAAAACGATGCCGCGGTGATCGTTATCGGAAGAACCGCGGGTGAAGACCGTGATAACACGGCGCAGAAGGGTTCCTTCTTCTTAAGTGACGGCGAAGAGGAAATGATCGAAAAGGTCTGCTCTGAGTTTGCTAAGACCATCGTTGTTTTAAATGTCGGTAACATCATCGATATGGCTTTTGTAGAAAAATACGATCCGGCAGCGGTCATCTATGTTTGGCAGGCGGGTATGATCGGCGGTACCGCGATAGCTGATCTTCTTTGCGGAAAGGCTGTTCCTTCAGGATGTCTTACGGATACGATCGCGAAAGATCTTTCCGACTATCCGTCTTCGAAAAACTTCGGCGGAGAAGACCTTTCCAAAGACTTCTACGCAGAGGATATCTTTGTCGGTTATCGCTATTTCTCGACGTTTGCCGAGGACAAGGTGCTGTATCCTTTCGGATACGGTCTTTCCTATACAACATTTGACGTAAAAGCCCTCGGTTTCGAATCGCTGGGAACAGACGTCTGCGTGAAGGTTTCTGTTAAGAACACGGGTTCTTACTCGGGTAAGAAGACTGTGATGCTTTTCGCAAAGACACCTTCCGAACGTATCGCGACACCGTCTCGTGTACTTGTTGATTTTGCCAAGACAAAAGAACTGGCGCCGGGAGAAGAAGTTGAGATCACATTAAAGGCAGGCGCGAACCGATATGCGTCTTTTGATGACGACGGACGCCTGATGGGCAATACCGGCTGGGTACTTCCGAAGGGAACATACTCTTTCTTTATGGGCGAGAACGTAGCGGCTGCTAATGAGGTAGGATCTTTCGAGATCTCCGAAGACACCATGTTCGAGCAGCTCGAATCTGCCGCAAAGCCGCTTCAGGCTTTTGACAGATTAACGATCGGCGGCAACTACGAACCGACTCCGCTTCGTGAAGTGGAGCACGTCGAGACAAGACTTGAAAGAGTTCCGAATGAGATCGCTTTTACAGGTGATAAAGGAATCAAGCTTGCCGATGTAAAGACAGGTAAGAACACACTTGAAGAATTCATCGCGCAGATCTCGGACGAGGAACTTTCACTCATCATCCGTGGGGAGGGAATGGGCAGCCCGAAGGTCACGACAGGAACCGCTGCCGCATATGGCGGTGTCTCACGTGAACTCATGGATATGGGTATCCCGACACTCTGCTGTGACGACGGCCCTTCCGGTATGCGTATCGACAGCGGAAAGAAAGCGTTCTCACTTCCAAACGGCACCTGCCTGGCATGTACTTTTAACGAGGAATTGAACGAAGAACTTTTCGACTGGTTCGGCATCGAGATGGTAAGCAATGAAGTCGACGTCATCTTAGGCCCCGGCATCAACATCCACCGTCATCCGTTAAACGGAAGAAACTTCGAGTATTTCTCGGAAGATCCGCTTCTTACCGGACGCATCGCTTCCGCGCAGATCAAAGGTATGGAAAAGCACGGCGTCACGGGAACGATCAAGCACTTCTGCTGCAATAACCGTGAGACGAGCAGAAGATCAATGGATTCCGTTGTTTCGGAAAGAGCGCTTCGCGAGATCTACCTTAAGGGCTTTGAGATCGCGATCAAAGAAGGAAACGCCAGAAGCGTTATGTCCGTTTACAATATGATTAACGGCACCTTCGGTACATCGAACTATGAACTGAATACCACGATTCTTCACGAGCAGTGGGGCTTCACCGGACTTCTGATGACAGACTGGTGGGCATATATCGACGGAATTCCGGAGAATACATTTGATCAGTCGATCCCGACACACTCCGTCATGGCGCGCGCCCAGTGCGACGTCTACATGGTATGTTCTTCGGTCGAAAGAGAAGCGCTGAAGGTAACGGACACATACGAGAATCTGAAAAACGGAAGAACCGATCTGATCACGAGAGCCGAGCTTCAGAGAAACGCGGCGAACATCCTTCGCTTTGCCATGAATACGCCTGCTATGGATGCGGTCATGGGCGACCGTCCGAAGGTCAAGCATATCGACTGTCCGTTTGCCGATGATACGATCGAGGCAAAATGCGATCTTTACTACGATATTGATAAGGATCCGGTCATCAAGGTCGATGTAAATACCGCTGACGGAAATGATTTCGTATTCGGTATCACGACAGATAAGCCGGGTGTTTATGACTGCGAACTTCTGGTTTCTTCAGAATTAAACGCTTTGGCACAGCTTCCGGTTACTGTCTATTACACGAGTATCCCGCTTCGTGTCGTAACGTTCACGGGAACAGACGGACAGGATGTGACGAAGAACACAGAGTGTGTCCTGATCGCGAAGCATTCTGTATTCAGACTGCATTTCGGGAAACGCGGATTAAAGCTGAAGAGCCTTACGTTCAAATTCGAGCACGGACTCGAGGGATTTAAGTTCGACGATTAAACGATCTGCAGAAGATAGAACTTAAGATAGTCGGTCTCGGGAATCGCCATGGCAACAGGGTGATCCGGGGCCGCTCTTCTTTCTTCGATCAGTCGAAGCGTGACGCCTGCGTCTCTTGCCGCTTCAAGAAGCATCTTTCTAAACAGCTCATTCGGCATGAAGTGCGAGCACGAGCAGGTTGCGAGATATCCGCCTCTGGGCAGCATCTTCATGGCACGGTAGTTGATCTCTTTATAGCCACGCTTGGCGTTATCCGTGGTCTTACGGCTCTTGGTGAATGCCGGAGGATCGAGGATGATGAAGTTATAGTCCGCGTGCTCTTCGGCAAGCTTCGGAAGCAGATCGAAGACATCCGCGCAGAGGAAATCCATTCTGTCGGAAAGACCGTTGATCTTCGCGTTTTCAGAAGCCGTATCTACAGCGAACTGCGAGATATCTACGGCGGTAACATGTGCCGCTCCGCCTTTTGCCGCGTTCATGGCAAAAGAACCTGTATGTGTGAAACAGTCGAGGACCTTCATGCCACGTGCTAGCTTGCTTACGGCAAGACGGTTGTATTTCTGATCGAGGAAGAATCCCGTCTTTTGTCCGTTTTCGACATCGACCGTGTAACGGATGCCGTTCTCGACGATCTCGACGCGCGGGGAAGAAGGAGTACCGACGAAGTCTGCCTGATACCAGCCCTTTTCGAGCGGAAGCCCTTCAAGTTCCCTGATCTTGGCCTCGTTTCTTTCGAAGATGCCGCGAACTGTGATGCCGTCTTTTTTCAGTTCTTCGACGAGCGCTCTGTAGATGATGTCCTTGACCTGCTCAGTTCCGTAGGATAGTACTTCGGTACTGAGGATATCTTCGTAGCGGTCTACAGTGAGCCCCGGGATGCCGTCGGCTTCACCGAAGATCAAACGGCAGCAGCAGTAATCCTCCTGCATGACGGTTCTTCTCATATCGAGTGCGTACTTTACGCGGCGCTGCCAGAAGGAGGGACCATATGTCTCGTTGGCGTTATTGCCGAGGACGCGGATGCGGATCTTACTGTTCTTGCTTAAGAATCCGGTACCGAGGTAACGGCTCTTTTTAGAAAAGACATCGACGAGCGCACCGTTTTCCACAGAAGAACCTTCCGGGAAAACGCCGTCAGAAGTCTTGATACCGTCGAACTCCGTAATCTCGGCATCGTATACCCACGGATGGCCGCGCTTGATCGCGCCCTCCGCTTTTTCGGTGACAATCGCTTTTGGAAAAGATCTTTCTTGCTTCATATCAGGACTCGAGCACCGTTTTCAGTTCGTCCAGGAATACCTTGGAAGAGGCATCGGACGGAAGTTTCAAATCGCCACGCGGGGACAGGTCGACGGAACCGATCTTCGGGCCGTCCGGCATGCAGGAGCGCTTGAACTGCTGGGAGATAAATCTTCTCAGGAAATTCTCTTCCCACTTGTAGATGGTCTCGTCATCGTATTCACCTGCAAAAGCGATCTTCGCGAGGCGGTAGATCTTTGAAGGGGCAAAGCCCAGACGGAAGAAGTAGTAGAGGAAGAAATCGTGGAGCTCATAAGGTCCGACGAGGTCTTCGGTCTTTTGGGAGATCTTTCCGTCTTCGGTCGGCGGGAGAAGCTCCGGAGAAACCGGAGTATCGAGAATATCCTTAAGAACCGCGGAAAGTTCCGGGTTTTCGGAAGCAACGCGATCTGCTTCAAATGCAACGATATGGCGGATCAGTGTCTTCGGAAGGGAACCGTTTACCGCGTACATGGACATGTGGTCGCCGTTATAGGTCGCCCAGCCGAGTGCCAGTTCACTGAGGTCGCCGGTACCGACGACGAGTCCGCGTTCGTCGTTTGCCATGTCCATGAGGAGCTGTGTGCGCTCTCTGGCCTGTGCATTCTCATAGGCGGCATTGTGGTTATCCGGATCATGTCCGATATCCTTGAAGTGCTGCAGAACGGAATCCTTGATGGAGATCTCATCGATCTTCGCGCCGAGCGCGGTCGCCAGTGTGATCGAATTGTTCTTCGTTCTGGAAGTTGTTCCGAAGCAAGGCATCGTTACCGCGTGAAGATTAGTCTTCGGAAGACCGAGGATATCGATCGCTCTTGCAGATACGAGGATCGCGAGAGTAGAATCGAGTCCACCGGACAACCCGAGGATCAGACGCTCGGAATTCGTGTGGCGCATTCTGGTAACAAGTGCCATCGCCTGCATATCGAGGATCTGCGCGCAGCGGGAAGCAATCTCATCTTTATCTTCCGGAATGAACGGATTCTTCGGAACCTTGCGGATGAGCTGCATATCTTCGTCAAGTTCCATTTCGAAACCGACGATATCGAGATCTGCCTCAACCGTGCTGTTGGCAAAATCCGTTCTCCAGGATGTATCGCGCATTCTTTCACCGTGAAGAAGTTCAAGATCGACATCCGCATAGATGATTCCGTCCGAAAAGCGCTCGCTCTTGGCAAGCTGACGTCCGTTTTCGTAAATGAAATCCTCACCGGCAAAAACATTATCCGTGGTGGATTCTCCGACACCGCAGTTCGCGTATACATAAGCGGCATGGAGCTTTCTGCTCTGCGCGGTCAGGATCTGCGCTGTCTTTTCAGAGGATCCGATCGTTGTCGCAAAAGCAGAGGGGACTGCCAGGATGTGGCAGCCCGCGAGAGCGGCGTCAACATCATCGGAGATAGGAGCCATCAGGTCATCGTGGAAGATGACGGAGAATGAGAACAGGTCTCTTTCACAGAAATAAAGAGGCTGACCGAAAGCGATCTCATCTTCGAAGTATTCGTCGTAGAAAGAACCGGAAACTTCGTAAGGGGAGAAGTAGCGTGCTTCTTCCTCGGAAAGTGTAAGCTTTACGTTGCAGCCCAGGATCGTGCCCTGATGAATAACAACTGCCAGATCCAGAAGCTTTCCTTCGATATAAGCAGGAAGGCCGATGATGAATACCACGTTCTTTTCGGATGTCTCATCCGCGATACGGTACATGGCTTCCCATGCCGCGTCGATAAAGGATCTCTGGCGGAAGAGGTCACCGCAGGTCTTTCCCGTGACACAGAGCTCCGGGAAGACGAGAAGCGCGCAGCTTTCGTCTGCGTTGTTTACGGAAGAGATGATCTCGTCCGCGTTATAGTCGATATCCGCGACGCGGAGTTTCGGGGTAACTGCACCTACTCGTAAAAATCCGTTTTTCATGGTAACGCTCCTTTTGGTTCAAGCTTATTGCAGTTCGTTGTTGTTCGGTGTGTTCAGATCGTTGACGTCATCTAAAGACGACAGCTGAAGGGGAATCTGCGGAAGTCCTTGCGAGACCGTATTCGGGATCTCATTTGGAACCTCGTTCGGAATCTCATTCGGGATCGTTTCCGGCACTGTTTCAGGTGCTGTTTCAGGCGCTGCCGCTTCTTGAGTACGATTATACACCTGATCGATCAACTCATTGAAACGGTTGAAATACATGTCTTTGTTCTCAATGACGTATCCGCTTAACGCGTTCGGCTGCTTCTCTTTTACCGCACGGCAAAGAAGTTCGCTCTGTTCCTTGGACTTCGTGTTGAAGCGGAAGAACAGGCGGTCCTTTGTATAGAAATCAGCGGTATGTGTCGCCGCGCCGTTTGATGAGTAGGATGTATTCGGATACATCCAGACGATATCCTCGATCTTAACGAACGACGGATTCGCGGAGGCGGTAACTATGTGCTTATCACTGACGTAGACATTTCCTACATTCAGTACGGGAGACGCGAACTCGTTGTCGAAATCTTCAAGAGTCATGTTCTCGGCCGCAAGCTTCGCATTTAACTTTTTCAGATGCTTTTTGCTGAACATCGTCGCAAGAAGATAGATCGCTGCACCGAGCAAAAAGACTTCAAGAATGAGCCACAGAATTGTTTCGCCGAGAAGGACATCCTTCATCGGAACCATAACAAACATGGTATCGCAGGCCTTTTTCTTTTCGGACTGCGGGGCACCCGCATAGTCGAGATATTCGTTGAAGAACTTCGTTGTCTTCGGATCGACAGATGTCATATAGCCATTGCAGGAGATGCTTTCCGTAAGAACGTCTTCGTCACCGGTCTCGATGTACTCATATGTCTGTTCGATGATATCGATTGCCTTATCTTCGTACTTGTTCGGCATATAAACGAAGAGGTATCTTTCTTCTCCGTCATCGTTTTCGACAGGTGCGAAGTAGAAGCGACCATCGCTGTTTTCCGCGAAGTAGTCATAAAGGAAAAGCGTCTTGGCGCGGTAGTACTGATCCTCTTTGTAGCTGTCGCAGGATGTCGAGAAAACATTCTTTGTGGCAAACAGGTACTTATGTGTCTTCGGAAGAAGAGCGAAAATAAAGAGTAGAACAATGACCAGGCAGGCGAGAGCTCCGAAAATATGGATAAGACGATTCTCTTTCCTGATCTTTTTGACGATAGAAAAACGGTTCATTTACATCCCCCTTGAACAGTTCTCGTTGTTTCTTGAGAAAATAGCCTATTCAGTATATCATAATATAGTATGAATTCCGAAGGACAATTGAGGTAGGACGATATGGATAACCGCTTTAACGCACAGCCGCTTTCCGGCAACGTTTTTTCTTCGACACCGGCTACTAACCAAGGCGGCGGGCTTCCACCGTTTACGAAATTAGAACTGGCGTCTTTCCGGCATAAAGCCGAGATGCCGCTTTACGGGATCATGGTCTTCTTCAACATCGCGTTGATCCTGGCCGCGGTCATTTGTATCGTTCTCGCGTTTTACGATTATGGACCATTTGTCGGAGACGCGGGCGCATGGGTCAGCGAGCAGATCCTCGGTGTCAGTGCCGGAGCGCAAACTCATATAGAAGTCCTCTTTATCCTGATATTCCTGCCGCTTCTTCTTATGGCGGCTGTCTATCTCTACTATGCGCAGTACCGCGCGAATGCGATCCGAATTACCGAAAAGAACTTTCCGGAGATCTATCAGGTGGTCGAAGATTATTCGAGGCGCCTCGGCCTTAAGAGAGTCCCGAAGATCTACCTGACGCAGGAAAACGGTCTTTTGAACGCGTTTTCGACATTCATCCTGAGAAGACAGTATATCGTGCTTCTGACCGACCTTTTCGAGGTTGCGTATCTTGAGCATCACGATCTGGAGAGCATAAAATTCATCATCGCGCATGAGATGAGCCACATCCGCCTGCGCCACGCGACATTCTCCTATCAGATGAGCATCCTTTTCGCGAACTATATTCCGATCCTGTCCTCCGCGCTTTCCCGTGCGAGAGAATACAGCTGTGACAGAGTCGCCCAGCATCTGGTCGGTGTCAGCGGTGTTGAACCGATGCTCGCGTTAGTCGTCGGAAAGCACCTGTACAAGAAGGTCGATGTAGAAGATTACGTCAAGCACTGTCGTGAGACACGCGGCTTCTTCGTTTTCGTTTTGAATCTTCTGAGTACGCACCCGATCATGCCGAAACGAATCCAGGCTCTTCTCAAGGGTAGCGGTAGCGGTCGTCTCTTCTTCTGATTTTCACTTCTTCATGCAACTTGGCCAAAATAATCTTGCAAAAATGAAGCCTTGAAATGAAAAAGTAGAAAAAACGTTTTTTGCGTTGACAAGCGCCCTCGAAACCTATTTACTATATACATGCGCAATGGGGCGTAACTATAAAATTTTGCAAGCAGGAGGAATATCACATGAAAAATATTGCGTTGAGCGACAAGAGCAATCTTCTTGAGCAGGATCCGTATCAGTATACTTTGCAGGACGTCGAGAAGCCGGAACTCTTCCGCGAACTGTTCCCCTATGCTGAAGTACCGAAGATCGCTTACAACTATAGAAAAGTTCCGATGAACATGCCGGAAAATATCTATATCACAGATACGACATTCCGTGACGGTCAGCAGTCCAGAGCTCCGTATACAACTGAGCAGATGGTTGAGATCTATAAGATGCTCCACCGTCTCGGCGGCCCGAAGGGCATCATCCGCCAGACAGAGTTCTTCGTTTATTCCGAGAAGGACAGAAAAGCACTTGAGCAGTGTATGGCTCTCGGTTATAAGTTTCCGGAGATCACCACATGGATCCGTGCGACAAAGTCTGACTTCGCGCTGGTACGTAACATCGGTATCAAGGAGACAGGTATCCTCGTTTCCTGCTCTGACTACCACATCTTCAACAAGATGGGTCTTACACGTCAGCAGGCAATGGATAAGTACCTCGGTATCGTTAAGGATGCTATCGACGCGGGCCTTCGTCCGAGATGCCACTTCGAAGATATCACACGTGCAGACTTCTACGGTTTCGTAGTTCCGTTCGCGACTGCTCTTATGAGACTTTCCGAGGAAAGCGGAATCCCGGTAAAGATCCGTGCCTGCGATACAATGGGTTACGGCGTACCGTTCCCGGGTGTTGCTCTCCCGCGTTCCGTATCGGGTATCATCTATGGTCTGCAGCACTACGCAGGTGTTCCTTGCGAAATGCTCGAGTGGCACGGTCACAATGACTTCTACAAGGGCGTTGTTAACGCAACTACCGCATGGCTCTACGGCGCGCAGGCTGTTAACTGCTCACTGCTCGGTATCGGTGAGAGAACAGGTAACGTACCGCTCGAAGCTATGGTATTTGAGTACGCTCAGCTCCGTGGTACTCTTGATGGCATGGATTCCCGCGTGATCACAGAGATCGCGGATTACATCTCCCGTGAGACAAACTATGAGCTGCCGCCGATGACACCGTTCGTTGGTAAGAACTTCAACGTTACAAAGGCAGGTATCCACGCAGATGGTCTTCTGAAGGATCCTGAGATCTATAACATCTTCGATACAGAGGCACTCCTCGATCGTCCGCCGCTCGTTGCTGTAAGTAACGTATCCGGACTCGCGGGTATCGCATGCTGGATCAACAACTACTATCGTCTTGCAGGCGAAAGTGCCGTCAGCAAGAAAGATCCTTTCATCGCCAAGAT
Source organism: Clostridiales bacterium (assembly GCA_017617525.1). Taxonomy (GTDB): domain Bacteria; phylum Bacillota; class Clostridia; order Saccharofermentanales; family Saccharofermentanaceae; genus Scatonaster. Next base: position 23,046 of record JAFZWA010000016.1, read on the forward strand.
GAAGGAGTGGATCGACAAGCAGTACGAAGAAGGGCGTATCACAGTCATCTCCGATGAAGAAATGGTACATCTCTTCGAGGAATCCGCACCGGATATTTATCAGAAAGTTGCAAGACCGAAAGCCTGATTTAATACATTTTGAACCCTAAAGGACCCGTCTCAAAACTATGAGACGGGTCCTTCTTTCTTTACCACATTTGACACTATAAGTTTTTGGAGAAGGAAAATGTCGAATAAAATCTCTGATTTTGCTCGAAAAATACTGTATTTGCTGTTTCGTTCGATCTTTCTGAAAAATATCAAACAAAACTGCGAATAAAGGCGAAAAAAGCGCTTTCAGCTCGGATTCATTGGTAATATTCGAGTCCTTGATGGGAAAAATGTCCAATGGAGGATCCCCATTGGACATTTTGACTCCTCTGAAATATGAAACATCAAATGACCGTCACGTGATATAGCGAAATTGGGTTTAAGACAACTCCTTCATTTTCACTTTATTCTGTTCTGACTCAGGTGCCGCTCGTTGCGACTACGCCCGGAAGGACTTCATCACCGACGGCTACCGGCGCGTTGATGATCGTGTGATGGACCTTGGAAGCGAGATTGAAGATCTCTTCCTTCGGGATCTCACCATTGGACTTAACGCTGACACGGCCGAGAGTTCCGTCTTCGTTTCTGACACGGATCGTCGTGGTCAGGGTACGCATCGGGTGTGTGACCTCGGCGATGGCGTATTCTTCACCACGCGGGCAACCGTTTCCGGTTACTACCGGCGGCTCGGAGAGCTTTACACTCAGGCGGCATCCGCGCGGGCAGATGATGCAGGTCATGTGACGAACGTTCTCGTCTTCGGCCTTTTCATCATCGCTTTCATTTAACGGCTTAACGACTTTGCCGGGGAATACCTTCGGGTTTTCGATCGCGTCTTTTGAGGTCGTTTCGGCTTCGCCCGAAACATAAAGAGCGGCAGCCTTACCTGCTTTGATGGCCTCTTTGGTAACGTTATCTGCCAGGTCATGAACGTGCAGGACGTTGCCGCACGCGAAGATTCCGGAGATACCTGTCTCCAGAGCTTCTGAAGCGAAAGGTCCGCCGGTCTTCGGGTCGATCGGGACACCTGCTTTTCTGGAAAGTTCGTTTTCCGGGATCAAGCCGCAGGACAGAAGAAGGGTATCGCATTCGATATCCCATTCCGTTCCCGGAATGACCTGATACTTGCTGTCGACTTTTGAAACGGTAATACCGGTGAGACGCTCTTTTCCGTGGATCGATGTGATCGTCTGGGAAAGATAGAGCGGGATGCCGTAGTCTTCGAGACACTGCGTGATATTTCTGGCAAGTCCGCCCGGCTGAGGAGCGATCTCGATACAAGCGAGGACTTTCGCGCCTTCGAGCATCATACGGCGGGCCATGATGAGTCCGATATCACCAGATCCGAGGATAACGACTTTTCTTCCGACCATAAAGCCGTCCATGTTGACATAGTGCTGGGCAAGACCTGCGGTCATGACACCTGCCGGACGAGTTCCGGGAATCGCCAGAGCGCCTCTCGCTTTTTCACGGCAGCCCATTGCCAGGATGATGGCTTTGGCGGAGATCTCGAAATATCCGTCCTTTTTATTCATGGCGTAGATCTTCTTTTCTGGCGTGATCTCCATAACGAAAGTATCGAGAAGAACATCGACGCCCGGAGCCTTTTCTTTCAGCTCTTCCATGGCGCGGTGCGCGTATTCCGGACCTGTCAGTTCCTCGCCGAAGTGGGCAAGACCGAATCCGTTATGAATGCACTGGTTCAAGATACCGCCGAGTTTGGTATCTCTTTCGATCAGAAGTACGGAAGAACATCCGTTTTCAAAAGCACTTGCCGCAGCGGCCAGACCAGCCGGACCTCCGCCGATGACAACGATATCGTAGTTCTTCATGACTCCACCTCCTCATCGCGCGAAGTAAAGAGATTCGAGCCGTTTGCGTCCTGAAGGATGGAAAGCGGCGTCGCGTTTTCACCCTGCTTGGCAAGGAGCATCTGCACGATACGAGGACCGCAGAAGCCGCCCTGGCAGCGTCCCATGCCGGTTCCGGCACGACGCTTAACGGCGTCAAGAGACTTCGGCGGGATCGGGCTGTTGATCGCGTCACGGATCTCGCCCTCAGTGACTCCTTCACAGCGGCACACGATACGTCCGTAAGCAGGATCTTTCGCGACGAGCTCGGCACGCTCTTCGTTGCTCATATATCTGAAGTGGACTGTCTTTCTGGTCATGTCATATCCGCCGTTCTTTTCCGGAAGAGAAACGCCGCCTTCCTTAAGAAGACCGACCATATAGCGGCCGATCGCCGGGCTGCTGGCAAGTCCCGGAGACTTGATGCCTGCTGCCTCGAAGATGCCCTTGTTATCAGGGATCTCGCGGATGATGAAATCATCGATATTAGTGTTGGCGCGAACGCCCGAGAAGTTTCTGATATTGTCACGCCAGGAAATGTTCTTAACGGACTTCATGGCCTTTTCCTTTACGACAGCCAGCATGTTGGCAGTGGTCGCGGTATCTTCCGGATCACCCTCCAGAACTTCCGCCGTCGGTCCGCAGATGAGGTTACCGTGAACGGTCGGGGAGACGAGGATGCCTTTACCGTCTTTGTTCGGGCACTGGAAGATAACGGTATTTGCTTTTACCGCCTCGCACTTATCGAGAAGGAAGTATTCGCCTCTTGTCGGGACGATCTTGAAATCGGCCTCGGCGACGAACTCATGGACCTTATCGGAACGAAGTCCGCATGCCATGATGACCGTGTCCGCGCTAAAAGCACCGTTATTTGTCGTTACGGTGAACTTGGCGTCAGCGCCTTCCTCATTCTTCGAAATACCCGTAACTTCGGATTCTCCGATAAATGTACCGCCGTTTCTGACAAAGACCTCAGCCTGCGCAAGACACAGTTCCCAAGGACTTACGATACCTGCGGACGGCGCGTAAAGAGCAGCAAGCGCTTCTTCGGAAACGCAGGGCTCAAGCTCACGTATTTCATTCTGGTCGAGGATCTTCAGATCCGGAACGCCGTTCTTGTTGCCGCGATCGAGAAGCTCGTCGAGCAGTGCTTTTTCCTCGTCGGAAAAAGCCAGGACAACGGAACCGCAACGCTTATACGGAACGCTTAAGTTCTTGCAGAGCTCTTCGTAAAGAGCGCAGCCTTCGACATTCAGCTTCGCCATGAGCGTTCCCGGCTTCGGATCGAATCCGGCATGGACGATGGCACTGTTGGCTCTCGTCGAACCCATGGCCACGTCATTGTTTTTATCGAGTAAAAGTACGGAAACATCGTACGGAATGAGGTTGTAGGCGATCGATGTACCTATGACCCCGGCACCGATGATGATGATATCGTATTTCATATGACCCTCTCTTTTAACCATCTGGTTTTCATTATCGAACCTATTTTACTACAAATAAGGCGGGAACTTGCATGGACCGGAAGAAAATCTCTGAAATTGACATCGACAGTCCAAATCATTATACTTTTCTTTGCTATATATATAGGATGCGAGGGATTAATCATGCGAGTTTCTAAGCTTTTCATGTCCACACAAAGAGAAGTACCTTCTGATGCCGAGATCGTGAGCCATCAGCTCATGCTCCGCGCCGGCCTGATGCGTAAGGCCGCCGCAGGTATCTATTCATATATGCCGATGGGCTATCGCGCGTACCGTAAGGTCGAGGCGATCGTCCGTGAGGAAATGGACCGTGCCGGTGCCCAGGAATTGATCATGCCGGCAGTTCTTCCGGCGGAGACCTACATGGCTTCCGGCCGTTGGGAGAAGTTCGGTCCGGAAATGTTCCGTCTGAAGGATCGTGGCGGCCGTCAGTTCTGCCTCGGCCCGACGCACGAGGAGCCTTTTACGGAGGCGGTAAGAGATACGATCCGTTCTTATCGTAACCTTCCGGTCACCCTTTATCAGATCCAGCACAAATATCGTGACGAAAAGCGCCCGAGATTCGGTGTTGTCCGTTCCCGTGAGTTCGTCATGAAGGACGCTTACAGCTTCGACGTTGACGAGGCTGGTCTGGATAAGTCCTACCTCATCATGAAGGACGCTTACTGCAAGATCTTCGATCGCTGCAACCTCGACTACATCCTCGTAGATGCCGATTCCGGCGCTATGGGCGGTTCCGGTTCCCAGGAGTTCATGGTCAAGTCCGCTGTCGGTGAAGACGCGATCGCTTACTGCCCGGATTGCGATTATGCCGCTAACGAGGAAAAAGCACCGTGCCCGGAAGTTCCGGTTTCCAAGGATTTCGAGATGCTTCCGATCGAAAAGATCGAGACTCCTCACGTAAAGACCATCGAAGAACTCATGGAGTTCATGCACTCTGAGCCGACGGCATTTGCCAAGACGATCCTTTACAACATCGACGGTAAGATCGTTGCCGTAATGGTTCGTGGTGACCGTGAGATCAACGAGACAAAGCTCGGAAACCTCTTTGACGCGACAGAGATGAACCTCGCTTCCTTCGAAGAAGTTGAGCGCGTAACAGGTGCTGCAGTCGGATTTGCCGGTCCTGTAGACCTTAAGGAAAAGGTTGAAGTCATCGCTGACTACGAAGTTGCCGCCATGCAGAACTTCATCGTAGGCGCGAACGAGACAGACTATCACTTCAAGAACGTGAACTTCGGCCGTGACTTTACTCCGGACCGTGTCGTTGACGTAAGATGCGCAGTAGAAGGCGATCCGTGCCCGAAGTGCGGTAAGCCCCTTGCTATGTGCAGAGGTATTGAAGTAGGTCACATCTTCAAGCTCGGTACAAAGTATTCCGATGCACTCCACTGTATCTACCTCGATAAGGACGGTAAGGAAAACTCCATGATCATGGGTTGCTATGGTATCGGTGTTTCCAGAACTCTGGCCGCGATCATCGAGCAGCACTATGATGAGAACGGTATCATCTGGCCGATGTCCGTTGCTCCGTATCAGGTCATCGTCGTTCCGACAACCTCTCAGGATGAGGCAGTCGTTAAGATGGCAAATGAGATCCATGACGCTCTTGAAAAGGCCGGCGCGGAAGTTCTGATCGACGATCGTGAAGAGCGCGCAGGCGTTAAGTTTAAGGACGCAGACCTCATCGGTATCCCGGTTCGTATCACAGTCGGCAGAAAGGCCGCTGAGGGCAAGGTAGAGTATAAGCTTCGCGCCGGTTCCGAAGTCGTTGAGATGACCGCTGAAGAAGCGATCGCCGCGGCTCTTAAGGAGATCGAGGAAAAGAAGTAATCCCGAAACTCAGTTAAACTAACAGGACAAGCCACG
>JAFZWA010000001.1 GCA_017617525.1 Clostridiales bacterium
ACGGATGAAGTACTGATCGCGCTTGCCATGAGTGCCGCGACAAACCCGGTCGCTGAGCTTGCCATGCAGCAGATCAATAATCTCCGTCACAGTGACGCGCACTCCACCACGATCCTTTCGGGCGTTGACGAAGGTGTATTCAGAAAGCTCGGCATCAACATCACATGCGAGCCGGAATACGCGAAGAAGAAACTCTATAACAAGTGATCGGAGAAGTTTGAATGGCGGTCTGCAAGTACTGTAAACACGATAATCCGGAAGGCGTTTCGTTCTGTAAGAACTGCGGAAATACTTTGGAAAAAGAACTTCCGAAGAATGAATCCGCGAATTCTTCCGCGACTCCTGTCGCTCCGATGCCGGTTCCGGTCGAAAAGCCTTATTCCGAGGAGCCGTCCTACCCGGGAACTCCTTCTCCGGAAAAAGCACCTGAGCAGGTTCCGTATGTCGCGGTAGAGGGGCCGAATTCCCAGCACTTTGAGAAAGCCAACACGGTTCCTTTCAACGACAAAGACAGAGCGGAATACGAAGAAAAACTCCGTCATCCCCACAAGGTCGATCTGGAAAACACCTGTGTTCTGGCTTTGGTCTTCGGATTTCTGTCGTTTGTCTTCAACCCGCTCTGTGTGACCAGTCTGGTCGCCATCACTCTCGGCATCCTCGGTCACGTCAATAACGGATCGAAAAAGAGCATGGCAAAGCTCGGATGGATCCTCGGCCTGATCTCACTGGTGATCCAGTTGATCTTCATTCTCATGATCGGATTCCTGTTTATCGGTGTGATCAGTTTCCTGAGATACCTTTTCTGAGAAGTGGTTTTACAAAAGATCTTTCCAGGAAGAAGCGGCGATCGTCGCTTCTTTTTGCATATCCGGCCAGTCGCCGGCGGAAAGCTCGTCGAAGATGCCGACAGTCTGAAACCCGCCGGATTTCGCGCCCTTTACGGCAGCGAGGATGTCCTCGAAGACAGCGCAGTCGGACGGATCAACGCCCAGGCGTGAAGCGGCGAGAAGATAGATATCCGGGAAACCTTTTCCGCGGGAAACCTCGTTGTTTAAGGTGATATTCTGAAAATATCCGCGAAGTCCGTGTGAATCGATGACGACGTCGATATTCTTTTTCGGCTCCATGGAAGTCGCGACAGCCATCGGAACACCGTGTTCGTGAAGAAAAGCCAAGTACTCTTTCGCGTACGGCTTCATGGGGATCTTTTCCCGGTAGTATTCTTCGGACATGTCGAACCAAGTGTCGATGACCTGCTGGGGAGTCTCGGAAAGGCCGTATCTGTCGATGGTGTAGCGTGCGCCCTCATCCCAGCCCATGCACTTGATGGCGTCGGTATAGTCCGGCGTGACGATGTGTCCGCGGGCAGCAAGGAACTCGGAATCGATCTTCTTCCAGACCCACATGGAGTCGAGAAGCGTTCCGTCCAGATCGAATATCGCGGCTTTTGGCAAAAACATAAAAACTCCCGAAAATGCTTGAAAAGTGCCCAAATATCAAATTCTTTGAATTTACTATTTGTGAGAAAGATTATACCATTACGAAAGAAGATTATTTCAATTTTCAAACAAAATACGGAAAAATACTGCAAACAGCAGTGTTTTCATGCATAATGTATCTGCGTATATTTTTAGGGAGAGGGTAGGGTATGACGCAAGATAACGAGAATAGAGAAGTGCTTCAGGAAGAATCGACTTTTGTCGATAAATATGTAGCATCGAGTTTGTATCCCGAGGAAGAATCCAAACACGTAGCGTTAAAGATCACATTGTATGTGCTCTCCTTTCTGGTATTTGCCGTTCTCAATCCTCTCGTCGTTTCCGTTCCCGCTCTTGAATTCCTGATGCCTGTACGAGGTGTCTTTTCCATTATCCAGCTTATGCTCTCGATCCTGATCGTTCAGTCTCTGAATAAGAAGGGCTTTTACGCGGTGCTGGTCATGACGATCCTTCAGATCATCTCGTCGAGCGTCGTAATGATCCGCTTCTCGGACAACTTCGCGCTCAATGGTCTTGTCACGACGATCTTAAGTCTGATCATCGTCTGCATCATCCTTGCTTATAACCGTCGTGTCGAACAGGAGATCGAACGAGTTGCCGCAAAGACAGAGGAACTCGAGCAGGTAAACAGCGACTTAAAGAAGCGTGAAGAAGAAACAAAGAGGCAGAACACTCTCCTTTCCGAATACAACCGCGCGATGAAGGAAAACGAAGAGAGACTTTATCAGATGAATCACTTTGATACGGTCACCGGTCTTCCGAACCGCGTCAAGATCACGGACAGAATGGACCTTCTGATCAGCCTTCTTTCCAATAAGAACATGCCGTTTGCCCTGATCTATGTCGACCTCGATAACTTTAAGACCATCAACGACTCGATGGGCCATAAGGTCGGCGACATGATCCTTCAGGCAGCAGCGACTCGTCTGACATCAAGCATCGATGCCGAGGATATGATCGGCCGCTGGGGCGGTGACGAATTCGCGATCATCGTGCAGCGTCAGTTCACGGACGAAGACATGCTCAACTATGTTGAGAGCCTTCGCGATACTTTGACAAAACCGTTCGCCATTGAGGATTCCGAATACACGGTAACCGCAAGCTTCGGTGTATCCTTCTTCCCGCAGGACGGAACTACATCCGCGGATCTCATCAAGTGCGCGGAGACTGCCATGTACAAAGCCAAGGAATACGGCAAGAACATGGTGCAGTTCTACAGAAAAGAAATGAAGGACGACATCATGCGCAAGATCAAGTATGAGAGTCGTCTTCTCAACGCGATCAAGAACAGAGAGCTTTACCTCTGCTTCCAGCCGCAGTACGACATGAAGGAAAGAAAGCTCCGCGGTTTCGAGGCACTCTGCCGTTGGAATTCCGAGAAGTTCGGTGAAGTTCCGCCGACGGAATTCATTCCGGTTGCCGAGTCCGTTGGCTTCATCGTTCCGCTGGGTGAGTGGGTCCTTGAGTCCGCGTGCCTTGCCATGAACCGCATCAAGGAAGCGACAGGCTGGAACGGTGTCATGTCCGTAAACATCTCCGCCGTACAGCTCATGAGCCCGATGTTCATGCAGTCCGTTCACCGCATCATCAAGAAGACCGGCATCGATCCGAAGAACCTCGAGTTCGAAGTCACGGAGTCGGTCATGGTCTCTAACGTCGATTACGCGGTAAAAGTACTCCAGGAAGTTTCCGATCTCGGTATCACCGTCGCGCTCGACGACTTCGGTACAGGCTATTCTTCACTGAACTACCTGCGTCAGCTCCCGATCCACGTTCTTAAGATCGATAAGTCCTTTGTTGATGATCTTCCGATCAAGAACACACAGCGTCTCATGGTCGGTTCCATCATCGGTCTTGTTCACCAGATGAAGATCCGTGTTATCGCCGAGGGTGTTGACGACAGAAGACAGCTCGATATCCTGACCAAATACCAGTGCGACTACGTCCAGGGCAACATCTGGGGTCGTCCTGTCATGGAGCAGGAAGTCGAGGCGCTTTTCGCAACGAAACCTGTCTGATTTTTGCCTTTATTCCGCAAAGGCACTAATTTCCATTTGCTTTATATATATTTGGGTGTATGCTAGTGCCGTTAAACGATTTTATGCTGTGATATCCTGCGTAAGAGTATCACGGCATTTTTAACCGGAGGTTTTCGAAATGGCTATGAAACTGGCATTTTCCACACTGGCATGCCCCGAGTGGTCCTGGAAGGACATCTATCCGATGGCCCATGACCTTGGCTACGCAGGCATTGAGATCCGTGGACTGGGTGAAGA
>JAFZWA010000017.1 GCA_017617525.1 Clostridiales bacterium
CTATGAGAAATCCGATGAACTGCAGGAGATATTCGCGCTTTTGATCCCGGAGGCATACGATCTTCTCGACTGTGAAGAGATCATCACGAAGATCCCGCTTTATGCGGTAGAGAGGATCGACGCGGCGAAGAAGTTTGGCTTTGAGAAATCAGACAGATTCCTCGTTGGCGGCGAAGACCATTACGCGTACAAGAACTACTGGGCGATCAGAAAGAAATAAGAGAGACAACATGAAGTACGGCATTATAGATTACGAGATCATCGGTGAGGGAACGCCGATCCTGATCATCCACGGATGGGGGATCGACAGGACCACAATGCAGGCTGCTTTTGAACCTGTATTTACTAAACTGGATGGATACAAACGTTTCTATATCGATCTTCCGGGAATGGGAAGATCCGAGCATGGAAACGTAAAGAATTCGGATGACATCCTCGAGATACTTCATAGCTTTGCGACCGATATTATCGGAGAGAAGTTTATGATCGTCGGGCAATCGTATGGCGGACTTCTGGCAAGAGGTTTTGTCAACAAGTACGGTGATCTTATCACGAAGATGATCCTTCTTGTCCCATGCGTGATCCCCGGTGTCCGACAGGGCCGGGTAGAGCCTCTTGTAGCGGTAGAACGAGATGATGAATTCCTGGCAACGCTTACAAAGGAAGAGTATGACAGCTTTACCCTGATGAATGTTAGACTGACGGAACCCGTGTGGAAGAGATACCGCGAATACCTCATGCCGGCTCTGGCAAGAGCCGACTGGGATTTCCTCAACACAACACTTGAAGGAAGCTTTTCTTTTGACCCGGATGATATGAATCAGCCATCACAGATCCCGGTGCTGATCGTTGCTGCGAAGAATGATTCGGAAGTCGGATATAAGGATCAGTTTGACCTTATGAAGATCTATCCGAAAGCCACATACTGTGCGGTAGATAATGCAGGGCATAACCTGCAGATCGAACAGCCGGAGATCTTCACGTCACTCGTGTATTCCTGGCTGAATTCAGAGCATGAAAAATGAGGTGAAAATGGAGACTTCTAGGAACCCTTGGAACGAGATAAATCTGGATGACTATGAGAACCACATGAGCCTGAATTCCGTCAATCAGCTTCAGACGATGAATGCGATGATGAAGGAGCAGTTTGAAGATTATCCCGTGGAGACTTCCATGGTGCTCGGTGTTGCCGGAGGTAACGGTCTGGAGCATGTCCGAAAAGACAAATATAAGACCGTGTATGGTGTGGATATCAATGAAGAGTATCTATGCGAAGTAGAGAAGAGATATCCGCAGCTTCAGGGTGTTTTGAAGTGCCTTAAGATCGATCTTATAAACGAAGCAGATAGTCTTCCGAAAGCACAGCTCGTAATAGCCAATCTTCTGATCGAATACATCGGTTATCCTGCTTTTCAGAAGGCAATTCAGAAGATCGATCCGGAGTATGTTTCCTGCGTGATCCAGATCAACACGGATACGGCACAGTGGGTGTCGGATTCCCCGTATATTCACGCCTTCGACAAACTGGATGAAGTGCATCACCAGATGGAAGGAAATGCTCTTGAAAAGGCGATGAAGGAGATCGGATATTCGCTGATCTTAAACACCATGAATGATCTTCCGAATGGAAAAGCACTGCAGAGACTGGACTTTCAAAAAGTAGCCGAAACGGAGGATATGGAGTATCATATGCTCATATAGGAGTTGGATGTTATGTCGGGTAACCGACAAGAGTGAGGCGCATCTCACAGGGCTTAAGGTATGAAACTTCGAAGAAAACTCTTTTCGAGCAAAGATCCTTACGACGTGACAAAGTCGGAGTTATTCTTCAATGCGACGAAAGAAAATTTCAGTTATCTGATTTCGCACTGCGATGATTACAAAAAGATATGTGACGGACTTGGCGTAAAAACGGCCGAAGACATCAAAGACATATCGGATATTCCCGTTATTCCTACGATGCTTTTTAAGCAGCATGATTTCCGTTCAGGGCGATATCTGGTCAAGAGTACTTCCTCGGGAACCAGCGGCAAGAAGAGTACGGTCAGATTCGAGTTCAGCGCGCTTACGTCGGCGCTCAAAATGTCGCTTAAAGTGACTCGCTATCACGGTATCACAACGCTCAAGCCGTGCCGTTATATCGTGATGGGATATAAGCCGCACAGATCAAACAAGACAGCTGTCGCGAAGACCGCGTATCTTACGACTTTTCTGGCTCCTGCCGTCAGTAGAAAGTATATCCTGAAGCATACTTCCGAAGGATATAAGCCGGACTTTGAAGGCATCGTTGAGGCGCTGAAAAAGTACGAGAAGGGGAAGCTCCCGGTCCGCTTTATGGGATTCCCGTCTTACACGTTTTTCCTGTTCCGGCTGTTAGAGGATAACGGACTTTCGTTCCAACTTCCGAAGGGTTCGAAGATCATGCTCGGCGGCGGATGGAAACAGTTCTATCAGGAAGCGGCGGATAAGGAAACGTTCTATAAGATGGCTAAGAAAACACTGGGTGTCGAAGAAGAGAACATCGTCGAATTCTTCGGCGCGGTCGAGCATCCGATCCTGTACTGTGACTGCAAGAATCATCATTTCCATGTGCCTGTTTACAGCAAGGTGATCATCCGTGATCCGGATACTCTCGAACCGATGAAGAACGGCGAGATGGGTCTTGTGAATCTGATCACACCGATCGCGAAAGCAACACCGCTTCTTTCTGTCATGACCGATGATCTCGGTATCCTTCACGACGGCGAATCGTGCGGATGTGGGGTAACTTCACCGTATCTTGAGATCGTCGGACGTGTCGCTCCTGAAGACATCAAGACTTGCGCGGCCGGAGCTGCGGATATTCTGAAGGGGGTGAAGGTATGATCCTCTTTGACGGTAAAGTATATGAGAGCTCAGAACAGGGAAGACTACTTGCCGAACTGCGCGAAAAGATCCCGTATGTTCTTCAGAATAAGACGCTCGATCCGGAGATCGTCATCGACGCGGTCGACCGGCTTCGCAAGGACACTCTGGAGGGCAAATTTGACCATCTGCTGACGTCTTTTCCGAAAGATACGGTAGACACATATAAGAAGCAGGCAGACACACTTCTTGCGAAGAATTATCTGCGCCTGAAGCTCCGTACGGAACTGGGAAATACCGAGGAATATACCACGGATAAGATCGACGGATTTTCGCGGATCCGGGTCAAGAAGGTTCCACTCGGAGTCATCTTCCATATCGCTGCGGGAAACATGGATTTTCTTCCTGCGTACTCCCTTGCCGAAGGACTTCTTTCAGGGAACATCAACATCCTGAAGCTCCCGTCGGCGGACAACGGTCTTTCACTGAAATTGATCACTCAGTTGATCGAATACCAGCCTGACCTTAAGGATTTCATCTACGTATTCGATACATCGTCTACGGATATTCAGGGCATGAGAGCGATGGCGGATCTTGCCAACGGGATCAGTGTCTGGGGAAGTGACCTTGCCATTGAGGCAGTACGAGGTCTGGCACAGCCGGGTGTGAAACTGATCGAGTGGGGGCAGAAGCTCGGATTCTGCTACGTTTCCGATCTGGAGAAAACCGAAGATGCGGTAAAAGAACTGGAAGGCCTCGCGAAGCATATCGCGTTTACCAAGCAGCTTCTCTGCAGCAGCTGTCAGGTCATCTACGTCAACACAAATGACATGAAAGAGGTCAGAGCCTTTGCAGAAAAGTTCCTGCCGATCCTTCAGAAAGCGGTCAGCGAAAATGCCGTGGAAGAGATCGGAATCCGTGCCCGTGATACACTTGTTGCGTATACGCAGAGACTGAAGTCCTATCTCGGAAATGAAGAGAAATCCGAAGATGTCCTCCGTGGCAAAGGTATGAGCCTGATCCTTGCGTCAGACAGCAAGCTCGAACTGTCGCTCATGATGTGCAATGTCCTTGTCAAACCACTGCCGAAAGAAAAACTCACCGAGGCGCTTTTCGAGGCGAGATATTATCTTCAGACGGCAGGCGTGATCTGCCCTTCAGAACAAAGAGAAGAGCTGATCGAAATCCTCGTCAAATGCGGACTTACCAGGATCACGAGAGGTGCGGACATGAGTGCGTTTTTTCCGGGTGAAGCGCACGATGGCGAATATGCGCTCGACCGCTACATGAAACTCGTGAATATCGAAGTCAAATAACCTTCGAAAGGGTATAATACTAGAAGAACAATTTCGGAGGGTACATATGGGCTTTTTTGATTTCCTGAGTTCCGGTGAGGACACTGCTTACGGATACAAATCTATCAAGAATACGTACGGATTAGATAACGAAAAGATGCTTCAGCTTCTTTTGGAAGCAGGCGATGAAACCGGCTACGGCACACCGAAGTACGGCTGGATCCGTGCTTTTGGAAAAGAAAGACAGGTCATTGTCTATAACAACGCGAACGACGTAAATTACGTGTATGTAGACGCGCAGCCGAAGAAGATCATTATCAGCATGGCACCGAAGCCGGGACAGATCGGCGGAGCGAAAGACCACTACGATCCGGCGGACAGTTCATGCGAGGACCCGAGCATCGGCACCAGCACGATCGATACCATGCAGCCTGTTGACGAGATCATCAAAGTCGTAAAGTCGATCCTGGAGACCCTCTAAATCGAAGAAACAGTCGCAATGCAGTAAAGGAGCGACCCATGAAAGTGATCGTATTAAGTCGTGTCATCAAAGAACAGCACATCAGTAAGCTCAAAGAAATTTTTGATCACACCGCATGTCGCGGGGAATCTGACGCTCGCTTATACGCTGGATACGAATGTGGATATGTTCTGCGAAGACCAGCTGAACTATGCCAATGGCCTTCCGCTTAAGAATCTCGTGGATCGCACGAAGGGCTATTGATCTATGAATATCCGTGAACTGACGATCGAAGAGGTGCGAAAGGTCTATAAAGACCACGTTCGTGAGGACTTTCCCAGAGAAGAGCGAAAGCCGCTCTCGAGGATCGAGAAAACGATCAAGGAAGGGAAGTATCTCTGCCTCGGTGCTTTTGGAGAAAAGGGGGAACTTCTCGGATACGCTTTCTTCGTGTTCGAGAAGGAGGCATGCCTTCTGGATTACTACGCGGTCGTTCCCGAAATGAGGGGGAAGGGCATCGGCTCCGCGTTCCTTCAGGAAGCGGTGAAGAATACATGCGCGGAAGTGACGATCATCGAGATCGAAGATCCGGAGGCGGCAGTGCCGGACGAGGAGAAAAAGGCCCGCGAAAGAAGACAGAGTTTTTATCTGAATGCCGGATGCGTGAACACTCAGGTTCACGTGGTCACCTTCGGGGTGAAGTTCCTTCTTCTGGAGTACCCCGTGACGGCCTCCCACGATAAGGACGTGATCGCGCAAGGATACCGTTCGATCTACAGGTCGATCCTCCCGAAGTGGATGTTCGAAAGAAATATCGTCATTTCCGATTGATCCCTTATACCACCGGTCGAACCGAAAAGCACTTTCCCATGATAC
>JAFZWA010000018.1 GCA_017617525.1 Clostridiales bacterium
CTTCAATTCTTTCGCCATCTCTTAACACGTTCGTTATCCTTTTGACAAATCAAAAGGACTGCCTTCCCCGATAAGGCAGCCCTTCTGACCCATGTGGTGTTGAAATTGAGACAGTCAATCTTAGAGTTCGATCTCCGGCGTCTGGTGATTGCCGCTTCCTCCGCCCTGCTGTTCGGAGGAGTCGGTAATGATGTCCGCCTCTTCAAATATGATCACTTCAAGTTCCAATTCTTCGTACTTCATTTCTTAGTTCCCCCTGTTTTCCCATTCTTCTTTCAAATGTGCATATTTCGAGTTTGACCACCATGGCTGGGTATTGCACCAACGGTCCGGTGTATTTTCAATATAGAATTTTCCCGGTACGCTTCGGATGATCAGGCTGTACATTCTTGTCTTATATGTTTTGTAAACATCATCATGCAACTGTTCGTTCATATCCTTGTATGTAGCAGGATCACTGAATTCCAGCGTGCCCATACAGGACTTCGCCCAGCGCCAGCCGAGGTTTGATCTTCCGGTCACATAAAGATGACGTTGCGTATCATTTGCCGCGACTTCCAGCGCCTTGTTCCAATATGCTTCACAAAGCTCGATCTTCTCCTGGGGCATTCTGTTATGTGCGTCCATTTTTGTCGGATACAGATTTGCGAACACCTGTGATGTCGGGCAGTCATAGGTCATACAGTAGCCGCGCCAGTAATACTTATACGGATCCGCGTTATCGCCCGGAGAGTGATTCTTCGCCTGTTCCTCCATGAGCTTGATCGCTTCATAGATATACGGCGCACTGTCTCCGTAGAACTCATTTAAGAAGAACAGCATCTCTTTCTTCGTATCCGCGTCCGGATTTTCCAGAAGAGCCGCGCCCAGATAGATTCGAAGGTCGCCGAACTCCGTATTCGTACTGTTATGCGCGTCATTACTCTGCAGGTAGATGCCGGAAACGCCGATATCCCTGTAATACTTAATGTCGTGGCAGAGCATGTCCAGGTTCATGTAAGGACCTGTCGTATCTTTGAAGTTAGCGTTATAATCCCAGATCCAGAGCTGTCCGCCATAGGTGTTGGCAAGGTTTGCCCATCCCTGAAGATGCTTGACTACTTCATCGTTTCTCAGACATTCATCCGCGCTCGCATCGCAATCATGCGCGTAGCAACGGCTGATCGCGGCATATCTTACGATGACGTGATCGTCCATGGTCATATTTACCGGTGGTTTGAGGTTATGCGTGTAGGCGAGCATATCGATATATACATTCGTGTATCCCGCTGCTTTTACTTCGGCAGAGATCCTGTTGCAAAGATCAAGATACAATGCCGCGTCGCAAAGGCCTTCCTTATCACCATCCCTTTCATGTGCCATACGGAAAGCGTAGCAGTCGTCACACATACAGTAGTCTGCGTTATCTGCCTGGGAAAGTGAGATGATCTGCATCGGTGCCGAAGGATCATAAGCGTCGCTTTCGAGTATCTCAAACACGTGCTTTTTGATTTCTTCATATACTTCCGGATTGGTAAGACAAAGCTGGGATGCTCTTCTTTCACGAATGATCGTACCGTCTTTCAGCTTCTCGATGATCCAGCTGAACCATTCAGGATGCTCGGCAAACTTATCCTTCGTGACGTATTCCGCCATAAGTGTGTGCGCCTGTCCCGGCTGCAGATCGCCATAAGCTTTCGGAGCCGCCTTGCTGAGATACCAGTTGTCTCCGCCCGGCTGATTTTCGACTGTGCAGTTAACATAGAATCCGTTCAATCCGTTTGCCAGTGAGAAGAGACGGTTTTCTCCCTCATGCGTTTTTCCGAAAAGAACATCGATGTCGCTGAATGTGAACGCACGCTTGTGGTTGATGTCGATATTGGTCTCGTACTTGAAGTGGGACTGATTCGTTCTGTATCCGTCTTCAAAAGAGAGCCAGTAGTAACCGCCGCAGACCGAAAGGAACTTCATCGCGGCATCGATCGTTCCGCGGTTTCCGTTTCCGAAAAGCGCGATACCGTTTGTGTAAGACTTGATCTTATAGGAATCTTCCTCGGTGTAGGCAAGGTCGCCGTGCGGACGGTTCGTCAAACCGACCGATATCTCAAAGCCCTGGCTTCCCTGCGCCGTGGCATCTGTGATGATCTGCGGCTGATAGCCGTCTTCTCTCTGGATGAAGGTTTGAACCAGACCTGCCGCGTACTGCTCCTCGGACGTCGAGTTTGTCGGAATGACGATGACAGACTTCGGAAGATCCTTTGTGTATGTACTGTTCTTGTATGTGCTGATGTTTTCAAAATCCGGATCGATCGTCAGCGTGATATCTCCGCTTCCGGAGCCGCTGCCGGATCCGCTTACCTCTGCAAAATAACTGTTCGCCGCTTCTCCGTACGCCAGCATGCATCTTGCGAGATCTTTCATTTCCGTGGAATAATCAGATCCTTCAACGATCGCCTTAACATAGCTCTCATAGCTGTATGTCAAAGTCGGACTGATCTGCTTGCCGTTATCCTTGACGACAACGGTGAAAGGAGTCTTGAAATAAAGAGACGGGATCGCGTCAAATACGATTCTGTAACGGCCTTTGCCCTCTTCGTATTCACAATCCTTGATTTTCTTTTTGACAACTGCCGTGCCGCCTTCAACCGTCGGATAGGAAAGCTCAGCGACGACGTTGTTGCCCGGAGTATTTGTAAAAGCGACGTATGTAATAAAGTCGACCGTGTTCAGAAGCGAAAGTGCTACTGTCTTAAATGTCGCCGTGCTTCCGGAAAGCGGCTGCACGTTTTTCACGGATTCGAAAGTCGAAGGAAGCTGCGTCGCAAGTGCTTTCTGCGCATCGGTAAGACCGGAATTCGCGAGATTTCTCGTATTTCTTCCGAAGTACTTCTGCGCGGCCGCGCCGTAGTTTAACATGTCGACCATCAGAGTGCAGAGTTTTTTGCTCTCTTCATCTGTTTTGGACCCGTACATCTGAAGGATCGCTTCCGCATATTTCTTGACGCTGAATTCCTTGGTGACACTGGCATAAGCCTGATTCCCGACGTTCGCGCATAGAGTGCATTTTACGGTATTGCTCATCTCATCGGAACAGATCCCTTTGAATTCGAATCTGTATTTTCCGGTAGTGGCATCGTAAGTGTAATCGGTGATCTCGGAATTTTCCCAAGTGTAACTTCCCGTGCTGTCACTGAACTTCTGGAAAGAAACACGAAGACGGATCTTGGAAAGACTGTTGATAAAGTTGTCGTCTGCGTTGATCTTGCAGTAATAAACCAGGTTCAGATCTTTCTCAAAAGAGCATGCTGCTGAAAAAGAAACATCGAGGTCCATCGTTGGTGCTGCTGATACTGTTGCTGTTTGCATGCTGAGGATCAATGCGATCGCCAGCATAAGGCCGAGAAATTTCCGGCCAAATGCGGATACATGGGTCACGGAAGTACACCTCCATAAGAATTTCGTCTCGCATCCACCCCCGAAAATGCGAACTAGTATCCTCACACGCGCACTATAACATGTCGTTCACAAAAACGCAATAATTATTTTCAAAATTATTCATAAATTCTCCATAATTCACGGAAACATCCGTCAAAACCACCAAAACAGGCGGGTGAGAGTGTCCCCACCGAGCCGAAAGTTCTCTGAAATTGCGCGCAGAATTCTCCTTGTTCTATGTTTTGTTCTATTTTTCTCGCTTTTTTAGAACGAAACGTAGAACAACTCCCTTGTTCTATGTTTTGTTCTACTTTTCACGCATTTTTAGAACGAAACGTAGAAATCTGCCCCCTGTTCTATGTTTGGTTCTATTTTTCTCGCTTTTTTAGAACGAAACATAGAAATCTGCCCCCTTGTTCTATGTTTGGTTCTATTTTTCTCGCTTTTTTAGAACGAAACATAGAACAGCACACCCGGTTTCGGTCAAACGCCGTGAAAATTATCTGATCAATCGGACGAAAAAAGCCCCGGAATTCGGGATCTGGCGAGCAGCGAGTTTTGCTTTAGCAAACTGTTTGAGCTGCAAGCGGATACCCGAATTCCGGGGCCTTTACTTACGTTTTTTGATCAGAGAACTTTCGCGAGGAAAGATTGGAGTCTCTCATTCTGCGGATTATCGAAGATCTCTGACGGTGTTCCTTCTTCGATGATCTTTCCTTCATCCATGAAGATGACGCGGGAGCCTACTTCCTTGGCGAATCCCATCTCGTGAGTAACAACTGCCATGGTCATACCGGACTTGGCAAGTGATTTCATTACATCGAGAACTTCACCGACCATTTCCGGGTCGAGAGCGGATGTCGGTTCGTCAAAGAGCAGAACGTCCGGAGACATGCAGAGTGCGCGGACGATCGCGATACGCTGCTTCTGTCCGCCGGAAAGCTGGCTCGGATAAGCGTCGGCACGATCCTGAAGACCTACTCTTTCGAGCAGTTCAAGTGCTTTCTGCGTAGCATCGTAATCGCTCATCTTCAGAAGCTTTCTCGGTGCTAAGGTCATGTTGTCGAGGATCGTCAGGTGCGGGAAAAGATTGAAGTGCTGGAATACCATGCCCATCTTCTGACGCAGTTTGTTGATATCGCTTTCCGGAGATGTGATGTCCACACCTTCGAAAGTGATCGTGCCTTCAGTCGGACGCTCAAGAAGGTTGAGCGATCTTAAGAATGTGGATTTACCGGAACCGGATGGTCCGATGATAACGAGCACTTCGCCTCTTCGGATATCGGTGGTAATGTCGTCGAGGGCATAGATCACACCGGCTTTATTCTTGTAGTGCTTGGACAGTCCTTCTACGGAAATGATGATGTCATTATTCATATCAGCGCTCACTGTTTCTCAGCCTCCTCTCCATGACCGTTACCAGTTTACTGAAGATAACTACGATGATCAGGTAGATCAGGGCAACGGCGATAAGCGGCATAAATGCCACGAATGTACGGCTTCGGATAACGTCACCGCCACGGGTCAGGTCCATGATGCCGACATAACCGGAAACGGATGTTTCCTTGATGAGCACGATGAACTCGTTGGCAAGCGCGGGAAGAACATTCTTCAGCGCCTGCGGAATGACGATATAGTACATGGTTTGGATGTAGTTGAAACCAAGGGAACGGCCCGCTTCAAACTGACCGTTGTCGATGCTCATGATGCCGGAACGGATGATCTCGGCGACATAGGCACCGGAGTTGATACCGAAGGCCAGGATCGCGACCATCATCGCATTCGTGGAAGACGCGAAGATGATGTAGTACATGATCATGAGCTGAACGACGACCGGGGTTCCTCGGATGACCGTCAGATAGAGCTTTACGATCGCGTTAAAAAAGATCAGCAGGCACTTTCCGAAACCGGGACGCATCTCATTGATCGTCTTGTCGTGGGTACTTCTTACGATTGCCGCGATAACACCCAGCACGATACCGAGAAGCACGGCAAAGAATGTGATCCGCAAGGTCATCCAAAGACCATTGACCAGATACATATACCGATCTTCCTTGATAAAGTTCATGTAGAACTCGTCTTTTTTATCGGCAAACCAGGAACCGATTCCCAAAAGGACCCTGTTCGCCAGAATGAAGCTGTACATAATAGTTCCACCCTCCATGACCTTAGTCTCTGCAGGTCTTTATTGTAAAAGAAACAAAGACGGAAATAAAGTCATATTCCCGTCTTTGCCTGTTCTTTTCCTTAAATCGACTTTTCTTTTGCCCCGGGCCGAAGCCTCAGGTCAGAATATATCAGCCGTTGCTCGGGATGTACTTCTCGATGATGGCCGGAATCGTGCCGTCTTCGGTAAGCTCCTTGAGAGCCTGGTTGATCTTGTCGAGAAGTTCAGTGTTGCTCTTGTTGATGCACATAGCGTATTCTTCCTCAACATAAGCCGTCGGCAGGATCTTAAGACCTTCGTTTGCAGCTACGAAAGACTTCGCCGGCTCATTGTCGATAACAACTGCGTCAACCTTGCCTGTGGAAAGCGCGAGGACCGCGTCGTTACCCTTGGAGAAACGAACGACTCTGTCTTCTCCGACATCATCACCCATGTAGATGTCACCTGTTGTACCCTGCTGAACGCCTACTTTATATTCACCTGCAAGGAGAGCATCAACGTCTGCGATCTCGGAATCTTCTGTTACGATAACCGCCTGGATACCTGTCGCGTATGTAGAAGAGAAGTTAACTGCCTCTTTACGCTCGTCAGTAACTGTCATACCGGCCATACCGATGTCGTACTTGTTGCTCTGAACACCTGCGATGATGGAAGCGAATTCAACATCAACGATCTCGAGTTCAAGGTCGAGCTTCTTGGCAACAGCCTCTGCGATCTCGGCATCGATACCTACGATCTTAGTACCTTCGTAATACTCATACGGCGGGAAATAAGCGTTGGTAGCCATTGTGAGCGTACCCTTCTTAACAGTCATGCTCTTCTTGGAAGTGCAGCCTGCCATTGCTCCTGCCATACTGAGGATCAAACCTACAGAAATGATCTTTGCAAATACTTTTTTCATACTATCCTCCTAAAAGTGGCACTTTCGTGCCATCCCTCTTTTAACACTATAAGTATAAGACCGAAAAGGGCTGTATGTCATTCCCATTTAAGACGAAAAATCGGACTGTCCTTTGTCCTTCGGTTAGGCAAAACGGACAAAATGCCCGAGTATTCAGCTATTTTTGAGGTTTGCAGGCGCTGGTTCAACCGCGTTCGTGTTTCTTCTTCGCACATGATATAATCGACTCAAAAAGACGGAAGGGGACCCCCATGGACAACGAGAAGACCTCTGCCAAAAGCGCATCGATCCTCTGGACGATCCGCTATACACTTATCAACGCGACCTACTTTTCCGCGTTCTGTACGATCCATGCGTGTGCTGCTGTCTTCCTTCTCGGAAATGGTTTCACCAATACAGAAGTCGGCGTGCTTCTTGCGCTTGCCAATATCGTTTCCGCGATCGCCCAGCCTGTGATCGCCGGAATCATCGACAAGCAGGGGGCGCTCACCAACCGACGTTTCATCCTCTTCTCCGTTCTGGTCATCCTCGCGGGATCCGTCATTCTTCTCTTTTCCGAAAACAACAAGCTGCTGATCTTCCCGATCTTCGCTTTGATCTACATGATCCAATTTGCCTATCAGCCGGTCATGACGGCACTGTGCTTCGAGTACCAGAAGGCCGGGGCGCCGATCGTTTACGGCATCGCGCGCGGACTCGGCTCCGCAAGTTTTGCCGTGACTTCCGCTTTTATCGGAGGCCTCATCGAAGAAAACGGCATCAAGATCCTTCTTTATATCAACATCGTTGTTATGGTGCTTTCGGCGATCCTGATCTTTACTTTCAGAAAGCCGGCCAAGAAAGTCGCGGACAAGGACACGTCCGACGCGAAAAGCACCGGTGATCCCGAAGGATCCGAAAAAGAGACCCCGAACAGTTCTTTTCCCGCATTCATCAAAGCATATCCGGCGTTCTCGCTCTTCCTCGTGGGAGTCATCTGTTTCTTCTTCGCACACAATATGATCAACGACTTCATGATCCAGATCATCCGAAATCTTGGCGGCGCGGAAAAGGAACTCGGCTATGCCAATTTTCTGCAGGCGATCCTGGAACTCCCGGTCATGGCGATGATCGGTCTTATTCTCAAAAAGCTCTCTTCGAAGAAGCTTCTGCTCATCTCGGGCGTCGCTTTTCTGGTGAAGATCATGATCCTCATCTTCGCGACGAACATGGGGCATATGTACTTAAGCCAGTCCTGCCAGCTCTTCGCTTACGCGGTCTTTATTCCTGCCGCGGCTTACTATGTCAGTAAGACAATGGCGGATCACGACCAGGTAAAGGGACAGGCTTTCGTCACGAGCGCGATCACGATCGGCGGTGTTTTCTCGAACCTCATCAGCGGCGTGATCCTCGATAACCTCGGCATCCGCCCGATGCTGATCACGGGAACCGTGGTGTGCGCGATTGGTGTTGTGATCGGGTTCTACGCGATGCTCAAATTACCTGCGAGGGAAAAGAAATAGTCTTTCTCATGCGGGTCCTCGGCTTTGCCTGCGAGCGAAAAGAAATAAACTTTCTCGAGCGGGTCCTCGCCGCTTCGCGTCTGCGGAGGCTCTTCGAAAGTTTTTTCTTTTCTCATTTCGTAGAGGATTTTTTAACAGTTTCCTGTATATACAAAATTCAGTTTTTCGCGGGCGATCTCGGCGAGGGCGTAGACATCTTTGACGGGTGTGGCGGATCTGTCGGTCATGTGAAATCTCGGGAAGAATCTGGAGATGTGAAGCGGGACATCTTTGCCGATGACAGAACCGTTTGAATCCTTCAGTTCAGATACCCATGAAGAGAGTTCCCTCATCTCGTCCGGCGAGTCATTTTCACGCGGGATGATCAAAGTCGTCAGTTCCACATGACAGATCTTCACGGCTTCTTCGATGAAGCTTTTCGTCATCTCGAAGCAGCCGTCGAGAAGGTCGTTGTAGTAGTGTTCGGTAAATCCCTTGAGGTCGATATTCATGGCATCAACATAAGGTGCTATCTCCTCAAGAACGGAAAGTTCGGCGGTGCCGTTCGTCACGAGTACATTCTTCAATCCAATCTCATGGGAAAGCTTCGCCGTGTCTCTGATAAACTCATATCCGATCAGAGGTTCGTTGTATGTAAAAGCGATGCCGATGTTTCCTTCCGGTCTGTATTTCTCCGCGATACGAACAAGGATCTCAGGCGTGATCGTATCAGCGCTTTCCGAAAACTCCATAACCTCTTTTCCCCAGGAGATCTCGCTGTTCTGGCAGAACGGGCATCTCAAGTTGCAGCCGTAGGATCCGACCGACAGTATCTTCGTTCCCGGGAAGAAACGGTTCAGTGGTTTTTTCTCGATGGGATCGAGCGCGAGGGATGTGATCTTTCCGTAATTGGACGCGACGACTTTATCGGCAAGGCCGATCCTTGCTCCGCAAAAACCGACCTGTCCTTCTTTAAGTTCGCAGTGACGGAAACACACATGACATCGGGTCATAAAAGCCTCCGGCGATCACACGTGGCGCACGACTTCGAATCGTTGCAGGAAATATTTCTCATGGCTTTGGATGCCGCCTTTTCGCATCGCGATCGAAACCTGTTCTTCAGGGGTATCCACGCCGTCGAGATCCGGAAGGAGAAGTCCTCTTCTTCCGTCTCGAGTCGACACGATGACCCCGTAGCGCTTTACATCGAGCTGGTCGATCGAGTCGATGTTTTCAGGCTCACCGAGCACGTCGACATTGATCTCGAGCCACGGAAGCTCGCTCTCTTTAATGGGGTCAAAACGCGGATCTCTTGTGCTCGCGCTGATCGCGTTCGTCACGATCTCCTGCGCGAGGTTTTTCATCGTCGGGCCGATCGTGCCGATGCAGCCTCTGAGCATTCCCTGTTTATGTATCGATACAAAAGCACCTGCCCGTCGATCTGTCAGGTCCGAAGGAAGATCCAGATCCGTAGGGCGGATCTTTTCGCCTGTTTTGATATATGTCTCGATCGTTTTTCTCGCGAGACGCACGTATTCATCCGAAGATTTGATCTGCTCTTCGATCTCTTTTTCTTTCTCTTTCAATCGGATCGCAAGAAATTTTCTTTCGGGATCATCGCCCTCATCGGATTCGGGATAGAACGAGCAGATGCCATAACCGACACCGGTGACATCTTCGTGGCTGAAGGAAGTCGCGCGGACCTTCTTTCCGTCCCAGGCACCGGCCATGATGACGAAAGATCGGTGACCGCACTCTGCGGCCTTGTCGCAGAAGGATTCATCGAAATCAAAAAGTTCGCCGAAGGATGCACGGCCCATGACGTCCATGATGCGCTCGTCATACTGCGGTCCTTCCTGAGAAAAACCATACGGTCCGTAGTCCTGAAGTTTGTGAGAAAGATCACCGCTTGCGACGATAACGACTTTTCTGTCGAGCGCGTTTACCGCGCGGGAAATGATCGTGCCGAGTTTGTAGTGATCGGTAAGCGGAAGTCCGGAAAGGCCGATGCGAACGATCTTCCCGCCTTTGTATTTATTTCGGATAAACCAAAGCGGCACCATCGTGCCATGGTCGAGGTCTTTTTCCTGCTCGCCCATGGTACCGCACGGGAAGTCCTCGTGATACGCGATCTCGGTGATCTTATCGACCAGATCCTCGTCGTAGTCTTCGGAGAACTTTACTTCGGGCGCGCAGAAAGTCGCGAAAGATCCTTTCGCGTGTTTTCCGGGTGAGATATGGAAATAGTCGGAATAAATGACCGAGTGCGGGCTCGTGATCACGATGGTCTCCGGGGAAAGCGAAGCGATCTCATCGGCCACTTTTTCGTATGACCTGATCGTCGTTTCCACCTGTTTTTCTCCGCCGCGTCCCACGGCCGGAACGATCAAGGGCGGATGAGGAACCATAAAAGTCGCAAGGATCGACATACTGTCACACTCCTTCCACACAAGCGGCGCGGCAGAGTTTACCCTACGCGCCGAGGCTTTCCGATAAGTGCTTTTCGGGCGGCATTACTCTCCGAGAGGCTCGCCTTTTCCGTTGAAGAGCGGAATGGTGCCCAGGAACTTGATGTCGTCTCTCTTTGCGGCATCGCCTTCAGCGAGGACACAGACACGGCCGGTGACTGTACCGCCGCAGAGTTTGACCATTTCTTCCATCGCGCGGAGCGATCCGCCGGTGGAGATAACGTCGTCGACGATCAGGATGCGCTTACCGCGGATCATGTCAGCATCGTCTTTACCGAGATAGAGCTTCTGCTTGCCGCGGGTCGTGATGGACTCGTCCTCAACGGAGATCGGATCCGGCATATAGTTCTTCGGTCCTTTTCTGGCAACGAAATACTTTTCCGCGCGGCTCTGTCTGGCCATCTCGTGAGCCAGCGGGATGCCCTTTGCCTCTGCCGTGAAGATGTAATCGTAATCCTCACGCGGTACGAGCTTGAGAAGCTCTGTTGCGCAAGCCGCGGAGATCTCGGCATCGCCGAAGCAGATGAACGCGGCGATATAAAGATCGTCTGCGATGGGGCAGAGCGGAAGGTCTCTTTGGAGTCCTGCGATCGTCATTGTGTATTTCATAGTTGATTCCTCCCTTTCGGACATCTTATGTGTTCTCTTTTTTGAACTGTGATATAAACTTCCAGGCCGTTTCGACACTGTGCTGGCGGCACTCGTGGATCTGATTGTCGACGCTGGCAAATGCGGTGCGGCAGACGCCATCTTCGCTGTCATAGTAGTGGATGGTCAGTACCGCGTCGCGAGACTCGTCACGGACCTTTTCGATGCGGTCACCCGGGAGAGCCCATATCGGATCTTCCCAGTTCTCTTTATCTTCGAAAGAAATATCGTCGAATTTCTTCTTGAGTTTCTGAACACCGGCAACATACTTCAATCGCTCCAAGGAAGAATCCGCCTGGAACGGAAGCTCCGGAAGATGCGATTTCTCACCGCCCGAATAAAAGACCGGAACAGATACGGTCGTATTGAGTTTTTCTCTGTCCACCGGTTTTCCGAAGAATGTGGTATAGACCGGGAAAAGCGCGCTTGCCGGCATGATGCCCGCGAACACCTCCGGGTATTCCTGATAAAGATCCCATGTCTTTCCCGAACCCATTGAGAAGCCCGTCGCGTAGATCCTGGACTCGTCGATGTTGTATCTCTTTTTCAGTCCTTCGATCACTTCGACTGCTTCCGTCGCGGTGACGAACTGGTGATTTTCGATCGATACGAAAAGGAAGTTGTACTTCTTCGCGATCTCCCACCAGCCGGCGACAAACGTCAGGTACATGGAAGAGTCTCCGCCGCCGTGGCAGCCGAAGACCAGCGGTACCGGTCCGTTATCGAAAAGACCGTTGTTGTAGTAGGCAAAATAACCGACCTTATGCTCCTCCGGTTTCCCCGGGATGAACTGGTTGTCGGGAGATGTTTTTACCAAAACGGATCCGACATCCTCGGTCATGTTCAACGCCGGGAAATCGGGCTCGATCTGGATCTCGCCACACCACATCTTGAACTTCTTTACGAAGGAATAAAAGTCTTTCTCATATTCTGCTGTTTCCTTTACAAGGAGGTTTTCGCATCCTGCAAAAGCACTGTTCACTTCGGCACTGTTGCCGACACTTAAGATCGCGATATCCTTTCGCTGTACATCCGGAACGACGCTTAAGTTTTCCATGGAGCACATCGCCGGCGTGATCTCACCCGGACCCCAGAGATACTGTCCCTGAAGAGTCTTAAGAAGGTGCTTGGCAACGTAGTCGGCGGACTTTCCGTAGCTGTAGATATCTGCGCGGAAGATCGCGCCTCTCGGGAAGAACCCCTCGAATGTCTGTGTGAAGAAATTGAAGTTCTCGACGATGCCGTCCTTATAAACGGGGATCATTTTCACTTCCGAGATCAGCTCGGCATAAAGGCTCTCATCGGAACCTTCCCATCCTTTTTCGGATGTCGGATGGATAAAGAGCACGCTCGAATCAACGGAGGATGCAATCTTCGAAAGACCGGTGCTTTTCGCGAAGGCTACGGCGCTCTCCATAGACTGCTTTTCTTCTTCGAATACAAGAAGAAGCGGAGCTCTAAATCCGTAGTTATTGGTCTGTCCGTCCAGATCGTTGTCCGGAACGAACACCTTAAGTTCAAAAGTCTGATACTTGTTTTCCCAGCACTTGCCGCCCGAAATGTCACGTACGACAGGTCTTTCCATCATTGGCATAGAATAACCCTCCCGAAAAAATGAACCACAAACATTATATAACATTTTTATGGGGTGCGGGCTCCGTTTCGAGCAGATCTCGACTTAATCTCGATGATCATTTCTTCAAGCGCCTGATGCGTTTGGACGTGTACTCTTCGATCTGTTTCCAAAGCGACTTGAGCTGCTTTTTATGAGCGCACAGTTTTTCCGTGCAGTTTGCGCACTTAAGGTAGTCGTTGGTCTTTTCCGAGAAGCGTTCCGGGTGAAGATAGAACGTGATCTCCCAACGCACGAGAAGCGCGACCGACAGCGCCAGAAGGCTCCATGTGTAGACCTTCCTTACGAAAAACAGCGGCGTGAACATCATGGCGTAGTCCCAGTTATAGATCCTGCAGGTACAGCAGCATTTGTTCTTCAGAAACCACGTCTGAAACGGGCAGAAAAACAGTATGCAGATAACGTCGCAGATGGAATACGCGCTGCAAAGAAGGAGCATGATCCCGTCATCGAGGATCCCCGTCATATGCAAAGCTCCGAAAACTCCGTTGAAAACGATCCAGATCAAAGCGACCAGGATCGTCGCGTTATTATCGGAGATGGAGATGTCCGTATCGCCTGATTTTATGTAGTTTCTCGCGAACTGCTTCTGGCATCCCGGGCTCTCAAACTTCGACGGGAAGAAACGAAGGACCATCTCGATAACGAAGACCAGCCAGATCACAAACAGGACCACCGGGATCCTCTCAACGAGTTCGACGATGGTCGGTTCGCTGAATATGCGGAATCGAATATAGAAGATCAGGAGCAGCACAAATATCACGGTCCTGTATGCGAGCCGTATGTAATGATTGGAACTGATGATACTGATCTTCTTTTTCTTGCCCATCCGTGTCTCACCCTGTATGATTCTTCCGAAATTATATACCCGAATCCAGGTGATTTAATAGCACGACATTTTCCACATGCTCGGTCAGCGGGAACATGTCGACCGGGACGGCGTATTCTGCTTTATATCCGTGCTTTTTGAATTCCTTGAGGTCTCGCGCGAGCGTCGTCGGATCACAGGAAACATACACGATCCGAGACGGCGAAAGTTTTTCACACGCGGCGATGAATTCAGGTGTCGTTCCCGATCTCGGCGGGTCCAAAAATACTGCGTCAAAAGCACTTTTCTTTGCGGCTTCTTCGATCATGAATTTTGTCGCGTCGGCGACAATAAAGCGGGCCTTTTCCATGCCGTTGGCTTTCGCGTTTTCGCGCGCGTCAGAGACGGCAGCGCGGTTTAATTCCACACCGGTGAGTTTCACGCCTTCTGCTTTTTTCGCCGCGCAAAGACCGATCGTTCCGATGCCGCAATACGCGTCCAGGATCTTCTCTCCCGGCTTTAAGTTCGCGGCCTCGATCGCGAGTGAATATAGTTTCTCGGTCTGATCGTGATTGATCTGATAGAACGACTCCGGAGAGATCTTAAAACGCACTCCCAAAAGCTCATCCCAGATGAATCCTCTTCCAAATTCGCAGATCGTTTTTTCACCGAGGATCATGGAGTCGGAACGCGTATTGATGTTGATCAAGAGAGTCTTGATCGACGGGTGCTTTTCGAGCAGTTTCTTGATGAAACCTTTCTTTCCCGGAAGCACGGGGGATGCTAAAACAAGGACCACCATGACCTCGCCGGTGGCGAGTCCTTTTCGCAGAAGAACACGTCGCAGAAGCCCCTGTCTCGTGCGCTCATCGTAAGAGCGGATCTTGAACTGCACGGCCAGGTCGCGGATATCCGAAAGGATCTTCGCGCACTCCGGATCTTCCAGAAGGCAACTGTCGTTTTCGATGATCTTATGTGAGCCTTCCGCGTAGCGGCCGGCGATCAGGTGTGTGCCGATATGACCGAATGCCCAGTGGACTTTGTTCCGGTAAAACAGAGGATCCTTCGCGCCGACGATGGGGCGGACTTCGCACGAAGAAGAAAGAAGGTCTTTGACGAACTTCTCTTTCTTCTTCAGCTGCTCGGAATAAGGAACGGACGCATAGATACATCCGCCGCAGTTCTTACTGACCGGGCAGTTCGGTTTCGCATTTGCTGTTTTCTTTTTCGAAGCAGGCTCCTTCTTTTTTTCTTCGCTCATTTTTCCTCGATCCTTGTCGCGGATGATCCGATGTGTGTGACTTTTCCTCTTCCGGCCGTAACGTCGTTGACCAGCGCGATGAGTTTTTCTTTTTCATCCTTAGGGCAGTATACCGGTACGATCGGGGTAGCTTCGTAGATGATGTCTCCCAATGCAAAAGCACTTTTCTTGGCCGCGTACTGGAACTTTTCGGAGACCGAGTAATCGAGCTGCACATGATAAAGTTCAAGGACCGCCATCTTGCAGGGGCCTGCCGCTTCAATGCCCATGGACGCTGATGTGGAATAGGCGCGGGTAAGTCCTCCGGTACCGAGAAGGATGCCGCCGAAATATCTCGTAACGACGCAGATGACGTTATCGAGTTCTTTGTGAAGGAGAACATCCAGGACCGGCATGCCCGCGGTTCCCGACGGTTCGCCGTCGTCGCTGTAGCGCTGCTCGAGCGTCTCATCGCCTGCTCTGTACGCATAGACGTGATGCCTTGCGTCCGGGAATTCCTTTTTGATTTTACGCAAAAAATCCGTCGCTTCTTCACCGGTCGCGACAGGTGCCACATCGGCGATAAAGACGGACTTTTTCACTTCATATTCGATACGGGCGTACTTTTCGACCGTATTCCAAGTTTGCCGGCTCAATTTAAACGAGCTCCTTATATCTCTGGTAAGCCATCATCAGGAGTGATCTGTCCTGACTGTAGGTGACCATCTCAAGTGCTTTTTCCAAAGGATAGAAACCGCCGTCCGAAAAATTCTGTTCTTCGTTCGGCTTGACGCTGTCTGTCTCGGCGCGCATGACGTACCATACGATCTTGTTTCGAACCGGTCTCTGACGCGTGATCGAATAGAATTCGTAGTTCGTTCTGCCTACGGGGAAAAGGATCTTCGCCTCGACTCCCGCCTCGACGGAAACTCTTGAAAGGGCAACTTCTTCGGGCTTTTCCACGGTGCGGATAACGCCTTTCGGGAAGCACCACTCGGCCTTCTCATTCTGAAGAAGCAATACGGAATCTCCGTAAAAAACGATTCCACCTGCACAATTGCGTTCCAGCATCGATCATTCACCCCTCTTTTGTCCTGCGACTTTTTTCTATTCTAACATTTTGCTTATCTGATTGACAACGTATCGCAACCTTCCTGTCCTTGTCATAGAGTTTAATTATTTATATAATTAGATGGGTCTTTGTTGACCCTTGAATTCTGGACAAAGAAGGATAACTTATGGGATATTCAATGTCACGAGAAAAGAAAAGAGCCCGCATCCGTCTTCTGCGAAACGCGGTTGCCGTTCTCTTTGTACTCTGCGCCGTCTTATTGATCGCAGATATCATCTGCATGATCATCTTGATCTCCGGTAAGGGAAAATCGAAAGATAAAGCTACCGATACAACGATCGCGTCGACTGTTTTGCCGACGGATACGACTGATGGTTCCGGAACCGACGCTTCTTCCGAAGCAACCGATACATCCGCGCAGCCCGGCGGAGTCGAAGTAAAAGAATATCTCCCGCAGAACGATCTCGCGGAAGCTTACTGGGGACCGCTCCCGGAAGTCTCCGAAGTAAAGCCTGTCCAGCATAACGAGATTCATGGTATCTACATCGCTTCCTGCATGCATTTCGAGGAGAACCTTGAACTTGCGAAGAACACGGACATCAACGCGTTCGTCATCGACCTGAAAGATGAGGGCGGCGGTGTTTACTTCAACACAGACAACGAACTGGCCAAGTCCATGAACCTCTGGGTAGAAGAAGGTGGCGAATGGAAAGACAAAGGCGCCGGAAGTTATGTCACGGGTTCTTACAATCTCGAGAATGTCGTTCAGAAATGCCACGAGAATAACATCAAAGTCATCGGCCGTATCGTATGCTTCAATGACCCGTCCATGGCAAGAAACCATCCGGAAATGAGTATCCAGGACGAAAACGGTAACTCCATGCACTTCAATCTCGAAGGCAAACACCAGTTCCTGAATCCTTATGATAAGAGAGTATGGGACTTCCTTATTGACCTCGCGCTTGAGGCGATCGACAAGGGTGTTGATGAGATCCAGTTCGACTACGTTCGTTTCCCGACCATCAGCACAAAGAAGTATAACGAGAAGCCGTACTTCGGACCGGAAGATACGACTCCTTCCCGTATCGACGCGATCAACCGCTTCCTGCAGACAGCTCGCCGTCGTATCCAGGATCCGACAGGTATCCCGGTTACCGCTGACGTATTCGGAATCATCTTAAGCTCCGAGCTCGACGGTAAACTGATCGGTCAGGGCTGGGATACGGTAGGTCTTACCGGTATCGATTCTCTGTGTCCGATGCTCTATCCTTCACACTACGCGGATAACACGCAGCTGAACGGAAAGACTTTCGACTATCCTGACCTCTATCCGCATGACGTTATGTACAATGCTCTCCTGGCAGGCAAGACCGCCGCGGATCAAGAAGGTTACGCGACCGTAAGACCATACGTACAGGCGTTTACGGCGACATGGGTCACGCACCATCTGAACTATAAAGTGCCTGAGGTAAAAGCACAGATCCAGGCAATCTACGATGCCGGATATGACGAGTGGATCCTTTGGAACGCGGCAGCGAATTACACGAACAGATACGAGTGACAGCTGCTTACATTATCGACATGAAAACGGGCGTCTTAAGAAATTAAGACGCCCGTTCTTTTTTCTGTTTTTCTTTTGTGATCAATCCAGTTCCAAATCGAAGAACTCCAGCATTTCATCAAAGGAAAGCGAATATACATTGACTCGGGGATCCATTCTCCAATCCTCTCCGTAGATCAAGTCCTCGATCTCCTGTTTTGAAAGACCTTCTGTCAGTATTTCGTAATCTTCCAGATACTCTTCATGGCTTTCATTCCATGAATCCTCAAGGTCTTCCAAATACTCATGCGCGTCTTTCTCTTTATTCTTCGTATCCTCAAGCAGTCCCATATCTGCGATTTCTTCCTTGGAAACGAATCCTCCGGTAGAAAGGCTCATGCCCATATACATCGACGGCAAACCACCCAGGCTGCAAAGATACCATTTCTTTCCGTACTTGATGGCATCCATCGTAACGAGGCTCTTCTGGCCGTTCACTTTAAGTTCCACGGCAAGGCTCTTATATCCGTCCGCGTTCCGGATCTTCGCTTGAGAATAGGCACTCTTCAGATTGGTTTCCAGATAATATTTTTCTAAAATGGTTTCTGCACCATATACTTTTCCCACTTGAATATCCAGATCTTCGGCACCTGTCAAAGCGTCCAGAAGGGCTCTTGAATCCTCCATGTATTCGGGATCATCAACACTGATCAGCTGCCCGCCGAAGACTTCTTCGTACATTTCCTCCACTTCAGGATCCGCATTGCATGAAATCAAAGCTGCATAAAGAAGATCAATGTTTCGGGACAGCGCCCCTGCACGACTGTAAACATTCGCTTCCTGCAGATATCCTTCCCCTGCCGGAGCTAATGGTTCGTTATACATCATGGAAATATTCAAAGATCTCATGCGGACCATAGCGAGATACGTATCGTAGTTACTGCAATACGTTTCAATGGCAAAAGTCGACAGCATCTTGTCCATATCCTGCTCTTTAAATGCCTCTGCAAAAGCAAGCGCCGCCTCCTCCGGTGAAGCGTATCCCTTTCCTTCGATCGTATTGTTTTTCTTCTTAGCGCATCCGCTTGATGCAAGAAAAACAAACACCATACCAATGGCAATAATTCTTCTTAATACCAGTTTCATTTTCACTCTCCCATCTATCCGCAAAAGCGGATCAACCCTTTTTCCGAACATTTCGGTTAAGCGTAGAATAGCAGTGAACCACCGTTTTCGCAACAACTATTAGATGCACTGATTTTGTTAGCGCGAAATGAAAATCATTTCTGTTTTTTTCTTATATATGTGTTAAGATTTGTATATAAGATTAAGACTCGGAGAAAGCAGGTACTTCCCATGTCGCTAAGATCGCTTCATGCGTTTGCCGGTGGTGTACATCCTCTCGGCAACAAGAACACCGACGTACTTCCCTCCATCCATCTGCACGGTTTTCCCGAAGTGGAACTTCTGATGCAGCAGCATATCGGGCCTCCCTGTACTTGTGTGGTCAGGCCCGGTGATCACGTGGACGTAGGAACCATGGTCGGACGTGCCGACAAGCCCATGTCCGTCCCGATCCACTCCAGTATTTCCGGTACCGTAAAAGAAGTTCATTATGTCGTGTCAGCGAATGGTACTCCGGTGGAAGCCGTACGTATCGAATCGGATTTTAAACATTCCATCAACCCCTTCTGTCGTCCGCCGAAAGTCGAGTCTTTCGAGGACTTTATCCAGATGATCCGCGACTCCGGCCTGGTTGGTCTCGGCGGCGCTGCGTTCCCTACTTACATCAAGCTCAATCCTCCGAAGAATAAAATGCCGGATACCCTGATCGTCAACGCGGCAGAGTGCGAACCGTATATCACGGCCGACTACCGTCAGATCTGTGAGCATCCGGATGACATCATCGACGGTATCCTCGAAGTCATGAAGTGGCTCGAGATCCCGAAGACGATCATCGGTGTCGAGGACAATAAACCGCTCGTTACACGTATCTTCTCGCACGAGATCAAGAAGCGTGTCTATAAGACGGGCAAGCATCCGGACATCGAAGTCAAGACACTTAAGACCATCTATCCGCAGGGCGCGGAAAAGATGCTGATCTATACTCTTACCGGTCGAAAAGTACCGCCGGGAAAACTTCCGATCGACGTACATACACTCGTTATGAATGTAAGTACACTTCGTTTCATCGGACTTTACCTCAAAGAAGGCGTTCCGCTTACCAGAAAGAGAATGACGCTCGACGGTTCCGCCCTGAATACACCGGGTAACTTCATCGTTCCGATCGGCGCCCGTATCCAGGACATCATCGAAGCTGCCGGCGGCACCCGAGAAGAACCGAAGAAGATCATCATGGGCGGCGCGATGATGGGTGTTGCCCTCGACCGTATCGATCACGGTATCATCAAAGCCAATAACGCGATCCTCGTTTTCGGATCGGAAGAAACGACGCTTCCTCCGGAATCTCCTTGTATCCGCTGCGCGCGCTGTGTCGCTTCCTGCCCGATGGATCTTATCCCCTGCGGCATCGACAAAGCAACAAGACTTCGCGATACGGAGATGCTCGAAAAGTATCACGTAATGGACTGCATCGAGTGCGGTTGTTGCACTTACGCATGTCCTTCCAAACGATTCCTTACCCAGAGCATTAAGAACGGTAAGGTCATGGTCCGTGCAGAAAGAGCACGTATCAAGAAGGAGCAGGAGCTCCTCGCCGCATCCGAACAAAAAGGAGGTAATGCTCCCTCATGAAATTGCAGGTCTCTCATTCTCCGCACGTCAGAGATAAGGCAACGACCCAGTCGATCATGCTCGATGTGATCATCGCGCTCCTCCCCGCCACGTTGGCAGGTTGGTACTACTTCGGTATCCGCGCCGTTCTGATCACAATAATCTCTGTCGCTTCGTGCATCATCTTCGAATACATTTCCCGTCGTGTCATGAAAAGAAATAACACGATCACGGATCTTTCCGCGGTGGTCACCGGACTTCTTCTCGCGATGAACCTTCCGGTATCTCTTCCGCTCTACATGGTCGTCATCGGCGCGTGCTTCGCGATCGTTGTCGTCAAGCAGATGTTCGGTGGTCTCGGTAACAACTTCGTTAACCCCGCCATCGCGGCGCGTATCTTCCTGGTCATCGCTTTCCCGAAAGCCATGACCTCCTGGACGGTAAGATCCGGTTCCTGGTTCAGCTTTGATTCGACTGACGCCGTTTCTTCCGCGACTCCATTAACCAAGATCAACACATCTGAAGCGCCTTCTCTGTGGAAGCTCTTCATCGGCGACAAGGCCGGATGTATCGGTGAGGT
The DNA here is from genome assembly GCA_017617525.1 of Clostridiales bacterium. GTDB lineage: Bacteria > Bacillota > Clostridia > Saccharofermentanales > Saccharofermentanaceae > Scatonaster. Next base: position 20,686 of record JAFZWA010000018.1, read on the forward strand.
CTGCATCATCGCTCTTCTGATCGGTGCGCTTTACCTGATCCTCCGTCACGTGATCCGTCCGTGGATCCCGGCGGCGTATATCGGCACATTCGCCATCCTCGTTTTCCTCTTTGGAAAGACAAACGTATTCAACTTCACTGGCGACCTGACAGTGCTTTCCGGATGGGGCGATCTCTTCCATGAGTGCTGCTACATGATCCTTTCAGGCGGCCTGATCCTCGGCGCATTCTTCATGGCCACGGACTATGTCACATCACCGCTTACGACCAAAGGTAAGTTCATCTTCGGTATGGGCTGCGGTATCCTGACGTTCCTCATTCGTTACTACGGAAACATGGCCGAGGGCGTTTCTTTCTCCATCATTCTGATGAATATCCTGACTCCTCATATCGATGAGTGGACGATGGGTAAACCGTTCGGGGAGGTGAAAGAGAATGCGAAAGTTTAATTTCAAAGATCTTATCCCCGCCCTCATCCTTGCCCTGATCTGCGGCACATGCGTATTCCTTCTCGCGGGAACTTATTCCCTCACGAAGAACGAGATCGCCAAACAGGAAGAGGAAGGCGCGCTCGAAAGAAAGCGCACCATCTTCCCCGACGCGAGATCTTTCGATCCGCTTCAGGTCTCCGATGACATCAAAGCCGATATGGAAGCCAAGGGCATCATGCCGGACGAGATCTTCTTCGCGCATGACGACGGCGGAAAAGTACTCGGCTACGTCTTTGTAAACACAGGCTTCGGCTACGCCGGAAATATCGTCACTACAACAGGTATCGATACGGAAGGCAAGATCGTCATGGTCATCGCCACTGCCGCATCGGATACACCGAAGCTCGGTAAAGAAGTCGAAGGCCGTCCGTTCCTTGACGGATTCACCGGCCTTGCCACTGATAAAGAGATCGTTCTGAATAAAGACGTCTCCGCCGTTTCCGGCGCGACGATCTCTTCCCGCGCGGCTACGGGCTGCATCAACCGCGCCCGCGAAGCCTATCTCGAACTGAAAGAAAGGGGGCTGGTCTGATGAGTGAAAACAAGATGAAAGACGCCGCCTACCGTTCACCGGATGAACGTCTTGCCGAAAAGAAAAGCAAGTACACACCGAAGTCGATCTTCTTAAACGGTGTACTTTACGAGAACCCCGCCCTTAGACTGGTCCTCGGTACATGTCCGCTCCTGGCGGTCACGATCTCCGCGAAGTCATCGCTCTACATGGGCCTGGCGGTAATTTTCGTACTGACGGCTTCGGAAGCGATCATCTCGCTTCTTCGTAACGTGATCCCGAACAAAGTCAGGATCCCGGCATTCATCACGATCATCGCGACATTCGTTACGATCGTCCAGATGCTGATCTCCGCGTATTTCCCGGCGCTCAACGAGTCGCTCGGTATCTACATCCCGTTGATCGTTGTTAACTGTATCCTTTTGGCGCGTGCCGAGACATTCGCCAGCAAGCAGAAGGTCCTGCCGAGTATCCTCGACGGTCTTTCGATGGGAACAGGCTTTACTCTCGCGCTCCTTCTCATGGGCACGATCCGTGAAGTTCTCGGATGCGGTACATTCTTCGACATGCAGCTCCCGCTCTTCGGCGATGTCATCGAGCCGATGATGTTCTTCATGCTGCCTCCGGGAGGCTTCTTCGTCTTCGGTATCTGCATCTGCCTGGTCCAGATCATTATGAAGAAGCAGGAAAAACACGCGTCCGGCAAGTCTTCCACACCTTGCGGTGTCGCCGGCGATTCTTCCGACTGCCTGTCCTGTGGCGGCTGTAGTCTCTGCAAAGGAAAGGAGGAGTAAGTTATGGCAAAAGAATTTCTGATCATTATCTTCTCCGCGATCCTCGTTGATAACTTCGTTCTTTCGAAGTTCATGGGTATCTGCTCTTTCCTCGGTGTTTCGAAGAACCTCAAAACGGCAATGGGCATGTCCGGCGCGGTCGTCTGCGTCATGCTCGTCGCTTCCGCGATCACTTGGCCGATCCAGCACCTGCTCTTAAATCCGCTCAAACTCGGATATCTGCAGACGCTGGTCTTCATCCTCGTAATCGCCGCCCTCGTTCAGATGATCGAGATGATCATGAAGAAGTCCATGCCTCCGCTTCATAAAGCACTGGGCATCTACCTCCCCTTGATCACCACCAACTGCGCGGTCCTGGGCGTTACGATCCTGAACATCAACTCCAACTACACCTTCGCAGAATCGATGGTCAACGCGCTGGGCGCCGGCATCGGCTTTACCCTGTCGCTGTTCCTCTTCTCCGGAGTCCGATCCAGGATCGACAAGGCGGATGTGCCGGAATCCCTTAAGGGTCTTCCGATCACCTTGATCTCCGCTTCCCTCGTCGCCGTATCCTTCCTGGGCTTTAAGGGCCTGGTTGAGAATCTGTTCGGAGGTTAATGCGTATGCCTCAGACTTTGATCAATATACTCATACCGACAGGAATCATGCTGGGGATCGCTCTGGTCCTCGGACTTCTCATCGTGCTCGTTTCACGTGCTTTTGCCGTGGAAAAGAACGAGACCAAGGAAAAGATCCTCGAAGCTCTTCCGGGCGCCAACTGCGGCGGCTGCGGCTTTGCGGGATGTGAAGGCTACGCGGACTATCTTTCCAAAAACGGACCGAATACGGCACTCTGTGCCGTCGGCGGCGCGGACTGTGCCCGTGAGATCGCGTCGATCTTAGGCGTCGCGGCCGCGGTCCCGGAAAAGAAGGTCGCCGTTCTTCGCTGCCAGGGCACCTGCGAACAGACCGGCAAGCGCTATGTTTACTTAGGAACCAGCTCCTGCCACGCGGCGTCGGGTCTCCTTGGTGGACCGAACCAGTGCACATTCGGTTGTCTCGGCTTTGGCGACTGCATCGCGGTCTGTGCTTTCGGCGCGTTGAAGTTAAAAGACGGCATCGTTTCCGTAGACCGTGCCCAGTGCCATGGCTGCGGCCAGTGCGTAAAGGTCTGCCCGAAGCATCTTCTCGAGCTCATGCCGGTATCGGCGACCGTTGCCGTCCGCTGCCAGAACGAGTGGCCGGGCGCAAGGACCAGAAAGAACTGTACCATCGGCTGTATCGGATGCCAGAAGTGCGTAAGATCCTGCCCGCAGGAAGCCATCTCCATGAGAGAGTCCCTGGCCGTCATCGACCAGAGCAAATGCGTACACTGTGATGCCTGTGTAAACGGCTGTCCGACACACGCGATCGCCTTCTTACGAGAGGATCTGAAGCTTGCCGCGGAGCAGGCAGAAAAGGAAGCCGCGGAAAAATCATAAAATCGCTTAGAATCTCTTGCATCAGAAGAATTATTGTGTTATCATTCTGTCTGCGCGTTATTTTGGTCGCGTATTTAATAGCACATAGGAGGTGTTTACATGGCAAAGTGTGAGATCTGTCAGAAAGATACTCATTTCGGCAGAAAGATCAGCATCACGCGTTCACAGGTTTCCCGTCGTGCGTTGACACAGCAGCAGCCGAACGTTCGTAACGTTAA
>JAFZWA010000019.1 GCA_017617525.1 Clostridiales bacterium
CGTCTTCTTCTTTTTCTTCTTCGTCGTCTCCTCCGATTTGGAGCAGGCCGCAAGCCCGAGAAGCATCGAAGCCGAAAGGATCAGCGCCAGTACTTTTTTCATGTTTCTTCCCCCTTGTTTTCCTTTTCCCCTCGAAAAGCACTCGCCCCGGGCGGGCGATCTGCTTTTCATATTTTTCCGCCGCCCCGGGCGGCAGTGCTTTTCACTCAGTAATCCACCGGTCGGTCAAGTCCCGCGATCATGGCGTGCGGATCCACGAACTGGTCGGCCTTGACCACCAGCTTGTGCTGATCCCGGTACTGTTCGCCGAATGAAACGAAGATGAACTCATTTTCACTTTCGCGGTAGCATTCGATGTAGAATCTGGTGCCCGAAGGAACCGTCTCGAGCGCGCCCTGCGTCTTGCCGTCGTACATCAGTTTTCTCGCGCGGAACGGGATCTTGGCCATAAACGGACCTTCCATGATCGGGGTAACATCCATCGGACCTTTGTATTTTCCGTTTTCATCGACCACATAGAATGCGCGCATCGGGAGTCGTCCCAGAATGTCGGTGTACTCTCTGACAATGACGGAGCAACCGGTCTCCAGGAGAATGTCGAGCACCTTCTTGGAATCAGTCATCTTCGCGCCGTCCGGATCGAGTTTAAAGAGCAGAAGCACGTATCCGTCGTTTTTCACGGTTCCCGATTCCACATGCAGATACGAGCCTTCTTTTGCGATGATCACCTTCGAGATCGGGGCCTCGTCATGCGCGAAAACGCACTCTTTTAAAATCGGATGATCTTTTGCCGTAAACGTTGAGACAACGCCGTTTCGGATGACTTCCACCGCGGAGACCGAGGTCGATCCGGGATCCGTAAAGATCGGTCGGAAATCGACGTCGTCGAGTACGCCGTCGCAGTCGAAATCCCAGCAGATATGGCCGTTCTTGTCGCTCATGATGATGTTCACCGCTTTATCTCCGCTCTTCATGGAGTTGAAATAATCGACGTTGAAAATGTCACTGTTCTTAACGACCGGGATCAGGATGCCGTCGATGAGGATGCCGTTACAGCAGATGCTGAAGTCCATCCGGTCGGCCATGATTTCCTGGCGAACGACCGAAAGGATGTTATCCGGCAGATAATCCAGGTACTCACCGATCCTGTACGCAAGTCCCTCGAGGTCTGTCACGACGTCGGAAAGGCGCAGGCGCGAGCCGTTTCGGCCGTGGATATTAAAGAATTTCATATCGCCGTAGCTTCCGTCTTCGAGAATCTCGGCCATCGCATATGAAATCACGCATTCGTCGTAACGGTACGGGATGACCTTCATTTTATACGTATAATCGAAAAGCGCCTGTCGACCCTTTTCCGCGGAGATGAATTTCGTTCTGGTTCTTTCATGGTCTTCGATCGCGGATCTGAATACCTCATCAATGGTCATGTCGATGGCCTTTCCAATGATCGGTGGCGCGTCTTTGACCAACGCGATGTCTATAAAAAGTTTAACGGAATTCAGTTTCTGATCTGCTGCCGGTTCGCCCATGCTTAGGTCGAACGCGCCATACATAAACGTGATCGTCGCCTCTTGGATCATATATGCTTTCAGATCTTTTCGGATCACAAAAGGCACCATCGTCGGCGTCCATGTGTCCGTCGGAAGCCACTTCGGGAGCGACGGCGCGGCGGGTTCTTCTTGTGGGGCCGGCGCGGGAGCCGCTGTGAATGCCGGAGCCTGGGTCGGCGCGGCGGCCGCCTGTGGTGCCGGTTTAAATGCTGCCGGAGCTTCCGGTTCCTGTGCTTTCGGCGCCGCGGCAAACGGCGACGGTACGAACGGCGATTTTGCCGCCGGGGCTTCTTTTTGAGCCGGCGCCTCAAATGCCGGCGTATCTTCGATTTCGTTCGCGAGTTTTTCCGCCTCGGCGATCTTTCTTTCCAGATCGCTGACATCTACTTCCTGCTGTGTCTGTTCGATCCCGCCGCCGAAAGCGGACAGATCCGAATCTCCCATCAGGTCCTTGAAAAACGAATCGTCAGAGGCACTTCCGAATCCGTCGAGGGACTTATAGAACTCGTCCATCATGTCCTTGTGGTTATTCTTGTACTTCTCGAAATCGTTATCCATCGATGCCTCCCTCAACCGACACGCAGGCTTTTTCCAAAGCCGCGCGCTTTAGTGTCATCTTATGTCCGCAGGTCTCGCAGCACATCAAGACCTCGGCGCCCACGCGGATGAGTTTCCATGTCTTTCCGCCGCACGGGTGTGTCTTCTTCAGTGTAACGATCTGCCCCTCTTGGTATGGGTATAGGAAAAACTTTCCGTTCATAATGTCTCCTCATATCTTCCGCACGTCACGCGGTCGTTATCGCCATAGTCCTTCACGCTGACCACATCGGTGATATACCCCGGCATGAGCTTTCGGATGCTTTCTTTCTGCATATATCCGTGTTCGACGGCAAAAACACCGCCGTCCTTCAGGTGGTCTTTCAACCCTTCAAAGATCCGCTTATAGAACGTCAGTCCGTCCCCGCCGTCAGTCAGTGCCAGGTGCGGCTCGTGTTTTCCGACTTCGATGGAAAGATCGTCCATTTCGTCTTTCGTGATATAAGGCGGATTCGATACGATCAGGTCCGCGCGCAGCTCTTTTTTTGCGTCACGTGCTTCATCAGCCGCATCGCCTGCGCCCGCCTTGCCTGCTTTCTTCGCATCCTGCTTCGGCCACAGATCCGCGATCTGCACTTCCCAGGCGACCTTATTTCCGAGGATCTCCTGCGCGTTCTTTTTTGCGTAAGAAGCAGCCGCTTCCGAGATATCCGTCATCAGAAGACGGCAAGGGATGCTTCTTTTCAGTAGCTCTCGCGCGATCGTGATACCGACACAGCCGGATCCGGTACAAAGATCGTAAATGATAAAAGGCGCCTCGGAAGAAACCTTCGGAATGGGCGCGTCAGTTTCAGGGAACGGGAAATCGCCGATCCCAAGTGCTTTTAGCGCGGTCTCGACTAAGATCTCCGTGTCAAAACGCGGGATCAGAACGCCCTCTCCGACCGAAAACTCGAGGTCGTAAAACGGCGCGTGCCCCACGATATAGGCCAGAGGCTCGCCGCAGGAGCGAAGCTCGTAGGTTTTCTCCAAAGACGAAAAGACCTCGCTCGAGACGACCTCGGCGAGTTCTTTTGCAAAGGAAAAGCGGATATATGAACGAGTCAGCCCCGACACGGTCTCGAGCACGACCCATGCCTCATTCTCCGCTTCGGGAACGCCACTGCGGGAAAGGAGCTCGGTCTTCTCTTTCAGATACTCTTGTAATGTCAAGGCGTGGCCTCTTTCTTAATGTCGATTACCAGATGTCCTCGTTGCTGTTTTCCGGGATGACCGCCTGTACAGACGCGATCGCGACTTCGATCATGCTGTCGGTCGGTTCTTTGGTCGTCAGTTTCTGGAGCCCGAGGCCCGGCGCGATGAAGATCTTGCACAGAGCGTTCTTGTCATGGCGTCCGCAGAATCTCAAGATCTCGTAGGAAATACCGCCGACGAGAGGCACAAGCGCGAGTCGGACGAGCATGTTGACCCACCAAACCTGCACGCCGATAAATACGCTGGCGACGCAGAAAACGAGGATCGAAACGAGCACGACGATGAAAAGGAACGCGGTGCCGCATCTCGGATGGAAACGGCTCTGCTTTCTGACGTTCTCGACAGTCAGGTCCTCGCCGGCCTCGTAGCAGGCGATCGTCTTATGCTCGGCACCGTGATACATCCATACACGGGCGATGTCCTTCATTTTGGACGTCAGGCCGAGGTATGTAAGGAAGATCACGATACGGATCACGCCCTCGATGAAGTTCAGGGCGACGTTGAGCTTGATGGAGTCGGATCTCTCCGCCGAGAAGAAATGCAGGCACGTGTCCACTATCAGTCTCGGGAGCAGGATGAAAAGCACGATACTGAACGCCAGTCCCAGCACCGCGGCGAAGATCATGACGCCGTCGGTATGCTTGTCGGCCCACTGGTCGAGCTTGCTCTCGGACTTCTTCGGAGAATCCTTCTTGGCTTTACTACCGGCATCCGCCTTTTCGATCGGTTCGGTCTTTCCTTCCGCTTCAAAAGCACCTGTCGTGGCGTCTTTTGCGTCGATCGCGGCGGTGATGCCGTCTTTGGTTTCGTTGTTCAGTGCTTCTTCCGCGTCGTCCGCGCCCTGCTCGGAGATCTCGGCGGACTTCATGAGCGCCGCGGTTCCCGTGATGAGCTGGCGGAAGAATCGGATGCAGCCGCGAACGAGCGGCACTTTTTCAAAGAACGTCTCGCTGGCGCTCTTCTTGATTTCTTCGACATAGATCGATCCATCGGCTTTTCTTACGGCGATGGCCGTACGGCGCGGGCCGCACATCATGATGCCCTCGATCAGGGCCTGACCGCCGATGGTGGTCTTCTTTGTTTTCTTAACCGGAGTGGCTGCGGCCTCGGTCTTGGTCTCGGTAACCCCCTCCGAAAGTTCTTCCACTGCGGCCTCGGTCGCTGTAACAGTTTCCGCCGCAGCTTCTGTCGCGGCTTCCGCTACCGCTTCGGCGGCAGGTGCTTTTGCCGTATCTTCAACAGCTTTGGCAGCCTCGTTGATCGCTTCCGCCGGGATCTCATCCACGATCTCGACTTCCGGCGCCTTTTCTTCGATATATTCCTGAGCCTGATCCTCGGCAGCTTCCTGGATCTGCTGTTCAAGCTCCTCGTTCGTTCTCTGGTTTTCGTCCATATTCAGAGTTCCTTTCTAACGCGCACAAATGCACTTATACCTATTTTATCAGAAAACAGGGATTTGAAAACCTCGCCAGGTTACGAGTAAATAACGATTTTTCATCTTGTTTTGCCGCTTTGGAGTTTTTTAGATGCCTTTTTGCATACCCCCAGGGGGTATATGGGGATCAGGAGTAATCTAAAATCGAGATTTCCCACAATTTTAGATTACTTCCATTCGCCAAAAAGTGTTTTTCGGGGGGGGGATCGTGACAAATTCTGCTCCAAATGCACCTACCGGTTATCTTTATTTCTGTTTTTTGGATTTTGAGATGCTTTCTCCAACGATTTTGGCTCAGATACTCTCATCACGATAATCTAAAAACCGCTTTCTCTTCAATTTGAGATCAACAGCGAGTCCTCTCTTTCCCTCTCGAAAAGCACCATTCCCGCGGCTCGCCGCTTCCTCGCAGCCTCGGCATCCGCCCCGCCCAATCAAAGCAAAAGAAAAGAACCGCCTCTTTCGAGTCGGTTCTTCTAAATCTTTTCCAAATCGTTCGAAACGAATCAGCCGTTTGTCTGGCCCATTCTCTTCTTGAACTTATCGATACGTCCGCCTGTATCTACGAGCTTCTGCTTACCTGTGTAGAACGGGTGGCACTTAGAGCAGATATCAACACGGAGGCTGCTCTTCGTGGAAGTTGTCTCGAAAGTTTCGCCGCAAGCGCACTTTACTGTGACAACCTGTGTCTTCGGATGGATTCCTTCTTTCATGTCTTTCACCTCTTAAATCAAAGATTCGGCGCGTAATTCCAAGTATCACGTATGCCGGACCGGACTTTATGTGCTAGGTAATGTTACTACAGGAAAAGCCCCGCGTCAAGACAATTTCGCTTGAAAAGCACTTCTATTTACTCTTCGTCTTCCGGCCTCGGGAAGTCTAGCAGATCGCATAGTTCATTGATCTGTTTATCCTCCGGCGCCTTCTTTCCTTTCCAATCGAGGTCTTGCGTCAACTTGATCACAGAAGCGCCCTTCTGATACACTCCTTCTTCCAAGTACACTTTTGACGGGTCATCTGATCTGCTCATGCTGACGACGCGATAAGAAAGTCCGTCTTTTCCGGTCTTCGGCTTCGTCTTATTCGTTGTGATCTCTGAATCTGTCTCATCCGGCTCTTCACTCCTGTCCTCAACGTGATCCGGATTTTCTTCCGAATAAGCTTTTCTGCCGGCCTCCCTGGCTTTCTGCAAATAATCTTCCATTATTTCGGCCGACGTTTTTACCCCCGAAAAATATTCTTTCGCCGCATCTTCATCCGAGAAAACATATTCGCTTGCCTGAAGGGTTTGCGTTTTTCCGTCCTTGTCCCTACGCACCGAGTAATAGAGCGTTATCGACTCCATTTCGTCGGGATCGATGCCCTCCGATTCGAAATAGTGCATATTTTCTTCGGAGAACTTATCCATTGCCGCCTTGTCCATTGTGCAGCAGATACCGAAAGTTCCCGAAGACTTTCCCATCATTGCCTTTGCCTCAACCACATACAGCTGTTGGTAAAAGCTGTCCATATCCTTACAAATCTCGGAATCCATTTTCTCAGCTGCTTCCGAAAGGCTCGTCACCTTCGTCTTCTTATTCCTTCCGCATGCAGAAGAACCCAATATGACCATGAAGGAAATTGCAAATGCTGCCAAGCGTCTATTCATCATTGAAAACCTCCGTAAATGCCCGATGGCATAGCGCCCCCACCAAAAAAAGTATATCACAGTTATACTTCCACGATGCAAAAAAGTGTTGACAAACCGAAAACAACACCTTACAATATCTCTTGCGCTGAAAAGTCGCCGACTTAGCTCAGTTGGTAGAGCAGCTGATTTGTAATCAGCAGGTCGCGAGTTCGAGTCTCGCAATCGGCTCCAAAGCGAAAACCCCGTAACCACAAAGGTTGCGGGGTTTCTTGTTTCTTCGGCAAGAGGCTCATATCAGAACATCTCAACAAAGCCCTACCTCTCACTAAACACATTCTTCGCTCGGTTGTTGATCGTCGCGATCACGGTGTCGAGATCTTTCTGGCCGAGAAGATACGCGGGCAGTTCTTCATCCACGATCATCATGATCGCACTGTCGGACAAAAGAATCGTATCGACGGTCTCGAGCGTCTGAAGGAAGATGCTATCGAACGGAAGATCCGGCTCAAAAACAGAGAGGTTTCGTTGGATCGGTGTGGTATTAATGGAGCCCGGATAATTCAAGTCAGCATATCCGTTTCTGTTATTCTCCATCTGTCTTTCCACCCGATACGAAGCTGCCGCCCGGTTGATCGGTATCGTATCGATCGCATTTTTCTGGATCTCATCACTCAGCAGGATATCAAGAAGCGCGTATGCGCCGTCTATGTCCTTGCAGGTTTGCGTGATCGAGAACGAATTCACGATATTGGCAGAGGGGCCGGAACCGTCTTTAGACGGGAGACCGAAAATCTTGAGATCCTCATCGTAATAGTAGTTGGAGCGCCCGATGTCCGGGATGCCGCCGATGTCTTCAAGGAATACCACATCCTTGATCACTTCCGGCGCCTCAACATCGAAGAGCTCTACAAGATCCGGTGATTCCACAGAAACGCCCTCCGGGATCTTATCCTTGAAAAATGCAGCCATCTCCCGGAAGTCTTCCCGGTCGATATTCATCTTCTTATCTTCTACCCACTGCGAATAATTCCTCTCGAAACAGAGATTCAAAAAGTGCAGCCGGCTGATATATTCCGTGACCGGCTCCGCGCCGTTGCGCAGATCGTTCACATAGGACATGTATTGCTCATAGGTAAAACCGACCTGGTTTTCATCCAGTTTGGATCCGTCCATAATGATTCCCGTGATCGTAAATGACGTCGGGATAAAATACGTCTTCTCATCGGTCTTCGAGGCATCGATGATCTTGGAATAGTATTGGGAAGCATCGTATGTCTCCCCCTGAAGATACGGCGTCAGATCCATAAGATACCGGCTGTCCAAAAGGTCGATCGATTGCGCGGCACCCAGGACAATGTCCGGCCCGTCTCCGGAACGGATGTCCATCGAGAGGCTTCCGCTGACCATCGACATAGCGCCGTACATCTGACGGTCACTCGCATCGATATCATCTGTCGCCTCCCCGGTCTTCTGATAAGCGTTCTGCTCGTAAAGCACCAGTTGCACATGGTAATCCGGATTCTGGTCGTTAAAGTTCTTCAACGCCTCGCCCTCGAAATACGAGACAGAGTCGCTGAGACTTGCCACCGTAAGAACAGTCTTTCCGGCGTTCGGGTTCTTTTCGGCCTTCTCAAGGATATAGACGACCATAGGAGCCGGCACCAGATAATCACCTTCCGTCAGCGGACTACAGCCGAGGATCACGCGGTTTTCATCAATGGAAAGCACATCTGCCGACTGACTCTCATAACGGTTGACATCGCAGTGATCGAAGTTCAGGACACAGACTTCGTTCGCGCCTGTCGGGTCATATTCGTAAACACCGGTCGCCTTGGTCAGATAACCTTTTCCTTCTTTTGTCGAGGAGATCTTCTGGTTGCCGCTGATCGGCTTTGCGTCAGTGACCTTGGTCATCTTTCCCGTTGCCAGATCCAGTTGTGCGACGAGCGGACCGTTCCCGACGCAGTCGATCATGACCGAACCGTTTCCCGCGCCATAAATGCCATTCACAAGTTTTACGATGCCGGGGCCGAATACCGTATCGAGCACGATATTGTAGAGCGGTTCTCCATTCTTGGAAACATTGACCGACAAGAAACCTTTTTCCTCATCGTTATAGGTTATGGCACTGCCTACTTCATAGCCCTCAATAAACTGCAGGCTGTTGAAATAAACATCATCCGGATCGGTCCGGACCTCTTGCGGCGGAACGATCAGTTCTCCGCTGTTTTGATCGAACTCACAATAGTAAACGAACTCTTTGATCTTTATGGAAGCGAGCTGCTGCTCTGAGGTGACATTCCCGTCAAATGACTGTGTCGTCGCAAAGTTTTCAAAGTATAGACGGATCCCCTGCTCGCCTTCACAAAAAGCAAGTGCCCGGGCACCCGTACCTCTTACCGAGTACATCACATCATAAAGATCGACCACCTGAAGAAGATTTCCTTCCGTATCAAAGATACACATCGCTTCATAGTAATATACGTCGTTGTTTTCGATCTTTTTATCTATGTAATAAAGTGAAACAAACCTGTCACTACACATCCACAGGCCCTCAGGGATGATACTGAAATACTCATCCGCGCTGAACTTCGGATCTAACGCGATCCTCTTTGTGTTGTAATAGGGATCTGTTTCGGGAACGGTCTTCTTTTTCCCTCCCTTGAACTTACAGGAAGAAACTGTCAGACAGACAGAAGACAACATCATCGTTGCAAGAAAAAACGCAATGATTTTTCTAAAGTTTCCCATGGGAAATACAGTACCACCCATTCTCCTTTCAAAACCAAATTCACCATACCCAAATTCATTATAGGCAGGGCGCTTTGGCAAAAGCAATCAGGATAACGAAAAAACCGGAAGAAAATCACGAAACCTTCCGAAACATCGAAAGATATATTCCGCGTAAAGAATTCAAATGAATTCGATGTCGGTGGAACGACGTACACGGGAAGCGGATATGGTTCCTGGGCATTCGGGAAAAGCACTGTACTCTCAAGTTTTCCTTGTGTAAATGTCAAACGTCTGCTAAAGTCTTATTGGGGTGGCAAACAAAATACATGAGGTGTTGGGTCTATGAAAAAGCTGGCTGTATTTTTAGCTGCTCTGTTTTTGCTGCCATGTCTGGCGTCGTGCAAGAAAAGCAAGAAAAATTCTTCTTCCGTAAAAACGATCTCCGAGGACAGTACGTGGTGGAATGATTCCGTTACCACCATATCTCCGGACGAGATCAAAGAAACCCTGGGCGGTGGTTTTACCGGTGTATTGGCAAGTTATACCTGCCCCGACGAAGATTCCGTTATCCTTTTATTCAACGCAAGCTCCGAAGACGGCGCAGCCGCGGAGCTCATAAGACATTATACTTACGACGGTAAACTGATCGGCGAGGCCAACATTACTGACTTTTTCAACGGCAAAGATTTCAGATATGATAGAAATGTTTTCTCACTGGGCGAAAAGTACTACGCGCAGGTCTCTTTGTACGATGAAAGCAAAGACACATATGTCGATTACGGATACGAGATCGATTTTGAAAACGGCACACTGAAAGATCCGATCGCGCTCGAACTTCCCGAGACCGAGATGAAGATAGGAGGAACATGCACTTCCATCAATTCGATCGCCGGCGTCGGAGATGATCTCGTTTATCTTGTCTCGACTTCGACCGAAAACGGAACGATCACCTATCAGGTCTTCGTAAACGACGGAACCGACATGAAAACGCACGATCTCAATTTCGGTCGTGGCACACAGATCGATTACATCAACAACTTTTCGCGATGCGGTGACAAAGTCGCGTTCATTGCCGAATACATCGAAGCCGGAAATGTCAAGCTCTGCTACTGCACTCTCGACATTCACTCTTTCGAGATCAATAAAACAGAGATGCCCCTCGAATTCAGTTTCGCAGAGTTTTACGTCGATCCGAAAAACGAAGCTTACGCCTGTGAGGAGCAAAAGATCGTTAAGGTCGATCTTTCAACGGGAACGGCAACTGACGTTTTGGATTTCAACACGACCTATATATTTGACAGTTATCGGGATGGAAGAGCCCTGAAAGTCACCGATAATGAGATCGTGATCATCACGCAGAAGCAGTCGTTCACCGGTTTGGATTGCGAGACAAAGATCATCACGCTTACGAAGGCGGACAAGAATCCGAATGCCGGCCGAAAAGTACTGTCGCTCGCACACTTTTCTCAGCTTGAAGACACCGAGTATGTCGCGATCAACAACTTCAACAAGACCTCCGAAAACTACTTCATCGAAGAAACGGATAAATACTATCTGATCGCCGAAAAGCCGATCGACGACTCCACCGGCGAATCCTTCCTTGCCCAGACGCTTTCCGGAAAGGCAGACGCGATGGATCTTCTCATCTCGGATATCAAGTCCGGCGACGGCCCGGATCTGGTGATCTACGATTCGGAATATGAAAAACTCAACAACACCGATTATCTTCTGGATCTGACCAAGCGTATCGAATCGGAAAACACTTTAAACGGCGGCGATTACATGGATTTCGTCCTGTCCCCGAACGGACGTGATGGCAAGCACTATCGTCTCGATTACAAGTACTTTTTTAGAGGACTTCTCGTAAACAACAACTTCCTCGATGACGGCGCAAAAGGACTGACCTTTTCGCAGTACGATCAGATCATTTCCGATCGAAATCTCGGCATGAGCGTCCTGGAACAGAATAAACTCAACAATTTCAGAACGCTTCTGAGCAGCTCGGATTGTTTCTCCTACGATGACAGCGGAAAGATCTCCGTGAATACCGAAGGCTTCCGTTCTCTCGCGGAGTATGTCGCGTCGATCTCCGACAACATGCAGTACGATGACGGAATGACGCAGCTTAACAACATCCTGATGCTCCAGTATATGGGTTCGCGCGAGTTTACAAACAGATTCGGATCTCTTTCCAAGTCGCATTCCATCATCGGTCTTCCCTCTTCAGACGGTCACGCGGAGAATGTCCTTGCGACAGGCATCGGCATCACTTCCTGCTCGGCTTTAGAGGAAGGCGCCTGGGAGTTCATGATGACTCTTCTTTCTTCGGACATTCAGCACATACAGTCGTCCTATGATCCAGTTATGAAGAGCGCGCAGAAAGACCTTCTCCTCGATTACATTTCGATCTACAACGACGCCGCTAAGGTTTCGTACGACATGGAGCCGATCGACGAAGGCATGGCCGATCGTTATATCGAGCAGCTTTCCGACGCGATCATCGTCCCCGACGTTAACCCGACAGTCCTGACCATCATCTGCGAGGAAATGCCCGCGTACTTCGCCGGCGACAAGACACTTGACGAAGTGATCTCGACCATCGAAAACCGCGTCAATCTTCTCTTAAGAGAGCAGGGCTGATCAGAACGCGGAAAGTTTTCTCCGGCACAAAGAAAGGACCCCGATACCGCAAAGGTTTCGGGGTCCTCTTATTCATATATGCCTACGTTTCCTATTACTGCTTATGTATTTACGCCGTCCCAGTATTCTACCTTCGGATAGTTGGTATATACACCGTCTACGGTAGAGTTGGATTCATCGATATACAGTTCCTTAAAGTGGGTATCCATCCAGGAGCCCTTGACGAGATGGACGGTGACCTTACTTCCGAACGGCATATTCGTGAACAGTGTTCCCAGGGACTCGCTGTTATACGTTTCCAGTTCCACTTCAGCAGGGAAGTAGATATCGATATCCATGTCATAGCTGACAGTTCCGCCCTCTGAAATATGCTTCAGAGATTTTGGCATCACGACTTTGTGCAGGTTATAGCAGTGGTAGAAGGAGTATCCCTTCAGAGTATCGATCGAGTCCGGAAGGACGACTTCTTCGATGGATTCGCAATCCGAGAAACAATTTCTGGGAAGGAATGTCATTCCCTCAGGGAATACGACCTTCGTTACTTTATCAAAGGAGGTGAAGGTGAATCCCAGTTTTGTTACGCCGTCCGGAATGATGATCTCGCCCTCGACGTTTTCGGCTGCTTCCATGAGCGAGTACTGCGTGTAATCTATGGTGAATTCAACATATTCCTCGCCTGTGAAATAATCCTTGGAGTCTTGAACGATGAAGTACTTATAGTAGTGTTCGTCTTCACTTGCGGCTGAAGAATCGTTATCCGCGTTATTCTTGCCGTCTGGATCTACGCCGTTATTCTGATCCTCAGGATCGATCTCGGTGATCTCGTTGTCTGCATTTTTGCCGGTATTCTTTTTCGCTCCGGAGTTGTTATCTTTTCTTGTCGCAAAGAAGACGATCCCGGCTGTGGCAGCGCCTGCAAGTCCAATAGATACGATAGTAATAATAGTCTTTTTCATAGTAACCTCTGTCCCTTTCTTTATTGCCTGTGAAGCAAGTTTGGATTCGGCTGCCTCCGTGGCAGCTCCCGTAGATGCGGACAGATTCAAAAGTGATGCAGGAATTGGTTTAAATGCCACCTGCTCGGCTTCTTTAGTAAACAATTGCGTTAAGAATGGTACGACCATAAACAGTTTTGTGTCGTTCTCTTCTTCATATTTCTCGACCTCCTTCTTGATTTTCTTCTTGGCAGAATGGATGCGTCGGGATACAGTTCCCTCCGGGATCCCGAGAACTTCTGCGACCTCTTTGGTGCTCATCTCGTCAAAGTAAAAGAGGATAAGCGTCATCCGAATATCTTCCGACAATGAGTTGTTGATGATATCCATGATGATCTTCCTCGTCTCTTCCGACTCAACGAGCGAATCCGGGAGGAAATCCTCGGGAACTGTTTCGACTGTATCAAAGAACTCGTCCTCCACATTATCCGTCTTCGTCCTCGTAAGACGATTCAGGGACTTGTTGGCGGCGACCTTTTTCAGCCACGGTACGATCTTACTTTTGTCCTGGATGCTGTCGTACGAGTTGATCAGGGCAACAAACGTATCCTGCACGATATCCTGCGCATCGTCCTCATTCTTCAGAAGAGAAAATGCCGTCCAGTACACCGCACGATAGGCTTCATTGTAGATCTTTTCAAGTTCTTTTCCATCCATTTCTTCTGCCTCCTTATGTCCGCATCTATCCTATAGACACATGACAATGGAAATTTCTTCGCAGGTACAAGAAAAAAATTTTCTTTGTAGAGATCATACACGACACATAGCAGATCCTCAGAACAGTTTACTCGCGATATACCATGCGATCACGGCGAGTATCAGCCGGCATAGAACTTAGCAAACAGCCAGATGAGTCCGAAAAAGATCGCAAACGACATGACCAAGTACAAAAGTAATCCGATAAAATGAGTCTTCGTTTTGCTGTCTATATCATATAAGGGAAGATTATCTTCCGGATGATCCGGATCATAGCATATGGTCTGGTGCTCTCTGTTTGCGCGTTTCCAGGAACCATACCCCTGTCCCGTATACGTCATCCCGCCGACATCGAACTCATAGTAAATGACGGTTCCACGGGAATTAGTATGCTTATCCCCGTCTTCATCTTCGGTCTCATATGTATCCTCGTAATGGCTTGTGATCCGGCCTTCCGCCCTTCCGGTAAGATGAGCCAGCTGCTTTCTGGCACGAAGTTTCCTGGGGATCGAGTTTATCTCCACGGAAAGATATAATCCGATCGTCGCACCGACGACAAAAATGATCGCGGATTTCTCATCATGCATCAATTCCATGCCATAGAATTTCACGACGATTCCCAAAACGACACAATACAGAATAATAAACATAATCCTTACCTCATCTATTGTAGCCACTCTTTAAGTCAGTGATCGTGACGTATATCATTAGAACAGCGATTGCGATAAGAACGCCGGCCCAGAAAAGACGCTTGAGCACATACTTCTTTCCGACATTTTTGACATCACAGATCACCCAGTCTTCTTTCGGCGGCTCACATTCTTTGCCGCAGTACGGGCAGTTCTTCGATTTAAAAGAGTTAAAGCTGGCGCCGCAGGACGGGCACTGGATCTTTGCGATGGAGAAGTTCGTTGAGAACGGAACATCGGTCCTTCTTGCGGCCGTGATCTGATAGACCTCGCTTTTTACTTTGAGCCGGTCGCCCATATCCCGCGTAGTATCCACAAACACATCGCCCGTGACATAGACGTTATTATTCTCCACTTTGATCTTCTTACAGGACATCCACCCGTGGAAGGTACAGTCGACCACATCATCAAGATCCGACCCGAGTTCTTTTACCGCATTAAATGGAAGGCTCTCGCGGTTATCGGAGAACACCAGGATCCTAAAAAGTGTCGTGATCTTCGAAGAGAATGTTTCGAAGGTATATGCCGGGCTGATCGCCGACATCTTCGCCGCGAACCTCTTTCGGGAGCTTCCTACCGAAAGCGCGGCCGGAGTTTCTTTTCCAAGTGTC
Organism: Clostridiales bacterium; assembly: GCA_017617525.1. Classification (GTDB taxonomy): domain Bacteria; phylum Bacillota; class Clostridia; order Saccharofermentanales; family Saccharofermentanaceae; genus Scatonaster. Next base: position 14,771 of record JAFZWA010000019.1, read on the forward strand.
TTGAATCCCGCAAAGAAGAGCGAAAGGAACCATACGAAGTATCCGATGATCGGGCTTGCAACGATCATGGTAACGATATACGCGATGACACGCGCCAGAGACGGAACCACCCAATTCTCGGGTGTATAGGTACTTATCATATTGTGACTCGCACTGGGATCCTGCAACACGATCGGCGCAAACAGAATGAGCGTAACGGGCAGAGAACGAAGTCCGCATCGGGTCACTGTCTTCCAGATAGGTTCCGTACTTACGCCCGGGTCAGGAACGAAGAAATAGTTGCCGACCTTCGGATAGAGTTCGGTCATGTGAAAAGAAGTGCCGCATTGGCTGCATCCTTCCTGCAGTTCCCGGATCGTGGACACCGCGCCGCAGTTCGGGCAGCAGTAGGTATCCCCGCTGACATCTTCGCCGTTTCTGACATCGATGACCGTTTCACAGATCGACTGCGGGTCTTTTCTCTTAAACGTCTTCATGCCAGATCTCTCGGCGGTCTTCTTATGGTTGATATATCCGACGGACCACGACGTCTCGTAGTGGCCGTCCTGCCAGGAACGTACGTTATTCACCGCGCTTCGCACAGGTGTTTTTCCCGGATCGAATTCTTCCGTAAAGCGGATATTCTTTCTTGCGATACGGTCTCTTTGAAGTTCCAGACAATACCGGAGTTCTCGATCCGCCGACATCACCTTCGCGCCCGGCTCCATCGCGTGTCCTAATTCTTCGCGAAAAGCACCTGCCACGGCAGCCCTTGCTGCCTGCCGGTCAACTGTGCTCCCTCCGGACGATGCCAGAGCGATGGCCTCCTCTTCCGTCAAACCTCCTGCCAGAGCGATGGCTTCTTCCTCAGTCCGATAATTCGGAGATGAAGCGATGATCTGCTCCAGTTCGTTTTCCTGATTCTGATTATTCTCTGAATACATACCTTACTCTCCTGATCTTTTGTAATGGTGAGATCAAACAACCCATATTCATTTCTTATTTCCACCACTTAATGGTCGAAGAAATAGCGATATCATAATAGACGTTATCTTCCGACATTTCCCATCTATTGTATGAGATAGTATGTGCACATTCATCATTTATTCTGATCAAGTATCCACGATCATGAGGATTTTCAGGGTCAATCTCATTCACGTCTTTGATGTATGAATAATCACCTTGAGTGTAGTATGCAACAAATGCGTCAACGATAGCATCCGCCGTCTCCTGATCACGAACCGAACAACCCAGGAAGAAGTGCGTCTGCTGATTCGAATCAAAATCATACTGACTGATATTTATACCCGTAATGCAATCTCCTTTTCCGGTAAAAACGGCATTATACTTGCCATACCAAGAGAAACTGAGAGAATTCTCATATCTGTAAGTCCTATCGATAGGATTCTTCAAGTAAGATTCAAAATCGTCCATAGATCCATTCGGAATCGAAAATGCGGCTTCCTGATAATACACGTACAGTGCAACAAAGTCTTCGGCGGACAGATCATCGATCGGGTATTGGATCAGATCATCCTCTGTCTGCGAAACAGTCGGATCAGTGCTTTCCGACGGGTCGATCACCTCGGAAACATCCGAAATTACCGGGCTGATCCCGCTGTCAGCGGGCTCTTCGGTCGCTTTCTTATCCTTATCTTTATCGACCTCTTTCTTTTTCTTCTGGTCCTTGTCTTTTTTACTGGAGGTCACCCTTGTTTCCGGATGATCGTTCTTGTCGTCATTGACTTTATAGAGAATTAAGGCGGTAACAGCGCCAATGGACAAAACCGCCGCACAAATAAATATAATAATCTTCTTCATTGCAAAACCTGTTCCTTTCCTGACCGCCTCTGCGGCGATCTGTTCCCCTGCTCCCGTAGAAGCAGCCTCAGATGATGCGAATAACAGGTTATAAAGACCGGCAGGCATGGGCCTTAACGGCACCTGCTCGGATTCTGCTGTAAACAGCTGGGTTAAGAATGGAAGCGGCACGGCAAACAACTTCGTGTTACTTTCTTCTTCATATTTCTCTACCTCCTTCTTGATTTTGTTCCTGGCAAAATTCAGACGCCACAAAACCGTTCCCTGAGGAATGCCCAGAGCTTCGGAGATCTCCTTGGTGCTCATCTCGTCGAAGTAGAATAAGATGATCGTTCTTCTGACATCTTCAGACAGGGTCTTTTCGATGATGTCCATAATGATCTTTCTCATCGCTTCCGATTCGACAAGGGAGTCCGGCAGGAAGTTTTCCGGAACCGTTTCGATGTTTTCAAGAACTTCGTCGTCCACATTGACCGTCTTTGTCAGTTTGATCCGGTCAAGGCACTTATTGGCCGCAGTCTTTTTCAGCCAGGAAGTGACCTTGCTCTTATCCTTGATCGTGTCGTAGGACTTGATCAGGGTGAGGAAAGTTTCCTGCACGATGTCTTCTGCATCGGCCTCGTTCTTCAGAAGAGACATGGCCGTCCAGTACACCGCGCGGTAAGACTCCGTGTAGATTTTTTCGAGTTCTTGATTCGTCATTTCTGCCTCCTTGATATCCGCATCTGTCCTATAGACGATTGACGGAAGAGGTTTATTGGGTGGTTAGAGAAATTTCTTTTTCATTTTATATCTTTTCATGGGAAAATACTAACCGCACCAATAAAAAAGCAGCCGGGTCGGCTGCTTCAAAGCGCGGTATCTATATGTTTTAATCCCACCAGAAATACCAGACGTCAGAAACGGAAAGGCTCGCGGCCAGTTCGCTGACGGTCTGGTATTTTGTGAACTGTTCGACCCGGTCCGGGCAAAAAGCGTAGTGTTCTTTTGCCGCATCGATCGAGCTCTCCTTTCCGATCGGAGAAGGCACCGTCATTTCGATCGTGTCTAAAGAAACGATGGACGGCACGGCTTCGTATTTTTCATACCAGTATCTGCAGACGGAAATAACCTCTTCCTGTTCCGGGCATGCATTCCAGCCGCCGAAAGGAAGATAGGCAAACACTTCCCAGGGATGTTCGACCGGAACCTCGAAAAGAATGATCTCCTCTGCTTTCGCATTCCCGGCGAAAAGCTCCATGAACGCCCCGATCTTCAGCGCTGCCCCGGAGTATTTTCCGATCAGGTTCTCCGCAGTTTCGTTATATTCTTTTACATAGTCCTGCTCATATTCCCGGAAGCGGTCAGAAAGGAATTTCTTTCCCTTCTCCGACGAAGCCGTAGCCAGAAGTTCCTTCGTAGGAAGCCCCTCGGAGAAGCGCCTCTCCCAGTATTCCAGAAGGCGGTCCGAGACCGGGACCAGGACCGGCGTGAAGCCCTTTTTCTTTCCCTGGATCACACGATACTGATAGTAAAGAAGTATCGCATTTTTATCTGTTCCTTCAGGAAAATATAACGCAGGACATGAGATCAGCCCGGCCATTTTCTCGGCCAGACTGCTCCCGTGATTTTTAGGTACTTTCTTACTTTCTCTTTTTCCGAAAAACATTATCGGTGTTTTCAACCTCGTTCCTGAACAACTGCGGCAGCGCGCTTTTGAATGATGCTGACGACATCATCCAGCGTTCTTTGTCCGGTGAAATACCCGGGGGCTTCTTCCTGGATGATCATCAGTGCGGATGGATCCGTTGAACACGAATCGTGGATATTTTCGATCACTTTCTTAAGTGCATCAATATGTTCCTGACCAATATGGATGGAGTACCAGATCAAATCCGTTACTAAAGAA
>JAFZWA010000002.1 GCA_017617525.1 Clostridiales bacterium
AGTTTCTCGGAAATATTATCGGTCAGATCACTGATGTGATCCATTGTCGTCTCATAGGTCTCCCTAAGGAAGCGGTAAAACGGCTTGTCCATCCACATTCTGAAGATAAATCCGGCGTGGATCAGGCGGCTCTCCTTATACTGGCCGATACGCTCCTTGAGTTCTTCGTAGTGAAGAACGATCTGCTGCTGCTTCGCGAATTTCTTGATCGCAAGGACGATCTGCGTCGAGTGCCTCATATCCATGATGAGGATGCCGTAGAAAAGTCCGATGAAGAACGAAAACGCGAGGTTTCGCGACAGCCACTCGAGCGATCTTAAGATACGCGGGTGGATAAGGAAATAGTAGACCGCGCCGAGGATCGACCACAGGAATGAATACAAAGGACAGATAACGCCCTGGATATTGCCCCAGCGGTCCGTGTAGTCCCAAAGGCGCATCTTAAAGTGCTTCAGGCAGATGATACCCGCGATGTACTCGACGATGGTCATGCCGAGCATCATCAGAAAAAACAAAAAGAGCTTTTCGAGGACCTCATTGTCGAAATCGATCCGTGTCTCCAAAGATGCGATCAGGTAAAGAAGCACAAGTCCGAAGCCGTAGATCGGAAGGTAAGGGCCGGAAAGAAATCCCGGGTTGACCCATTTTTTCTGCGAAACGAAACGACGATAAAACAGCTCAAGGACCCAGCCCGTCAAGCTTCCCACAAAGAATAAAAACGCAAGTAAAAGAATGAACGACATATCTCCACCTACCCTATAATGAGTTCCATCAGAAGGTTTTCTCTGGCGTAGACCGCGATACGAGAATCGTCCACGTTGCGGAAGAAATCATAAAGAGCAACGCTCGTATCCAGCGTCGCGTAGTTTCTCATCATGGCAGTAAACGTCGCCGTGAAAAGATCGTTATCTCCCTTGATCATCGCCAGATAAAGCACGAGCGGATAGGCTTCCGAAGCTTCCTGATCCGAAGGCGCCCCGGACATGATGTTGTACGAGGTGTAGAGGAATCCTTCGTTATAGATCTGCTGGGAAACCCACGCGTAGCCGTCCTCATCGAGCTGCCCGATCTCTGCCAGATGGACCATTGCGTAAAGTGACGGCACCAGTTCGGCATTCCCGGCGCTTCCCGTATAGTAGGTGTACCCGAGATCCTCTGAATACATCCACGCGTAAAGCGGCAGTTCTTTCGAGATCTTACCCTCTTTGACGATCTTGATCATCTCTTCGTATTTTCCCTGATACTCCGGGAAAAGCACCGCCGCGCGGCGCATCGCGTCCAGATCCATCGCGCAGATCTCCACACCCGTGGACTGAACGAGCGTCATATCTTCTGTCTGTTCTTCTTCCGTTTCCTCGGGAACGAGCGTACGCTCGGTGACCGGGATCGGCGTCGGTCTCGCGGCGCGGTCCGCGGCACGGTAGGAAGACTTCGCTCCCGCGCCAAATACTTTTCCCGAAAGGTCGTGGATCTTGTCGAGCAGCTTTCCGTCGCCCCATTTATCGTAGTAGTTCATCAGCGCGCGCAGATATCTCGTGGTCGCTTCCATGGAGATCGGCGGGTCAGTCAGAAGAAGATTTGACTGATCTTCGTAAAGATCGCTCTTTTCCACTTCCGCTCTTTTGTCTTCGGGAACAAGTTCGTCAGCTCTTTTGAACTTAAGAAGATATCCGCTTTCATCCGTAAGAGACGCATCGATCGCGTCGATCATCTTCTTGGCCGCGCTTCTTTTTCCTTCACGGACATAAGATTCCAGAAGAAGGACCTGATCGAATGTATCCACATAAGCCGACTGCATCGCGGGGACGCTTCTTGTCGTTCCCGGAAGCACATACCAGGAAAGCACCCACGGATTCATCTCCGGGTCATCGGAAAGGATCTTCGTGACCCTTGAGAACATGTATCCTTTGTGGAACTCGGTTTCGGAAACGACCTGATTCATTTCATCGGTCATGGAAAAAGAATTCGCGGCGGTATCTTCTTTCTTGGAAAAAGCACCGCTTTCGAGCAAGAATTTTACGCCCACCACGATCGCGATCACCGCAACAACGGCGATCACGGAGATCGTCACGATCTTCTTGACCTTCTTATTGGAATACTTGACCGAAGTCAAAGCCGGCATATCGTTTCTTCTCCTTTCCGAAAAGCCCGAATTGAGATATTATTTATTGTACCACTTGTTTGGAGGAAAGAAATGAGGATCGCGGGAATCATTGCCGAATACAATCCCCTGCATAACGGGCATCTGCGTCTGTTTCAAAAGGTCCGTGAGGAGCTTTCGGATAAGACTCCGATCGTCGTGATCATGAGCGGCGAGTTCGTTCAGCGCGGGATCCCATCGATCATTGACCGCGAGAGCCGCGTCTGCGCGCTCCTTTGCTGTGGCGCCGATCTGATCTTCGAACTCCCGTTTACTTTTGCGACCGGTTCTGCGGATCGCTTCGCGCATGGCGGAGTTTTCTCCCTTCTTCAGAGCGGAGTCATCACCGACCTTTATTTCGGAGCCGAACATCCTTCTCTTTCCGATCTTTCCCTGATCGCCGAAAAGGACTTCGAATCGGATCCTCTGTTCTCCGAAAAACTCGAGCAGTTTCAGAAAGACGGTCTTCCGTATGCCGCCGCCTGGCAGGAAGCGGCCAATGCCGTCATCGAAGGACTTCCGGAAGGAAGTTTCCCGCTTTCCGTAGAAGACTTCGGAAATATCATCCGAAAGCCCAATAATATCCTGGCGATCTCGTATCTTCGCGAGCTTCATCGCTCCGGATCAAACGTAGTTCCGCACCTTGTCTGCCGCGAAGGTTCCTATCACGAAGAGGAGCTTTCCGAAAACGAATATCCGAGCGCGACCGCGATCCGAAAGACCATCCTCGAAAGATATAACGATCTCGACAAAGGCGATTTCATCCGTTCACTCGGCGATCTTCTTCCCTATGTTCCGGCAGAGATGCTTTCCGAAATGCTGCATCTTTGGAATCAGGACACGATCCCGATGGGCGAAAAGCACCTTCTTTCCCACAGTCTTCCGATCCTTCGCTCGGCTTCTTCCGAGCAGCTTTCTTCGGTCGCGCATATGGGACCGCAGCTTGCCGGGCACCTGAAGTCTTCGGTCCGCTCGATGCATTTTTCGCAGGATCAGGATCTTCCCGAAACATTCCGAAAAGCCGTCGAGACCAAGTGCTTTTCGTATACACGTATCCTTCGCGCGCTGGCATCTCTTTCCGTCGGTCAGACGCAGAAAGACCTTCAGGATCTCAAAGATCCCAAGTATCTCCGCCTCCTCGGTTTTTCCGAAAAGGGTCGCGGCGTTCTTAAGTCCATGCGTGAATCTTCTTCTCTTCCGATCCTCTCACGCGCGTCCGACGCAAGGCACTACGGCAAGGATCCCGTCTTTGCCCGCATGGACGAGCTCGACAGGTTGAGTCACGATCTTTGGACAACGATCGCAAGAGGCACTTTTGAAGAAGACTTCAAACGCGAAGTCATCCAGTTTAAGAGAAACAAACTCTATCGCTGATCCTGTTTTTTCACAGATCTTTCAAAACAAAGCAAAAGAAAAGGGGCTTTCTCATGTTTCGAAGAAAGCCCCTTCTTTCCAGTTTTTCAAATTCGAAGAACTACCGTCAGATCTCGTTCTGGTTTTCCTTCTTGGTGCGTCTTCTCAGGATCACCAGAGCCGCTGCCGCAACGATGATGAACAGGAACGCTACCACAGGAGTTCTGTCAGATCCGGTATCACCGGTCTTAACGACGGTCTTTCCGCCCGGTCTTGTCGCAGAGGATATGACCTCAAATTCGATCGTGATCGTCGATCCGTCTGTGTAGGTGATCTTCATTCTGTGAACACCCAGAGTCAGTTCATCGATCGTTTCAGGCTTCAGTTCGATCGAACCGTCCGGCTTCTTCTCGAAGTCCTCAGGTTTGACCGGTTTATCGTCGATCGTGATGCTGTCGATCTCCTTTGTCGGAGTCGGAGTTGTCGTTGTTTCAGACGGCTGCTCCGAAGGCTCCGTTCCCGGTACTGTTTCGGAACTTGCGTCCTGGATCGTCTTCGATCCGGACGGAGTTGTCGTTGACGGATTCGGAGTCGTCGGGTTCGGAGTTGTCGACTGCTGCGTGTAGTTGTTCGTGATTGTTACCGTCTTCTGTGTAGCGTCAGTAAGTGTCACAACAGCGTCGTTATTCAGAACAGAGAGATCATATCCGCTGATCTTTGCGTCTGCCTCGTCCTCAGTGATCTTGTAATCACCAAGAGCCAGATCGTTGAGCTCGACATAAGAAGCACCTACGATCTCAACCGGGATCGTGCTTCCATCCGGACATGCCACTGTGAAGTGGTATGCCTTTGTCGCCGCGCTTGCCGGAGCATCCGCGCCGAGAGCCTTCTCAATCCTAAGGCTGCCCTTGACCTGAACCGGAGCTGTGTACGTATTTGTCAGCTTCGTATCAGCGCCATTTACGGAAACATCGCTAAGCGCATAACCCGCAGGCATTGTACCCTCACTCCATGTGTATGTGATCTCGTTACCGCTTGCGTCATACTTCGCGAGATCGTTAGATGTGTACTTCCATCCGTTCGCGTCGTTCAGAGTTGCCTGATCGACTGTCTGCGTGCCGTCGGAAAGTATAACGATGAGTTCTGTCGGACGAGCGCCCGCGGCATCGTTGTTATCATCCCAGATCTTTTCCACGGTAACGGATGTCTTCACGGTCGACAGATCGAACTTGTTCGTAAATGTCGTCTTATTGCCGTTGACCACGCAGGATTCCTTCGAGTATCCGGCAGGCATGGTTCCTTCGGACCAGGAATACGCGATCTCGGCGCCGTTCGCGTAAACCGGAACATTTACGGAAGCAGTCCATCCGTTCTGCTCACTCAGCGTTACGGATCCGCCGGTGCTCAATGTCATGACAATATCAGCAGGACGAGCACCAGCGACATTATTCGCATCATCCCAGATCTTCTCGACCGTCAGGGTCTTCTTTTCCGTCTCGTGTTTGTTCGTAATCGTCGTAACGGTTCCGCTTACAGACTGGCTTGCGCTATATCCGGCTACCGCATCCTCTTCCCATGTATATGTATACAGATTTCCGGACGCGTCGTGCTTATCGAGATTCTCTACCTTGTACTCCCAGCCGTTCGCGTCGTTGAGGAGGATATCTCCGCCGAGCGCAGTACCGTTTCTCAACAGACGGACAGTGACTTCCGTCGGACGCTTACCGTCCTGGTTATTACTGTCATCCCAATCCTTCTTGACCGTTGCCTCTGTCTTCTCCGAAGAGATGTCAAAGGTGTTCGTGATCGTGGTCGTAGATCCTGATGTAGCAGACGAAGCCGTATAGTTCGCCGGAACCTGTTCCTTCCACTCGTAAGTGATCGGCTGACCATTCTCATTGACCGGCAGGTTATCGATGGAATCCGTCCAGTTGTTCTGATCGTCCAGTGTAACGGATCCGACCTTGATCGAACCGTTATAAAGGTCGACTACGACTGATGTCGGCTGAGAGCCGCTGTTTCCTGTGTTGTCCCAGACCTTCTTAACTGTCACGGATGTTTTTGCGATCGCGTAAGCATTCGTGATCGTCGTCACTGTTCCGCTTGTGGTATTACTCTTCTCTGTATATCCGGTCGGTACGGTGACCTCTTTCCATGTGTACGCATACTCGTTTCCGCTTGCGTCATACTTCGGAAGATCCGTCTTTTCATATGTCCAGCCGGAAGCAGCCGTGAGCATTACGGAAGATCCGCACGCGACATTGTCCTGATAGAGCTGGACTTCCAGTTCATTCGGGCGAATAGCGTCACGGTTGTTATCGTCATCCCATACCTTCAGGACCTTAGCGGTCGTCTTCTCATTGGAGAAGTTGTAGGTATTTGTGATCGTTGTAGAAGCTGTTCCGTTTCCGGAATATGTATCCGTATAATTTGCCGGAACCTGCTCCTTCCACTCGTAAGTGATCTTCGTGCCTGCGGCATATACCGGGAGGTTTTCAATCTTATCTTCCCAGTTGTTCGCAGCGCTCAGTGTGACACTTCCGACCTTGGTCGAACCGTTAAGAAGATCGACAGTTACGGATGTCGGCTGAGAACCGCTATTACCTGTATTGACCCAGTTCTTCTTGACCGTCATGGCCGTCGTCTCCGCAGTATGCGAGTTCGTGATCGTTGTTTCCGTTCCGCTCGTGGAAATGCTCTTGGTATATCCTGCCGGTACGTTGACCTCATCCCAGGTATACGTATATGCATTGCCGCTTGCGTCATACTTCGGAAGATTTGTCTCTTCGTATGTCCAGTTGTTATTGGCATCCAGTGTGATCGCGTTGCCATAGGCAGAATTGCCCTGCATGAGCTGAACCTTCACAGCCGAAGGACGCTTGCCGTCCTGGTTGTTGCTGTCACTCCACACCTTGGTGACCTTCGCCGTTGTCTTCTCAGAAGACAAGTCATAGGTATTCGTGATCGTGGTCGCTGTTCCGCTTGTGGCATACGTTGCCGCATAACCCGCCGGAACGTGTTCTTTCCACTCGTAAGTGATCTTCGCACCATTCTCGTAGACCGGCAGATCATCGAGGGATTCTGTCCAGTTGTTCGAAGCATCCAGTGTGACCGTTCCGATCATGGATGCACCCTTATAAAGGTCAACATCAACAGATGTCGGCTGTGCGGAACTGTTACCTGTATTGACCCAGGTCTTCGTTACGGACAGTGTTGTCTTTTCCACTGTATGCGCGTTCGTGATCGTAGTTTCCGTTCCGCTCGTGGTATTACCGCTCTGTGTATATCCTGTCGGTACGGTGACCTCTTCCCATGTGTACGAATACAGAGTACCGGTTGCGTCATACTTCGGAAGATTTGCCTCTTCGTATGTCCAGTTGTCGGTTGCCTTCAGAGTTACTGCGTTGCCGTAAGCGTTACCGTTCTGCAGGAGCTGTACATCCAGAGTATCCGGACGCTTGCCGTCCTGGTTATTGCTGTCATTCCAGACCTTCGTGACTTTCGCCGTTGTCTTCTCAGAGGAGAAGTCGTAGCTGTTCGTGATGGTCGCGTCCGCGGTTCCGTTTCCGGTATAAGCAGGCGTGTAGTTAGAAGGTGCGACCTCTTCCCATGTATAAGAGATCAATCTTCCGTTCGAATACTTGGCAAGACCTGTCACCTCGGTCGTCCATCCTTCAGCAGCAGTCAGCGTGACCGTTCTTCCTGAAGTACCGTTGACGAGAAGATTTACGTCAACAGATGCCGGACGGTTTCCTGTCACGTTATTGTTGTCGCTCCAAGTCTTTGTGATCTTAAGAGAGACAGTTTCTGTCGTGTAGGCGTTCGTGATCGTCGTGTCCGTGCCGCTTGTTGTATTGCCAGCAAGTGTGTAACCGGTCGGCACTGCGACCTCTTCCCATGTGTACGTATACTCATTTCCGTTTCCGTCGACCTTCGGAAGATCGGTTGCCGTGTATGTCCAGTTCCCAGAGGCATTCAAAGTTACGGCAGAACCAAACGCAACACCGTTCTGCATGAGCTGTACATCCAGAAGTGCCGGACGCTTGCCATCCTGGTTATTACCGTCATTCCATACCTTTGTGACCTTCGCCGTCGTTCTTTCCGTGGAAGTGTCGATCGTGTTCGTGATCGTGGTC
>JAFZWA010000020.1 GCA_017617525.1 Clostridiales bacterium
GGGCACATCCCTTCGTATCTCCCAGGTCATCTCCCTGGTACTGATCGTTCTCGGATTCCTGGTCCTTTCCCTCGCTCGTATCTACGACTGGGAAAAGAAGCCGATTCCGGAAAGATTCATCAAGGCTGACGAGCAGATGCAGCGTGACGCCAAGAGAAGAAGAGAAGAGAAGCTCCGTCGTTACGAGCAGGACGATGATGATGAGGATGATGAGGACAGAGTCGAGAGACTTGCCAAGTCTTCCTTTAAGATCAAGGACGAAGACGAAGAGTCTGATGAGGACGAAGAGTCCGATGACGAAGACGCCGACGAAGATGCTGATGAAGCAGATGAGTCCGAAGATGAGGATTCCGAAGAAGAGTCTGACGAACAGGACGAAGAAAAGTAAGAGGCTTCAATGGGTCAGGGAAAATCCGGCATTGAATTTCTGAAGAATAATTCACTTCGTACGGTGGATTTCTGGCTGATCATACCGATCCTGTCCATTACCACCATAGGCCTTTACGTCTTAAATCTGGTGCTTTCCCAGGGATATGAAGGCTATCCCATGATCTTTTATAAACAGGTGATCGCTGCCGTTATCGGTATATTCATCGCTTTTCTGATCTGCCTTCTCGATACGCAGTTCATGAAACTCATCGGATGGATCCTTTACGGAACTTCCCTTTTGCTCCTTGTATGGGTCATCATCGACGGCTTTACCCTCGCGGATAAGTGGGGCGCCGACGCCTGGATGCAGCTTCCGTTCTTAGGTACTTTCCAACCATCCGAGCTGACCAAGATCGGACTTGTTATCGTTACTTCCTATATCCTTGAGGATATGGGTACAAAGACGATATCCATGGTCCGCGGCTGGGTGTATCTCGCGATCATCTACGGTATCCCGCTGCTCCTTATCATGAAACAGCCGGACTTCGGTACCGCGATGGTTATCATTTTCTCATTCGTATGCATGCTCTTTATCTGGAACCTCAAGTACAGATACTTCCTGCTCGCGATCTCCGGCCTCATCGTCGTAGTCATCCCGCTGGTATGGAACTTCTACCTCGAGCCTTTCCAGAAGAAGAGGATCCTGTCATTGATCTTCGAAGGCTCCGACCCGGTTTCCGAGTGGAACCTCGTCCAGTCGAAAGAAGCGATCGCTTCGGGCGGCCTTACCGGTAACCACACGGGCGTTCTTGTAAAGGTTCCCGTTAAAGAATCCGACTTTATCTATTCGGCGGTATCCGAACGTATGGGATTTATCGGCACAACGGCGATCTTGGTCCTCGCGTTCTTCTTCCTGGTCCGCTGCCTTTATGTCGCGTCTAAGTCCTCGCGAAAAGCATACTCATACATTATCGTAGGTCTTACGGGCTCCTACGCGTTCCACTTTATCGAAAACATGGGCATGTGCGTCGGCCTTCTGCCGATCACGGGTATCCCGCTTCCTTTCGTCAGCATGGGAGGTACCGCGATGATGGTTAACTTCATATCGCTAGGGTTCATATTGAACATATCCATGGATCGAAAACCGTCTTCATAGCGGCGGGCGCCAGGCAGGAACGCCGCCTGGTATATAACTGCTGCCATCCGGCGGGCAAGACCGCGCAAAAATCAAGATTGACGAGCCGTCTCATTTCAAATGAGGCGGCTTTTTTGTTTCCTTTTTCTATATGTTTGCGTGCGAGATCCCGCCGCGGCGGCGCACCAGGAGAGAAGTCCCTGAAAGTGTCCCTCTAGAAACGTTTTACAGGGACGTTTACAGGGACGAGTATGGTCAAAAAAGCAAAATCCCTGTAAAAGTCCCTGTAGGCACCATTTACAGGGACACTTACAGGGACTTTTTGCCAAGAAAGACACCGGAAATGAGAAATCCTCTGAAATAGTCTCTGCAGAGGTGTTTTTAGAGACGAAAACAGAGGAAAACGGCGAAATCCTCTGAAACAGTCTCTGCAGAGGTGCTTTTAGAGACGAAAACAGAGGAAAATGGCGAAATCCTCTGAAACAGTCTCTGCAGAGGTGTTTTTAGAGACGAAAACAGAGGAAAATGGCGAAATCCTCTGAAATAGTCTCTGTGAAGGCTGTTTTAGAGACACTTTCAGAGGATTATCCGCGCAGGAAGATCCAAAGTTGAGCGAAGGGGGAGCGGCGGCGTTGGACGGTCGAGCGGCTCCCTTGATAAAGAAGTGGGTAAAACGAACAAAACGAGCGTTTGTTCGTTTTTGACCTATAAAATCCCGATTATCCCCATTTTTCTAGTTGAAACAGTATTGAAATGTAAACGTTATTTTATTACAATGACTACAAAAGTGGTGGAAAGTGGTGGAAATGATACTGTTTGTGGAGAACAGTGGTGATTTTCACAAAGGAGAACAATGGCTCGATTCATCAACAAAATGGACGCCAAAGGCAGGATCTTCATCCCGGCAAAAGTCAGGGATCAGATCGGCTCGCCCATGTTTGTCACTTTGAACCAGGACCAGGGTTACCTTAGCGTTTACTCTAAGCCGCGCTTTGAGGAGATCGTCGATCAGTTCAGTAAGATCCCGATGACCAACGCGAAGATCCGCCACGCAAGAAGACAACTTATCGGTGAGGCACTTGAATGCGAACTGGATGGCCAGGGTCGTATTTCTGTCAGTTCCGAGCTTTGGAAGAGGATCGGAGCGGAGCCTTCGGATGAGATCTGCATCTATCAGATGGGAAGAGATGCGCTTGAGCTCTGTACGAAGAAGTACTACGACGAACTGAATGAGTCGCAGGAGCAGGAGAGCATCGATCTGGACGGCTATGAGATCACAGGACTGTAATTTCCATCACGTACCGGTCCTTTTCGAGGAGTGCATGGAAGGCCTGTCGATCAAAAAAGACGGGATCTACGTTGACTGTACGGCCGGTGGCGGCGGACACAGCTCGGGGATCGTCGAGAGATTGGGCGATAACGGAAAGCTCATCTCGCTGGATAAAGATGATGAAGCACTGGCTGCTTGTGAGAAAAGAAGAGAGCAGCTGGACGCTGAGAATAAATGGGTACTCGTAAAGACCGATTTTTCAAGGATCGGAGAAGTGCTCGAAGAGTTGAACATTGAAAAGGTAGACGGGGTACTGGCAGATCTTGGCGTATCCTCGCATCAGATCGACACCGACGAACGTGGCTTTTCCTACATGAAGGACGGTCCGCTGGACATGCGTATGAACCGGCAACAGGAGCTTTCCGCGGAGGTCGTGGTCAATACTTATTCCGAAGCGGATCTCACTAGGATCTTTCGTGAATACGGCGAGGAAAGATACGCAGGCAGGATCGCATCGGTCATCGTTGAAAAGAGATCTGATTCTCCGATCAAGACAACGACCGAGCTTGCCGAGATCATCAGAAGCGCGATGCCCCGCGCCGCAAGAAAAGAAGATCAGCATCCGGCAAGACGGTGCTTCCAGGCGATCCGAATCGAGGTCAACAATGAACTCGGATCGGTCGAAAAGCTTCTGGATACGGTTCCCGCTCTGCTGAATGCACACGGAAGGTTCGCGGTGATCTCCTTTCACTCTCTGGAGGACAGACTGGTGAAGGAAGCTTTCCGCAAACTCGAAAACCCGTGCACATGCCCGAGAGAGTTTCCGGTATGCGTTTGCGGGAAGAAGCCGATGGGGAAACAGATCCATAGCAAACCCATCGTCGCTTCGAAAAAAGAAGCTATGGAGAATAAACGCTCGGGCTGCGCAAAGCTTCGAGTGTTCGAAAGGAATGAAGAGGTATGGCACAGGCAGTAAAAGTATCGAAAAAAGAGACATATGATGCTTTGTTGAAAAGTACAGGCACCGACTATTCGGTCGGCCTGAATTTCCTTGCCTTCGACGACGGTGAAGCCGAGCGCTACATGAGCGCGCTGGAAGCAACCGGTGCCATTGCCCCCGTAAATACGGAAGCCAGAAAGAAAAAGATCCGCGCGCAGAACAAGCGTGCCGTGGAAACAGCTTACGGCAATTACCGCAAGAAGACAGTTTCCATGACTTTAAAGCGCTTTCGCGACTTTATTTTGTTCTCTCTGGCCGTAGCGTTTGTCACTGCCTTGTTCGGTCTGCTGGTGTATAATGAAGCACAGATCGCATCGATGAACTTTGCGAATAATAAAAAAGAGCGCCAGATCAATAAGATGCGCCAGGAAACAAGCCAGCTCCGTGAGACACTTTTCGTCTCTGCCGACCTCGAATCGGTAAAGAAAATCGCGAGCATGCACCTGGGCATGGTGGAACCGAATGACAAGCAGATCGTTAATGTTGTTGTTCCTCAGAAGGATCACATGACGACAAGCCGTTCCTACAATTCTGTCGGTCTGACGGAAGACATCGTTGCGGAGGCAAAGCGCAACCTGGCGAATTATTATTCCGATGAGGATGCGTAATGCTCGGATGGGAAAGGAACAGGGACGATCATGTCTCAAAACGAACGTAAAGATAATACGCATGTAAACGACGAGACCAATACGGCCCGTTTCCGCATCGGCGGAAGGATCGTACTGGTCACTGTCTTTCTTGCGTTGTCTCTTTTCATGGGATATCTGATCAAAGTCCAGTTCAAACTCCAGCACGACCAGTACGAAGAATATTCCTACAAAGCTTCCCAGATGCACTGGCAGCGCATAAAAGACGTACCGAACCGAGGCGATATCCTCGATCGAAACGGCAATATCCTCGCAAGTACAACGTACGAATACACGATCGGTATCACGCCTTCTGACGTTATGAAGTCTCAGGAGAATCGAAAAGAACCGCTCAGCAAGCAGGATATCGCCGATTCTTTTGCCGAGCTGATCGGCGCGGACGCAAATAAGATGGTCGAATGGCTCGGAGAAGAAGATACTCCGTACGTTCAGGTCAAGAAGAAGGTCAACTACGAGCAGATGAAGGATCTGCAGGCTTACCTTTCCGAGCACAATATCGGCGGCGTTAAGATCGACGCCGTGCCGAAGCGTTACTATAACTACGGTTCTTTGGCCGCTCAGGTCATCGGCTTTGCCGACCAGAGCGACAACTCCCTCATCGGTCAGTACGGTATCGAGGCGTACTACAACTCCTACCTGACCGGTACCGAGGGCTATACCTACGCGGAAGTAGATAACTACAACCAGAGTGCGCTTCCTTATTCCGCGCCGACGAGTATCCAGGCGCAGGATGGCTATAACGTTCAGCTGACACTCGACATGAATATCCAGAGGATCTGTGAAAACGCCTGCCGCGACGCGTATAACGAATACCAGCCGCGTGAGGGCGTTACCTGCATCGTTATGGATCCTTATACCGCCGAGATCCTGGGAATGGTCTCCATGCCGGACTTTGACCTGAATACCCCTCGCGATATTCCTTACGGCGTAAGCGAAAAGTCATGGTCGGACATGAGTTCCGAAGATCAGGCGGAGTACCTGATGAGAAACGCCTGGAGAAACCGCTGTATCTCCGATACCTACGAGCCGGGTTCCACCATGAAGGCCGTAACCACGGCGATCGCGCTTGAGGAAGGACTCACCTACGAGGACGAGATCTTCAGCGACGCTCCGATCGAGATCACCACGGTCGACACGATCCGCTGCTGGAGAGAAAAGACAGACGGTAACCACGGTGATGAAACGCTGAGAGAAGCCTTCGAAAGATCCTGTAACCCGATCTTCGTTCGTCTGGCACAGCGTATCGGTATCGAAAAGTACTACGATTATATCCACAACTGCGGATTCTACGATGTCACGGGCGTTGACCTTCCTGCGGAAGGAAAGGGCATCTTCCACGCAGAACCTACCGAGGTCGACCTTGCGACTCTGTCGTTCGGTGAGTCCTCGACGGTTACACCGCTGCAGCTGATCTCCGTTTATTCCGCGCTCGTTAACGGCGGCGACCTGATGCGTCCGCATATCGCATCGAGAGTCGTTGACGCGAGCGGCAACATCATCAGAGAATACGAGCCTGAAAAGGTAAGAACCATCTTCTCCTCGAAGACTTCGGCGAGAGTTAGAAACCTCCTCGAGGACGTAGTTAAAGAGGGTACAGGTTCCGCGGGTTACGTTCCGGGCTACTATGTCGCAGGTAAGACCAGTACATCCACCATCGATGTCGGTGAAGAAGCAGGTATGCACGTTATCTCGTTCGGTTGCTACGCGCCGTCCTACGATCCGAAGATCGCGGTCCTGGTCGTTATCAACAAGCCGGAGGATAAGGACGTCGGTTCTTCCGCCGCGGCAAAAGTATCTGCCCGTATCGTTGAAGAAACACTTGAGTACATGAACGTCGACAGAAAGCTGTCGAAAGAAGAATACGAAAGAATGGGCCTCCTGTTCCACGTTCCGGATGTCACCGGCAAGACTTTCCTTTCCGCGAAAAAAGCACTGGAGGACGAAGGCTTTACTGTTCTTGACGGTACCGGCGGTTCAATGAGCCTCGATACGATCGTCGGAACGATGTATTACGGACAGGAAGAGACGGTATACAAGAACTCAGTCATTGTGCTTTACCCGGATACGGTATCGGAAGAGGACATGAATAAGACTCCGATCCCGAACTTTACGGGAATGAATATCATCGAATGCAGGAAGATCGCCAAGCAGTACGGCCTGAACTTCGTTGTGGAGGGTAACCTCCAGGGAACGGTAGTATCTCAGTCACCGCCGGGATCTGCGGGTGTGGCACCGGATCCTACTCCAACGCCGACACCGCCTCCTGATAATGACCCGGATCCGAATCTGGATCCGTCGGAAGAGGGGTCTCCGACGGAAGAACCGGACGATACGACCGAAACGAACGAAGACACCGGTGAGACCGGAGAAGATGGTGAAACATCTGAAACGGAAGCACCGCCGCCGACGGAAGTACCATACGGAACGGTCATTTATCTGAAGATGGAGTAAAGGATAGGGACATGAAAGCAAAAGATCTTCTTAGGGAAAGTAAATACACATGGATCTGCGGGGAAGACCGTGATTTCGACGAGATCGTTCTGGACTCTCGAAAAGTCACGCCGAGCACAGCGTTTGTCGCCATGATCGGTCAGAGAGACGACGGTCACAAGCACATCGGTGACGCCGCGGCAAAGGGCGCGGCCATGATCCTCGTCGAAGAAAAAAGACTTCCCGAGATCGAGCAGGTCCTGAAAGTCATCGAACAGTCCGGAAATACTGCCGTGATCGCAGTTGAAGATACGCGAAAAGTATACGCCGAGATGTCGGCCTGCCACTTCGGGCATCCTTCTTCCGACATGCACATCATCGGCCTTACGGGCACGAAGGGTAAGACCACTTCGACCTATATCATTCACGAGATCCTGGAAAGATCCGGAAGAAAGTGCGGATTGATCGGCACCGTTGAGAATAAGTTCGGATCGAAAGCCGTCAAATCCAAACACACCACACCGGAAGCCTGGGAATTCCAGTCGCTTCTTTCTGAGATGAAAAAGGAAGAGGTCGACTACTGCGTCATGGAGGTTTCCTCTCTGGGCCTGAAGTTTAAGAGAACCTACGGCGTAGGCTTTGATATCGGTGTGTTTACGAACTTCATGAACGATCACGTTTCCGACGGCGAGCACGAGTCGGACGAGGATTATTTCCAGAGCAAGCTCAAGCTTTTCGAGCACTGTAAGATCGCGCTTGTCAATATCAACACCCGTCGTTTCCCGGATGTTTTGAAGTACGCGCAGGAACATACTGAAAAGTGCTACACTTATTGTGTCGACGGAAAAGCGGACTTCTATGTCCGTGACATGGCTCCGACCGTTCAGGACGGAGTTCCCGGCATGAGATTTACCTTTGTCGGACCGGATGTGGAAGAAGAACTTTTCGTGCCGCTTCTTTGCGACTTTAACGTCAATAACGCGCTCTGCGCCGCGGCGGCCGCTTATCTCGCGGGCGTTCCGATCGAGGAGATCAAATCCGGCATGGTATTTACCCATGTTCCGGGAAGAATGGAGAAGGTCCCGAACAAGCTCGGCCTTCGCGTTTATGTCGACTATGCCCATAACGGAGACAGCTTGAGAGTACTTCTCAAGGCGATCCGTCCGGCATGCCAGGGAAGGATCATCACGCTCTTTGGCTGTGGTGGTGACCGCCCGACGGAAAGAAGATATACCATGGGTGAGATGTCCGGAAGATACAGTGACTTCACCGTGGTCACGACAGATAACTCGAGATCCGAGGATTTTTCTAGGATCTCCGGTATGATCGTCGAAGGTATCAATCGTGTCGAGGGCGCGCCTTATGTCGTTATCGAAGACAGACGAGAAGCGATCGCGCACGCTGTCGCGATGGCCAAGCCGGAAGACATCGTTGTCATCGCCGGAAAAGGACACGAGACCACCATGACGATCAAGGATTCCGTCGTGGACTTTATCGATTCGAAAGTGACCGCGGAAGTGCTGCGTGAACTTGAGAAGGAAAGAGGAGTTTAAGGAAAAATGGCTAAGTTTAGCATTTCGGAGATACTTCAGGCGACCGGAGGAACGCTCAAGCAGTTCCCGGTAGAAGGAAAGCCTCAGAACGAAGACGAATACATCGTCGACGGTATCTCTACGGATACGAGAACGATCCAGGAAGGAAACGCTTTCCTTGCCCTGATCGGTGAAAACTTCGACGGAAACAAGTACGCGGTAGCGGCAGCAAATGACGGCGCCGCGCTTTTAGTTCTTTCCACGATGGAATACGCGCCGGAAGGTGTTCCGGTCATTCTCGTTGAAGACACGACGATCGCGCTTACGAAGATCGCCGAATATCAGCGCATCCGCCTCGGCTGCAAGGTCGTCGCGGTCACGGGTTCCGTCGGAAAGACAAGTACCCGTGAGATGATCTATTCCGCGCTTTCCCGCGGCTGCAAGGCTTATGTTACTAAGGCCAACCACAATAACGAGATCGGTCTTTCGAAGACGATCTTAGATACTCCCGAAGATACGGATGTGCTCGTTCTTGAGATGGGCATGCGCCTTCGCGGTGAGATCTCCCAGCTGACACATATCGCGCACCCGGATGTCGCGGTCATCACGAATATCGGTGTCGCGCATATCGAGCGTCTGGGATCTAGAGAAGAGATCATGCACGCGAAGCTCGAAGTCCTCGAGTGCCTTAAAGAAGGCGGACTTCTGGTCATTCCTTATGCTGACGAATATCTGCAGAAGGCAGTCGATGAAGGACTTGTCCGCGAAGATATTAAGATCGCTTATACCTCGATGGAGAAAGTAGAACTCCAAAGACCACACTACGGCGCTGCTTTTGCCGGAGAACCGAGGATCAACGGCGACCGCATCAGCTTTACGGCAGAGGCAGGATTTGATGAGCTTCAGAACATCGATCTTTCGATCAAAGTCGTCGGTATGCATCACGTAGGAAACGCGCTGGCCGGACTTCTTTGCGGTCTTTATTTCGGTATCGAGCCGGCAATGATCGCCGAGGGTATCGCTTCGTTTGAACAGATCGGTCACCGTGAAAGACTGGTCGGCGTCGAAGGCGTTTACTTCCTCGATGACTCCTATAACGCAGGACCTGAGTCCATGATGGCTGCTTTTGAATCGGTAAGAAGACTGGCCGAGCATTCAAAGGCATATGCCTGCATCTCCGATATGCTGGAGCTCGGTGACGTTGCTCCCGAAAAGCACTTCGAGATCGGCGCCAAGGCTGCTTCTGTCGGACTTGACGGCGTTCTGGTCATGGGCGATTTCCAAAAGAATGTACTCGAAGGCGTGTACTCGGTGTCCAAGGATGTTCCGGTATATGTCTTTAACGATAAAGAGAAGATGGCGGAAATGCTGGTAAGTATCGCAAAGAAGGGCGATTACGTTCTTCTTAAGGCATCCCACTCCTATGAGATGTACACGATCTTAGACAGCTATAACGACCTGGTCTCGAAAGGAACGTAAAGCATGAGACGAAAGATGAAAGACCTGGTCTCGGAGAACATCGCTTTCCGAGAAGACGGTAAGATCCAGTCGCTCGACGTATACGCGCCGCGACGGGTCAATATGGGTATCGTCGTCATCGTGCTGATCATGATGGCCTTCGGTATGGTCATGCTCTTTTCCGCGAGTATGCCGAAAGCCTATACGTCTCAGGGCAACTCCATGTACTAT
This sequence comes from Clostridiales bacterium, assembly GCA_017617525.1. Taxonomy (GTDB): domain Bacteria; phylum Bacillota; class Clostridia; order Saccharofermentanales; family Saccharofermentanaceae; genus Scatonaster. The sequence continues at coordinate 10,073 of JAFZWA010000020.1, forward strand.
GTTATCCACCAGGGTGGCTTTTTGATCCTCGGATTTATCGCCGCGCTGGTCATCACGTTCATGCCCCTTAAGGCCTTTGATAAATGGCCGGTCACGCTGCTTGTCTACCTTTCGGCGGTCGGCATGGCGCTACTTACTCTCGTCATGGGTTCCGTTATCAACGGCGCGAGAAGATGGATCTTCATCGGTGGATTTTCGATCCAGCCGTCTGAGTACGTTAAGGTCGCGATCGTTTACTCGATCGCGGGTTACCGCTCGTTCATCCAGAGAATGAGAAAAAAGGGAAAGCTCAAGACCGAAAGGTTCAACCAGAAGACATTTGACGCGCTCATCGATATCACGATCCCCGGCGCGCTCGTTATGTTCTGTCTTCTGATCGTTGTTCTTCAGCCGCACATGTCGTGCTTCTTGATCCTTAGCGCGATCTCCGCGATCTGTTTTCTGGTCTGCGGTATCCCGCTTTCTTCGTGGATCCGAGGCGGCGCAATCCTGCTTTCCGTATGTATCTTTATCGGCGGTATCTTTTATCTGGCGATGCCGGGCGCGCAGAAGAAGAAGCTCGAAAAGAACTTCGCGCACGTTGTAACGCGTTTGAACATCTTCTCGACGATGAACGCCGAAGAGGAAGAAGAGAAGACCGCGGACGAAGACGATACGTATCAGATCGAACAAAGTATCATCGCGATCGGCTCCGGCGGAATGACCGGCGTCGGTTTCGGTAACAGCCGCCAGAAGTACATGTATCTTCCGGAGGCACATAACGACTACGTGTATTCCATTATCTGCGAGGAATTGGGATTTGTCGGAGGCCTTGTGATCATGCTTCTGTTCTGGGCATTTGCCCTCGCTGGCTTCATGGTCTCCTGGCAGGCGGACAGCCTCTTTACGAGGATCCTTACGACAGGCTATACTACGCTTTTAACGCTACAGGCGTTCCTGAATATCGGTGTCGCGACGGGAGCGATCCCGCCGACAGGTATCACGCTGCCGTTCTTCAGCTACGGCGGTACGGCGAACTTCTTCTTCATGATCTCGGTAGGCATGATCCTTTCCGTATCCAGATCGGGAAGAAAGAGAAAAACAGTAAAATTGGTGGTGTAAGTTATGAAAGTTATTCTGGCAGGCGGAGGTACGAGCGGACATATCCATCCGGCAGTAGCGATCGCGGACGAACTCAAGAAGCAGGATCCGAAGACCGAGGTGCTTTTCTGTGGTACGGAAAAAGGACTCGAGGCACAGATCATTCCTTCGATGGGCTATCCGTTTAAGGTCATCCGCGCGGCCCAGCTTCCGATGAAGCCCAGTAAGAAAACGATCAAAGCCGTGAAGGAATTCCTCGCGGGAAGAAAGATGTGCAGAAAGATCATCCGTGAGCAAAAGCCGGACGTAGTCGTCGGAACCGGCGGATTCGTCTGCAGCCCTCTGATCGCGGCGGCACATAAGGAAAAAGTACCGATCCTTCTTCACGAGCAGAATGCTTTCCCGGGTCGATCCAACCGCATGATGTCCCGTTACGCGGGCACCGTTTGCGCGAGTTTTCCGGGCACCGAGCATTTCTTCCACAAAAAAGCAAAGGTCGTTGTCACAGGTAATCCGATCCGCGGCGTATTCTCGACAGTGGAAAGAGACGCCTGCCGTGAAAAACTTGGACTTACCCTGAACGATACCATGATCCTCGCCATGGGCGGATCCCTTGGCGCAAGGACCGTTAACGCGGCGATCGTCGAGCTTGCCAAGACGATCGAAGATCCGAACACCAAGATCATTCTTTCTGTCGGAAAACAGCGCTATAAGGAAGTCATGGAAGAAGCGAAGAACTGGCCGAAGAACATCGAGGTATTCGAGTACATCAAGGACCCGGAAGTCTATCTTGCGGCCTGTGATCTTTTCGTCGGAAGAGCCGGCGCGATCACCTGCGCGGAAGTCCAGGCAGTCGGCGCTCCTTCTGTCCTGATCCCGTATCCGTACGCGGCGCAGGACCATCAGACATATAATGCCAAGACCTTCGTGGAAGGTAAGGCAGGCATCCTCATTCCGGACGACCAGGCCGTGGAGAAGCTCCCGGGCATCGTCAAGGAGCTTTTCGCGGATAAGAAGAGGATGCAGGAAATGAGAAAGAACGCGCGTGAGCTCGCGATCTATGACGCTGCGGCACGTATTTGTGATGAGGTAAAAGCACTTGCCCGATAACGATCCGGAAAAGAAGATAAGGAAACCGGAACTTGACGATATCGACGAAGTCGAGGATGTCGAGGAGATCGATGACGCTTCCGAAGAAAAAGCGGCGTCTGAAAAGCATGCCCGCCGGCCGGAAGGCGCCATGGGCGAAGTCATGGCCGTATTAAGGCGCTTTTCGATCAAAACATGGATCACGATCGTGCTGTCATTGATCGCTTTGATCCTGGTGCTTCTTTTCCTCGTGCATCCGAACTTCCGAGTTCAGGAGATCCATATCAGCGGTAACAAGCGCTTTTCGACCGAACAGATCATGGAACTGGCGGACATCAAAACGGGCGATCATCTGTATTCGCATGTAGGCGGATCATGGAAGCAGATCGCCAAGCTTCAGTACGGAAAGGTCGAAAACAGGATCAAAAACTCCGATCCGTATATCGCGGACGCCAAAGTTTACCCGAAATACCCCGGAGAAGTTTACATTGAGATTACAGAAAGAAGAAAAGTAGCTTACGTGGCGATCCCCGACGGATATGCCATTATTTCGGAGGATTCCGTGGTCCTTGAGATCGAAACCGGAGAGGTCCCGCAGGGCATCCCGGAGATCCGCGGATTGCCCATAAGATCCGCGCAAATCGGGAGAAAACTGGACCTGACATCGACGGAAGGATACGACATCTGCATCACCGTTTTAGGAGCGATCCTCGGTTCTGATTCCGCGAGCGGAGACCAGGGCGACGGCTTCGATTTTCTCTCGCATGTAATATGCGTCCGTTATTGCGAAAACATGACGACATTCATCGATCTGGAAATTCCGAACGTCCAGCAGACGGTTTCCGTGAAGATCGGATCTCTAACGACGATCTCCGACGACATGAACTGGCTCCGCTATGCCGTGGTATCAGGCTATTTCGAGGGAAAGAGCGGAACTGTTTTAGACATGTCGGGAAGAGACTATATCTTGCGATAGGCAACTACTACATTTAGATGTAGAAGTGCTTTTCATTACATGCCTGAAAAACGCTGGTAATCGTTCTGTAACGCGTTTTTTGACGGCTTTTTTGGTCTATTGCCTGCCCCCCACATTTAGTGTAGAATTGTAAAAGATAGCTTAGAAGGCTCATAATGAATTAGTATATATAAGCACGAGACGGAGGATAGAAGGCTATGTCAGATTTTAAGCTCGGATATTCCATGGATGACGAACCATTTGCAGCAATAAAAGTAATCGGTGTCGGAGGTGGCGGATGTAACGCTGTCGATCGTATGATCGAAAGTTCCGTACAGGGCATCGATTTTATTTCCATTAATACAGACCATCAGGCGCTGTCCCGTTCCAAGGCACAGCTCACGATCCAGATCGGTGAGAAGATCACCAGAGGCCTGGGTTGCGGCGCTGATCCGACGGTTGGCGAAAAGGCAGCTGAAGAAAGCAAAGATGAGATCGCTCAGGCGATCCGCGGCACAGACATGCTGTTCATCACAGCAGGTATGGGCGGTGGTACCGGTACAGGTGCTGCTCCGGTAGTTGCTCAGATCGCTCGTGAACTCGGCATCCTGACAGTAGCAGTTGTTACCCGTCCGTTCCGTTTCGAAGGTCCGAGACGTGCGATGAACGCTGAGCGCGGTATCCGCGAGATCGAAAAGTACGTTGACTCCCTTATCGTTGTTGCTAACGATAAGCTCCTCGATATCACAGACGAAGATACATCCATCGACGACGCATTCAACATGGCCGACCAGGTCCTCAAGTTCGGTGTTGCCGGTATCTCCGATCTCGTTGCTATCCCGGGTCTCATCAACCTCGACCTTGCTGACGTACGCCGTATCATGACAAACGCAGGTATCTGCCACATGGGTATCGGCCGTGCTTCCGGTGAAGGCAGAGCGGCAGCCGCTGTTAAGCAGGCCATCAACAGCCCGCTCCTCGACACAACGATCGAAGGCGCTCGCGGCGTAATCATCAACTTCACCGGTTCTCGCAACATGAAACTCCACGAGATCGATGTTGCTGCATCCGTTGTACGTGACGCAGTAGCAGGCGACGCTGACATCATCGTCGGTGCGGTCACAGACCCGACACTCGAAGACGAGATCATGATCACAGTTATCGCTTCCGGTTTCGATAATACAGAAAACGCTTCCGCGGCTTTCCGCCCGGCAACATCTATCATCTCTAAGCAGAACCCGACGATCATCGGCCAGGGCACACCGAGTGCTTCCACAAGCCGTCCGATCTCTCCGGTATCTTCTTACGAGAAGCCGGCAGCTCCGGCACCGGCAGTAAAGCCGGCATCTAAGCCGGAAGTTCCGGAATTCCTCTTTGGTGATCCGGAACCGGAAGTAAAGGATGACGCGAAGATCTATTCTCCGTCTAAGCCGTCCGCACCGCAGGCTCCTGTAGCTCCGATGCCGCCGGTAGCTCGTCCGACATCTTCTTACACTGCACCGTCTGCTCCGGCATCCGCTCCTTCGGCTCCGGTATCCCGTCCGATGCAGCAGGGTGGAAGACCGACACCGAACGTAGTTCCGACACCGGCTCCGAGAGAGCAGGCTCCGGTCTCCATGCCGAAGACAGTCGAAGCTCCGGCACCGGCCAAGGATAAGAAGAGACTTCTGCCTTGGTTTATGAGTGATAACGATAATCTGGATGAGTGATAACTTATGAAATGCCCTTTTTGTGGACATATGGAAGATAAGGTAATTGATTCGCGGCCTGCGGAGGATGGTTCTGCCATCCGCCGCAGGCGTGAATGTTTATCCTGCTCCTCGCGTTTTACAACTTACGAGAAGGTGGAACTGCTTCCGCTCCTCGTGATCAAAAAGGACGGAACACGTGAGGTATATAGTCAGGAAAAGCTTCTCGGAGGTTTGATGAAAGCCTGTGAGAAGAGACCGGTCAGCAGTGAGCAACTGGCACAGATCGTCTCGTACGTCGAGAACCAGATCCAGAACACGGCGAAACGTGAAATCTCCACAAATGAGATCGGTGAGATGGTCATGCTGCAGCTCAAGGAAATCGACGAGGTCGCATACGTGCGATTTGCCTCGGTATATCGTCAGTTCAAGGACGTTAATTCGTTCATGGAAGAACTGCAGGATATGCTGAAGAAATAACAAGGGAGCGAGGGAAGAGTATGAAGAAGGTATTAGTTGTTGACGACGATCCGAATATCGTAGAAGTGTTAAGACTCTACTTTGATAAAGACGGATTTGCCGTAACCAGTTGTCTTTCCGGAGACAGAGCACTTGAAGCGTTCCAGACGTCTCAGCCGGACATGGTCGTACTTGACCTGATGCTTCCGGGAAAAGACGGATATGACATCTGCCGTGAGATCAGAAAGACATCGGATGTTCCGATCATCATGCTGACGGCAAGATCCGATACCTTGGACAAGGTCGTAGGTCTTGAGCTCGGCGCGGATGACTACGTACAGAAGCCTTTCGAGCCGAAGGAACTCCTCGCTCGTGTCAAGGCGATCCTGCGTCGTACCGAAAAGCGCGATTCCACACCTGCTGAGTCCGCTGATTCCAAAGAGAATACAGAAGTGATCTCCTACGAGGGATTCACCGTAGATATGGCCCGTTATGTAGTAACGGTAGACGGCAAGGAGATCGATATCCCGCCGAAGGAACTGGAACTGCTGTTCTTCCTGGCATCGCATCCGAACCGCGTTTTCACAAGAGAACAGCTCCTCGAGAATGTATGGGGCTACGATTTTTACGGAGAGTCCCGTACCGTTGACGTACACGTTAAGCGTATCCGTGAAAAGCTCGAGCGTCCGGAAGTATCGACCAACTGGCAGATCAAGACGGTCTGGGGCGTCGGTTATAAATTCGAGACGACAGAGAAATAAGATTTCCGTTTCTTAGGGGAAGGACATGAGTAATAACGCGAAAAAGCCACAATCCGTACTGTTCCGCACGACCCTGTCGCTTGCGGTCGGTACGATACTTGTGTTTCTCGTTCTGATCCTTGTCTTTTACCGTCAGACGACTGTATCCCTTATCTCCGAAAACGAAAGAGAGATAGAAACCCAGGCGGAGAATCTGGCGCTTGCCTATGATTCCCTGATGGCGGACGCTTCCGTTTCCGAATCCGCGGTGCAGGCGTTTATTAATTCGTTCGCCAGGACCGAGAAGGTATCCGTATGGTTCGTAAGATCCGACGGACGTATCGAATATTCCACATCCGTTCCGGATTTCATGCGTGACGATATCTTAAAGGTCGATAACTACGTGTTCCTTACAAACGAGAGAGTTCTCGATCTGTTCCTGCATAAGGGAGAAGCACAGACATCTGACGTTACGAACGGTATCTTCGCGAATTCCCGAAGCGTGGCCGTTTCCGTAGCTGTTCCGACCGCGCAGAAAGAACTTAACATAGTGCTTTTCAATACGCTGAATGTCGAGCACGAAGTATTCTGGCGTCTTTCGAACGCGCTTCTGCTTCCGATCCTGATCTCGTTTGCCATGGCACTGCTTTTCTTCTCGCTGATGGCAAGATCTCTGATCCGTCCTTTAAGAGCGCTTTCCGACGCGGCGACATCCGTAACGAAGGGCGACCTTTCGGTACGTATCGATGTACCTGAACTTCGAAAAGAATCCACACTGAAATACATGCTCACGGACGAGATCACGAACATGGTCTCTACCGTTAACAGCATGATCGACCGACTCGAGCATCAGGAGGCTGACAGAAAGGTCTTCATCTCGAGTATCGCCCATGACCTTCGTACGCCGCTGACGTCCATCAAGGGCTTCTTAAGCGCGATCTCCGACGGCACGATCCCGCCGGAAAGCTATCCGAAGTACATGGACATCATCCAGACACAGGTCGAGCGTATCCAGAAGCTCATCAACTCGATGACGGAGGCATCCTCGCTGAGTCAGGTCGACGAGTCGAAGATGGAAGAATTCGATATCAACGAAATGATCCGCGACGCCGTTCAGGATGTCGAGAATCTCATTTCCGAAAAGACGATCAGCGTCAATGTCGATCTCGGATCGAATCACGACAAGCAGATGATGGTATTCGGCGAATTGCAGCTTCAGTACCGTGTATTCTATAACCTCCTGACGAACGCGATCAAGTTCACACCTCAGGACGGTATCATCGGCATTTCCACAAGCTACAACGAAGAAGAAGACAAGGTCTATGTCTCCGTTGAGGACTCCGGCTGCGGTATCCCCGAGGACAAGCTCGACCGTGTATTCGAGAGTTTCTATAAAGTCGATCCTTCAAGAACAGAGAGCGGATTCGGCCTCGGCCTTTATATCTGCCGCGAGATCATCACCGCGCACGGCGAAAAGATCTGGGCGGAAAAGGGCGACGAGCTCGGCGGCGCGAAATTTACCTACTCCGTAAAGACCAAGCCCCAAAAGACTGAGGAGAAAAAATGAGTAAAAAGAACGCGGAGGCGATACTTCTTCGTCTGCACGAGCTTTACCCGCAGACCGAGTGTACCCTCGACATCGACGATAACGTGTTCCACCTGGTAGTCAGAGCCGTTTTATCTGCCCAGTGCACCGATGTGCGCGTCAATGAAGTAACGAAGGTGCTTTTCGAAAAGCACCCGGATTACATGGATTTTCTGGACGCGGGCGAAGAGGCGATTGGGGAGATCATCAAGCCCTGCGGATTCTGGAAGGCGAAGTCCCATTACCTTTACGAGATCGCAAGAATGATGAGAGATGATTTTGACGGAAAAGTGCCGACCACGCAGGACGAGCTCATGCGTTTTCCGGGAGTCGGAAGAAAGGTCGCAAACCTTATCGTTTCCGAGATGTTTGATACCCCGGCGGTCGTTGTCGATACGCACTGTATGCGTGTCTCGGGAAGACTTGGATTAAGCTCCGGAAAAGATCCGTTAACGATCGAAAAAGAACTCATGAAGATCCTTCCGAAAGAGGAATGGGCGCCGTTTGGTCACCGCATGGTCGATCACGGAAGAGCCGTTTGTAACGCGAGATCCCCGAAATGTGGAGAGTGCGGTCTACTGGACCTTTGCCCGACCGGAAAGAAGAAGGTGAAGCATGGCTGAGATCCGTCTCGATACCCCTGTACAGTTTCTGCCGAAGGTCGGAGAAAGACGCGCCAAGCAGCTCGAAAAGCTCGGTGTTTTCTGCGTGTATGATCTTCTGACGTTTTTCCCCAGAAGATACGAAGACTGGTCCGAATGCGTGCCGCTTTTTAAGCTCGAGCACGACAAGGAACAGTCCTTTATCGCGACGATCGTAAATACCCCGAAGGTAAGTAGAAACCGAGGAAAGACCACGATCTTCGCGACGCTTTCCGACGGCACCTGCAGCATCCGCGCGGTGTGGTTCAATCAGCCGTATCTGGCGGAGAAGATGGTTGCCGGCGAAGAGTATTTTTTCCACGGAAGGATCACCCGTGACGGTTTTACTTTTCAGGTCGTAAATCCGGTATTTGATCAAAGACAAAAAGACGAAGAAAAGCATTCCCTGATCCAGCCGATCTATCCGCTGACCGCGGGACTGAAACAGGGACATATAAGAGCGATCGTCAATGTCGCTCTCGATCGCGCGCTGCCGCTTCTTTCGGAAGTGCTGCCTCTCTTTTTCAGAAAAGAGCAGAAGCTCTGCGCGATCCGTTATGCGTATGAAAAGATCCATCGTCCAGATACGATGGAAGAAGTCGATATCGCGAGAAAATATCTCGTATTCGAGGAACTGTTCCTCCTGCGTGGCGCGCTTTCTGTCTATAAACTCGAGCAGAAGGACATGCGCGCGTCCTGCCCGATCCGCGGCAAGAAAGAGGATATGGAGAAGTTTACGAGTATCGTGAAGGGACTTCCGTTTACGCTTACGGAAGACCAGTCGAAGGTCACGCACGATATCCTCGCCGATATCTCGTCCGAACGCCCCATGAACCGACTTGTTCAGGGTGATGTAGGTTCCGGTAAGACGGTCGTTGCTTTCCTTAGTATGGCCGCTTGCGCGATCGCGGGTTATCAGGCGGTATTCATGGCTCCGACCGCGGTGCTTGCGTCCCAGCACTACGAGACATTTAAGAAGTTTTTAAACGGTACGGACATCGGCTGTGAGCTGATGCTCGGAAGTACGACCGCGAAGAAAAAAGCAGAGATCCGAGAAGGTCTGGAGTCCGGAAAAGTACGGATCTTAGTCGGTACCCACGCGGTGCTTTCGGAAAAGAATATCTTCCCGAATCTTGCGCTGATGGTCACGGACGAGCAGCACCGTTTCGGTGTGAAACAGAGATCTTCCACGGAAGAGCGAGCTGATCACGGTGTCCATACGCTCGTCATGTCGGCGACTCCGATCCCGAGAACACTGGGACTTGTGCTTTTCGGAGATATGGATGTATCGGTCATCAAGAGCATGCCGAAAGGACGTCAGCCCATTAAGACCATCCGCGCTTCTTTTGACGAAGAGGGAAGAGTCATCGCCACGATCCGCCAGGAAGTCCAGAAAGGGCATCAGGTATACGTTGTATGTCCGATGATCGAAGAACTTCAGGAAGACGCTTATGAGGACGAGGAAGGCACGCTCGCAGAGAGGATGAAGTCCGACCTCGAGTCCGCGGTGCAGTACTATGAGACACTAAGTAACGGTGATCTTTCCGATATGCATGTCGGACTTTTGCATGGTCGCATGAAGACCGCGGAAAAAGAAAAGGTCATGAAGGAATTCGGTGAAGGTAGAATCGATGTGCTCGTATCTACCACGGTTATCGAAGTCGGCGTCGACAATCCGAACGCGACATTGATGGTCGTTCGAAATGCCGAGAGATTCGGTCTTTCGACACTGCATCAGCTTCGAGGCCGTATTGGTCGTGGAAGCCTTCAGTCCGCGTGCATCCTGCAGACAGATAAGTACGAGGGCGTTTCCAAAGAGAGGATCGACATGATGTGTAGAACCACCGATGGTTTCCAGCTTGCCGAAAAGGACATGCTCCTTCGCGGTACCGGTGATTTCTTCGGAACGAAGCAGCACGGTATCCCGCAGCTGAAGATGGCGAACCTCTATCGTGACGCTTCCTTTCTCGAGCCGATCGAAAAGGCGATCGAGAAGATGATCGCGGATGATCCGAAGCTTGAAAAGCCTGAGGCGAAGATCATGCTTCAGGCGTTCCACAGTCATTTCGGAGACGCCTGGCAGAAGCCGAGCCTCTGATGTTAAGGGGCGATTTCGCCTGAAAGTATAGAAATCTTTTCCCAAACGGCGAAGTAGTGGTATAGTAGGAAAACAAACCCGCGAAATATAAAGGAGAATCCGAAGTAATGCCGAGAGTGGTATCCGGAAAATGCAGAGGAACGGTGCTTGAGGCGCCGAAAGGAGACGCGACGCGTCCGACGACCGATAAGGTCAAGGAGGCGATCTTTTCGAGCATTCAGATGAGAGTGCCGGGAAGTGCTTTTCTAGACGTATTTTCAGGAACCGGACAAATGGCGATCGAAGCTCTTTCTCGTGGTGCGGAGTCCGCTGTATTGATCGATCAGGCGGGAAAGGCCCAGCAGATCATCAGCAAAAACCTTGAGAAAACACACCTGAAGGACCAGGCCAGACCCATGAAGATGGCGTTTGCCGAGGCACTTAAACTTCTCGGGAAAAAGGGTGAGTCCTTCGACATCATATTCATGGATCCGCCGTATGCCATGGCAAGTGCTTTTGCAAAAACGGCATCGGAACTCATCAAGGAGTATAAGCTTTTAAATGAGGACGGGATCTTCATCGTCGAATCCGACGCAGACACTGATATTTCAACAATTGTAACCAATATGACATGTATTAAGAGTTGTAAGTACGGGTCAACTTTGGTAACATTCTTTCTAGAATAAGAAAGGTATGCGCAGCAAGGAGAAATCGATTTGAAGACGTTCATTTTTCCAGGTAGTTTCGACCCGTTTTCACTGGGTCACATCGACATCGCAAAAAGAGCTTCCCGCCTTTGCGACAAGCTCGTCGTCGCTGTCATGATCAACCGCGCGAAGAATTCCTTATTCACTGTCGAAGAACGTGTGGAGATGGCAAAGATCTGCCTTAAGGACGTTCCGAATATCGAGGTCATCTCGAGAGAATCCCTTCTCGTTGACGTATATCGTGAGCTCGGCGCTTCCGCGGTCGTAAGAGGACTTCGAAGCGAATCGGATTTCCGTTATGAGGCGGAGATGAACGCGGCGAACACATTGATGTTCCCGGACTATCAGGTCATCTTCCTGCCGTGCCGTGCCGACCTGGCATTTACCAGTTCGTCCATTATCAAAGAAGTTGCTTACTACGGCGGCGACATCAGCAGGATGTGCGTGCCGGAGATCGAAGAGATGGTTCATAAAAAACTGCTTGAAAAGCAGGCAGGAAAGTAATATGCGCGAAAGCGCCCCAGGAGGTTTTTCATATGCCGGAAGGAAATGTAAGAACATCAGATAAGGATCTATACGAACTTCTCGATCAGCTGCAGGCAACGATCGAGCAGGCAAAAGGCGTGCCGTTTTCCGACAACTGTGTCGTAGACCGTGCCGACGTTCTTTACTGGATCAAGCAGATCAGAGCGAGCTTCCCGTCGGAAGTTCAGCAGGCGAAGTGGATCGTTGACCACCAGCATCAGGTCGTCGCTTCCGCACGTCAGAAAGCGGAGAGTATCCTCCGTCAGTCCGAGCAGCGTCAGGCGATCATGGTCGATGAGCATCAGGTCACACTCCTTGCCAAAGAGCAGAGCGAGCGTATCTTAACGGAAGCAAACCAGCAGTCCGAAGAGATCTACGCGAGATCGATCGATTACGCGAGAAAGAGACTGACTGAACTCGAAAACGAACTGACAGATATTCTCGTACGTGTTCAAAAGGACAAGAAAGAGTTAAAATAATAAGTAACATAGTCCCGGCTTTCGAAAAGTGCTTTTCGAGAAGACGGGGAGGCCTCTCTAAAGAACAGGCGGTGAAGAACGTGTTACTTGGTATTCATATTCAAAACTTCGGTTTATTCAAAGATGACTGTATTGGCGCGCTTCTGGACGACATCCGGAAGGACCCCGGGCAGTCATCTCTTGCTTTATCGGCGGGCGTTTCCGTCGCGCATCCACTTAACGGAATTGAGGCCCTGATCGGCAGAAATCATTCGGGAAAGACGATGTTTTTCTCGTTCCTTTCGTTCGTGCAGGGCGCGATCGTAAAAGGACCCGCGGCGGCTTCAACGGAATCGGGAAGATCGGGTTTCGCGAACCTTCTCGGCGACCGTGACGAGCCCATGATCGCAACTCTCTGCTTTAAGTTTTATGACCCGCAGGAAAAGGACACGACGTATCTCGAATATCGTCTCGTGATCGATTCGAACGTCCATGGAAAGCCGCATTTCGAAGAGGAAAAGCTCACTCTTTGGCGTGAGGGAATGGACGAGCCGAAGGATATCCTTTCGTTTACGCAGGGCAAGGGATTCGTGCTCTTTAAGGGCGAGAAGATGGAAGGTGAAATGAACGATTCCATGACTTCCGCGCTTCACGCTTACGGTTCCATGAAGCAGTTTTATTTCACGAACAGAACTTATAGAGAGATCCTGCGCTGGTACTTCGTAGGATTCAGAAAAGACCAGACCTATCAGATCCCGGAAGACATGACGCCGGGCGGACATAAGCACCTCAATAATCAGGGTTCGAACGCAAAGAACGTGCTCGCTTATCTTCGTCAGGAAAAGCCGGGTGAGTACAAGGAAATATTAAGCAAATTAATGGAAGCGATCCCGGGTCTTCGCGACAAGGACGAAAAAGCGGTCCTGAAGCATTTCCAGAAGCCGGATATGCTCGCGCTTTTCCTTCTTTTGCTTTCCGATCCGGACCCGAAGCCTCTGATCCTTATGGAGTCACCGGACGAGGGACTTTATCACGACATGCTCGACGTTCTGGCGTCGGAGATGCGCAACTATTCGATGCGTTATCCCGGTTGTCAGATCTTCTTCACGACACACAATCCGTATATTCTCGAGAACCTATCACCGTCCGAGATCTGGGTATTCTCCCGTGGCGAAAAGACATGGGACGACCAGATCGATATCCGCTGCGCAGGCTCGATCCCGATCGTGCAGGAACTGTACGAGCAGGGTGTCGGCATGGGCGCGATCTGGTACGCGGGACATTTTGACAACTAAAGGGGAAGACATCTTCGATGCGAGTAGAGATCCTAAGTGAAGACAGATCCGGCGGCGTTGTTCTTCAGCGTCTGACGAACTGTATCTTAAAACAATATACGCAGGATTTTGAGTCCTATCTGCGTCCTCACAGAGGCTGCGGATACTGGCCGAGCCATCCTGACGAAAAGCCGGAGCCTTTAGCTGCCGGTCTTCTGGAGCTTCTGCCCGCAAAGCTTCGTGCGTACGACAAAGTCTACGCCGGAACGGACATCATCGTCATCGTATGTATCGATTCCGATGACCACGATCCGGAAGAACTCATGAGCAAGCTTAAGGATACCTGTCGTCGTTACGCAAGAGACCTTTCTACCGTCATCGCGATCTCTGTCGAAGAGATGGAGAGCTGGATCCTCGCGGATAAAAACGCGATCCTTCTTGCGTATCCGGATGCGGATCTTCAGAGGCTTTCCGAATACGAACAGGACAGCATCTGCGGCACCTGGGAAGTCCTCTGTGACGTGCTTCTTCGCGAGCAGTCGCATCGCATCAAGAAGATCGGCTATCCCGCGATCGGCCAGTATAAGGCGACATGGGCAGAGAAGATCTCCAAATACATGCTTCCCGGAAACAACGTTTCCCCGAGCTTTAAGAAGTTCGAGCTCGCGCTGACCGGCGCGGTAAAGAAGGTGCTGAATGCCTGAACTTCCGGTTACATCCGTGTACATCCATATCCCGTTTTGCGTAAGAAAATGCGCGTACTGCGATTTCCTTTCTTTTCCGTCGTGCCTGGATCGCGTTGTCGAGTATGTTGACGCGGTCTGCAAGGAAGCGAGTCTGCCGAAGACTTGGTTTCAAAAGGAAGCCGCAGAACCGCTTCAGACGATCTATTTCGGAGGCGGTACGCCGTCGCTGCTTAGTCCTTCGCAAGTAGGGAAGATCCTCGATACACTTCGTGAAGAATATGGCATTTCCGAAGGCTGTGAGATCACGCTGGAAGCGAATCCCGGAACGATCGATGAAGAGAAACTTGCCGGGTTTAAAAGGGCGGGCATCAACCGCTTATCTCTCGGCATTCAGAGTCTCGATGATTCGGTGCTTCAGACGCTTGGAAGGATACATGATTCCGAGACCGCGAAAAAGGCGATCCCGGACGCAAAGAACGCGGGATTTACCAATATCTCCTGTGACATGATGCTTGGCATCCCGGGACAGACCATGGACAGCGTCAAAGAAACGCTCGATTTCTTTCTTAGAAACAGCATCCCGCACATCTCGCTTTACTCGCTGATCCTTGAAGAAGGAACACCGATGTACGCAAGATATAACGGTGATATCGAAAAGTACGTCAGCCAGGAAGAAGACCGCGCGATGTACCATCTCGTGACGAGTACTCTCAAGGAGAACGGATTTACTCATTACGAGATCAGCAACATGGCGCGCCCCGGTTTTGAGAGTCGCCATAACTCGATGTACTGGCGCGCCGAACCATACTTCGCGTTTGGTGTCGGAGCGCACTATTACATCGGAGCTGAGCGCGGCCGTCATGCCGAGACACTCGACGAATACCTCTCCGAGATGAACACTTCAGAACCAAAGAAAGAAGAAGTACTCATCACGGAAGAGATACTGTCAGAAGACGACCGCAAAAAAGAGTTCATGCTGCTCGGCTTTCGGACCAGAAGCGGCGTGGGCGAGAAGGCTTTCCAAGAGCGCTTCGGAATGCCCGTGGCAAGTGCATTTGGCGCGGAATTAGAAAAAGAAATGCATGCAGGACTCGTCGAATATTCTGACGGCATTTACCGGCTTACCGAAAAGGGCGTTGACCTTGCCAACCAAGTCTTTATGGACTACGTCTAAACTCAGCCGATCCTTCTCATGTGCGGCTCTTTGCACTCGTAGTCTTCCTTGCCCTCGATAAACGCCTGATAGTCGATCCTCGGGAAATCCAGTTCGCAGCCGAAAGAGAGCGACCAGAGAAATGGCGAGAGGCATCCGACGTGACCATCCGTTCCGATCCCGTAGATGTGAGAAAGAGCGGTCTTTTGAAGAGATGTATCAAACCCCTCGCTTTCCGCCTGAAGAAGAAACTGCCTTTGCAGATCTTTGTTCGCGCAGTAGATCCACGCTTTACTACTTGTTCCAAAAACTTCTTTGAGTAAACGCATATGTTACTCCTCCTTATGGTGTATTTGATCCCATAAAGAGGGCAAAAGAAAATCCCATCGGTACCGATGAGACTGCTGAAGAATAGCTATAGTCCTATCGGTCAAGCTTTAGCACCTTACGTATCGCAGGTTGCTGTGCGGTCATCGAGCTTGTCTCTCGCGCACTCTTTATAGGTCATCTGTATTATACCACAGACTAGGGTAAAAGACAAGGAAAACCACTGAAAAACGGGCGTTTTCGCGTGCTCCGTGAGATGGTTTGAAAGAGAATGTACAAAAGGTGTTGACTCTGACATAATGGTAGGGATTATTGTAGTGACGAGCTCAAGAAAACACCGCGGATCTTACGATTCCGCGGGGATCCATGGAGGTAGTTTAAATGCTGAAAATAGGCGAATTTTCAAAACTGTCCAGAGTGAGTATAAGAATGCTTCGTCACTACGATGACTTGGGACTTCTGAAACCTGCGATGATTGATGAGTTTACGGGGTACCGCTTCTACAAAGAAGAACAGCTTTTCGTCATGGGGCGCATCACGGCGCTCAAGGATATGGGATTTGCGCTGGCTGACATCGCGAAGATCATGGACGACTATGACAACAAAGAAAAGCTCGAGCAGTACCTTACGAAACAACAGCAGGAATTAAAGAAGATATCAGATGAGACGGAGTACAAGCTGATGCTCCTGGACACAGCCAGAAAGAGGCTGAGAAAGGAACAGAGTATGAGTTTTGATGTAACAACAAAAGTGATTCCGGAAAGATACGCGGCAACTGTACACATGGTCGTTCCGCACTACGAGGACGAGGGCATCCTCTGGGGAAAGCTGCAGGAATGTAAGACACCTTTCGTTCCCGCGGATCCGTGTCTTGCGGCGGCGGAATTTCTCGACAAGGAATTCAAAGAAGAGAACGTGGAGATCGTTGTATGGATGACGGTCAAGGGTGAGTACGAAGATACAGAGAACGTTAAGTTCAAGACACTTCCTGCCGTAAAGGTCGCAAGCTGCGTGATCAAGGGTTCCTACGAGCAGATGGGAGAAGCGACTGCGACAGTCGCCTCCTGGATCGCTGAAAACGGATTTGAGGTCACGGGACCGATGTTTAACATCTATCATGTATCTCCCGCGCAGACAAAGAATCCGGATGAGTATGTAACGGAAGTCTGCTTCCCGATCGGGTGAGAAAAGAAGAGAATAGAATAGAGATCTCAAAGGGACTGCTTAGCCATAAGCAGTCCTTCTTTTTTCGACAGTTCTGACATATCCCCTATGCTATAATGAACGAAGGATTTGACATCAAGTCTGGAATTACCCTTGATGTTTACTTCCATTAGAAATGGTGTCGTCTGATCGAGGCATCGCTTGCTTCCGGTTGAACAATATCCGTATTTGTGCGAAAGATAGTGATAATACTTACATTCCTCTGCTTGATATAATAAATCGATAACATATATCTGGATTTTGGGTTGTTGGAGGTATTGTTATGAAGAGCAAGAGGGTTTTGGCGACTGTTATAAGTGTCGTAATGTTAGTTGCGTCGCTGCCTTGCATCGTAATGGCAGATCATGAGGTCCCGGAAGTGGAGATCACGGATCCTGAAACGCAGGTCGTTCAGGAACTGACGGAAGGCGTTACAATTGAGATCACAAGGTTCGATCCCGGAGAGACAAAAGTTTTTTCTTTTACACCAAGTTCAAACGGCAGATATGGTTTCATGTGTGCCGATGGCTTTGCTCTTTCTGTCAGCGTGACGGATCAGTATGGTACAGCCATAGCTCCGGTAGAGACTGAAAGGATTAATGAAAACATCATCACTTATCTGACACTCGACGCAGGCATGAAGTACCTGTTTGCGGTTTCTGAGTATGACAGTGAAGATTCCTATTCTGACAATGTACAGCTTCTTATCGCTAAATCACCGAAGACATTACGTCTAGGAACACAATATGATTTTGGTGAGATAGGTACTACGAAAGAGATTACATTTACTCCTTCCGAGAGTGGTGTCTATACATTTACCTTAACAGCTCCGAGAACTATATCCAGCAGACTTTTTCTGGGCGGATATGACTATGCGTGGGACAGAAACTACTCTGACCCATCGATATTCATATTTGCCGAGCTTAAGGCCGGAGTGACATATCCGCTTACGGTGGACCGAAATGACTATAGTGACGAACATGGAATCTGCGTTCCGGTGAAAATCACGGTATCAAAGAATCTGCCATTGCTCGAAACAGGACCGAATTCGGTTACGGTGAAAGCAAATAACCAGAGTACTTATTTCCAGTATATTCCGGAGGAAGACGGGGTCTATCAGATCTATACAAAAGGTGATCACTCCACGGAGTTCTCCATGGATGGCTTCTCGTTGGAAGATCATCACTATGGTGAGGGCAACAATTTCAAGAAAGGTGTGAATCTGAAAGCAGGAGAGGTTTACTTCCCGACGATCAGGCAAAGCGGTTCTTCTGAAGAGGTAATCGATGTCTATATTGAAAAAGTACCGGAGATTACCGGTCCGGAAACAGGCTATTCAGTAGATTCCGGAAAAGCGGTCTATTACTCATTTACTCCGAGCAAGACAGGTTTTTATATCGTTTCCTCAAACGTTACAACTGTGGAAGTCCGTTCGACGAAATACGGCGTTGGTGGCGAGGGTGATCCCGGAGTTCAATACTTCCAAAAGGGTGAGAATTATTTAATCACGATCAAAAATACCGGTGCCGGGAACATCGGTTTTGCCTGGTTATATGTGAAAGAAATCACCAATACTATTTCAGTGGGCTCAACAAGCATTGATAACTCGCATTTTGAAACACATGTGTATGCATTGTTTACCCCGGAGGCAAGTGGAAAGTACACGTTTAACATTCCGGTAGGATATGCACGATTCATGCTTACGGGTGTTACAGAAGGACAGGTCGGTTATTTCTATAACTATACTGACGAAGGTATCACGAACGGGTGTGCACTTACCGCCGGTGAAACCTATCTTCTGGATGTGAATCTTAATTACTGCGATAGCAGCGTTACGACTGTTCCGGTGACTATATCCCGTGATTCCCTTCCGATGTTAGGCATGGATGAGAATCCGATAAACACACAGTACAATGAACAAACATATTACTCATTCATTCCGAAGGAAAGCGGCATGTATGAGTTCTGCTATTATCTGTATCCGTCCTCTCCGGTAGGTGTAAGATACGGAGCAGATGAGGGTGAAGGAACGATAAGCATTGGTTGGAATGACTTTAATACAACGATCGTTCCACTTGAAGCGTTAAAGGAATACACAGTTACCGTGCCGCCGACTTGGAGCGATCCGGCCGAAACGACACTCTACATTAAAAAGGTCGCGCAGCTTTCTACCGGGGACAATCTTGTAGACCGTCCGATGGCTGAGGCATATCGTCCGTTCTATGCTGTATTTACTCCGGAAAAAACCGGAATCTATACATTTACTAACGGATCTTCGTCTTTCTATACCTTCAGCATAAAAGAACTCGGTGAAGGCGAAAACTTCCTGATGTTGCAGGACGGCGCGTACTACTTCGACTATAGATATCATTACCGTTTGGAGGCAGGAAAAACATATTTCCTGGAGATGCAGGTTGACAATGCGACGACTCCGACTACTGTCACTGTAAAGGATGATCCTGCTCTCGAAGTGGGCACCAATACGGTACATATTCCGGCATCCGATGGCGCTTATAGTGACTATACGTGGTTCTCATTTACTGCTCCCGCTGACGGATCATATTGTTTCACGTTTAAGAACCCGGAGCTTAATTACATGAGCGTTGAAGCGACCTTGTATACAAAGACGGACAGAGTGTTCGAAACTGCCGGCACCCTTTCCACACTCGGTATATCTGTTTCCGAAATCGATCTTGCTAAAGGTGAGACCTATCGCCTTAAAGTAAAGGGTATCCCCAATGCTTCCGGTTGTGACCTCGATATCGATATCGATGCGGAATACTTCCATGAGTCAAAGCTGGAAGGTTATTCGCTGTCCCTTGACGGATCGATCGCGGTCAACCTTTATATGACGCTTTCCGATGAGATCGCGTCCAGCAAAAATGCCCGACTGAACGTGACTTCTCCGAATGGTACGACGAAGGCATATAAGATGAGCGACGCGACGACGGCGACAGTCGACGGAAAGAAGTACTATGTATTCCGGATCCCGGTTGCCGCCAAGGAGATGACCGCAGAGATCAAGGCGCAGATCGTGGATGGCGAATTTATCGGAACAGAGTATTCATTCACCGTTCAGAATTACGCGAAGTATATCCTGGATCACGCATATACTGCCTGGGGCGGTGTTGCGAATCAGGCATATTACGCCGCGGCTCCTCTGGTAAAAGCACTTCTCAATTACGGTGCTTATTCCCAGGCTTACTTCGGATATAAAACCGATGCTCCGGCAAACTCGATCCTGAAGGATGCGGACAAGGTCCTTCCGACGATCAATCCGAATTCTCTCCCGGGCTATAACAGCAGCCTGACGAGTATGCCTTCCGGAGTTACCTTCAGTATCGTATCTCTTTCTCTGAAGTCCGAGACAGAACTCAATCTGACCTTTACGAATACCACGGGAAAAGCACTTTCGTTTACAACAGATAACAGGAATGTGAAACTGAGTGTGACGAATTCCGATGGCCAGACGAAGGTGAAGATCACCGGAATCCCTGCCCATAAGGTAAACGAAGTGATCAATCTCAAGGTCTTCCTCGAAGGCGATCCGAACACGTATTATGTCTCTTACAGCCCGATCTACTACTGCCGTAACCAGATCGAAAGACCTCTGACGGAGACAAGACCGCAGAGCCTGAAAGATCTTATGGCCGCGTTCTACCTTTACAATCAGGCAGCGCGAGATTATATTGATAACTGATAGGAAGAGGTGCGAGATATGAAAAAGATGAAATACGATACTCTCGATCTGGAGATCATAAAGTTTGAAACTGAGGATATCATCGTTACCAGCGGCGATACTGATGACGATACTTCCGGCGACGGTCCGTAAGTAATTACAGGCGGATGGCGAAACTCTCGTCATCCGCCTTTTCTTATAAAAGAAAACGTATTGACAAGCACTTTTTTCTTGTGCTATTATCGCTTCAATTGAATATGGAACAAACCGTTGACGCGGAGATAACGGCAGTGATGCCTCTACAGAGAGCCTGCGATGCTGAGAATCAGGTGAGAAACAAGTTGTCAAATGGACCGCTGAGGGCGCAGTCAAATGGGAAACCCAGAGTATTCTGCGACGTTTAGTCAGACGTAAATTGACGGGGATATGTTGGTATCTCGCTAAGCGCACGGGTCATACCGTGAAACAAGGTGGCACCGCGGATAGTGCAAAAGTTGTACATTCGCCCTTGACAGGAAATATAACTGTCGAGGGCTTTTTTGTTCCCCCTCGATGAGAAAAAGGAGGACAAAATGAATTATTTGCCGAAACTTGATGAGGTCAGATCTTTCGCCAAGACAGGGAAGTACAGTGTAGTGCCTGTAAGCTGCGAGATCCTTTCCGACTTCACCACGCCGATCGAGACGATGCGCATCTTAAAGAACGTCTCGACACACTGCTACATGCTCGAATCCGCACAGGCGGACGAGACATGGGGCCGCTACACATTCCTCGGATTTGAGCCAAAGCTTTCGATCACCTGCAGTAACGGTGACATGACGATCGGCGAGGAGACCATCCACACCGATGATCCGGAAGCCGTTCTGCGTGACATCCTTTCCGAATACAAAAGCCCGAGACTTCCTTACCTTCCGTCCTTTACCGGCGGTCTCGTAGGTTATTTCTCCTACGATTATCTCGGATACAGCGAGCCGACCGTTCGCGCCGAAGTCGAGGACTCCGAAGAGTTTAAAGACGTAGACCTCATGCTCTTTGACAAGGTCATCGCTTTCGATAACTTAAAGCAGAAGATCATTCTCATCGAGAACATGAAGATCACGGACGGCGAGAAGGTGCTTTCCGACGAAAGAATCGAAAAGAACTATAACGCCGCGATCGAGACACTTAAGAAGCTCACAAACCTGATCCGCCACGGTGAAAAGTCCGAAGAAAAGCCGGGTAAGCTCCTTGGTGAAGTCAAGGCGCTCTTTGAAAAAGAAGAGTTCTGCGAGATGGTCGAAAAGGCCAAACACCACATCTTCGAAGGCGACATCTTCCAGATCGTACTCAGCAACCGCCTGGAGGCTCCGTTTGAAGGATCCCTCCTCAATACATATCGCGTCCTCAGAACCATCAACCCGTCCCCGTACATGTTCTATTTCTCGGGGACGGACGTTGAGGTCGCAGGCGCTTCCCCGGAGACACTCGTTAAGCTCGAAAACGGCGTCCTCCACACATTCCCGCTCGCAGGCACACGCCCGAGAGGAAAGGACAGAGCCGAGGATATGCAGCTGGAAGTCGAGCTTCTTTCCGATCCGAAAGAACTTGCCGAGCACAACATGCTCGTTGACCTCGGAAGAAACGACCTCGGTAAGATCAGTACTTTCGGCAGTGTAGAAGTAGAGAAGCTCCACTCCATCGAGAGATACTCTCACGTCATGCACATCGGATCTACCGTAAGAGGCCTGATCCGTCCCGAGCACGACGCGCTTGACGCCGTCGCGGCCGTCCTTCCGGCAGGCACCCTTTCCGGCGCGCCGAAGATCCGTGCCTGCCAGCTGATCGCGGAACTTGAGAACAACAAGCGCGGTATCTACGGCGGCGCGATCGGATATGTCGACTTTACAGGCAACATGGACACATGTATCGCGATACGGATCGCATATAAAAAGAACGGAAAAGTATTTGTCAGATCCGGTGCCGGCATCGTTGCCGATTCCGATCCGGAGAAAGAATACCAGGAGTGCTTAAACAAAGCCAGAGCTTCCCTTACGGCACTTCAGCTGGCACAGGAGGTGGACGCATGATTCTTCTTATCGATAACTACGACAGTTTTTCTTATAACCTCTACCAGCTCGTCGGCACCATCGACCCGGACATCAAAGTGATCCGAAACGACGAACTGACAGTAGATGAGATCAAGGCCTTAAACCCGAGAAGGATCATCCTTTCACCGGGTCCGGGAAGACCGGAGGACGCGGGCGTCATCATGGAGGTTGCAAAGACCATAAGTAAAGAGATCCCGACCCTGGGTGTATGCCTCGGCCATCAGGCGATCTGCGCGGCATATGGCGCGACCGTTACCTACGCAAAAGAACTGATGCACGGAAAACGTTCAGAAACCGAACTGGATATTAACGCACTCCTCTTTAAGCATTGCCCGAAGACCGCGCAGGTGGCAAGATATCACTCGTTAGCAGTCGATGAAAAGACGCTTCCGAAGGAGCTTAAGGTCACCGCGAGAACACTGGGTGACGGAGAGGTCATGGCGGTAGAGCATACAGAGTATCCGATCTACGGCGTACAGTTCCATCCGGAATCGATCCTGACCCCGATCGGAAAGAAGATCCTCGAGAACTTCCTCCGATAAGAATCGCGGGCGAGGCCGAATCGAACATAACAGAAGAAATATTTAACAGATTAATATCCTGCAATAAAGCCAGGAACTAAGAAGTAAAGGAGATACCGAAAATGATTAAAGAAGCAATTGTTAAGATCGTAAGCAAAGAAGACCTCACATACGATGAGGCGTATGCCGTAATGAACGAGATCATGAGCGGCGAGACATCCGCCACACAGAACGCGGCTTTCCTCGCGGCCCTCTCCACAAAGAGCGCAAGAGCAGAGACCACAGCCGAGATCGCAGGATGCGCGTCGGCCATGCGTGAGCACGCGACACAGGTCGAGACAGGAATGGACGTTTTCGAGATCGTAGGAACAGGCGGAGACAACGCGGGATCCTTCAATATCTCCACAACTTCAGCGATCGTTGCCGCAGCCGGCGGCATGAAGGTCGCCAAGCACGGTAACCGTGCCGCTTCTTCCAAGTGCGGAACCGCGGACTGCCTCGAGGCACTCGGCGTAAATATCGACCAGAGCCCGGCAAAGTGCGTGGAACTTCTTAAGGAAGTCGGCATGTGCTTCTTCTTTGCGCAGAAATATCACTCTTCCATGAAGTATGTCGGCGCGATCAGAAGAGAGCTCGGTTTCAGAACCGTATTTAATATCCTCGGACCTCTCACCAATCCGGGTAAGCCGTCCATGCAGCTCCTCGGCGTTTACGATGAGTATCTCGTCGAGCCGCTGGCACAGGTTCTTGTTGAGCTCGGCATCAAGCGCGGTATGGTCGTTTACGGCATGGATAAGCTCGATGAGATCTCCATGAGCTGCCCGACAAAGATCTGCGAGATCAACGACGGCTGGTTCAGAACCACAACGATCACACCGGAAGATTTCGGTTTCACCACATGCAAGAAGGAAGATCTCGTCGGAGGTACTCCTGAGGAGAACGCACAGATCACAAAGGACATCCTGAGCGGCGCGACAAAGGGTCCGAAGAGAGAAGCGGTACTTCTTAACGCCGGCGCATCCCTTTACATCGGCGGCAAGGCTTCTTCCATGAAGGAAGGCGTCAAGCTCGCGGCCGAACTCATCGATTCCGGTAAGGCAATGGAAACACTCAACAAGCTGATCGAAGTCAGCAACCGTCCGGAGGCTTAAGTCATGACGATCCTTGACCAGCTCGCAGATCACGCAAGAGAAAGAGTGGTCCTTTCCAAAGAGAAGGTTTCCTTTGATGAGGTGAAAGCCCGCGCGTTGGAGATCGCGGATCAGTCTTTTTCCTTTGAAAAAGCACTTGCCGAAAATCCCGACATCGCGTTTATCTGTGAGTGCAAAAAGGCATCTCCGTCGAAGGGCCTGATCGCTCCTGATTTCCCGTATCTGGAGATCGCGAGATCCTATGAAGAAGCAGGCTCGGATTGTATCTCCGTCCTTACCGAACCGAAGTGGTTCCTGGGATCCGATCAGTACCTCAAGGAGATCACCTCCGAGGTAAAGATCCCGTGTATCCGAAAGGATTTTACCGTAGATCCGTACATGATCTACGAAGCCAAGCTTCTTGGCGCGTCCGCCGTTCTTCTGATCATGTCGATCCTCGACGAAAAGACGGCAGGCGAGTACCTGAAGGTCGCGGATTCCCTGGGCCTTTCGGCACTGGTCGAGACACATAACGACGAAGAAGTAAAGCAAGCCTTAAACATCGGCGCAAGGATCATCGGCGTCAATAACAGAAACCTTAAAGACTTCACGGTCGATACCGAGAACAGTAGAAAGCTTCGTCAGCTCATCCCGAGCGACGTCCTCTTCGTTTCTGAAAGCGGCGTATCTTCTCCGGAAGATGTAAAAAACCTCCGTGAGATCGGAGCCGACGCCGTACTCGTCGGTGAGACATTGATGAGAGCAGAAGATAAGAAGAAGAGACTTGCCGAGCTTAAAGGCATCTAATAAGAAGATTTGAAGGAAGGATTTATGAACGCGACAAAGATCAAGATCTGCGGGCTCAGCCGCCCCGAAGATATTGAAACAGCAAATAAGCTGAGCCCCGAGTTCGTCGGATTCGTTTTCTGGCCGAAAAGTAAACGCTACGTCGATCCCGAAACGGCTTCTTCGCTGCGTTTGATCCTGGACCCGAAGATCAAGGCCGTAGGCGTCTTCGTAGACGCAAAGGTCGAGGAAGTGTCGGATCTTCTGAACCGTGGTATAATCGACATTGCTCAGCTTCACGGGCACGAAGACGAAGATTACATCAATTCTCTTCGCCAGCTCACGGATAAACCCTTGATCCAGGCATTCCAGCTCGGAAAGGATCCGAAGGAAGATCCGAAGATGACACTTCTTCGAGCGCTCACCAGCTCTGCGGATTATGTTCTTATCGATTCCGGGATGGGATCGGGAGAGACTTTCGACTGGCGGGTCTTAGAGGGCTTTAAGAGAGAATACTTCCTCGCGGGAGGACTTGATTCCGGAAATGTCGCGGAAGCAGTAGAAAAGACACATTGCTTTGCCGTAGATGTCAGCTCAAATGTCGAGACCGACGGCAAGAAGGATAGTAAAAAGATGAAAGCGTTCGTGGACGCGGTCAGAAAGACCTGAAGCGAACACGAACGAAAAAAATAGGAGGAGAAAGCTTATGACAAATCCGGCAGGACGCTTCGGTATCCATGGTGGTCAGTACATTCCGGAGACCCTCATGAACGCCGTGATCGAGCTTGAAGAAGCTTATAACCACTATAAGAACGATCCCGAGTTCAATAAGGAACTCAGTGAACTCTTTAACGAATACGCCAACCGTCCGTCACGCCTCTACTACGCAGAGAAGATGACGAAGGATCTCGGCGGCGCGAAGATCTATCTGAAAAGAGAAGATCTCAACCACACTGGCGCGCATAAAGTAAACAACGTACTCGGCCAGGCACTTCTTGCCAAGAAGATGGGTAAGACCCGCCTGATCGCGGAGACCGGTGCCGGACAGCACGGTGTTGCTACGGCAACCGCGGCCGCGCTCTTTGGTATGGAATGTGTCGTATTCATGGGTGAAGAAGACACGATCCGTCAGGCACTGAATGTTTATCGTATGAGACTTCTCGGCGCGACCGTCATTCCGGTAAAGACAGGAACGAGAACCCTGAAGGATGCCGTTTCTGAGGCCATGCGCGAATGGACGACACGTATCTCCGATACACACTACTGCTTAGGTTCCGTCATGGGCCCGCATCCGTTCCCGACGATCGTCCGTGATTTTCAGGCGGTCATCTCTAAAGAGATCAAAGAGCAGATGATGGAAAAGGAAGGACGCCTTCCGGACGCTGTCCTCGCTTGTGTAGGCGGCGGATCTAACGCGATCGGTTCATTCTATCACTTCATCGAAGATAAAGACGTTAAGCTCATCGGCTGCGAAGCCGCAGGACGCGGTATCGATACATTTGAAACGGCCGCGACGGTCAACACCGGAAAGCTCGGTATCTTCCACGGCATGAAGTCTTACTTCTGCCAGGACGAAGACGGCCAGATCGCTCCGGTATATTCCATCTCCGCGGGACTTGATTATCCGGGCGTCGGACCTGAGCACGCGAACCTCCACGACATCGGTCGTGCGCAGTACGTTCCGGTCACAGACGAAGAGGCCGTTCAGGCATTTGAATACCTTTCCAAGATGGAAGGCATCATCCCGGCGATCGAGTCGGCGCACGCGGTCGCTTACGCGAGAAAACTCGCGCCGACCATGGACAAGGATAAGATCATCGTAGTGACCATTTCCGGCCGCGGCGACAAAGACTGTGCCGCGATCGCCCGCTACAGAGGGGAGGATATCCATGAGTAAGATCAAAAACGCGTTTTCAAACGGAAAAGCATTTATCGCATTTATCACCTGCGGAGACCCGGATCTTGCGACCACTGCGGCTTGTGTTAGAGAAGCCGTTAAAAACGGCGCAGACCTCATCGAGCTGGGTATCCCGTTTTCCGATCCGACCGCGGAAGGCCCGGTCATCCAGGGCGCGAACATTAGAGCTCTCGCCGGAGGCGTAAAGACAAAGGACGTATTCGAACTCGTAAGAAACTTAAGAAAAGACGTCACCGTTCCGATGGTATTCATGACCTACGCAAACGTCGTATTCTCCTACGGCGCCGAAAAGTTCATCGGTACCTGTGAAGAGATCGGCATCGACGGCATCATCCTTCCGGATCTTCCTTTTGAAGAAAAAGAAGAATTCCTTCCGACTTGTAAAGCACACGGCGTAGATCTCATCTCCCTGATCGCTCCGACATCCGAGAATAGAATCGGCATGATCGCCAAGGAAGCAGACGGCTTCATCTATCTCGTCAGCAGCCTCGGCGTTACGGGCGCGAGATCCGAGATCACGACGGACTTAAAAGACATCGTCGAACACATCCGTAGCGTCACGGATACACCGGTCGCGATCGGATTCGGTATCAGTAAGCCCGAGCAGGCTGCCGAGATGTGCAAAATAAGCGACGGCGCCATCGTCGGTTCCGCGATCGTCAAGATCGTCGAACAGTACGGAAAAGACGCCCCGCCACACGTCGGCGAATATGTAAAGAGCATGAAAGACGCGATCAGAGATCTCTGATCGCTCTTTTTTCTTCGATCACACGCATTTTGACACCAAATAAACCGATAATATATAATAACCATGCATTTTTGCAGGTGTTATCAAGTACACTTCGACATACAGAATTGTTAAATCATCAGTGTGGATAGCAAGGATCAGGAAAGATGTTAGATTCAATCTCAGACCGACGGAAAAGAACCACAAAAGCGTTGATCATTGCGCTGCTTTGCGTGCTTTTCTTATTCGTCCATTTATGGAAACTAGGCAGCCTTATGGATGTCTGGAATTGTGATGAATTGGGTCTGGTGAATAACGCGGTTGCGATCAGAGATCATGGAACGGATCGATACGGGAATGCTTTTCCGGTGTATTTGAGAAACTATTGCGGTGGACAGAGTGCCCTGTATACATACTCATTTTTGCCATTTCTGCATTTATTTGGAACGGGAAGGCTCTCGGTCAGATTAGTTATATTCTGTTATTCAGTGATCTCGGCGATCTACTGGATAAAAACTTTCTGTTACTTAAAGAAGGACGCGTATAGAAATACACTGATGATACTGGCCATCATGAGCTTGTGTCCGGTCTATGTTTTCCTCTCGCGAATAGCACTGGACTGTAATCTTATGCTGACGGTAGCGCCGGTGTTTCTTTATTACTTGATCAAAGCGATCGACACCGGGAAAACTCGGTATTTTGTTCTTTCGTCTTTATCATGTGTTCTCATTCTTTATTCTTACGTATTGTCTCATCTGATCGTTCCGATATTTGTGGTGGCGGTATTTGCTTTGCTTCTGAAAAACAAAAAAGTATCAGTGAAAAATACGGTTTTGTTCTTTGCGATCATCGTTGCATTGGCGTGGCCGCTGATCCTGTTTCAGATTGTCGATGCTTTCGGTCTTGATACCGTTAAGATCGGACCGATGACGATCTCAAAACTGGTCAATAGAAGAAGAGATGAGATCAACCCATTAATGATGTTAACCAATCTGATCTGTTGCGTTATACCTGTTTTCGGCTGTGACGGTCTGCATTTTAATTCGATCGTGTACTTCGGAAACTTTTACTGGGTGCTGACGCCGTTTGTGATCTCCGGCTTAGTGATCAGTACGCGAAAAGCCGTGAAGAATATCAAGAACTCAAAATTGACTTTTAATGAACTGCAAGTAATCTGGTTCTTTTCGATTTGGTTGGCCTATTCGATCGTTTCCGTGAATGTCTACCGGGCAAATCCGGTGTTCGTATCCACCGCGTATTTCTTGATCGTAGGACTGGTCGAAGCGTTCCATTTCTTTAAGTCGAAAAAGCACTTCAAGCCGCTCTTAGGCATGTTTACCTTCCTGGTAGCAGTGAGCGCAGGTTCTTTTATGTGGTTTTATTTCGGAGGTGAATACAGCCGAAATTATCAGTTGTGCGATGGCACCGGCTACGATATGACGGAAGCATTAGCGCGCGTAGATGAGATCCGGGAAGAATACGGCAACAGAGATCTGTATATATGCTATGTCAGATGTACGGAAGAGTATTATCTATATGCGAAAAACATAGATTCTCAAGATTTTTACTTTGAAGGAGACAGGTTAAGGTCTTACGACGAAATAGAAACAAACTATCAGAATAACTATTTTGTACTGTCGAATGATTACACTGACGGATCTATCTTCATGCTCGATGAATTGCGCGATGAGACGAAAAACTGGAGAGAGGCTCTCATCGCGGATGGCTATGATTGTGAATATGTCGGACACTACTATGTTTTGTACAAGGCGTAGGAACTAATAGTATTTCATCACTTTGTCGGATCCATCTCAGTTAAGGTGGAGTATTCTTCCTCGTACTGTTTCGAAAGCGCGGCCTGCATCTGATTTTGAATGTTCAGCTCAGTCTGGATCTCCTTAAGCTTTGCTTTGTAAGGCGCCTTCTTGGCTTCGATCCTCGAAAGGATCAGCCAGCGAAGAAGATAGACCAGGACCGCGATGCCGAAGCAAATGACAAGCCCCCACATCCCGAACTTATATGTCGCAAAAGCTGTCGCCAGAGCGATGGCGCAGACGGTAAAGATCAGAGACCACGCCTCTGGATCGCCTTCCTCGTGGGTTTCGTCCAAGGCTGCGAGCACCTGACCGACAGCATTGACGGAATCCGTAAGGGCATGTCCCGCCTTATCCTTTGTGTCCTGGATGCCGACGATATTGCTGAACTCACTTTTGGAAAGATCCGCCAGGTCCGCTTTGGTCTTTTCGATCTCGCAGTAGTCATCGTAAATACCCAGCATGGAAGAAAGCTTGGAAAAATAAGCCTTGTTTTCCGCAAGTGCCTTTTCTTCGGCAAAAGCAACTGTCTCGCGCATCTTTGTGATGTCGCACTTTTTCAGTTTCTCGATCTTCTGGATATAGGAAACCGAGTTGATCTTTCCGGCGCAGCAGACAAGTCCGCGAAGTGCCGAGAAGTTACTCGGATCAGATTCTAAGATCTTTTCGTATTTTTCTTTTGCGGAGGAAAACTCCATCATCTTAAGTGCCTGATCGGCAGAACTAAGGATTTCTACATAATTTTCTGACTGTGACATAACCAATACCTCTTAACCAATGACCCTATTCATCTGTTTCCTGTCTGTTGTATTTCCTTATCTTCCAGATGAGGTTGTTAATGCGTTCTTCACAGCTCTTTTTCTTCTGATAATAGGGCTGCAGCTTGTGTTCGGATTCTTTCAGTCTCGTCTTGATCGAATGCTCCTGATCCTGAAGCTCCCGAAGCTGTTTTTCCAAGGTGCCTTTTTCGGAGATCGCATTGTATCCTTTCTCAAGCACTATATCAAAAAGGTCCTTGCGACGGTTTCCTGAGGAGCCCGGCATACTCTGCACGCGCGAAAGATCCTTCTGAACGGATTCCAGAAGCACCTTAAATCTCTGCTGGCTCTCCAGTTCGCTTTGTCCCAGCTTTTCGTTGTCATAGTACTCGATGGCCGAATTGACAAGATCGGCATATAAGCGGAAATACTCCTTGTCTGCGTCAGCTGCGTTTTTGGCGCCTTCCTCGCTTCGCTTCAGGATGAGCTCTGCGCGCTTACCCGTAAGATTCGGAGAGAGTTTGATCGCTTCTGTATCTTTCCATTTACCGGCGCAAAGCAGCCGTCCGCGAAGGGCATAAAAATCTTGTGGTTCTGAAGAAAGGGCAAAAGTGAAGTAGAGGTCGGCATCGTTAAATTCTCCGAGACGCAAAGCCTCTTTTGCTTTTTGCATGGCGCTTCCGTCGAAGAGGGCATAGCCGTATGCCACACCGCAGAAGGTGCACTTATAAAGATGTCTTTCTTTATCCAGGATCAGTTCGCCGCCACAGGTGGCACAGGTGAGTTTTCTTTCGTCTTTCATTTTGTGCCTCCTTCTTTCTTCTTTTCCGGATCCAGTTCTTTCAGACGGGCATATGCTTCCTCGTACTTCTTTTCGAGCTCGCGTTCTTTTTGTGCGTTTGACGAGATCTTGGTGCTGATCTTGCTTACGGCTTCTCTATGCGGCTTTTTCATGGACTCCAACTGAGAAACAAAGAATTTGCGCAGTAACAGGGCGAAGATCGCGATCACCAGCGGAATATAAAGACCAAAGACGCCGAAAATGTAAATAGATACGACTGTGCTCACAAGGATCACAGCGCTGAGAAAAAAGGAGGCATAGATATCATGATGCTCCTCATTCGTGTCTTCGGCTACGGTGGCGATCACAGATCCGACTGTCTCGCCTGCATTGGAAAAAGCCGAAGTCAGTTCGTCCTGCTTTTCGTAAATTTCCATGAGCTTTCCCAGCTGGTTTTGCTGCTTGCCTTTTAAGGAACGGTCTTCTGCAGCAAGTACTCTGTATTCATCGTAAAGAGAGACCGTGTCTAAAAGCTGAGAGAAGTATGCCGTATCTTCTTCACGGCAATTCGTAATTGCATACTCGATCTTTTCATACATTTTCATCAGGTCGCACTTACGAAGCTTTTCGATGCGGGAGATATAAGCAAGTGAACTGACGTGACCTTCGGCGAAGATCAGGCCGCGCAGCGCGTCAAAGTTCGAAGGATCACCTTTCAGAATGTATTCGTATTTATCTCTGGCGGCAGAAAACTCCATGCGACGGAGAGACGCTTCCGCATCACCTAAGATATCTTCCTCGTGAAATTGCGCCAATCCGATTTTTTCCCCGCAGAACGGGCAGTCCAGGACCTCCTGATCCTTATCGACGATCAGGGCACCGGCGCATTTGGAACATGTGTAATTTCTTAATCTAGACATTCCCCATTCCCTCTTTAATGAATCAAACCCTACAAAGAAATGGTATCGGTTTTATAAGGATTTATCAAGGTCATTTTAGAATCGATAGCATAAACTAATTCGCGGAAGGATTTTCCAGTTGCGAATCGTTCGCAATTACTTGCCTCATGAAAAAGGGAGTGCTATAATCGGCATGGCTTAAATAGCCGAAGAAAAAAGAGAAGAGGAAGAAGACTTGGAAAGCGTGAAAGGAATGAAAACAAGAAAGATCCTGTCATTGCTGCTTGCGCTCCTTGTGCTCTTTGTCATTTCCTTTTCGTCATTTTATATCGCGGTGGAAGCAAATCACGAATGCGACGGGCATGACTGTCCGATCTGCTCGATCCTTAGACAGTGCGAAGCGGTCATCCGTGTATTTAAAGAAGGAAAAACGCAGCATACCGCGCCTGTCCTTCCGGTGCTCATTCATTTCGCTGCGATGCATCTTATACCGGCTCTTATTACATCCGAGACGCCGGTTTCCCGTAAAGTCCAACTGAATAATTGATCCATCTTCACAGGGCAGAACTGTATCTCTCGGGCATAGGTATGCCCTTGTTTTGCGTTCCCGAAAAAACAAAAAAACACGGAGGTGGATGTGAATGAAAAAGCATCTTTCTATTTTTGCAGTTGTGATGGCATCGGCAATGTGCCTTTCCGGCTGCGGCAGTTCCAAAAAGAATAATGATAAGAAACTCTCGATCGTAACGACGATCTTCCCGGAATATGACTGGGTCATGAATATCCTCGGCGACAAAAAGGATAATGCCGACGTGACCATGCTCCTCGATAACGGTGTGGATCTTCACAGCTACCAGCCGACCGCGGACGACATCGTAAAGATCAAGACCTGCGACATGTTCATCTATGTCGGCGGTGAGTCCGACGAGTGGGTCGAGGACGTCCTCGAGACCGCGGATAACAAGGACATGGTCGTCATCAACCTTCTGGAAGGACTCGGCGATCAGGTAAAAGAGGAAGAACTCATTGAGGGCATGCAGGGCGAAGAACATGACCACGAGCATGATGACCATGAAGACCACGATGACCACGACGAAGAAGACCATGATCACGACGAGCATGAGGAAGATCATGACGAGGATCATGACCACGAACATGAGCACCATCACGAAGAGGGCGAAGTCGAATACGACGAGCACGTATGGCTGTCCCTGAAAAACGCCAGTATCCTCGTAGATAAGATCTCCGGAAAGCTCCAGACCCTCGACGCGACAAACGCCGATACATATGAGAAGAACGCGAAGGCCTATATAGAGAAGCTCAACGCGCTCGACAAGGAGTACGAAGAGGCCGTAGCAGCGGGCTCCGTCAAGACACTTCTTTTCGGTGACCGTTTCCCGTTCAGATATCTGGTCGATGACTACGGTCTTGACTACTACGCCGCGTTTATCGGCTGCTCCGCCGAGACGGAAGCAAGCTTTGAGACGATCGCTTTTCTTTCACAGAAGACCGATGAACTTAACCTTCACACGATCCTGACGATCGAAGGCTCCGACCAGAAGATCGCCAAGACCATCGTGGAGAATACCACTTCCAAGGACCAGCAGATACTGATCCTGGATTCCATGCAGTCCGTCACATCAAAGGACGTCAAGGACGGCGCGAACTACTACTCCGTCATGGAGAAGAACCTCGAAGTTTTAAAAGAAGCCTTAAAGTAAGCAAAAAGGAGATGTGCTATGCCATTACTTCAAGCAGAAGATCTGATCCTCGGGTATAACTCCCACGTGATCGTCGACCGCCTTAATTTCAAAGTCGAAAAAGGCGACTATCTATGTATCGTAGGAAATAACGGCTCGGGCAAAACGACGCTGATGCGAACGATCCTGGGTCTTCAGGATCCGCTCGGCGGAAAGATTCTTTTCGGTGATGGCTTAAAGAAAAACGAGATCGGCTATCTCCCGCAGCAAAATGAGATCCAGAAGGATTTCCCGGCATCCGTGGAAGAGATCGTTCTTTCCGGGTGCCAGGGCCGCTGCGGCCTTCGTCCTTTCTATTCTTCCGCGGAAAAAGCACTTGCCCGGGAGAACATGACGAAGATGGGGATCGAGCACCTCAGTAAGAAGAGTTTCTTTCGGATCTCCGGAGGACAGAAACAGCGAGTGCTTTTGGCACGAGCGCTTTGCGCGACGAGAAAAGTCCTGCTTCTCGATGAACCCGTAAGTGGCCTTGATCCGCAGGGTACATCCGAGATGTATGAACTGATCGACTCTCTTCGAAAAGAAGGCGTCACGATCCTTATGATCTCCCATGACATCGATGCCGCGCTCACATACTCCAGCCACATACTACATATCGGCGCCGAAGTCTTCTTCGGAACGAAAGACGAATACCTAAAAAGCAGAGCAGGGAAGAAGTTCCTTCTAAGTAAAGATGAGGAAGACCAATGATCGATAAACTATATACCTACCTCCAATATCCGTTTGTACAGCGTGCTCTGATCGTCGGAGTTCTGATCGCGCTATGTTCCTCGCTCCTTGGGGTCACGCTTGTTTTAAAGCGGTTCTCGTTTATCGGAGACGGTCTTTCCCATGTTGCCTTCGGCGCCATGTGTGTGGCGACAGTCGTTGGTGTTTCCAATAACATGCTGATCATCCTCCCGGTCACGATCCTAAGTGCCATTTTCCTTCTTCGCGGCGGAAAGCACGTGAAGATAAAAGGCGATGCCGCCATCGCCATGATCTCTGTCGCCTCCATGGCATTCGGTTATTTGATCATGACCGTCTGTTCTACCTCGTCGAATCTCACCGGAGACGTGTGCACCACGCTCTTCGGCTCGATGACGATCCTGACCTTGAGAGTTCGAAGCGTATGGATCTGTTTCATTCTTTCGATCCTCGTGATCACGGTATTCATCCTCTTTTACAACAAGATATTCGCCGTGACCTTTGACGAAGACTTCGCCGTATCCGCGGGCACGAATGCCGATAGATACAATCTTCTTTTGGCGGTCGTGATTGCCGTCATTATCGTTCTTGCCATGAACCTCTGCGGATCACTTCTGGTATCGGCACTGATCATATTCCCGGCACTATCTGCCATGAGGATCTTTCACAGCTTTAAGTCGGTCACGATCTTTTCTGCGGTACTTTCCGTGATCTGCGCGTTCTCCGGCATGATCATC
This sequence comes from Clostridiales bacterium, assembly GCA_017617525.1. Taxonomy (GTDB): domain Bacteria; phylum Bacillota; class Clostridia; order Saccharofermentanales; family Saccharofermentanaceae; genus Scatonaster. The sequence continues at coordinate 45,004 of JAFZWA010000020.1, forward strand.
TCGATCCTCACCGGAACCCCGGTAGGTTCCACGATCGTCGCCGTCGATACCGGCGCATTCCTTATTTGCTATCTCATCGGACTTATCGTAAGGAGGGACTGACCATGAAAAAAGAAACGAAGAAACTGATAAAGAGAAGAACAACTCCACTGATCGCAGCCACAACCTTGGCGCTCCTTCTTGCCACATCCGCCTGTGCCAAAAACAATACCGCGGGAAATCACGCCGCGGGAGGAAACAACAACGTCAACGCTGTCCTTCAGTCCGGAATCGAAGAAGAGGAAGGAAAGAAATCCGAGATCACGACCGTGTACTCCGAGCCTCCCTTCTCGATGCAGGATCCGACCACCACGCAGGACCCCAACCATTCCGAATCCTCAAGATCTGCGGACGGCATCGATCTCGACCTGACGGAAATGTCCGCGACCATGGTCTACTCCGAAGTCCTCGGCATGGTCTATGAACCGGATTCCTACAGAGGTAAGGTCGTAAAGATGTCCGGCGACTTCTCGTACTACCAGGATGAACAGACCGGCAAATACTACTTCGCCTGTATCGTGAAGGACGCGACCGAATGCTGCGCCCAGGGCATTGAATACAGCCTCGAGGGAGACTATTCCTTCCCGGAGGATTACCCGGAACTCGGCGATCCCGTAACCGTTATCGGGACCTTCGATACGTACGAAGAAGGCGGCTATATCTACATGTACCTGAAAAACGCATACTATGCCTGAACCCCGCCTAAAACATTTCTCCTTGAATTGCTTTCGTTAATAGGCGATAATGGTATCAGATATGTTTGATATATCTTGGAGGGGATTATATGTGGACTTGTCCTAAGTGCCATTTTGAGATGGACGATTCTTTCGCGGTATGCGAAAACTGCGGCGCGAATATCGATGAATTACTGAAGGAAGAAGCAGAGCCTGAGAAAATGCCTGCGATTCCGACCACCCCGAGAAGGTCCACACCCAGACCGGCATCTGCTTCCACGCCGAAGCCGAGATCCACACCGAAGCCCCAGCCGAGATCTTCTGAAGGCGCTACTCCGGCCCCGAGAAAGGGAAGTACCCCGAGAGCCATTTCCAAAACAACAGATGCTTCGGCCGGCGGTCCGAGGACCCCAAGACCGATCCGAAGAGGCAGCGCGCCGGGATCGAACGGTTCCGCGTCTGATGCTGATACTTCCGAATCCACAGGCACAGGTCTTGGTTCCGGTAACTATTCCTCTTCGGACAATACCGAGAAGCTTGGCGGTTTCGGTTATTCTTCTTCCTCGGAAGGATCTTCCCTGAACAGCCTGGGTTCCGGTGATTCCAATTTCAAGGATAACTCCACCTACGAAATGTATAATGAAGGCGAATCCGATACGGTACCGGCGATCTTAGGCGGAGCCGGAAGCTTTGAGCAGCCGAATACCGGCAGTTTCAAACCGCTTCCGCCGTTTGTTTCCGCTTTTGAAGCCGATCGTCCGTCTCCGTTCGCTCCGGCGAAAAATACCCCGACATCAGGTGCTGCAGGAAAGTCATCCACTCCGACACCGGCTCCGAAGCCGCAGCCTCAGTCTTCTAGAGATTCGCATACGCTCCGCATGGATCAGGGCGAGATCGCGACATCCTCGAAGGGCTGCCCGGTATGCGGAACGAGAGCACTTCTGAACGAAAAGAACTGCCGTAACTGCGGTTATCAGTTCAGTAACAACAGTGTTTTCACAAGATTCGAAGAAAAGCACATCAACATCCTGGCGATCCTCGCCGCTATCGCCATGGCGGCATCGGTATTCGTCAGCTTCATTACCTATACGCTTGATAACGCCTCGACGCTCGCGGAAGAGGTCCAGCATGTTGCCCTGATCAACAAGGTCGACGGCTATGCCTTCCTCCTTCTTGCCGCGCTGGCTCTGGTCTTCGGCTACTTCGGAAGAAATAAGCTGGTCGTAACTGTCGGAATCCTTTCCGTAATCGCCACAGTTGTCGAGGATTACTTCTTGTTCTACGACATCACACAGGTCAAAAAGGGCGGACATATCGATAACGAACTCGGCTTCTATCTTTTGGCCGCGGGCGCGGCCCTGATCCTCATCGCGGGCATCTACGGCCTCGTTCAGGAAAAGAAGAAGAATGACCGTCTTACCGAACAGTTCAACGCCTCAGCCATGTACCGATGACGATCTTTCCTCGCAAAAAGCACCTGTCGATCGCATTCGATCCTTCTAAAGAAGAGCCGGTGGTAAAGAAGAGTATCTGCACCGGTGAAGCCACCGTTGGCTTTGTCGATAAGAACACCGGTCGTTACCGTGATATTCGAAAAGTAACTTCCCCGGTCGAGATCGAAGCCTTCTGCGAAGAAGTCGGAATTGATCCCAAAACGATCCGAACTATCTACTGAAAAAAAGGAAAAATGCTATGAATACCTTTATCGATGAAAGAGACGATAAACTTCTGGATCAGGACAGATACACGTTCTATGTTCTTCGAAGAGTCATGAAAAGAGAGTGCGAGCTCCTTCTTTCCGATCACGAAAGATTTATCCTGTGCTTTACTTCGCATCCTTATCCTGTTTGGATCTGGCTTCCTGACGATGCTTCGGAAGAAGAGATGCAGAACGCGTATCAGATCGCTAAAGAGCACGGATTTCTGGATGGAAAGCATCACTTCAACATGAAATACGATCTCGCCGAGTATTTCATTAAGAGGGCAGAAGAAGAAGGATTAAAGCTTTCGATCACCATAAACATGTTTGCCTATGACTGCCCGAACCCGATCGAACCGAAAGAAAAGTGCGAAGGCTCGATCCATCTCTGCACGATGGACGATCTGGACCAGCTTGTCACGTTCATGGATCTCTTCCACAGAGAAGTCGGTATCGACGGCAAGACTCTTAAAGAGTATAGGGAAGACGCGAAAGGCTGTATCGAAATGGGAACGATGTACTTCTGGAAGGACCCGGAAGGAAGATCTGTTGCGAGCTGCAGATACCATCCCGATGGAGGAACAGCCTCACTAAACATGGTATACACGCATTATGATCACCGCAGGAAGCACTATGCCGAAAACCTCGTATATCAGGTAACGATGCTTGCCATGAAAGCGGGATGTCTCCCGATGCTCTACACCGATGCCGACTACGTCGCCTCCAATGCCTGCTACGAAAAGATCGGCTATATCCTTAGAGGCAAGCTCTGCACGCTCGGTTGATCAGAAGAACTTTTCCGGGTGCCGTATCCTGCGTACGATGAAAATGACCAGGAATAGGATATATACGATCCAAACGATGGCTACGGTCTCCAGTCGCTGTTTCGCGACTTCCAAATGGTAGCAGTACTTATCGGGATAGTTTTCATAAAGTGCGTCCGGATTGTAATGGACCGTGATCGAATCGCCTTCGGAATACTTCGCGTCGCCCATGTATTTTCCGTAGTGACGGTCTCCGGAAAGTTCTAAAGAGTTCACTTTGAAATTGTAGGCGATCTCAGTGTCACCAGGATCATATACATAACGTCCTAAGTGATATTCTTCTCTTTCCTCTCTGTTGTAAAAGTAGGTGACAGTACCTTTTGTGGTGGCCGTGCAGCGGGCTTTATACGCCTTGCCTTCCTTAAGATCCTGAAGCCCCGAAACCAGAAGCAAAATGCAGAAAAGTCCCAGCACGATGAACGTGATCCGAACGATAAGAAGATAATGTTTCATGGCCAACCCCTTTCTGCTTCCGAAAAACCATCTCCATAGTATCACAAACACTACTCACATTCCGAACATACCATTCAGAATATTAAGCAGATTAATATCTCGAACGAATGGTGAGAAATATGAATTCAATTAATAATCGAACATAACAGGGAAAATATTAAACAGCTTAATATTCCCGAACATAGCACGCGAAATATGAAATGGTTTAATATCTCGAACATATCCATCAGAATATTAAGCAAATTCATATTTCAAAGCCTATGCTAAAATGGAAATGAAGCAAATTCATATTTTGAGGTTAGTGTATGTGCCCGATTAAGACAGTTCATGTTGTTGCTGCGATCATCCGAAAAGGGGATAAGATCTTTGCGACTCAGCGCGGGTACGGCGACTTCAAAGACGGCTGGGAATTCCCGGGCGGAAAAGTCGAACCCGGCGAGACCCCGCAGGAAGCCCTCGTAAGAGAGATAAAAGAAGAACTCTCCGCAGATATCACTATCGGAGACCTTCTAACAACAGTCGAAACCGACTATCCCGACTTTCATCTCTCCATGGCCTGTTACTTCTGTGAACTCAAAGAGGACTCCGAAATGACCCTCCTCGAACACAAAGCCGCCAAATGGTTAAGCCTCGACGAACTCGACACAGTAGACTGGCTTCCCGCTGATGTGGAAGTGGTAAACCTTCTATTATATGGGTAAAATGATAATGAATTTGATTATAGACGACATTAAGCAAGATAAGCAGAAAGCGACATAAAGATGGGTAAAAGTGAGAGATGCTTATATGAGAGCGATTTGAGGTCTTTTCTAACAAAGGATAAAATGGAAATCTTTGGCATACTTTGTGAAAAATACCATGGAGAGGCTCTTACAACAACCCGAGAAGCATGGTTAGCCGAAATCGAAATCCTGCAAAATGCCTTGCTCCCTTGGATAGAAACTCAAGCTCGCATAGTATTTGAATACGATATTCCTAGATTGGGTAAGAGAATTGATGTTGTTCTTCTTTTAGAAGGAATAGTGTTTTGCCTTGAGTTTAAAGTGGGTGAATCGCGAAAGAACGAAAGTGATTTGGATCAGGTTCTTGATTATGCTCTGGATCTTAAAAACTTTCACAAGTTCAGCGAAGATAGAGTTATCGTTCCGATCTTAATTGCCACAAAGTATCCGAATTCATCTTCGTATATTCAGCCATCAGCATATGATGATATGGTAGTTAATCCAATCATTTCAGGTGCCTATGGAATTACAATGCTTATTGTTTCGGTACTCAAGGAATATCCTAACGAGTCTCCTATTGACCAGAACTGGATAATTAGCCCATACGCTCCGACTCCGACGATTATTGAGGCGGCAAGAACACTCTATGAAAGTCATTCTGTTGAAGACATTACCAGACATGAAGCAGATAAGGTATCAACGGATGCCACAATCGCATATATTCTGGAGGTGATTAAGCGAAGTAAATCAAACCGAGAGAAAAGCATCTGTTTTGTAACTGGAGTTCCTGGCGCAGGTAAGACACTAGTTGGTCTCGATGTTGCTGTAAAACAGACCTATCAAGGATCAGACAACCCCATTGATGATGAAGGTGCGGTATATCTCTCAGGTAATGGCCCTCTTGTGGCAGTCCTCAATGAAGCTCTAGCCAAGGATAACTACGCGAAATGCAGAGATAGAGGCGAGAGTAAGAAGCTCTCAGATTCTAGGCGTGAAGTTGGAAAGTTTATCCAGATTATCCACCGTTACAGAGATAACATGTTAGCAAAAATCAAGAATCCGGTTGAAAACGGTATTCTAGAGATTGATCCTGATAAGGCAGTAAAAATGATAGAATCGGGATATGGTGAAGTGGAACATGTCGCAATCTTCGATGAAGCTCAGCGATCGTGGACTCACAAGCGCCTTTCCGATTACCTGAAACGAGGCGGAACCTATGGAAATAAGTTGAAGGTTCCGAATTTTCCAATGTCCGAGGCTTCTTTCTTGATTTGGTCACTTGATCAGCGAGAGGACTGGGCAACGATTGTGTGCTTAGTTGGAGGTGGCCAGGAGATAAATACTGGTGAGGCTGGAATCTCGGAATGGATCTTGGCGCTAAACAAGACGTTTACGCACTGGAAAGTGTACATTTCTCCGCAATTGACTGAACCAGAGTATGCAGAGGGAAAAGTAAATGAGCTTCTGAAAGAGAACGGGAATGTTACCTATTCCAAAGATCTTCATCTCGGCGTCTCGCTGAGATCTTACAGAGCAGAAAAACTCTCGGCTTTTGTTCATGCACTGTTGGCTCTTGATGAGTCTGCTGAATCAATTTATGAAGAAATAAAGGATAACTACCCGATTGTGCTAACTCGAGATATGGAAAAAGCAAAGCGCTGGTTGCACGAAAAGGTGAGAGGGACAGAAAGAACAGGCGTGCTAATTACAAAGGAATCAGCACGATTTAAGCCTTTGGGTGTGCATGTCTTGCCATCAGATGATGATAATGCTGTCCATTGGTTCCTGGAAGATAAGAAAGATACACGATCTTCAAACTATCTTGAAGATGCTGCTACAGAAATCCAGGTTCAAGGTCTCGAATTAGACTATACTTGCGTGCTTTGGGATGCTGATATGCGCTATGAAGATGGTAAGTGGCATTTCTATAGATTCAACCGTCAGACACAGTGGATTGAGCAAAAGGCTGATAGCGAAAGCAAACAGGAATTGATGAAGTATATGCTCAATGCTTACCGTGTCCTTCTCACTCGCGCTAGAGCTGGAATGGTAATCTGCATTCCCGAAGGTAATTCCCATAAGACTGTGACTGGTTTTTGGGAGGATAGTACACGACTTCCGGAATATTATGACAGTACATATCAATACTTGGTGAGATTGGGACTCGAGACTATTTGAGAAATTTCGTGGCGTTGAACAGACTTAAATGAAAAACTAAATTAGTGTTGGATTATTCTCGACTTGTAAACATTCGTAATTTGTGCTGTTACGGCGCTTAAAAAGGGGGTATAATGGCATAAAACTGTTGAATATTCCGAGTTTTGTTGCATAGCAAACAGAC
>JAFZWA010000003.1 GCA_017617525.1 Clostridiales bacterium
GCTCGGTGAGTCCCTGGCAGATCAGGGTATCACGAAGCTCACTCCGCCGGAGACAACAGACCGCTGGTATGTAAAGGCACCGGCCTTCAGTTTCCAGAAACTCGACGGTATGGATGCTTATCTCTCGCCGGAGATGAAGTCCACCGGTGAGGCGATCGGTTACGACAAGAGCCTGAACCGCGCGTTCTTTAAGGCGCTGCAGGCTTCCGGCATCAAGATGAAGGACTATGGTACAGTTATCGTTACACTCGCTGATGAGGATAAGGAAGAAGCGCTTCCTCTGATCAAGCGTTTCTACGAGCTCGGCTTCAACATCGAAGCGACGATCGGTACCGCAAACTTCCTGAAGAATCACGGTATCCGTACTCGCATTCGCGGTAAGCTCAGCGAAGGCAGCACGGAGATCCTCGATTCGATCCGCGCAGGCTACGTAAGCTACGTCATCAACACGCGTGCGATCCTGTCGGGCGTGCACTACGAAGACGGTCTGGCGATCCGCCGTTGCGCGATCCAGAACGGTGTCACGATCTTTACATCGCTCGATACCGTAAAGATCCTGCTCGACGTACTTGAGGAGACGATCCCGGGTATCTCGACGATCAACGCCTGATTTTGAGTTTGATAGGAAAATAGAATAATCGTGAAAACAAGCGGAGTCCCTGTAAGTGTCCCTGTAGACGGCTCTTACAGGGACTTTTACAGGGATTTTCGGCAATTTCCTCTGTTTTTGTCTCTGTAGAGGCACTTTCAGAGACTGTTTCAGAGGAAAAGGGCAAATTCCTCTGTTTTTGTCTCTGTAGAGGCGCTTTCAGAGACTGTTTCAGAGGATTTCCTTGTGAAAAGCACTGCTCCGGGGTCAGTTTGATATAATTATGGAAAACTCATGTGTGAGGCGAAGACTCATGAAATGGTATATCGATCGTTTGGAAGAACTGAAAAACGCTGAGAAGATCATCTCTGTCTGTGGGGATGACTGTGCTGTCTGCCCGAGATTTATCGCGCGGACAGATGAGGAACTTCGAGAAACGGCGGAGTTCTGGTATCGTGCCGGATGGCGCGATCATGTGGTCAGTAATGACGAGATCCGATGCACCGGATGCGGTTGTAGACCGACCTGTTCATTTATGGTTTTGCCATGCACAAAAGAGCATCAGGTGAGCCGCTGCAAGGAGTGCGGGGAGTTTGAGTGCGAGAGAGTCAAGGATATGTACCGCCGCTCGTATGATAAGATGCAGCAGTGCAGGGATGCCTGCGAAAATGAGGAAGAGTTTCAGATGTTCGTACGTGCTTTCTATGAGAAAGAGAAGAACCTGAATCTGTAAGTGCTTTTCGAGAAGAACAAAGAAGAATTGAAAAAGTGAGGAGACCTTTATGTGCCTGATCTGTGATCGTATCGAGATGATCAAAAACGGAACGAATCCCTATTTTGTAAAGGAGCTTCAGACCGGCTATGTCGTGATCGGCGACAATCAACATTTTTACGGGTACACGCTTTTCCTCTATAAGGATCACAAGTATACAGAGCTTTTCCAGATGGAGATGGAAGAGAGGACGCTGTTCCTCAAAGAGATGTCCATCGTGGCAGAAGCGGTGGCGAATGCTTTTCACCCGGAAAAGATGAATTATGAGCTTCTCGGTATGGGAGACGCGCACCTTCACTGGCATCTGTATCCGCGTGTGGACGGTGATCTCGAGGGGCATGGTTTCAATAATCGAGGACCGGTCTGGTGGTATCCGATGGAGAAGATGTACTCGGATGAATGTGCGATCGGCGGGGAGCAGCTTGAGGAGATGAAGAAGCTTTTGAAAGCGGAATTGGATAAGTTGATCTGATCGTTACCATCTGTTTTGTGCAAAGAAAAAGGACTGTCTCAAAAGAGACAGTCCATTTTGTTTTTGTTATAGTCGGATCAGAACTTGATCGTGATAAAGGGTCGGACGGAGTTCTCCTCATTTGCATCGGGAGTATTGTACTGCATAAATCCGCCCATATATGTTGAAAGTTTCTGATTTTGTTCGTACAAATAATTGCACCAGAAAGTATCCACAGCGTCCTTTTCAGTGGTTTCGTTGTTTTCGCAATATGCTTTTGAATAACCGGTTCCTACGACCAGTTCAAACATGAAATCACGGTCGACACCATCTTTAATCGAGAGCTTTCCGATCAGGGAGACGTTGTCATTATCGTCATTGGCAACGATCATCTTCTTTTCACTCTTAGAGAAAGCATCTTCGTAGAAGTCGTCGTTCAGCCAGTCATGAAGATCTGTTTCGGCGAAATCATTCGCGCTTGGATCCTTATCCATCTTCATTTTCTCAAGGCCGTATTTGCTCAGAAGCTTCAATCCGTCTTTATCGCTCTCGAAAACGATCCAGGTGATTGGGTCACCATCGTAAGTTCCCATAATGACACGGTCTGCGGGATTAATATCCTTCATCTCGAATGTGCCTTCGTACTCGATAGAGATCCAGGGACGAACGCCTACATCTTCAGCGCAATTCAAGTCCTCCACGGTGGGGCCACCTGCGCTGTTTGCTGTGGTTCCGAGACATATTGGGAAAGTAGTAATTATGTCTTTGCCGCCATTGGTGAGGGGCATTACAACACGAGTCCAATACATGCAGCTTCCGTCTTCCATGCGGATCCCCTGTTTCTTCGTGTATTTCGTCGGTTTGCATGTTGCCTCCTCGGCATTAAACCGATATTTGAGGTACTCGTCTGAAATATAAACTTTATCGGTCAGCCAGCGGGTGTCGCCTGTGTACATGCTGTACGAAGTGTCGAGGATCTTCTTTTTCTCGGATTTGGAGAACGCTTCCTCGTAGAAATCATTGTTCAGCCACTCTCGAAGTGTGCAGTCTTCCCATGAAGATGCTCCGTCTTCGTTGAAGGGGAGACATTCAATCGCGCAAGTGCTCTGCAGTTCGACGATTACCTTGTTCTGACCGACTTCAAAAATTCTGTGCTTGACTTCCCATTCGATCGCTTCACCCTGGTATTCGCCCATTGTGATCGTATCTCCGAGTTCCAGTTCGAATTTCGGAAGTTTTTTCTTACAGCCTGTCAAAACGCTCAGGAGCGTAGCGGTCGAAAGTGCCAGTGCGATAATCTTTTTCATAACCATAACCTCAGTAATTTTGCTTATCCTTATCAGAACTTGATCGTGATATACGGACGGACAGAGAATGCTTGATTTGCGTCAATGCCACCGAAATTCAATCTTCCGATAATATAGACCGAAAGCTTCTGATTCTTCTCCGATACATAATTCATCCAGAAATCGTCCACTGCTTCATTTTCGGTAACTTTGTTGCTTTCGCAGTAAGCTTTTGAATAACCGGTTCCGATGAACAATTCATTCATGCATTCTCTATCAAAACCGTCTTTCATCGAGATCTTTCCGATCAGGGAGACGTTGTCATCTTCCTCGTTGGCGACGATCAGTTTCTTCTCGCTCGTGGAGAAAGCTTCTTCATAGAAGTCTTCGTTCAGCCATTCGTGAAGATCTGTATCGGCGAATTCGTTCGCGTTTGGATCCTTATCCATCTTCATTTTCTCAAGACCGTATTTGCTTAAAAGCTTCAATCCGTCTTTATCACTCTCGATAACGATCCAGGTGATCGGCTCGTCATCGTAAGTGCCCATAATGACGCGGTCCGCGGGATTGATATCCTTCATCTCAAATGTGCCTTCATACTCGATCGAGATCCACGGACGGACACCGACATCTTCTGCGGTGAAGAATCCATCCGGACCGTTACCGGAACTGTTGCCGGATGTACCGAGACAGAAAGCAAAACCGTACTTGGCTACATCGGGTTCCGTACGTGTGTAGGTCGTGAGGGTCACGTCACGCGTCCAGTACTTGCAGCTGTCGTTTTCCATCTGGATGCCCTTTTTCTTCGCGTACTTAGAAGCCTTGCAAGTCGCGTCCTGAGGGGTCAGACGATATTTTAAGAATTCTCCGGAAAGGTAGACTTTATCTGTCAGCCAGCGAGACGGACCTGTATACATCGAGTAAGATGTGTCGAGGATCTTCTTTTGCTCGGAACCGGAAAAAGCCTCTTCGTAGAAGTCCGTGTTCAACCATTCGCGAAGTGTACAATCCTCCCAGTAGGCGCCTTCTTCATCAAAAGGAAGACAGTCGACCGCTGTGGTGCTCTGCAAGTCGACGATCACCTTGTTCTGACCGACCTCGAAAGTTCTGTGCATGACTTCCCATTCGATCTCTTCACCTTGGTATTCACCCATAGTGATCGTGTCGCCGAGTTCCAGATCGAATTTCGGGAGTTTCTTTTTACAGCCTGCCGTAACGCTCAGGATCGTAGCGATCGAAAGCGCCAGCGCGATAAACTTTTTCATAACCTATACCAACCCTTTTTCCTTTTCTTTTTCCCTTAAGAAATATAAATCCATTATATCACAGGTATATGAAAACCTGCTTCAAAAGGCGGGATCGGTCGGATCACGAGAAAACCGTTGTGATAGAATAAGAAAGAAAGGAAACGAGGTAGATTCATTCATGTATTCTTACGCATTCTTTGATCTGGACGGAACACTGACGCAGTCGGAATTCGGTATTCTTGAGGGCGCAAAACGAGCCCTGACACATTTCGGTATCGATATTTCCGATGAGGCGAAGCTTCGAAAATTCATCGGTCCGCCGCTGCATGTTTCCTTCCACGATAGCTACGGACTCTCAGAAGAAGATACGGAAGAGGCGATCCGCATCTACAGAGCATACTATACGGAAAAGGGGATCTACCAGGCACCGCTTTATCCAGGCATGATGGAGCTTCTTTCGGAATTGAAAGAAGCGGGTGTCAAGCTCGTGATCACGACCTCCAAGCCCTTGGTGATGGCGGAAAAGGTCGCGAAGAATAACGAGATCTACGATCTCTTCGACGGCATCGTCGGACCGGGGCTGGATGAGCACGATTCCAGTAAGACGTTTCTGATCCGAAAGTCGATGGAGACGCTCGGGCTGACAGATGACGACCGCGATAAGATCGTCATGGTAGGAGACCGCTTCTACGATATCGAAGCCGCCGTGGAAGTCGGCGTTGATTCGATCGGTGTCCTCTACGGATACGGTGAAAGAGAAGAACTGGAAAAGGCGGGCGCGACGTATCTTGTAAACGATGTGCCCGAGATCCGCGGGATCATACTTGGATAAAAGAAGGTGAAACATATGCAGTTTGGCATGCCGACACTTATTGAAAACAGGACTCTTGCCGAGAACATCGCGCTTTGCACTGAGCTTGGCCTGAAGTTCATTGAACTCAACATGAATTTCCCCGAGTATCAGATCGATAAACTCGAAGACACAGGTGCTTTTGCCGAGGCGGCGGAAAAGGCCGGGATCTATTACACGATCCACCTCGACGAAAACATGAATATCGCGGACTTTAATCCGCTCGTAACCGACGCGTATCTGGAGACGACACGCCGCACGATCTCTGTGGCAAAAGCACTTCTCCCGCTGCGTGATCGCTTCGGTGACCAAAGCCAGCCTCTGACGCTGAACATGCATATGCACCACGGTATCTTCATCACGCTGCCGGACAGAAAAGTACAGATGTACGACCGCGATTTCGATGTATATATGAAGTCTTTCGAGAGATTCAGAACTCTCTGTGAAGAGTGGATCGGCGATAGCGATATCCGCATCGCGGTCGAAAACACTGACGGCTTCCGTGGATATGAGAAGAAGGCGATCGAGTATCTTCTTCAGAGCAAGTACTTCGGACTGACCTGGGATATCGGTCATTCGAAGGGGATGAAAGAGATCGACGTCCCGTTCATCATGGAAAACGAGGATCACCTCATCCACATGCATGTCCATGACGGAAAGGAAGAACCGCCGAAGAACCACCTCGCGCTCGGTGACGGCGACATCGATATCGACGCGAGACTTAGCACTGCGAAGAAGCACAACTGCCGATGCGTTCTCGAGACCAAGACGATCGAAGCGCTGAGAAAATCGGTGGGTGTTTTAAAAAGTTATGTGTAACACTCCGTAGTCTTTTATTGATATTCATAGTGAAAGCTATTTGAAGGCATCCGGAGAAATTTGAAAATTTTTTTCGAAATGTGTGTCACATTTTTTGAAGCCCGGCTGTATATAGGGTGAAAGGCGAAAAGCCCAAGCAAAAATCTACAAGTACAGTGAGGTAAAGGAAAATGAAAAAGTTAGTAGCAATTCTTATGACAGTCGCAGTTGTAGCCGCAATGACAGGCTGCAAGGACAAGAAGGAAACGAAGGTGACGGAGAAAGCGACAGAGAAGATCGAGACCGTAGTCGATAACGGTGACGAAAAGCTCGTACAGCTTCTCGGGATGAAGAGAACGGAGGAACCAAACATGATCGGTCAGGTTGGCGGATGGGACGGCAACGTCGAGAACATCGATCTGAATCAGAACGAGAAGGCAAAGGCTGCTTTTGAAAAAGCAACTTCCGAACTGACGGGAATGGTCTTTGAAGGCATCTACCTTCTCGGCACACAGGTCGTCGCCGGTACGAATTACTGCATCCTCGCAAGAGGCACCGCAACAGTTCCGGACGCGATCCCGGGCTACTACCTCGTATATGTTTACGAAGACCTTCAGGGCGGAGCGGAAGTCCTTAAGATCGACGCGCTCCTCGAAGCAGACGGCGAAGTCGACGGCGGCTGGGGCGTAAATACAGGAGATCCGACATTCGAGAACAACGTGGAAGTAAAGGATGCTTTTGCAAAAGCACTTGCCAACATGGTGATCGCGGGCGGTGAGATGGAGCCGATCGCCTACCTCGGATCTCAGGTCGTCGGCGGATATAACTACCTCGTTCTCTGCAGAGTCAGAGCGGTCGTAGAAGATCCTTCCGTAGAACTCGCACTCGTCACCATCTATGTGGACCCGGAAGGCAACGCGTCGATCACTACAGATGATATGAACTTCTCCGCGCAGGACGAAATTGAGGACGGAATCGAAGCCTCCGAGACTTCTCAGGCGGAAGATGATATGATGGAAGGCGCAGACGCATAAGATAAAAACCGGGAGATTCGGATGGAACTTTGTTTACGGAATAGCACGGATAGCATAAGCGAAAGCAGCCTGCAGGCATGTAAGCATACATACCTGCAGGTCCTGCATAAGGCCGCTCTATATCTTTCTAAGATAGTCTCCGCGATCCGGATCGTCGGAAGCTCCGAAGAGCAAGAACAGGAAAAAGAAATCGAAGTTGATTCGGCGCGAAAAGCACCGATGACGCAGGAGCAGCAGGATAAGTACTTAAGAGAGATCCTGGATAAGCACGGCAACCGTATCCTGCGATTGGCGTATTCCTACGTACACAACATGGAGGACAGTGAAGAGATCCTGCAGGATGTGCTTCTGAAACTTATCAGCGTGGCGCCGGAGTTCGCGTCTAAGGAACACGAGAAGGCCTGGATCCTTCGAGTTACCGCGAATCTCAGCAAGAATAAGATCGAGTACAACAAGCTCCGCGATACGGACGAATTGAACGAAGAACTGGTCGCGGAGAAGAAAGAAGACCTTTCAGAAATCTGGGAGGCAGTGAAATCGCTCCCTGAGAACTACAGGGAAGTTATCCACCTCTTCTACGAGGAAGGCTACTCCACCGATGAGATCGCAGTGCTCCTTTCGGAGAGCGGCGCGAACATCCGAACCCGGTTGAAGAGAGCCCGCGCGAAGCTGAAGGATATCCTAAGAGAGGAGTACGATTTCGATGACTAAGTACAAGGACATTATGAATAGAATTGAACTTACCGACGAGATGCGCGAGCGCGTCCTGAAGAACGTCAAAGAGCAGGCCGCATCTGATAATGCCGAGTCGGAAGCTGAAGAAATGACTGACTCTTCCGCAACACCTGTCATCAAGTGTGTTTCGTCAAAAAAGAAAAACCGCACCGTACTGTTCCGTAGCCTTGCATTGGCATGTGCCGCGATTCTCGTTGCCACCGGAGTATTCATCTCCTGGAAGGCGTCACAGAAAATGAGGAACGAGAAATCCGGAACCCCTCAGACCGATAGTTCCGAATCTACGTCCGAAACATCGATCAATACGGGTGGTGTCATCGTCGCAACAGGAGAAACTACAAATTATTTTTCGAGTACCGAAGTTGACAGTATCGAAGAGATCAATAAAATATTCGGGCTTCAGCTTTCCGACCTGACGACTCTTCCTTTCTCTCCTACGGAGAGTTACTACGAACATTACCATGGCTTTTCGGCGGTGATCATCTACTCTCGTGGCACGGAGGATGAGTGTATCTGGACAATCGATAGCAGTGGACTTGATATGGAGGCGCTTGAGGAGAACTATGATTTTTCGGAATCGTGTGGGATCTACAAAGGCCGACAGGCGGTCCTGTGTGGTTACGAAGATGGAGGGTATTCGTACATCTACTGGAGTGATGGATACCGCTACCACTCGATCCAGCTTATGAATCCCACAGACAGAGAGACATTGATGAAGATCGCAAAGGAGATCGAGGAAATGGTATAAACGAAACGTACCGATAGCGGCTACGAACTTACAAGTTTCGACAAATACAAAAGGACTGTCTTTCTTTAAAGAAAAGGCAGTCCTTCTGCTATTTAGGTTCGGTTATGTAATTATTCGAAAAGAACTGTGATGCACGGATCTCCGACCGTGGTGAATTGTTCATCCTTGATCGCGGAATCAAGTCCCATTTTTTTCACGATGTCCTTATCCGTGACGTCTATCCACTCGCCGTCGATTTCGACAAAGGATCTGCCGGGTTCGATCTTGGCTTCGTAGTGAGCCGGGTAGTTGTTCGCATATGCGGTGCTCGCCATCGTGTCATAAGAAGGACCTTCAAATGCTCCGACTCCCGCGATCTTTATGACTACCGTGAACTTCGAAACAGCGACCGGAGTATCGAGCTTTACCGTGTGGTAGCCTCTTCGTTCAAAGGTGCCGCTCTTCGTTGCCAGGACATCGCCGAATTCACCGTCTCTGATCTCGATCGTGTAAGGCTGGCCTTCAAATAAGCACCAGGCTCCAATAGCCGCGACAGATCCTTCCTGCTCGAAGATCGAGGCAGTCGTCATGTCGCCCCAGGCGATCATCTCTTCCACCGAGAAACGACTGATGTCCATGGTCTCATCGAGCTGCGAAAGGCCCTTTGCGGTAGGGAGCTGTGCCTTCGTGAAACGTCCGTAGGAAATGCCGGAGGAATACTCGTTGCTTGCCTCCATGCTGAAGAAGGCTCTGATATTCTGGTCATAAGAAACAAAGTAATAACCGCAGTTTCCCCAGTTGATGCCGAAGGAATTCTGCACGAGCCACGCGCCGTTTTGAGAAGCGGGTGTCTTAAAGCAGTCGGCCGGGAAATCGTCGTCCCATCCGACGATGGTGGCGACGTGATCGGTGTTTGTTCCGCTGTAGTTCTGCGTCTCATATCCGTGGATGACCTTGCAGTCACGCTGATAGTCGACAGAGAAAGAAAGACCGCCGTATTCCTTGATGAGCTCTTTGATCTCTTCGTTCGATAATTCGGCAAAAGCACTTGCGTCCGACACGACATAGCCATTCAGAGGTTCAGAACACATGACACTGACGACGTCCATAACGCTCCCGCCGAGGTTTGTCGGTTCGACACTCTCAACATAGATCTTTTCCTCGTCGTAGACAGTCTCATCATCGGCATTTTCGAAGATTCGGTTGATGACGTCGACCGGATTGATATCGATGAGCTTGCCGTGATCTTGCAGGTACTTGATCTGCATCGCCGTAACGGCAGAATAGGCATAGCATCCGCCGGATCCCTGCTGTCTTACAGGAGCGGCCCAGCCCTGCGCTACGGAACTGTAGCTGTGATCCGGATCCTGAAATGGAATGTAGTAATCTTTATCACCGCGGATAAAGATGTCATCCAGGCTCTGATACGGCGCGCGGGTGCTCTCCGACGTAGGTTCAGTCTCTTCGATCGATTCTGTTGTTTCAGGGGTGCTTTCTGTCGTGGATTCGGTCTCGTCCGGTTGGGAAGTGCTTTCCGAGCCGGAAGAAGTGATCTCACTGGTTTCCGTATTGTCCTGATCCGCCTTCTTGTTGCAGCCCGTGCCGAACATGGAAAATGCGACGGTCGCGGCAAGTACAAGTGAAGAGACGGTCTTTCGTTTTCTGAGAATTGTGTTTTTCATGTTTGCTCCTTGTTTCTGTCGATGATGTTCATCCTTCAAAAGAATAACACAACGGGTATGGGTGAACCAATTACCAGCTGTCGGAATTACAAGGGGTTATTTCATACTAACGGTATAATAAAATCGATTGTCAGGGCGGGATGCGTTGCGATACTATAAGAAAAAAGAAAATGCGAGGCGGAGTATGAATATCGGCATCATCGGATACGGCAGCATGGGAAAAATGATCACGGAGAGAATCGCTTCTTCGGGAAAAGCACCTGAGAAGATCTTCGTCGCCAATCGCTCGAAAGAGAAGCTTCAGAATGTTCCTGACGGTGTGATCGTTTGTGAGAATAACGCCAAAGCAGCCAAGAATTCCGACATCGTATTTCTCTGTGTAAGACCCGTCGATCTAAAGAGTGTTTTATCTGATATCGCGCCTAGTCTTTCCGCAGATTCTTTCGTCGTTTCTCTAAATGGAAGCATCACTTTTGACATGCTTTCCAAGCTCTTTTCGGGCAAACTCGCGAAAGTCATTCCGAGCGTGACCGCAGAGGTCGACCGCTCACAGACACTCGTCTGCTATAACGAAAAAACAGAAGAAAAAGATAAGCAGGAACTCGAGACATTACTTCGTACTTTCGGTAATGTGATCGAACTTCCCGAAAACGAAGTCGGCATGGGCTCGGAGCTTGTCAGCTGTATGCCGGGATTCATCGCATCGATCTTCGATGTACTCTGCACATCCGCAAAAAAACATACATCGATCCCGGATGATCAGGTTGTGAAAATGGTGCTTCAGACGATGTGTGCGACAGGTGAACTGATGCTTGATAAAGACATGTCATTCGAAGATATCGTAACGCGTGTCGCGACCAAAGGCGGCATCACGGAAGAAGGCACAAAAGTCGTCTACAAAGGCTTCCCGGATACTGCAGATCTTCTCTTCGAAAAGACTCTTGAAAAGAGAAGAATGACCGCGGAAAAAGCAAAGAAAACTTTTGAGGAGGATTGATATGAAGAACGGCTTCAAAATGATCCTCACAGATCTCGATCACACGCTTCTCCGTTCGGATGGAACGATCTCCGAACACACTCTGGAAGTCCTTTCAAGGTGTCGGAATAACGGAGCGAAACTTGCGATCGCGACCGCGCGTTACTGGATCGGAGCGGAGCGTTATATCGATCTTCTGAAACCGGATTATGAGATCACGACAGACGGCACTGTCGTGCACGCAGATGACGATTGCATTTACAGTTGTGCTTTTACAGTCGAAGAAACAAATCAAATCGTGAAAGATATATTTGCAGAGTTTCATGATGCGGAGATCACGGTAGCAACCGGCAAAACCGTTCTCTGGAACAGCCTGCATATCGCTGAATCAGAAAGACTCTACAAGGCCGTTTACTGCGACTATTCCGAGCCGCTTACATGTGGTGCAAACAAGATCGCGGTCGTTCTCCCGAAGAAAGAAATGGCGGAACGGATCGCAGAAAAGAACAACTGCAAACTTCAGTGCTATCGCAATGAAGATATGTATGCGTTTCTTCCCAGATCATCAGGAAAAGTGCAGGCGATCCTTTCTCTGTCCGAAAGAAGTGGAATCCCGGTATCTGAATTTGTTGCGTTCGGTGACGACCTCAATGACATCGAGATGCTTAGGACTTGCGGCACCGGAGTCGCTGTCGGAAATGCCATCGACGAGGTCAAAAAAGTTGCCGATCACATCACCGCTACCAACGATGAAGACGGCGTTGCCGTATACTTAGAAAAAGCAACCGCCGGAAGATAAACTCCCGACGGCTGCCGAAGTTAGTAGGATGTAGGAAATAGATTCATTGCTTTAAACTGTTCTTCACCAGACCGAGGAAGAGCGGGTGCGGTCTGTCCGGACGGCTCTTGAATTCGGGGTGGAACTGAACGCCGACGAAGAACGGATGACCGGGGATCTCGACTGCCTCGACAAGGAGATTGTCAGGGGAGATACCGCTGATGATGTCCTTCATCTGATCTCTGTAGATATTGTTGAACTCATATCTGTGACGGTGTCTTTCGTTGATATTCTCGGATTTGTAACATTGTTCCATCATAGTGCCCGGCAGGATCTTGCACGGGTAGCTGCCCAGACGGAGCGTGCCGCCCTTTTCGATCTCATCGTTCTGACCCGGCATGAAGTCGATGACCAGATGCTCGGAAACTTCATCGAATTCACGAGAGTTCGCGTCCTCATATCCGAGGACGCCACGCGCGTATTCGATGACCGCGATCTGCATACCGAGGCAGATACCGAGGTAAGGGATGTTCTTCTCACGAGCGTATTTTGCGGCAAGGACCATACCCTCGATACCACGGTCGCCGAAACCGCCCGGAACGAGGATACCGTCTGCTTCAGAAAGGATCGATTCGTAGTTTTCAGGTGTAAGATCTTCGGAGTCGGTCCAGAGGATCTTCACGTTCGAATGATACTTATAGCCTGCGTGATGCAGTGCTTCCGCGACGGAAAGATAGCAGTCGTGGAAGTGTGTGTATTTACCGACGAGAGCGATCGTGCAGGTCTTGTCACAGCTCTTGATGCGCTCGACCATGGATGCCCAGGAAGTGATGTCGCAGGGAGCTGTCTCGAGACGAAGCTCACGGCAGACAACATCGGAGAAGCCGCTCTTTTCGAGCATGAGCGGAGCTTCGTAAAGGATCGGGATCGTAGTGTTTTCGATAACGCAGTCAGGAGCGACGTTACAGAACATCGCGATCTTTTTGAAGATCGACTCATCCTCGATCGGTTCGTCGGTTCTAAGGATGATGATGTCCGGAGAAACACCCATGCCCTGAAGTTCTTTTACCGAGTGCTGCGCCGGCTTGGACTTGTGCTCGCCGGAAGCCTTTAAGTAAGGAACCAAAACGACGTGAATGTAGAGCGCGTTGTGCGGACCGACCTCACGGCCGACTTGACGGATGGCTTCGATAAACGGCTGACCTTCGATGTCACCGATCGTACCGCCGATCTCCGTGATAACGACATCCGCTTCCGACTCGAGACCTACGTTATAGATAAATTCTTTGATCTCATTCGTGATATGCGGGATCGTCTGAACGGTAGAGCCTAAGTATTCACCGCGACGCTCTTTTGCAAGAACGGAAGAATAGACTTTACCTGTGGTGAGGTTAGAGAATTTATTTAAGTCTTCATCGATGAATCGCTCGTAATGTCCGAGGTCCAAGTCCGTCTCCGCACCATCCTCCGTTACGAATACTTCACCATGCTGATAAGGGCTCATCGTGCCCGGGTCTACGTTGATGTACGGGTCGAGTTTCTGAGACGCGACCTTAAGACCACGCATCTTCAGAAGACGTCCGAGAGACGCCGCGGTAATTCCTTTACCCAGTCCCGATACAACACCACCTGTTACAAAAATATACTTCGTCATAAATCCTACCTCACTTTCTTATTCGAGATTTCCTATTAACTTCACTAACTTTTCGCGCGTATTTGAAAAGCACTTCGCGCCCCGCTTTTTTTCATCTGATTATTTACCGCTGTCACCGTAGTTCTTAAGAACACGAGCAGACGGATCGTTAACATCGCAGCCCTCCCAGGATTTGTTCGGCATCCAGAAGTCGATGACCATCTCGGCCTGACCTTCGTAGTGCTTTTCGAAGATCTCACGATAAAGGAGAGATTCCTTTGTGAAAGGCGTCGCGAATGTGTATTTCTTTCTTCTTTCTTCGTACTCTTCGTCGGAGTAATAAGAAGCGGCATATTCCTTCAGATGATCGACCATGGAGTGACCGACGGCATCGGAGAACGCTGCTTTTTCTCGGAAGAGGATATCGTGCGGGAGAAGGTCTCCTTCGAATGCTTTACGAAGGAGGTATTTGCCCTTGCCGTATGTGTTGAGTTTCTTCTGCGGATCGATCGCCATGACGTACTTGACGAAATCGAGATCGCCGAACGGAACACGTGCCTCAAGAGAGTTACTGGAGATACATCTGTCGGCACGAAGAACGTCGTACATGTGGATCTCGTGGATACGCTTGACCGCTTCCTTCTGGAACTCTTCCGCGGACGGCGCGAAGTCGGTGTACTTATATCCGAAAAGTTCATCGGAGATCTCACCGGTCAGAAGAACACGGACATCGGAGATCTCGTGGATCTTTTTGCAGAGAAGATACATACCCATCGACGCGCGGATCGTGGTGATATCGTATGTGCCGAGGACGTTGATGACTTCCTCGAGAGAGTTGATGACATCTTCTTTTGTGATGATGACTTCGGTGTGGTCGGAGTGGATATAATCGGCCACTTCTTTTGCGTACTTCAAGTCGATCGCGTCCTCACTCATACCGATCGCGAATGTCTTGATCGGGTGATCTTCCATGCGCTGTGCGATCGCGCATACGAGAGAAGAATCCAAGCCGCCGGAAAGAAGGAAGCCTACCTTCGAATCGGAAACGAGACGCTTCTCGACGCCCGCGACGAGCTTGTCGTGAATGTTCTTGAAAATAGTATCCAGATCGTCGTCAAGGACCTTGTCGACTTTCGTGATATCGCAGTAGCAGGTGAACTTGCCGTCCTTGTAGTAATGTCCCGGCGGGAAGGGGAGGACCTTTTTGCTGTAGGGCACGATGTTCTTCGCTTCACTTGCGAAGATGATGTGGCCATCCTCATCGTATCCGTAGTAAAGAGGACGGATACCGATCGGATCTCTTGCGGCGACAAGTTCTTTTGTATCAGTATCGTAGATGATGCACGCGAACTCTGCGTCGAGCTTACTGAACATCTCTACGCCGTATTTTTCGTATAAAGGAAGAAGCACTTCACAGTCCGAATCCGAGGCGAAAGTAACGCCGTCAGAAAGGAGCTCCTGTCGAAATGCTTCGAAGCCGTAGATCTCGCCGTTGCAGACGAGGTATTTTCCATCCCGGGAGAACGGCTGCATGCCTTCCGGGGTAAGTCCCATGATGGACAGTCTGTGAAAGCCCATGGTACCGTCTTTTAGGTCAATGATCCGGCTTTGGTCCGGACCTCTGGAGATGGTTTTCTCAAAACCCTCCTTGAACTTCTCCTGTGGAAGACCCGGGCACAGGTAAAACATGATTGAGCACATAATCTATTTCCTCCAACTTCTACTAACTAACTTCTAAAAAATAAATCCAAAGGAGCCCTGCCGTATTCCGGCAGGACCCCGATGGGATTTCAGTATGTATTATTCAACGTCCTGGAGGGCATCGAAACCTTCTTCACTGGTTCTTACCTTGATGACGTTCTCTACGTCGTAGACGAAGATCTTACCGTCACCGATGTGGCCTGTATAAAGAACCTTCTTAGCTGTATCGATAACAGCCTGTACCGGAACTCTCGCGACTACGATATCCATCTGGATCTTCGGGAGCAGTGAAGGTTCAACTTCAACGCCTCGATAGAACTCAGGCTTACCTTTCTGGATACCACAACCGAGTACGTGAGAAACTGTCATACCTGTGATACCGATATCAAGGAGTGCACTCTTAAGAGGCTCGAGCATACGCTCTTTGCAGACGATCTCGATCTTGGTGAGCTTCTTTCCGTCCGGGCTCTTGTAGGAGATACCGGAAGCTGCTCTTGCGACTTCCTTGACTTCGACTGCTTCTGCCATCGGAGTTTCGCCGATGACCTTGATTCCTGCAAGTGCGGAGTCATCAACTGTCGGTGCAAAGTCTGCTACGGATGCGAAGTCTGCATATGCGGAGACAAGACCGTGTTCGGAGATGTCCATACCTGCGAGCTCGTCTTCAGCGGAAGCACGAAGACCGATCGTGTGCTTGATCAGAAGGAATGCAGGGATCATGCAGAGGGATGTCCAAGCGAGGATGCTTACGATACCTAAGCACTGTACGCCGAGGACCTTCATGCCTTCGGAGAAAGATGTGCCGTGAATGAGTGCGTAGATCGGGCCGTCAACTCCTGCGTCAGCTGTGGAAGTGGAGAGGAGACCTGCTGCGATCGTACCCCAGACACCGTTTGCCAGGTGAACACCTACAGCACCGACCGGGTCGTCTACGTGACACTTGATGTCGAGCTTTTCGATAACTACAACTACGAGGATACCGCTTACGATACCGATGATCGTGGCACCGAGAACATCTACGTTGTTACAACCTGCGGTTACACCGACGAGACCTGCCAGAGAGGCGTTCAAGCACATGGAGACATCAGGCTTACCGTTCTTGATCCATGTATAGCACATGGTAACTACTGTGGCGACTGCCGGAGCGACTGTTGTGGTTACGAAGATCGCTGCCAGAGAACCGATCGTTGTTGCGGCCGCGCCGTTGAATCCGTACCAGCCGAACCAGAGGATGAAGCAGCCGAGAGCACCGAGTGTCAGGGAGTGACCCTGGATCGCCTTTACCTTTACGACCTTACCGGAAGCGTCCTTAACGTACTTGCCGATACGAGGCCCGAGGATGATCGCGCCGATCAAAGCGGTGACACCACCAACGGAGTGAATAGCTGCGGAACCTGCGAAATCGATGAAGCCCATCTTTGCGAGCCAGCCCTGAGAGTTCCATACCCAACCGGCTTCAACCGGATAAACGACCAGGCTGATGATGCCGCTGTAAATGCAGTATGCGGAGAACTTCGTTCTTTCTGCCATGGCGCCGGAAACGATCGTTGCGGCAGTTGCGCAGAATACAAGGTTGAATACGAAGGAAGACATCGGGAAGTTACTAAAGTCTGTAAAGAGCTTCATGTTCGGAACACCGAAGATTCCCATTACGTAGTCTTCACTCATCATGAGAGCGAAGCCGAGAATACTGAAAACTACAGTACCGATGCAGAAATCCATCAGGTTTTTCATGATGATGTTACCTGCGTTCTTTGCTCTGGTAAAACCGGTCTCAACCATTGCGAAACCCGCCTGCATAAAGAAGACCAGAGCGGCTCCCATTAAGAACCATACACTGAATATGGTGTCGTTTGCTGATTGTAATACTTCTGCCATATTAATCACCTCTGTGTTTTTATTTCCCCGTAAAGCGAAAGTGGCGATGACATCGGGCTTTTGGCCCTATGCACATCGCCACATTGCGTGTGAGTTCTTCCCGCTTTACGCGTAAAGCTTTTTATCTGACTCCGAAGAGGAGTTCGCCGTATGTCGGGAACGGCCATATCTTTGCACTGCAGAGAGACTCTGCCTGATCGGCGGCTGCTCTCAGATCTGCCATTGCTACAAATACTTTATCTCTGTAAGCATAGGACTGTGCCAGGATGTCTTCGATCTCGTGTACTTCGATCACTGCGTCTTCGAGGACCTTTGTTCTTGCTGCGATATCGCTCTGGAGCTTGCTGAGCTGTGCGATCAGATCTTTTTCGAATTCGGATTCAACACCGCTTGCCTGCTTAACAGCGATCGCTGTATCTGCCAGTTCCTTGATATATTCTGTAACTGCCGGCAGGATATCCTTTCTTGCCATATCGATCATGGTGAGTGCTTCGATATTGATGATCTTGCTGTAGTTCTCAAGCAGGATATCGTGTCTGCTTTGCATCTCTGCGAGACTGAATACACCAAACTTCAGGAACAGATCTTTGTTCTTCTGATCGAGGAATCTTTCCATAGCTTCCGGTGTGGAACGGAGGTTGAGAAGACCTCTTTCTTCGGTTGCTTCCTTGATCCAGCTCTCATCGTAACCGTTGCCGTTAAAGATGATCTTCTTATGAGCGGTAATCGTTTCTTTAATGAGTGCCGCGAGTTCTGCTTTAAAATCACTTGCCTTTTCAAGTCTGTCTGCGAATTCGCAAAGGCTGTCTGCAACCGCTGTATTCAGCATGATGTTCGCGCATGCGATGGAGTTTGCGGAACCGAGCATTCTGAACTCGAACTTGTTACCTGTGAAAGCAAACGGAGAAGTTCTGTTTCTGTCTGTAGAATCCTTCGGGAACTTCGGAAGAACGTCTACGCCGATCTCCATCTGTACTTTCTCGTGCTGAGCATATTCGCTGCCGCTTACGATGGACTCGATGATCTCATTGAGCTCATCACCCAGGAACATGGAAACTACTGCCGGCGGAGCTTCGTTTGCACCGAGACGGTGATCGTTTCCTGCAGTTGCTACCGAGATACGGAGCAGATCCTGATGTACGTCTACCGCACGGATAACTGCTGCCAGGAAGAGTAAGAACTGAGCGTTCTCGGAAGGTGTATCACCGGGTTCAAGAAGGTTGACGCCTGTGGAAGTGCTGATGGACCAGTTGTTGTGCTTACCGGAACCGTTAACACCTGCGAACGGCTTTTCGTGAAGGAGGCAAACCAGACCGTGCTTCTTAGCAACTTTCTGCATGATCTCCATCATCAACTGGTTGTGGTCAGTAGCAATGTTTGTTGTGGTGAAGATCGGAGCCAGCTCATGCTGTGCCGGTGCAACTTCGTTATGCTTTGTCTTAGCGAGAACACCGAGCTTCCAAAGTTCTTTGTCGAGATCCTTCATGTAAGCGGATACTCTCGGCTTGATGGAACCGAAGTAATGATCTTCGAGCTCCTGGCCCTTCGGTGCTTTTGCTCCGAAAAGTGTTCTTCCTGTATAGATAAGGTCTTTTCTCTGATTGTAAAGCTCAACCGGGATGAGGAAGTATTCCTGCTCAGGACCGACTGTGGTCTTTACTGTGAGATGCGGATCGGTGTTACCGAAGAGTCTTAAGATCCTTACTGCCTGCTTGCTGATGACTTCCATCGAACGAAGAAGAGGTGTCTTCTTGTCGAGTGCCTCACCGCTGTAAGAACAGAAAGCGGTCGGGATGCAGAGTGTGTCATCTTTGATGAAAGCGTAGCTTGTCGGGTCCCATGCCGTATAGCCTCTTGCTTCGAATGTTGCGCGGAGTCCGCCGGACGGGAAAGAGGAAGCGTCCGGTTCACCCTGGACAAGTTCTTTTCCCGAGAATTCCATGATCACGCCGCCGTCAGATGTGGGTGAGATGAAACTGTCGTGCTTCTCGGCGGTGATGCCGGTCAGCGGCTGGAACCAATGTGTGAAGTGTGTAGCGCCTTTTTCGGTAGCCCAATCCTTCATGGCATTGGCGACAACGTTAGCGATATCAATATTCAACGGGAGACCTTCATTAATGGTCTTCTTCATTGCTTTGTAAGTTTCTTTCGGGAGACGGGCCTTCATGATCTGTTCGTTGAAAACCGATTCTCCAAAGATCTCAGGTACGTTAGTCATAGTTTATTTCCTCCTTTAAAAAGTGAAAGAGGCACCTGGACTGAAATCACTCCAAGCGCCTTTGCTTTATGTCAGCAGAATAAAGCAAAAGCATTTCCCTGTCAACACAAAATGCATAACAAATTGCACAAACTTGCAGAATTTACGAAAACCGCCAACGAAAATGAATGATTTTTCACACTAAATGAAATTTGACGAAAGAGAAGTTGCAAAAATGCGTGAACAAGAGTACATTATGTATAGGAAAAATAGTATGCGTTAGCCGAAGCGAACCGCAAATGCCGTAATTTCAGTTAGCAGAGGCTACCCCGGGAAGATCCGGGTGAAGCAGAACTTATCGAAAAGAGGTGAATCTTATGAGTTCAACAGGTATAGATAAGGTATTGATCCTGCGTAGAGAAGCAGGCGCAAGTCGTGTCCTGGAGAATTTCATCATGAACAGCCTCAAGCATCCGCACGAGATCGTGTGGGAAGTGCTTTCCGATAAGGGTACCCGCGCGGCGAAAAAAGGAGACTACGGTCTTCTGATCGTGGAATCGAGTATTTCGGATCCGGCAGCGATCAGAGCATGTCACTCCGCGGTAAACCATCCGACGGCCAGCGTGCTTTTCCTCGCGGATGAAACGACATTCTCCAGTGAAGAAGAAAAGAAAGCAAAAGAGAAACTTCTCGATATGGGCGCGACCATCCTCGTAAAACCTTTGAAGCAAAGTGCTTTTACCACGGCGATACAATCCGCGGACATGGCCCACATCCGACTCGGTGCTCTTAAGAAAAAGCTCGATGACGAGAAAGTGATCACAAGAGCCAAGCTTCTCCTGATGCAGACATTGGGATTCACCGAAGATGAAGCACATAAGTTTATCGAAAAAGAAGCCATGAACAGCGGACGCAACCGTTCAGATGTGGCATACGAGATCATAAGAACATATGAAAGCGGTAATTAAGTATATATGGGAGACGGAAAAATGAAGTATGAATTTGTAAAGATGCAGGGATGCGGCAACGATTATGTGTATATCGACGCGCGCAAGTACGATATCGAAGATCCTTCAGCACTTTCCGTGAAAATCTCCGACAGACATTACGGAATCGGATCGGACGGCCTGATCCTCGTAGCTCCTTCGGAAGTTGCCGACGGCAGAATGATCATGTTCAATTCTGACGGCTCGGAAAGCGAGATGTGCGGAAACGGTATCCGTTGCGTCGGAAAGTTCGTTCACGATATTTGGGGTGTGAAGAAGGATACACTGACGATCGAAACCAAGTGTGGTGTTAAGACTCTGAAGATGCAGATCGGTCCTGACGGATCTGCTGTCGGTGCCTGTGTTGATATGGGAAAGGCGATCCTGGATCCTCAGCAGATCCCGGTAGATCTCCCCGGCGAACAGATCGTCGACCGCGAAATTAAGATCGGAAATGAGACCGCGAAGATCACATGCGTTTCCATGGGAAACCCGCACGCGGTCCTTTTTGTGCGTGATGTCGCGCATCTGAATCTCGAGGCGGTCGGTCCGAAGTTCGAACACCATCCGATCTTCCCGAAAAGAGTAAATACCGAATTCGTCGAGATCATCAATCCGGGCCTTCTGCGCATGCGTGTATGGGAGAGAGGTGCAGGTGAGACATGGGCGTGCGGAACGGGCACTTGCGCGACAGTCGTTGCGGCCTGCCTGAACGGATATGCCAATAAGGGCGAGGACGTTCGCGTGATCTTAAACGGCGGTGAACTCGTGATCAACTACACCGATGAACGTGTCCTGATGACGGGACCTGCCGTGATCAGCTTTACCGGTGAGATCGAAATATAAAAGTTCAGTAGGGCGCTTTTCAAAAAGCGTGATGTAGTGAAGTAGGAGGAAATAGAAAATGAAGATCAACACGAACTACCAGAACATTGAAGAAACATATCTTTTCTCGGAGATCGCCGAGAGAGTTCGAAAGTTCATGGCGGATAACCACGGTGCGACTCTGATCAAGATGGGCATCGGCGATGTCACAAGACCGCTTTGCAGATCTGCGGTAGATGCGATGATCAAGGCAGCTGAAGAGATGGGCACCGCAGAAGGCTTCCACGGCTATGGTCCGGAACAGGGCTATGAATTTCTTCGTGATGAGATCGCCGCGTACTACGCAAGAACCAGCGGAGTAAAGCTTTTCAGCGATGAGATCTTTGTTTCCGACGGCGCGAAAAGCGACCTGGGAAACATCCTCGATATCTTTGATAAGGACAACGTCGTTGCGGTCACCGATCCGGTCTATCCGGTCTATGTTGATACAAACGTTATGGCCGGAAGAAAGATCATCAAGCTTTCCGCGACCGCCGATAACGATTTTCTTCCGATGCCGTATTCGGGACTTGAGGCAGACATTATCTACCTGTGTTCTCCGAACAACCCGACCGGCGCGGCTTATGACAAGGAGCGTCTCGAGCAGTGGGTCAAGTACGCAAACGCACACGGCTCCGTTATCCTTTATGACGCGGCTTATGAATCTTTTATTTCCGATCCGGAGATCCCGCGTTCGATCTACATGATCGAAGGCGCAAGAACATGCGCGATCGAGTTCTGTTCTTTCTCCAAGACCGCAGGATTTACCGGAACCAGATGCGGATATACGGTCGTTCCTGCAGGACTCATCCGTGACGGTGTTCAGCTTCGTAAGATGTGGCTTAGACGCCAGACGACAAAGTTCAACGGGGTTGCTTATCCGGTTCAGCGCGCGGCAGCCGCGTGCCTCAAAGATCAGGGTTATGAAGAGATCTCCGAGAACATCGCTTACTACAAGGAGAACGCACGCATCATGGCGGAGACTTTCTCTGAACTGAAGTGGCCTTTCACAGGCGGAAAGAACTCTCCGTATCTCTGGGTCAAGTGCCCGCACGGAATGCGCTCGTGGGCCTTCTTCGATGATCTTCTGGTTCGTGCCAATGTTATCTGCACACCGGGAAGCGGCTTTGGCGAATGCGGTGAAGGATACGTAAGATTTACTTCCTTCAACACCCGTGACAATACGATCGAAGCGATGAAGCGTATCAAGGAGATCTATGGCGAAAGCTGATCGTTATTGATATAATCTTTCCTATCACGAATAGGAATGGTGATCGATATGATGTTTTTGAAGCGAGAGATCTACAGCGGACCGAAGAACGATAAGTTTTTCGTGATCACGAGCGCACTGAAAAAAGCGGGCATCAAGTACGATATCAAAAACTATGACGCCGAGCACACGGCGGATCTGGTGCGCGGAGCCGGAGTCGGACGTTTCGGACAGAATCCTTCGCTTCCGACGATATGTGCCGTATATGTCAGTAAGAATGATTACGACGCGGCAGTAAATGCAATAAAGACAAAGTGACCGTGATATTTTATTGCGGAAGGAGCCGTCTCATCGAGGCGGCTTCTTTTTGTTTGGAGATAAACTCCCTTAATGAAAAACATAATAAATTTATCGAAAAACGATAAATAAGTGTTGCAATTCGATAGAAGACGTGGTATTGTATTTTCAACAGGGTTACATGTGGCACGAAAAATGAGTGCCGGATAGGTTGAGAGGTTCGGGAATATGGATAAAAAGGGCATTTGTGAAGCGATGAAAGCCGCAATGAGGAAAGAAAAATGAACAGGGTTGAAAGCATCGAATTAGCTAAGAAACTTCAAGATCAATTCGCCGATCTGGAAAAGACGGAAAAAGATATAAAACATTATGAAGAGGCACTTGAAAAGCCTCTCCGGACTTGTAAGTATGAGCCATCGGTCCAGGGTGCCGGCGAATCGGCATTGAAAGCGATAATGATCGTGTTCTCGATCCTTTTATTTTTCGTAGTTGCCTTTTATATTCTGCTCATGGCTGTTGTGAAAGATTTTGCAAGTGGCGGTAAGGGTACATATCAGGGGATCGCGCTTTTTGTGATCGTTCTCCTTGCTGTCGGGATCATCATTATGAACCTGGTCATCAAAGCCCGCCGAGATGAAAAAGAAAAGAGATACATTCAAGAACAGCAGACCAACGATGAAACGTACGCGCTAAAGAAGCGTGAAGATATGCGAAAAGAACTGGATGAGCTTGAAAGAAAAAGCGATTTCCTGGCCACGGAGCTTTCCGCATATAACAGTCTGATCCCGGAGAAATACAGAAGCAGATATTACATGTCAAAAGTAAGGATGATGCTTCAGTCGGAAAAAGCAAAAAGCTTCGATGAAGCGATCGATATTCTTGTGCAATCTGCTGATTGAAAATGAATAATTAGCAGAAGGTAACTGCATCGTTAAACAAATAATGTACATTTTTTATCGTTTTTTGCTCTTAATTCTGCAAGTTGTTGCATTAAAACTTGCAAATTGGTAAGATGTATCCATCGAATACTAGCAAAGGCGCTAAGTGCTTCCCGGGATCACCGTGAAAATCATGGTGAGAAGGCCGGCAGGGCTTGGCGCCTTGTCGTTTTCGCATCTTCCCCGGGAACCTTTTCAGACCTGAGGAGGAAAAGAAAATGATGATGCAAAAGCAAGGACTGTACTCTCCTGAATTTGAACACGATGCGTGCGGCATCGGTTTTGTCGTAAACATTCACGGCAAAAGAACTCACCAGACGGTGAAAGACGGTCTTAAGATTCTTGCAAATCTGGCACACCGTGGTGGTGAAGGCAGTGACGAGAACACCGGTGACGGTGCGGGTATGCTCCTTCAGATCCCGGACGCATTTTTCAGAAAGGTCTGCCCGGAAGAAAACATTATTCTCCCGCAGGCAGGTGATTATGGTGTCGGTATGGTCTTCCTGCCGAGACAAAGTGACGCGCGCGAAAAGTGCATGAGAGTCATCGATAAGGCAGTTGAAGAAGAAGGACAGGTCGTACTGGGCTGGCGTGATACTCCGGTCAATGAAAGCACGATCGGTCAGACCGCGAAAGAAAACCGTCCTTATATCGCACAGGTATTTATCGGCAGAGGGGATAAGACAAAAGCAGGTATCGCCTTTGACCGAGCTCTTTATGTTATAAGAAAGAAGCTGGAAAAGAGAACGATCGAACTCACCGAGACCGATCCGCGCTACTTCTATTTTGCCAGCCTTTCCACAAGAACGATCGTCTACAAGGGCATGCTCACACCGGAACAGATGGATGCTTTCTATCTCGACCTGAAGGATCTGTCCTTCGACTCCGCTTTGGCGCTCGTTCACTCCCGTTACAGCACGAACACATTCCCGAGCTGGGAGCGTGCGCATCCATACCGTTACCTCATCCACAACGGTGAGATCAATACCTTGAGAGGTAACATCAACGCGATGTACGCAAGATCCGCTTCCATCAGCAACAAGGCTTTCGGCGACGATATGGAAAAAGTACTTCCGATCATCAACCCGAACGGCTCCGACTCGGCGATGTTCGATAACACACTCGAGTTCCTGACGCTGTCCGGAAGATCCCTTGCCGAGACCGCCATGATGATGGTTCCGGAACCGTGGATCAAGCACGAGCAGATGGACGAAGACGTCAAGGCATTCTATGAGTACAACAGCATGCTTATGGAGCCCTGGGACGGTCCTGCAGCTCTGGCATTTACGGACGGCAGAAGCATCGTCGCAACGCTCGATAGAAACGGACTTCGTCCGGCAAGATACGTCGTTACGGAAGACGGTTATGTCATCCTCTCTTCCGAGGCAGGTGTTCTGCCGGTCCAGGAAGACCGTGTCATCAGCAAGAACCGTCTGCGTCCGGGCAGAATGCTCCTGATCGATACCGAAGAAGGAAGAATCATCACAAACGAAGAGATCAAGAAGAAGGTTGCGACCGCTCATCCTTACAAGCAGTGGATCGATGAGAATATGGTCAAGCTTTCCGATCTGGTCGATGATTATAAGTCTTCGGCAAAAGCACCTGCCAAGGCAGCAAAGGCTTCTAAGTCTGCTGTATCTGATATCGAAGTAAAGCAGAAGATGTTCGGATACACATATGAAGATATAAGAAAGATGGTCATCCCGATGGCCAATACCGGTGCCGAAGCAATCGGTGCCATGGGTAACGACAGCCCGATCGCGGTGCTTTCCGATAAGCCACAGCTCCTTTACAACTACTTCAAGCAGCTGTTCGCTCAGGTAACCAACCCGCCGATCGACTGCATCCGTGAAGACATCGTCATCATGGAAAGAATGTACCTCGGAAATGAGGGCAACATCATCGAGCCGAAGGCAACTGACGCACGTCACATCGCACTTCCTTGCCCGATCTTAAAGGACGAAGAACTCGCCGCCGTAAAGAACATCAAGAGAAAGGGCTTTAAGTCCGTTGTTCTGCCGATCCTTTACGAAGCAAACGGTGACGGACATACACTTGAAAAGGCCATGGACGCTCTCTGCAAGGCAGCATCTGACGCAGTTGAGAAGGGTACGAATATCTTAGTTCTTTCCGACCGTGACGCGGATGCGGATAAGAGCCCGATCCCGGCACTGCTTGCCGTTTCCGGTCTGCACCAGCACCTCGTTAGAAAGGGTCAGCGTCACATGACTTCGATCGTTCTGGAGTCCGGTGAACCGAGAGAAGTACATCATTTCGCACTGCTCGTCGGTTACGGTGCTTCCGCGATCAACCCGTACATGGCATATGCGACGATCGCAGATGAGATCGCTCATCAGCGTCTTGATAAGGACCTCGATGTCGCGATCGACAACTACATCAACGCCGCCCGCCACGGTATCGTTAAGATCCTGTCGAAGATGGGTATCTCCGCGGTAAAGAGTTACCAGGGCGCACAGATCTTCGAAGCACTCGGTATCGGTGAAGAAGTCATCGATAAGTATTTCACATCGACCGCTTCCCGTATCGGCGGTATCGGTCTGGATGAGATCGCAAAAGAAGTCGGAAGCCGTATGGAATCTGCATTTAAGAAGGCAGAGACACAGCCGGGTCTTGAGACAGGCGGTGTTTACCAGTGGCGTAAAGACGGTGAATACCACATGTTCAACCCGAAGACGATCTACCAGCTTCAGAATGCCGTTAGAAAGGGTGACTACAACCTCTTTAAGGAATACAGCCGCGGCCTGAACGAAGAAAACGAAAGACTCTGCACCATCAGGGGCCTTCTGGAATTCGTTCCGAGTAAGCAGCCGATCTCCATCTATGAAGTCGAGCCGGTCGAGAACATCGTAAAGCGCTTTAAGACAGGCGCGATGTCCTACGGTTCCATCAGTAAGGAAGCGCACGAAGCACTGGCGATCGCGATGAACCGCTTAGGCGGTAAGTCCAACACCGGTGAAGGTGGTGAGGATCCGGAAAGATACGAGAGAATGGCTAACGGCGATTCGAAGATGAGTGCGATCAAGCAGGTCGCATCCGGACGTTTCGGTGTTACTTCCGATTACCTCGTACATGCAAAGGAAATTCAGATCAAGATGGCGCAGGGTGCTAAGCCTGGTGAAGGCGGACAGCTCCCGGCAGGTAAGGTGTATCCTTGGATCGCAAAGACCCGTCACTCCACACCGGGTGTAGGTCTTATCTCTCCGCCGCCGCACCACGATATCTATTCGATCGAGGATCTTGCGGAACTGATCCATGACTTAAAGAACGCAAACCGCTTCGCAAGGATCAACGTCAAGCTCGTTTCCGAAGTCGGTGTCGGTACGATCGCCGCAGGTGTCGCAAAAGCAAGAGCTGACGTCGTCCTGATCTCCGGTTATGACGGAGGTACAGGTGCCGCTCCGAGAACGTCGATCCGCCACGCGGGTCTTCCGTGGGAACTCGGTGTTGCGGAAGCTCACCAGACACTGCTCCTGAACGACCTTCGTTCCCGTATCACGGTCGAGGCAGACGGTAAGCTCCTGACCGGTCGTGATGTCGCGATCGCGTGCCTGCTGGGCGCCGAGGAATTCGGTTTTGCCACAGGACCGCTGGTTGCTCTCGGATGTGCCATGATGCGTGTATGTAACCTCGATACATGTCCGTTCGGTGTTGCGACACAGAACCCGAAGCTTCGTGCTAAGTTCGAAGGTAAGCCGGAATACGTTGTTAACTTCATGCGCTTCATCGCAGAAGAACTTCGTGAGATCATGGCTCAGCTCGGCTTCAGAACGATCGACGAGATGGTTGGAAGATCCGACATGCTCCGTGTCAACAAGGCGATCAAGTTCTGGAAGTCCACAGGTATCGATCTTTCTGCGATCCTTTACCGTCCGCAGCTTGACTCCACAGTCGTTACTCACCATACAGTATCTCAGGATCACAAGCTTGAGGATACGCTGGACTATAAGGTACTGATCCCGCTTTCCGAGCCGGCTCTGCATGAAGATCGAAAAGTATCTCTTTCTCTGGAGATCCACAACACCGACCGTGCCGCAGGTACCCAGCTCGGTTCCGCGATCACACGTGCTCACGGTGAGAAGGGACTTCCGGCTGACTCCATCGACGTACACTTCAGAGGATCTGCCGGTCAGAGCTTCGGCGCGTTTATCCCGAGCGGCCTGACACTGCGTCTCGAAGGTGACGCGAACGACTATGTCGGAAAAGGACTTTCCGGTGGTAAGATCGTCGTTCGTAAGGACAGAGAAGCAAACTTCAGATCTGAAGAAAACACGATCATCGGTAACGTTGCCCTCTACGGCGCGACATCTGGTACAGCCTATATCAGCGGTATCGCAGGTGAACGTTTCTGCGTGAGAAACAGTGGTGCTACGGCAGTTGTCGAAGGTGTCGGTGACCACGGCTGCGAATACATGACAGGCGGACGCGCGATCGTCCTCGGACCTACTGGAAGAAACTTCGCCGCAGGTATGTCCGGCGGTATCGCATATGTCTATGACGCAAACGGCGATTTTGCCCAGCGCTGCAATCAGGAAATGGTCGAGCTGCTGCCGCTTTCCGATGCGGATGAGATCGAGTTTGTAAGATCCCAGATCAGCGAGCACGTCAAGAACACGCAGAGCACATACGCGGAACATATCCTGACCAACTTCGATGATCTCATCGGCCGTTTCGTCAAGGTACTGCCTTATGATTACGCGAAGTTCAACGAGAAGCTCGCCGAGGTCAAGGCAGACGGTTACGAAGGTGACGAAGCTGTCCTGATGGCCTTTGAACTGGCAACAGGTAAGGCAGAAGCTCCGGTCAAGGTCGTAGAAGAAAAGCCGGAAGTTAAGAAGACTTCTTCCGCGAAAAAAGCACCTGCCGCCAAGAAGCCGGCAGTAAAGAAGACAGCAGCGAAGAAGACATCTTCTTCGACAAGCAAAAAGGGAGGGAAGATCAATGGGTAAGAACACCGGATTCCTGGAGTACGAACGAGCCATCGGCCCGGATCGTGATGTCAAAGAACGTATCCATGATTACCGCGAAGTACATCAGATGTACCAGAGTGAAGAAGCGGCCAGGACCCAGGGCGCGCGCTGCATGGACTGCGGTGTACCGTTCTGCCAGACCGGTATGTTCCTGGGACGTGGTGCCACAGGCTGCCCGCTTTCCAACCTGATCCCTGAGTTCAACGATCTTCTGTATCAGGGTCATTTCGAAGACGCATACAGAAGGTTGAGAAAAACCAACGGTTTCCCGGAGTTTACCGGCCGTGTCTGTCCGGCGCTCTGCGAAGGCGCCTGCACTTGCGGACATAACTTCGCGTCGACTTCGGTCAGAAATAACGAATGGTTCCTTTCCGAGACCGCGTGGAAAAAAGGCTACATGAAACCGAATCCGCCGAAGAGCCGCACAGGTAAGAAAGTCGCGGTCATCGGTTCCGGCCCGTCAGGACTTTCCTGTGCGGATCAGCTCAATCACGCGGGTCACAGTGTCACCGTTTTTGAAAGAGCGGACCGTCCGGGCGGACTTCTCATGTACGGTATCCCGAACATGAAGCTTGATAAACAGGTCATCCTCCGTCGTGTCAAACTGATGGAAGAGGAAGGCGTGAAGTTTAAGTGCGGTGTCGAAGTCGGGCAAGACATCACCGTAGAAGAGATCAAGAGCTCTTTTGACGCGGTAGTTCTGTGCTGTGGCGCGACCAAGCCGAGAAACCTCGTTGTCGAAGGAAGAGATCTGAAGGGCATCCACTTTGCGGTCGATTACCTGAGAACAAATACACAGGCGCTTTTCGCGAAGGATCACTTCGATAAGGAAGGCCCGGCTCCGGATCTTGCGATCTCCGCAAAGGGCAAGCACGTCGTCATCATCGGAGGCGGTGATACCGGTACGGACTGCTCCGCGACCGCGACGCGTCAAGGCGCTAAGAGCGTTACACAGCTTGAGATCATGGGACCGCTTCCGGAAAAGCGCGCGGCGAATAACCCGTGGCCGGAGTATCCGTTCGTTAAGAAAGTCGATTACGGCCAGGAAGAAGTTGCCGCAGTATACGGCGATGATCCGAGACAGTATTTCATGTCGACCGAGAAATTCATCGGCGACAGCAAGGGCAACGTCAAGAAGCTTCAGGTTGTTCAGGTCTCCTGGCAGAAGGATGACAAATCCGGCCGAATGATCCCGGTACCTGTAGATTCGACCAGAAAGACGATCGACGCGGATCTTGTTATTCTCGCGATGGGCTTCCTCGGACCGGAAGATACGGTTCCGTCCGCGCTGAAACTCGACCGTGACGGAAGATCCAATGTCTCCGCGGAGTTCGGAAAATTCCAAACGAATGTGGATGGTGTTTTCGTTGCCGGCGATATGAGAAGAGGCCAGTCTCTCGTCGTATGGGCACTGACAGAAGGCCGCGGAGCCGCAAGAGAATGCGATAAGTACCTCATGGGCGGACACGGAGTTCTGGCGTAAGAGACTTATTGAGAAAGAAGAAAAAACCCGATACAATGGGACATAACGAAAGCCGGTCGCTTTGATCCGGAAAGGGAGGTTGTCCTATGCACGAAATCGAGAAACAGAGAAATACGCTTCTTTCGAAGAAGATCATCGACGGACTTAAGTCCAGAAACATGACGGGCTATTTTGCCGAGACAAAAGAAGAGGCTCTGGCAAAAGCACTTGAGCTCATTCCGGAGGGTTCCTCGGTCACGATGGGCGGCGCGATGAGCGCGCACGAGATCGGCCTGGTCGACGCTCTGAAAAACGGAAACTACAACTTCATCGATCGTGATAACTACGAAGATAAGCGCGCGGCGATGCTCGCGGCTTACGACGCGGATGTCTTCATTTCTTCTGCGAATGCCATGACCGATGATGGTATCCTCGTCAATATCGACGGAAACGCGAACCGTGTATCCGCGATCGCGCAGGGACCGAGAAAAGTCGTATTCATCGTCGGCATGAATAAGATCACGAGCGATATCGATTCCGCCATGAAGCGCGCGAGAAATATCGCGGCTCCGGTAAACTGCCAACGTTTCGGTCTTTCCACGCCTTGCTCGAAGACGGGCGCGTGCATGAACTGTAAGTCTCCTGACACCATCTGCTGTCAGTTCCTGATTACAAGATTCTCTCGTCACGCGGATCGCATCCATGTTGTTCTGGTAAACGAAGATCTCGGATTCTGATACATTTCAGGTATTTTGAACGTCAAATTAAAAATATCAATATTTTGGGGAATAGTTGCACTTATTGTTCATCATTCCCCATTTTTATTGCAACGAAAAAACTCGAATGATACCCTTGTTTCGTCGAGGGGGGATTTCATAATGGTTGACGTAAAAGGACGCTGGGCCTTAGTTACAGGCGCGGCTAGAGGAATCGGATATGGAGCGGCGCTTTTCCTGGCGCAGAAAGGATGTAACCTCATCCTTCACGCAAGAACGAAAGAGCACTGCGAAGGTATCCTCGGTAAAGTCCGTGAATGCGGCGTTGACGCCGTTGTCGTAGAGGCGGAATTATCCGATCTTTCCCAGGTGGAAAAGATGCTTTCCGAGATCGATGCGCTCGGTGTGACCGTTGACATCGTTTTGAATAATGCCGGAGTTCAGGTCGCGTATAGAAACGAGTATCTGGATACCCCCGCTGAAGATTATGAGAAGAGCTTTAAGATCAACACGATCGCTCCGATGATGATCACCTATCACTTTTTGAAGAAAATGGAAAAGACGGGCTTCGGCCGCATCGTCAACACGACGAGCGGTATTCGAAACGAGCCCCAGCAGGCCGGCTATTCGGCCAGTAAAGCAGCACTCGACAAGGTCACTTGTGACCTTGCGGGAAAATATGACGGCACCGATATTTGCATCAACGTGACTGACCCAGGATGGTGCCGTACCGACCTCGGCGGCAGCGCGGCTCCCAACTCTCCAGAGAGCTCGCTGCCGGGGGTCGTTGTCGGTGCTTTTGTCGACGATAAAAGATCCGGCAGAAACCTCGCCGCGGGTGAGTTTTATGGTATGATGCTCGAAGAGGCAGTTGAAAAAGCCAAGAGTCTTCCGAAGTTTGAAGGAACTATGCCATGATCTACGATATTACGCAGGAACTGTTCACATGCCGTGTTTTTCCGGGCGATCCGCAGCCTGTCGGTGAGCGCGTGCTTTCGACGGCAAACGGTGACGTGTGTAACCTTACGAAGTTTTCCATGTGTGCCCATAACGGCACGCATGTCGACGCGCCTTTCCATTTCATCGGTGACGGCAAAACGATCGATCAGGTCGATCTTTCTTCGTTTGTCGGTGATTGCTATGTCGGAACGGTGAACGGAAACGTTTCCGCCGATGACGCAAAAGCACTTTTATCCGCGGCTAAAGATGCCGGTGCCGCCGAGCGGATCCTCATTAAAGGGGACGCCGTCGTTACCAAAGAAGCCGCGGAGATCTTTGCCGAAGCAGGCATCCTTCTTTTAGGAAACGAAAGCCAGACCGTCGGCCCCATGGAGGATCCGGCGCCGATCCATCTGGTCCTTCTCGGAAAAGGTATCGTACTTCTCGAAGGCATCGAGCTTTCGAAGGTTCCGGAAGGCAAGTACTTCTTAAGCGCCGCGCCGATCAATCTGGGCGGAGCGGACGGAGCTCCCTGCCGCGCGTATCTCATCGGCTGAGCTTTTTGAGACGATAACGAACAGAGCCTTTGTGCCACGGCGCAAAGGCTCATTTTGTCTTGAGTAATAGCGTAAACATGGTACAATAGGATTTGGTCAGATTCTTTCAAAGAGGGAATAAAAGAAAGGAATCCTATTGCCGGGTCGTCTCAAGGAGAAAGGACGCTCGGCGCAGACAGATTATGGCATCAGAAAAGAAAAAGATAAGAATATCCGCAAGAAATGATACGGTGGGAGCCATTATATTCCATAACGTATTCACTTACTTTAACCTTGTATTCGCGGTCATCGCGGTACTTTTGATCATCGCGAGATCCTATAGAGACCTGGCATTTCTGCCGATCATCATCGCGAACACCGGTATCGGTATTTTCCAGCAGCTGCGTTCCAAGAAGGTCCTTGACCAGTTAAGCGTACTGGCTCAGTCGAACTATACCGTCGAAAGAAACGGTGAAACAGTCACGATCCCTATGGATGAACTGGAAAAGGGAGATATCCTCTTCCTGGAGGGCGGTCAGCAGATCCCGGCTGACGGCGAACTTTGTGAAGGTACATTAAACGTAAACGAATCTCTTCTGACCGGTGAGGCGGACGAGATCGAAAAGACAGAGGGCGGCACCCTGATGTCCGGATCTTTCGTTGTTTCCGGCAAAGGTAAAGCGAAGCTTACCGCGGTCGGTGAAGACTGCTACGCCGCACAGCTGACAACAAAGGCCCGTGAGATCAAAGACAAGAAGTCCGAGATGGTCAAAAACATCGAATTGATCATCAAGATCGCCGGTATCCTGATCATCCCGCTCGGTATCGCTCTTTATGTAGAAGGCGTCACGATCAACCACTTAACGGTAAGTGAATCCATCGTTGCCATGGTCGGCGCGATCATCGGAATGATCCCTGAAGGTCTTTATCTCCTTTTGACAGTCGCTCTTGCGCTCGGCGCGATGCACCTTGCGCAGAAACAGGTCCTTCTCCACGACATGAGAAGTATCGAGACACTCGCACGTGTCGATGTCCTTTGCGTCGATAAGACAGGTACGATCACATCAAACGATATGAGCGTTACTGATATCTTCGCTCCGATGGGACCTGACGGAAAGAGAAAGACAGTGGACGATCCGGAAAAGTTCATGCTTTCCGAAAGACAGCTTCTTTCCCGCTATATCGCGACCGTTGACGACGGCAACATCACCATGAACGCACTTGTCGCTTACTTTGATAAGGGCGAAGTATTTACCGACTGTCAGGTAACTCCGTTTACTTCCAAACTGAAGTATTCCGAGGTCATCTTAAAGGATAAGACCTATCGCCTCGGCGCTCCGGATATCCTTCTTTCAAAAGAGGATTACGGCAAGAACAGCGATATGATCGAAGAACAGGCAAATCAGGGACTTCGTGTCCTGGTATTCGCGGAAGTTGAAAAAGACGGACACATCGCTCCGGTGATGTTCATCGTCCTTAAGAACGGTATCCGTAAAAATGCCGAAGAGACCTTTGCTTACTTTAGAGAGCAGGGCGTTGAGGTCAAAGTCATTTCCGGTGATAACCCGCTGACGGTAAGTAAGATCGCGACCCAAGTCGGCATCAAGAACGCCGACAAATACGTCGACGCGACAACTCTTCAAACGGAAGAAGATATCGAAGAAGCCGTTAAGAAATATACGGTCTTCGGACGTGTTAAGCCGGAGCAGAAGAAGAGCATCGTTCTCGCGCTTAAGAAGTTCGGACTGAAAGTCGCCATGACCGGTGACGGTGTTAACGACATCCTCGCCATGAAGGAAGCAGACTGCTCCATCGCAATGGGCAACGGTTCCGACGCGGCCAGACAGGCGGCGCAGGTCGTTCTTTTGGACTCCGACTTTTCGCGCATGAAGGACATCGTTTCCAGAGGCCGCCAGATCATCAACAACATTACAAGATCGTCTACGGTCTTCCTCTTTAAGAACATTTTCTCGGCGCTGCTTGCGATCTGCGCGATCGTAGCGTCGTTTACCTATCCGCTCAAACCGGCACAGGTCGCGCTCGTAACACTTTTCAACACAGGTGTTCCGGCATTCCTTCTGTCTCTTGAGCCCAACATCAGAAAGCAGAAACAGGAGTTCTTCCGAAAGATCTTAACGAATGCCGGACCTGCCTCATTTACGGCCTTCTTCACGATCGCTGTTCTTTCCATGTTCGGTGAGAAAAGGAACATTCCCGCTGACAGCATCGGCATGATCGCCACATACCTTATGGCGATCGCGGCATTCATGCTGCTCGTTCATATCAGCAGACCTCTGAACACTTACCGTTCGATCGTTATCCAGCTGATGTTCTTCGGATTTATCTTCTCGCTCTTGATCCCGTTCACACGCTACTACTACAAGGTCACAGACCTTACCGCGTACGAACTTAAGATCCTGATGCTCTTTGCCGTTGCGGAGATGGTCATCATCAAAGTCCTGATATTTGCCCTCGAGCACATCAGAAAGAGAAAGAGAGTCGAAGAACTCAAGGCGATCGGTCGTTGGAAATGACCCCTTCTGTCTTTATTTCCTCGGGCAAATATTATAAAATAAGTTTGTCAACTATTGACGGGGGAGAAGTACAAGGGAAGTTCATATGGTTCTGATAGATAAGATCAAAGGTTTATCTCTTAAGACAAAGATCATTATTTCCGCAGCGATCGTGCTCGTTATCGCCGCGATCATCGTCGTCTGGCTCTTGCTTTCGAAAAGCGGTATCACGGCAAATACGATGCGTCTTCTTCGTGTAGAAGGAACGGTCAACATCGAGGACGCGCAGGGAAGAGAAAAGCCTGTCATCGACAATATCCGTTTCCAGAGCGGAGACGCTTTGAATACCGGTTTTGACGGACTTGCTTCCGTCGGACTTGACGACAGCAAGATCGTCACACTTCAGTCGGACAGCCGCGCGGAATTCCTTAAGAGCGGCAAAAAGCTCGAATTGAAGCTGACAAAAGGCGGCCTTTACTTCGAAGTCACCGAGAAACTCAATGACGATGAATCCTTTGAGATCAAGACATCGACTATGACGGTCGGCATCCGCGGTACATCCGGCTATGTTTTCTGTGATGACGACGGAAGACCGGCGGTCATTATCACCGACGGCAAGGTCCATATTGTCGCGAAGAACCCCGATACCGGCGAAGTCAAAGAGACCGACTGCGAAGCAGGTCATAAGGTCAAGGTCTACACATATTCCGACAGAACGGAAAACACCGTAACATTTGAGGAAGAAGAGGTCGATGTGGAAGACTTAAACTACTTCACGCTGTCGATGATCGCGGAGAATGAGGAACTCCTCAACAAGGTCTGCGAGGATACAGGCTGGAGTAAGGAAGAGATCTTAGCCCTTTTCGAGGATCCGTATAAGGACATCGATCCTACAGAGTCGGAAGAAAGCAGTGAAGAATCATCCGATCCTTCAAAGGAAGATCCGCCGACATCCGAGCCATCGGAAGGCGATACGTCTGATACGTCTGACCCGTCCGAGCCATCCGATCCGGATGACCCGACCAAGCCGTCGAAGCCGAAGAAGAATAAGACCACACCGACTCCGACGCCTGACCCGACGCCGTCGGAATCTTCGTCTGAGCCGTCAGGTTCTTCATCCGAACCGTCGGGTTCGTCATCTGAGCCTTCAGGCTCTTCATCGGAGCCTTCCGGTTCTTCGTCCACGCCGTCTGAACCTTCGGAAGAGGATCCGGCAAATGAATCGAATAATCCGGGTCCGGAGATCCCCGAAGACGATGAGTATAATGCTTACATTAAGAGCGTCTGGGATCCGAATGGTGACGGATCTGTATACATTCTGACGCATCAAATGAATGAAGGCGGAGACAGCCCGGTCGCATTTGAATACATCGGATATATCAATGAGGACTGGCAGCATCTTGATCGTGAAGAGAATGATGACGGTGGCTATGACTATTTTTATCTGGACGATGAAGAGGAGCCTGTAGTTTACTATTCCACCTCCGCTTAATGCTTATG
The DNA here is from genome assembly GCA_017617525.1 of Clostridiales bacterium. GTDB lineage: Bacteria > Bacillota > Clostridia > Saccharofermentanales > Saccharofermentanaceae > Scatonaster. Next base: position 36,284 of record JAFZWA010000003.1, read on the forward strand.
AAAAACGAGACCAATCGAAAACTTATATTTGCTCTGATCGGAGCTTTGATCGTTACCTTCTTCTGCGGAAGAGGATATCTCCGAAGCACCGACCAGTGGATGCAGGATAAGTTTTTCCAAAGGCCGGAAGCCGTTTCCGGCGATATCCTTCTGATCGGTATCACGAAAGAAGATATCGTGCGTTTTGGCCCGTACAGCACGTGGGATCGATCGATCATGGCGTCGGCACTCGAAGCTCTTGGGTCAGATCCGGAAAATAAGCCTGCGGTCGTCGCGATCGATGTGCAGTACTTGGGAACCACCAACGAAGAATCCGATAAAAGGCTTGCCGACGCTGCCGAAAACTTAGGAAATGTCATTACGGCTACGACCGCCAATCTCGGATCGAAATACTCCTTCGGATCGGGCGCGGTCACGATAGATGACTACGCGATATTGGGATACGAAGAACCCTACGACGAACTGAAAAACGTTACTACGCAGGGTCACATCAACGCCATGCCGGATAAGGACGGTGTCCTTCGTCACGCGGTCCTTTACGTCGAACCGGACGGACAGCGAGTCTATTCCATGGCCTATCAGGCGGCAAGGATCTATGCCGAAAAGAACGGCATGACGATCGAAGATCCGCCGGTAGATGAAAGAGGTCATTTCTATGTTCCGTTTTCCGCAAAACCGGACGGCTACTATGACGGTATCTCCTTAAGCCAGGTCATCGACGGAGAAGTACCGCCTTCGTTCTTTGCGGGAAAGATCGTATTCATCGGTCTGTTTACGACAGGTATTCAGGATGCTTACATCACCGCGATCGACAGATCCACGCCGATGTACGGAGTGGAATACCAGGCAAATGTTGCTCAGTGCTATCTTGACGGAAACTACAAAACGGAAGTCTCCGATACGATCCAGCTTCTGGTGTTGGGTATCGTATGCTTCGCGTTCTTCTATTTCTGCTATAACCGAAGACTTCTTGTTACGGTACCGCTTCTGATCGTATTCCTCGTTCTCGGTATCGGAAGTTCAATGCTCCTTTATTCTGCCGGTTATATCACACATATCCTTTGGTTCCCTATGGGAATCATCGTGCTGTTTATCATCACGGAGGCAGGTAACTACACAAGAGCCGCGATCGCCAGACAGAATGTCACGAGAACGTTCGAAAGATATGTTGCACCGAGCATCGTCGGCGAGATCTTAAAAGAGGGAACCGAGAACTTAAAGCTCGGCGGAAAACTCTGTGATATTGCGGTACTTTTCGTGGATATCCGAGGCTTTACGACGATGTCCGAAAGACTCTCTCCGGAGGAAGTCGTTCACATCTTAAACCAGTATCTGACGATGACCGCATCTTGTATCGAAAAGAACCACGGAACGCTCGACAAGTTCGTCGGAGACGCGACGATGGCTTTCTGGGGAGCGCCGCTTCCGCAGGAAGATCCGGTCATGGCAGCGGCAAAGACCGCGCTCGATATCATCGAAGGCGCCAAAGCACTTTCGATGAAACTGAAAGAAGAAATCAACGAGGAGCTCAATGTCGGCGTCGGTGTTCACTTCGGACCTGCCGTTGTCGGTAACATGGGTTCGGAAAAGAGAATGGACTATACGGCGATCGGTGATACCGTAAATACGGCCGCCAGACTCGAGGCTAACGCGCCGGGCGGAACGGTCTATATCAGCCGCTCTGTCGCGGAAAAACTCGGCGATCGCATGAAATATGAATCTCTCGGTGATACGATCAAACTGAAGGGTAAGGCCGAGGGCTTCGAAGTATTGAAACTGCTTGGACCGGAGGAGTGATAAATGCTTACGTTTTTGGGCAGGGGATCTGCTTTTACAAAAGAACATAACAGCGCGTATTTCACGGACGGTAATGACCTGGTCCTTCTGGACTGCCCGATGAGTTCTTTTTCCAAGCTCCGCGCAAAAGGGCTTTCCGGATACGACTCGATCTATGTCCTGATCACGCACACACACGGCGACCATGTCGGCGGTGTCCCGATGCTCGTCGCGTACTGCCATTACGTCGAACAGAAGCACGTTACCGTGATCGCTCCGTCGATGAGAGTGTATGAGGATCTTTCCTATCTTCTTACGAACATCGAAGGCTGCGATCCGACATCTTTCGATCTTCTGGTTTCAACGAACCTGAGAAAACCCTGGTTCGGCGAATCGATCGCGACCACACATACCGATGAGCTCGAGGGAAAATGCTTCGGATACCGTCTTGTGATCGACGGCGCTAACGTGATCTATACGGGTGATACGAATACGCTGATCCCGTTCGAAAAGCACTTGACGGAGGGATCGATCCTTTATACGGAAATATCTGCGAGACGATCGGATGTGCATCTTTACTGCGAAGACATAAAGGGTAAGGTAAGTGAACTGGTAGAAAAAGGCGTTCGTGTGTTCCTCATGCACATGGACGACGAGATCATCATAAGAAATATCATGAACGGAACAGGGGCGGATTTCGCGCCTCTGGAGGGGGAGAACATGGAAAACAACAACGGACAGCTTTTGAACAACATCTTCAGGATCACTGACAGCCTTTATAAGGACATGTGCATGAATAACAGTCAGGATCACGCGCTCTTGTTTTCATATCTGACCGAACTTGCGAAAACACTGGTCGACGCGGACCGCGCGAGCTTCTGGAAATGGGATAAGAGAAAGCAGGAATTGTGGACAATGACGGCAACCGGCGTTGATAAGATCGTCATGCCTGACACCACCGGTCTCGTCGGAAAATCCCTTCGTGAGAAGAAGACTGTTATCACGAACGATCCGTATTCGGATCCGGATTTCAATCCGAGCATCGATAAGAAAACAGGCTATCTCACAAAGTCCGTTCTCGTTCTGCCTGTCGCGGATGTCAACGGAAACTTCATCGGGGCCCTGCAGCTGATCAACAAAAACGATGGCAAGGGTTTTTCCGAGGAAGAAGACAGCAAGAAGCTTTCTCTCGCGGCCTTGATCTGCGGTATCGCGCTTGAGTCCGAAGTATTCCTGGAAGACTCACATCACGACCGTCTGACGGGCCTTAAGAATCGTATGGCGTTCTACTACGATTTCGGTGGAAAGCTTAAGGAATACCTGCTCCCGACATCCGGTAAACAGATGTCTCTTTTCATCTGCGATATCGATAAGTTCAAGAGAGTCAACGACACATACGGACATAACGCCGGTGACGATGTTTTGAGATTCGCTTCCTCTCTGATCGAATCCACCTGTTCGGAAAAGGAATCCGTTTACCGCTGGGGCGGTGAAGAGTTCGTCATGGTCATGCGTGACGCAGATCTCGATTACGCGGCAAAGAAAGCGGAAGAAGTCAGGATCAAACTCATGGAATCCGACATTGATGCCGACGGCACGACCATCCGCTGCACCATGAGCTTCGGATGCGCGTTCTTCGATCCGAACAAGTCGATCGAAGAAAACATCAGCGCCGCGGACGCAAGGCTTTATGTCGCAAAAGAAACAGGCAGAAACAAAGTTGTTTTCAGTGACGAAAACTAAATCTATTCGCGCATAAAGAAAGAGGCTCTTTCCGATTTGAAAGAGCCTCTTTTTGTATACGATTTAAACGGGATCGATCAGATGTCATTCGGTGTCGAAAGACGTGTCTTTTTGCCGTGGATGACGTAAGCAGGTTCACTCTGGATACGTAAGTAACCGCCGAACCGGATCTCGAGATCATCACTTAATTCCGTTTCGTAAGGATCCGGAAGACCAAGGTTCGCGCAAAGCTCGATCAGATCGTCATTGTCCTCGATCGGCGCCTTAGCGAAATCCTTGGAAGGATCGTTAACGGAATTTACGACACTGTAGCTGCATGCCGTGATGATCGAACTTTCATCAAGTACCATAACGACACTTGCGTTATAAAGTCTTCTCGTGATCGGTTGGGAAGAATCGGATTTTGCAAGATCCGGGATCTCCAGCGTACTGATGTCGACATTGAAACGGATGTAACCGTAGTCGTCTTTTTCGTTGAAGTAGTAGATGCTTTCATCGAGATCTTCCAATGCGATGTGGTCCGTACCATATACCTGATAGAGCTCGGCGTACCACGGTCTGTAGTTACTGTCGGCAAGCTCATAGGCAAGCTCCAGCTCATCCGCCGTGGAGTTCATCGCGGTCTCGATCTGGCTGCAGCGCTTCTTGAAGTATTCGACGGCATTCTCTTTTACTTCGAAATTACTGTAAGAAGAAGTCAGGATATCGTATGTGGAACGAAGACGGTCAGATCCGTCGAGTGTTTCGCCCTTGTTGGTGAAATCCGTATTCACTCTTACATAGTTTACGTAATCGGTAAGCTGATCTTCCGGAGTCTTATTCAGAAGAAGGAAGCTGTTCGTTCCGATCGAAGTCATCGAATCGTTAATGAAATCCGTGGAATAAAAACCATTGGCATAGTCTTCAGTGACATAGTTCGACTGGTTCTTCTTATCCGCGTCCAGTGTCTTTTCGAGATACTCTTCAAAATCTTCAATGTTCTCGATCGTTTTATCGTCATCATACTTGCTGCGCATGGACTTCTTTTTGCATCCGCAGCACAGAACAACAGAAACAACCAACAATATCGCCACTGTTTTTTTCATGTTGAGCCTCCAAATGAGATCAATCAAAAATTCTTACCTTATTATAGCAGAAAAACATATAAAGTACTTCGCCAAAGAAAATCATTAAAGCCTCGTATTTTTCGCTAAGAAGTGGTTGCACTGATCTTTTCGATGTGCTAGAATTACCGCCGTAAATAACGACAAGGGGAGCTTGTGTTACAGGCTGAGAGGAAGGTAATGACCTTCGACCCATAACCTGATTTGGATAATGCCAACGTAGGGATGCCTGAACATATAGGTGTTTTTGAGGAGTTACCCGGTCAGAGCGGGGAACTTCTTTTTTATTTCCTTTCGAAAAAGAAGCCTCGATCTAAAAACGTGCCAAAAAGGCAGAAAGAGGTATTTTATGAGTACAGCAACTGAAGGAAAAAGATTCACACCGGGACAGTGCCTGGAACAGGTACACGCCAAGACACCATTGATCCACAACATCACAAACTATGTCACAGTCAACGATGTCGCCAACGCGCTTCTGGCGTGCGGAGGAAGTCCGATCATGTCCGATGAGCCTGACGATGTGTTTGAGATCACTTCGATCTGCGGAGGCTTGAATATCAATATTGGTACGCTGAACGAACGTTCAATCCAAGCCATGTCGGTTGCAGGTTCTCGAGCAAGATCGTTAGGTCACGTCATCCTTCTTGACCCGGTCGGTGCCGGCGCGGGCACACTTCGTACAACGACCGCGCAGATGGTCGTCAACACGGCTCGCCCGAACGTCATCCGCGGTAATATCTCCGAGATCAAGACACTTGCTAAGGGAACGGGAACGACAAAGGGTGTCGATGCCGATGCCGCTGACGCAGTCACGGAAGAAAACCTCGACGAGATGGTCGCTTTTGTAAAGGCATTTTCCAAGAAAGTCAACGCCGTCATCGCGATCACAGGCGCGATCGACCTCGTCGGCGATGCCGATGTCTGCTATGTTATCCGAAACGGACGACCGGAGATGAGCCGAATCACGGGAACCGGCTGCCAGCTTTCCGCTGTCGCGACAGCGTATGCCGTTGCCAATCCGGATCACATGACCGATGCCGTAGCCGCGGCCGTCATGCTCATGGGTCTTGCGGGCGAGATCGGCTGGTCGAGAATGCAGGAGGGTGACGGAAACTCCACATACAGAAACAGGATCATCGACGCGATCTTTAACATGGACGCGAAAACACTGGAAGAAGGTGCGAAGTATGAGATCAGATAAGCGTTCCAAGATCTCCAAAGAAGAGCTTCAAAACGCACTTCTTCTTTATGCCGTGACCGACCGCCGCTGGACGGGAGAACTCAATCTCTTCCAGCAGGTAGAGCTTGCGATCGCGGGCGGTGCGACATTCATTCAGCTTCGCGAAAAGAACCTGTCGGAAAGTGCTTTTGAAAAAGAAGCGATCGCGATCCAGAATCTCTGCAGAGCACATGGGATCCCGTTCGTTGTGAACGACAATGTCGAGATCGCGAAAAGAATGGGCGCAGACGGAGTTCACGTCGGACAGAGCGATATGGAAGCAGGCGATGTCAGAGCGCTTCTCGGACCGGACGCGATCCTTGGTGTTTCCGCGCAGACCCTCGAGCAGGCAAAACTCGCGGAAGCGCGCGGCGCGGATTATCTCGGTGTCGGCGCGGTGTTCCCGACCGGCTCCAAAGACGACGCGATCGAAGTTCCTTTTGAAACATTAAAAGCGATATGTGAAGCGGTCAGCATCCCGGTCGTCGCGATCGGCGGTATCTCCGAAGAAAACGTAGCCGAACTGAAGGGCTCGGGGATCTGCGGTATTGCCGTGATCTCCGCGATCTTCGGAAAGAAAAACATTAAGAAATCAACAGAAGAACTTCTCATTAAGACGAAGGAGATGGTAGAGGCATGAAAACGGCTTTGACGATCGCGGGAAGCGACTGTTCCGGCGGCGCCGGGATCCAGGCAGACATGAAGACCATGACCATGAACGGTGTCTACGCGATGAGTGTCATCACGGCACTTACCGCACAGAACACAACAGGCGTTACGGGTATTATGGAAGTGAGCCCCGAGTTTTTGAAGAAGCAGCTCGACGCGGTATTTACGGACATCTTCCCGGATGCCGTAAAGATCGGCATGGTGTCATCTCCCGAATTGATCGAAGTCATTGCCGAAAGACTGTCTTTCTATAAAGCAAGAAATATCGTTGTCGATCCCGTTATGGTCGCGACATCCGGCGCGAAACTCATCTCTGATGACGCGGTCGATGTTTTGGTCGAAAAACTGATGCCTTTGGCTTCTGTGATCACACCGAATATTCCCGAAGCGGAGATCCTTTCCGGCATGGAGATCTCGTCTGAAAAAGACATGGCCGAGGCCGCGGCGCTGATCTCTGAAAAGATCAGCAGAAACGATTCCGAAAAAACGGTCGCGGTCCTGATCAAAGGCGGTCACAGTATCTGTGACGCGAACGATCTTTTGTATCAGCGAGAATCGATAGTGAGCTTCAAAGGAGAACGCATCGACAATCCGAATACGCACGGAACGGGATGCACACTGTCGTCCGCGATCGCGTCTTTCCTTGCGAGCGGGGAACCGTTAGATGAAAGTATCCGAAAGGCGAAAAGCTACATTACCGGCGCGCTTAAAGCCGGGCTTGATCTCGGGAAGGGGAGCGGACCGCTAATGCACAACTATGCACTCTACGAAAAGGCAGAGACTTGTTCGAGTCAGTAGATGTGTTCTACGATTCGTTCTATTTTTTTCACAAAAGTAGAACGAATCGTAGAATTTTCGTATTTTTTACGTTTTGTTCTATTTTATGCCTAAAAGTAGAACGAAACGTTGAACATACACTCAAGTGTAACAGTCACTAATAATATAGAAAAGAGGAAAGAAAAATGAGAGAGTACACGACACAGATGGACGCGGCTAGAAAAGGGATCATTACCCCGGAGATGAAGGCCGTCGCGAAGAAAGAATTTCGAACAGAGGAAGAGATCCGTCAGTGGGTCGCCGACGGTCAGGTCGCGATCTGCGCGAACAAGCTTCACACCTGTATCGATCCGAATGGTGTCGGCTCGATGCTGAGAACAAAGATCAACGTCAACCTCGGCGTATCGAAGGACTGTAAAGACTATGACATCGAGATGCGGAAGGTCATGGCGGCGGTCGACATGGGTGCCGAGGCGATCATGGACCTTTCCTCTCACGGAAATACACAGCCTTTCAGAAGAAAGCTCACAAGCGAATGCCCGGCCATGATCGGTACCGTTCCTGTATATGATTCTGTTATTCATTATCAGAGAGATCTCGCGACACTGACCGCGCAGGACTTTATCGACGTCGTCAGACTTCACGCGGAAGACGGTGTCGACTTCGTGACCCTTCACTGCGGTATCACGAGAAAGACGATCGAGCAGATCAAGAAAGTCGGAAGAAAGATGAATATCGTTTCCCGCGGCGGTTCGCTCGTTTTCGCATGGATGTGCATGACAGGAGAAGAGAATCCTTTTTACGAGCATTACGATGAGATACTTGATATCTGCCGTGAGTACGATGTCACGATCTCCCTTGGTGACGCGTGCCGTCCGGGCTGCCTTGCCGATTCTTCCGATGTGTGCCAGATCGAAGAGCTCGTAAGACTTGGTGAACTGACACGCCGTGCTTGGGCGAAGGATGTTCAGGTCATGGTCGAAGGCCCGGGTCATATGGCGATGGATGAGATCGAAGCCAACATGAAGATCCAGCAGCGCATCTGTGGCGGCGCGCCGTTCTATGTTCTCGGACCGCTTGTTACTGATATCGCTCCGGGTTATGACCACATCACATCCGCGATCGGCGGCGCGATCGCGGCAAAAGCCGGCGCGGCATTTCTCTGCTACGTAACTCCTGCCGAGCACCTCGCGCTTCCGAATGTCGACGATGTAAAGCAGGGCATCATCGCGTCCCGCATCGCGGCACACGCAGCGGATATCGCGAAGAAAGTGCCGCACGCGCGTGATATTGATGACCGCATGGCGGACGCCAGAAGAAAGTTTGACTGGGAAGAGCAGTGGAACTGCGCGATCGATCCGGAGACCGCAAAAGCGATCCGCGACGACAGATCCCCGGAGATCGAAGAGAGCTGCTCCATGTGCGGAAAATTCTGCGCGGTAAGATCCATGAATAAAGCTCTTGCCGGAGAATATATTGATATCTTATAAGTGCTTTTCGCTATGTCGTGCGAGCTGAAATCGCCCGCGCGACAGCGTTGGAAGCATTTCTGTTTCTGTTTTTTTAAGTCGGGTAAAATTTTATCGAAAAAACCTATTGACATGGTAGGCGAAATGGTTTATTATTCAAAACAACCTAGTCAGTCACTAGGCGAAACGAAAGAAAAAGGATGAGCAACCATGAGAGAGCTTCTTATCCAACTGAATAGAAAGAATTATCGTTTCGGACGAATGTGTCGATGTTGTTGACCGGTCCTGCTCCGAACTGATTCGGTGCATTGTGTTCGCCATCCACGGACCATATAGTGATGGCATCCCCCTTATCACGTGAAGAATCACGTACTACAACACAATATTGCGAATAGACGTATGTCGGTCGTGGTGTATTTTTACGCAAAAAACACATGTTTCACGCTATGTTCCGCCTACGCCTCTGAGCACAACACATTTGATTTTGAAAGGATAATAAAACTATGAGCAACTATAAATTCGAAACACTTCAACTTCATGTAGGACAGGAAAACGCCGATCCGGCAACAGACGCAAGAGCGGTACCGATCTACGCTACTACATCTTATGTATTTAAGGACGCCGCACAGGCAGCAAACCGCTTCGGTCTTGCCGAGGGTGGTAACATCTACACAAGAATCATGAACCCGACATCCGATGTCCTCGAGCAGAGAATCGCGGCACTCGAGGGTGGCGCGGCAGCTCTGGCAGTTGCTTCCGGCGCGGCAGCGATCACATACTCCGTACAGAACATCGCGACAGCAGGTGACCACATCGTTTCTTCCGAGAACGTTTACGGTGGTACATACAATCTCTTTGAACACACTCTCGCTGAGCAGGGCATTTCCGTTACATTCGTAGATCCTTCCGATCCGGAGAACTTCAGAAAAGCGATCCGTCCGAACACGAAGCTTCTTTATTCCGAGACGATCGGTAATCCGAACTCTGACATCCTCGACATTGAGGCAGTTTCCGCGATCGCACACGAAAACGGAATCCCGCTGATCGTAGACAGCACTTTCGCGACACCTTATAATCTCCGTCCGATCGAGCACGGCGCAGACATCGTCGTTCACTCCGCAACGAAGTTTATCGGCGGTCACGGTACGGCAATGGGCGGACTCATCATCGACGGCGGTAAGTTCGACTGGGCACAAAACGACAAGTTCCCGGGACTTAGTAAGCCGAACCCGTCTTACCACGGTGTCGTATTCACGGAAGCAGTAGGAAATCTCGCTTACATCATCAAGGCAAGAACGACACTCCTTCGTGATCAGGGCGCTTCGATCTCTCCTTTTAACTCCTTCCTGCTCCTGCAGGGTCTTGAGACACTGTCTCTCCGTGTAGAGCGTCATGTGGAGAACGCATTGAAGGTCGTTAAGTATCTGGAGAATCATCCGCTCGTTGAGAAGGTAAATCACCCGGCAGCAGCTTCCGCTTCCGATTCTCAAAAAGCACTTTATGCCCGTTACTTCCCGAAGGGCGCAGGCTCCATCTTCACCTTCGAACTGAAGGGAAATGCCGAGCAGGCAAAGAAGTTCACGGAAGACCTCGAGCTGTTCTCACTGCTGGCAAACGTTGCCGATGTTAAGTCTCTGGTCATCCATCCGGCATCTACGACTCACTCCCAGCTCTCCGAGGAAGAACTCCTTGACGCAGGCATCAAGCCGAACACGATCAGACTGTCGATCGGTACAGAACATATCGACGATATCATTGCAGACCTTGATAGTGCTTTTGCAAAGGTATAATGTAAGAAAGAGAAAAGTGAAGATCTACCCGCGCCTCGCGGAAAACTTGAAAGAAGGTACATAATATGGCAAACATTTACACATCTGCAGATCAGCTCATCGGAAAGACACCGATCCTGGAACTGACACACTTAGAAAAATCCACAGGCGCTGTGGCTAAGGTTTTCGCAAAACTCGAATACTTCAATCCGGGCGGATCCGTCAAGGACCGTATCGCGAAAGCAATGCTCGATGACGCGGAGGCAAAGGGAATCCTCAAGCCGACAACAACGATCATCGAACCGACATCCGGTAACACCGGTATCGGTCTCGCGGCAGTCGCAACGGCAAGAGGCTACAGATCCATCATTGTAATGCCTGACACGATGTCCGTTGAAAGAAGAAAGCTCATGAAGGCGTATGGCGCGGAGCTCGTTCTTTCCGAAGGCGCTAAGGGCATGAAGGGCGCGATTGCAAAAGCAGAAGAACTCCATGCAGAGATCGCGGACAGCCTGATCCCGTCCCAGTTCACCAACCCGGCAAACCCGGCCGTTCATAAGGCAACCACAGGTCCGGAGATCTGGGAAGACCTCGACGGCAAAGTTGATATCTTCGTCGCAGGTGTCGGTACGGGCGGAACGATCACGGGTACAGGTGCTTTTCTCAAGGAAAAGAATCCGAACGTAAAGATCGTCGCGGTCGAGCCGAAGGATTCTCCGGTACTTTCCGAAGGTCACGCGGGTTCTCATAAGATCCAGGGCATCGGCGCAGGTTTCGTTCCGGAGACTCTTGATACGAGCATCTATGACGAAGTATTCCCGGTAAGTAACGAAGACGCTTTCGATATCGGAAGAAAGATCGGAAGACAGGAAGGTGTTCTCGTAGGTATCTCTTCCGGCGCGGCCGCATTCGCCGCTCTTGAACTTGCGAAGCGTCCTGAGAACGCAGGAAAGAACATCGTTGTTCTTCTCCCGGATTCCGGTGACAGATATCTTTCTACCGCTCTTTACGAAGAGTGATCAAAAACCATCATGTGTCTTATCAAGATCCTCCCGAATCGGGGGGATCTTTTTTGTAAGATCCGGCTTTCTTTTTTGTTAAACATAGTGACAAGTATTCTGCTCTTTGATATTCTCGATTTGGGGGTGAAAACGAAACTAAGGAAGGTTGAGTTTGCATATGAAAAAATGGCAAAAAACACTGGCCGCGACGATCGCGGCGTCTACTGCTCTTTCCTGCTTCCTGGCGGGTTGCAAGAAGAGCGATTCTTCAAAAGACACGACTAAGAAAACCGGAAAAACCACAAGTGTGAGCGAGACAGAGGAACCGACGGATACGGAGCCTTCTGAAACCCCGGATACGTCAGTCGATCTTTCCGATTTTCAGTTTACGGAAGATAACTATCCGGTACTCGATGGATCGACTTCCACGAAGCCGCTCGCGACGGCGGTCACTTCGATCATGCTCGGTATTCCGAGATCGGAAGCGGATAAGAAACTGGAATTCCATAAAACATCGCAATCCTTCAGATATCTGATGGACGGCAACGCGGATATGCTGATCTGCGCACAGCCGGCGGACTCGGTATTCGAACTGATGGAAGAAGAGAATTTCGAATATGAGATGGAACCTTTTTCCGCGGAGGCACTGGTTTTTGTCGTAAATACAAGTAATCCCGTTGAGTCACTTACGACCGAACAGATCCAGAAGATCTACACCGGTGAGATCACGAACTGGAAAGAAGTCGGCGGAGAAGATAAAGAGATCGTGGCGGTCCAGAGAAATAAGGAAGCCGGATCGCAGGTCATGATGGAAAAACTCGTCATGGGTGATCTGGAGATGATGGAAGCTCCGCAGGAACTCATGCCGGGTGATATGAGCGGGCTGATCCAGGTCGTAAAATCTTTCGATAATTCCGCGGGAGCGATCGGATATACCCCTTACTATTACGCGACGAACATGAAGATGGCGGACGGCCTTAAGATCATCAAGGTAGATGATGTAATGCCGGACAATGAAACGATCGCAAGCGGCGAGTATCCTTTCCGCACATCCTATTTTGTAGTCATTCCGAAAAGCACTCCGGACGACGCGCCTTCTCGCATCCTTTTCAACTGGATCTTAGGTGAAGACGGACAGAAACTTGTCGAGATGGAAGGCTATGTTCCGGCGGCATCTTCTTCGGTTCCGAAGAATACCGTTGAAGTTGTTGCGGATTGGACTGTATATCAGCCGGCAGAAGCCGCCGATTCCGTCTTTACCAGACTTAAGGATGAGGAGATCGCGGATTTTATTCCTTCGTCGGATTACGGCAGGATATATCCGTTTACAGGATCTCTTAAAGAAGGCTACTGGTCCTGGAGCACAAAAAGAGGATTCTTTGATCAGAACGGAAGGATCATTTGTGATCCGGTCTACGACAGTATCGGGGCACTCAACTCGGACATGTATATCGTGTATCAGTATGTGGTAACTGATGATCAGTCTGAACAGGAGAAGTTTATCGGTGTGATCAGTTCTGATGGATCGCACTACACCGGAATGAAGTATTGTGATTATATCATCCATTCTGACGGCAGCATTTCGCTTGTTGAAAAAACATCGGATGGTATTAAGGTGTATCCATACGGCAGCGCGGATGGTTCTGTCGGATCACCACGATCCTATAAAATGACGACCGACGGTGTGAATATTTTTACATTTTTGTCTCTTTACAAGATCATTGATGATAGATATCTCGTATTCTATGATGACGAGGGCTGTGATGTGACAGTATACGATGGAACCACCGGTAATAAGGTATCTTTCGGAGATAATATCGGTATCACGGAATGCTGCGGTGAGATTTTTGTGGGATACGACAATTCCGCGGATTTTTCCGGAACGAAGCTGTTTGATATTCACGGCAATGAGATCAAGAAACAAATTGATTATGTCACATCGTTGGATGATGATACGATCCTCTTCTATCTTCCGGATGGATCGGGATGGGAGATCGCCGATGCGAATGGAAACGAGATAAAGACACTCACTGACTTGAACCATGAGATCAAAGAGTTTCATAGGAAGCCTGATTGTTTTGTCGCGATGAAGAGTGACAGTGTTGAAATCTATGATCTTCATCTGAATCTCACGAAGACCGTTAAGCTGAAAGGTGCGTACAACTATTCGTTGGCGTCAGCCGAAAACGAGAACTACTTTTATCGCTTTTCCGATGCTTTCAAAACGGATCTGTATGCGTATCGCATATCCGACGGAAAAACATCGATCATCAATCTGAATACGGAAGAGTCCACTACCATCGACGGTGAGTATGGCGTCTGTGTTTTGCCGGATCGTCTCCTTTTGAGTACTTATAATTCCGGATACGAAAATGTGATGAAATGGCTTTTGCTGGACGCGAAAGACTACCACAAGATCACCGAGGGTGAAGGTGAAATCAATGTATACGAAGATATGAAAGACCATACATACTATATGGCCGTTGGTAAGGAATTCTGGTCGGATACTCTTTCTATCGTTGATATTGCGACGGGAGAAGTCGTATGGGAGAGCCTTCCGAACCCGAGATCGGATGTTTTGTTTGTTGATTCTATCTATGACGGAAAACTTCTCTACACGACGAATCATAACTACTCTTCGTATGAGGTCGCCTGCAGCAGCACGAATATGATCGATAAAGACGGAAATGTGATCTTCCTCTTTAACACGGTATATCTGCCGGGAGACTGATCTTTTCGGTAATAAGACAAAGACGAGGGATATAATAGAGATAACTGAAGATACTTTTTATGGAGGGTTGCTATGAAAAGACGAATCGTATCTGTCATGTTGGTTTTGGGGATGCTCCTTTCTTTTTCGGGATGCAAGGATAAGGATGAGACAACAAAACAAACGAAGGTGAAGAAGACCAAAACCACTTCCGTTTCCGAAACAGAAGAACCGGAAACCGAGCCGTCGGCTACCGAAACGGATGATCCGAAGCCGGACGGGTTCGAGTTTACGGAGTCGAATTTTCCGTATATCTTCTGCTCTGATGAGATGAAGCAGCTCGGAATCGCGCTTTCTTCTTCTTTGCTGGGGATGTCGGAGAAGGATGCAGGTATTTATTTTCTGGATACGCTTTTGGAAAAAGCGGATGCTCCTTATTCTGTAGAAGCCGTCAAATTCGGTTTCTGCACTCCGATACTAAAAAATCGGCTTGAGGAGAACGATATCCAATATGAAGAGAAAGTGATCGCGCAGGACGCGATAACGATGATCGTCAGTAAATCAAATCCGGTCGATTCGCTTACGTCAGAACAGGTCAAGAAGATCTACCTGGGCGAGATCACGAACTGGAAAGAAGTCGGAGGAAATGATGAGCCGATCGTTCCTTTCGCAAATGTGAATTATTCAACGGCTACCGAGCTGTTTGAAGATATCGTTTTGGGACAAAACATCCCGGATAAAACGAATGTTCCGACGATCGAGGCCGGAGGAGATGATTATTCGACATTAACGCTTAACCGTATATACGATAATACTTCAGGAGCGATTACTTTTGTCCAGTACTTCTACGCGCAGGAATGTTATTTTTCTGACAAAGTCAAGATCCTGAAGATTGACGATGTTGAACCTTCTTCCGACACGATCAAATCTGGCAGCTATCCTTTTATCTTTGATCTGTATGCGCTGGTGTCCGACGCATTAAGATCGGATTCTCCTGAAAAAGTGCTTTATGATTTTTTGACGACAGAGGACGGCAAAAAGGTGATCGAAAAAGCAGGATATGTACCGGCGGGAGATACTACTGCTTCCGCGACAGATGTGACCTTTGATCTCGATGCTTATGTGCCGGGCGAAAAGCCGGAAGAAGTTTATACACGCGCTTCGGATGAACCGATCATGGATTTTGTTCCCGGCGATTACGGCGCGATCTTCCCGTTCATGGGGGCTTATCAATACGGAATCGGCGGATGCCACCAGTATCTGTACGGATTTGTTGACGCGCAGGGAAAGATCATCTGTGATCCGATCTTCAGCTACATCGAGCGTATGGGCGACGGAATGTACAAGGTCTGGAGAAACGACAAGAAGCCGGAAGGACAGGTCGGTATCATCAGCCAGAACGGAGCTTCCTTTACGGATGCGATCTATGACCGCTTTTTTATCATCGACGGTGTGTACACTTTCGCAAACATCGAAAAGAACGGCATGCAGATCTTTATCTTTGATGAGAGCAACGGAAAAGTCATCGAGGGACCTTTCCTTAAGATGAACGATACGAGTGCCTTGTACTGTTTCAGTACCATAATCAATGACAGATATATCATTTGCGAGAATGAAGTTGATGAAGAGTATTTTGTCTTCGACGGATATACCGGTGAGGACATCTATAAGAAACTTTTTGGTGACCAGAGACCGTGGAAGTTCGGACACATGTTTGAAATTTATAAGGATGATATGAGTACTGTCGATAAAGTCATCGATATTGAAGGAAACGTGCTTTTCTCGGATCCGGACTGTGGGCTGCGCTATGTCTCTAATGAAATATTCGCTTATGGTTCTCCCGAAAGTGACGAATGGAAGATCCTTAACAAAGACGGAAAAGTGCTGGCCACGATCGATAATACGGCTCATGATATTACCGGTTTTTCGGCTTCTGATGATTATGTCTTAGTTATTCACACGGATATTGTATATGTCTATGATGCGAACATGGAACTTCTGGCATTAATCGATATCCCCAATAACACATATGCATATGCGCTGGAAAGACCCTGGGACTATTACGCGAAACCGATCGGAACGGGAAAGACCGACCCGATCATCGCTTCGTCTGACGGGCAGAATATGAAACTCATCAACCTGACGACAACGAAGTCAGTAGTATGTCCTACTTCCGACTATACGAACTGGTACCAGATGCCGGGTGTGGTCATAAAAAGAGACGGAGATGAGTGGATGATCCTCGACTCTTCGGATTTTCACGTGATCGCGGATGGAACCGGATTTACGGAATTCTTCGTGGATAATGTCACACAGAAATACTATATGACGATCCGAAATTCCATTCTCAACAGTTCTTTGCAGATCATCGATGTGGCGACGGGTGAGACTGTTCTTGAAGATCTTCCGAATCCGCTAAATGAAAGAATGGAGATCCGGAGCATCAATGACGGAAAGATCTATTACGAAACGCAGTATCCGAATGATCAACTCTTCGGCACACCGAGAGGCTACACGATCGTAGACATGAAGGGAAATGTAGTGTTCCGTTATAACGGACTTGCGTTTATGTACGATTAACGGCACTTCCCGGTCGGAGAGCTTTCCGAGAAAGCCTAAGTGAGAAAGACAGGCGGTTTTCTAAACGAAAACCGCCTTTTTATTTGCAAGTACTTTTTTTCGGTTCTTTCATGTGAGAAAATGAGCCACAGTCAGAATTGCTAATGTGGTTAGGTATGTTCAGAGGCAGGACTGACGTGCAGACAGCAAGAAGAAGGAGCCGTACAAAGATGTCGGAGCAGAAGTTGAAGATCGCATATAGTGGAATTGAAGGTTCTTTTGCCGCGATGGCGGTAGGAGGGATCTTTCCGGAGGCGGAGAAGATCTCCTGCAGGACGTTCCGCGAAGCTTACGATGCTGTCGGAAACGGTCTTGCCGAGGCGGCTGTTCTTCCGATCGAAAACAGCTATGCCGGAGAAGTCGGACAGGTCAGCGACCTGATGTTCAGCGGCAGCCTTCAGGTAATCGGCGTTTATGAGCTGTCGATCTCCCAGTGCCTTCTCGGTGTCGAAGGAAGCTCGGTCGAGTCCATTAAGACCGTCATTTCCCATCCGCAGGCACTAGAACAGTGCGGCGAATATATCGCTCACCATGGTTTTGAAAGCATCCCGTACGAGAATACGGCAAGAGCCGCAAAGGAAGTATCCGATCGAAAAGATGTTGCTGTCGGAGCGATCGCAAGTTCCGAGACGGCGAAGCTTTACGGCCTTTCGATCCTTCAGTACGACATCAACGAAAGCTCGCAGAACGTGACGAGATTTGCCGTCTTTACCAGACGCGACAGCTCAAATGAGGCTACGGAGAAAGCCAAGCAGACTCCGAAGAATACCATTATGATCTTTACGATCCGAGACTTTGCAGGCGCTCTTGCCCGCGCGATCTCGATCATCGGAAAACATAACTACAACATGCGTGTCATCCGAAGCCGTCCGGTTAAGGAGTTTAACTGGCAGTACTACTTCTATACGGAGATCGAGGGAGTCCTTGATTCCGAAGAAGGCTGGAGAATGCTCGAGCAGCTTAAGACCGCATGCGAGAAGATCAAAGTCATCGGTACATATACGCCGGATGAAAGAATCGGCAAGTGACAGAAGAAGGAGAAACTGAATGAACGCGGAATATGTGAAAAAACTGGCGCTTCCGGAGGAGGTCAAGGAGATCTATCCCGTTACGGCCGAGATGGAACAGGCAGTCATCAATACAAAGAGAGAAGTAGAGAGAGTCATCGAAGGCTTTTCCGATAAGCTCGTGCTCATCATCGGACCATGTTCCGCGGATAACGAAGATTCTGTTGTTGACTATATTTCACGCCTTCGTCCTTTGCAGGAAAAGGTGCAGGACAAGATCATCATCGTGCCGCGTATCTACACAAATAAGCCGAGAACAACGGGTGAAGGATATAAGGGCATGCTCCATCAGCCGAATCCGAATGAGAGATCGGACCTTTTCAAGGGGATCCTGGCGACTCGCCACCTTCACATGAGAGCGATCGCCGAGACAGGTTTTGCCTGCGCCGACGAGATGCTCTATCCGGAAAACTACGCGTATCTTGATGACCTTCTGGCCTATGTTGCCGTAGGCGCGAGATCCGTAGAAGATCAGCAGCACAGACTGACGGCCAGCGCGATCGCGTCCCCGGTCGGTATGAAGAACCCGACATCCGGCGACTACGCCGTAATGCTCAACGCGATCCTCGCGGCATCTCACCCGCATACCTTTATCTATCGAGGATGGGAGATCGAATCAAAGGGTAATCCGCACGCGCACGCGATCCTTCGCGGCTACACGAATAAGCATGGTGAGGCACAGCCGAACTACCACTTCGAGGATCTGATCCGCTTGAGTGAGCAGTACGAGGAAAGAAATCTCCCGAATCCGGCGGTCATCATCGACACGAACCACGCAAACTCCGGTAAGAATCCGTTCGCGCAGCCGCGTATCATCAAGGAAGTCTTAAACTCCATGAAGCTTTCCCCGGAGGTAAGAAACCTCGTGAAGGGATTTATGGTCGAGAGCTATATCGAGGACGGCTGCCAGAAAGTCGGCGGCGGTGTATACGGTAAGTCCATCACCGATCCGTGCCTGGGCTGGGAAAAGACCGAAAAGCTCGTATACGATATCGCGGAGATCATGAACTGAAAAAATCAGCACTCTGAATAGAAACATTGTTTCTGCCAGAGTGTTTTCTTTTGAGATGAATATACCCGATTGACATATACACGCAACGCGTGTATAATTCAAACATGATAAGGACAATACAGTATCCGAATAAACCAGCAATATCGGATCTGTTTTGTGGTCAAAGATAACAACTATTACGATGTTGAAATTGTTGATTATCATTAATTGAGTTAATTGAAAAGGAGAATTGAAGATGGACAAATATATATCGACACCACAAATAGGGAAGATCTTATTTGAAGAGTTCATGAAACCTATGGATATCTCTGCATATAAACTTGCTAAAGATATTCATGTTCCTGTATCGCGCGTTCAGGATATTCTTCACGGAAGAAGGAAAATAACTGCAGATACATCTCTTCGCCTGGCTAAGTACTTTGGTGTGTCAGATTGCTATTTTCTGTCGATGCAGAATGATATTGATGTCAGAGAGATGAAGATCGCACTCAAAGAAGAAATCGAGGCAATTCAGCCATATCAGAGCATTGCCATGTGATTTTCCTCTTGACTTGCCGTTATTTCAAGTGGTATCATGCAGAAAAACCGTAGAGGAAGAGTGAGTAAGCTCTGATTCCTTCCCATCCAGAGAGTTGCCGATGGTGAGAGTGCAGCAGGAGAGGGCAGAGACGAATGGACTTCCGAGGGCAAGGGGAAAGCTCGAAAGGGCAAGTATCTGCGCCGGGGAAAGGAGCCCCGTCAACAAAATCCAGCATATGTCGGTATGCGTGAGAGGATCTCGCGAAACGCAAGTGTAGTGGGATCAAGCCGGGTGGCACCGCAGGAAAGAATAGTGTTCCTGTCCCAGCAGAAATTAAGAAGCTGGGGCGGGATTTTTGTTTTTCCGGCAGAAAAGAAGGATCTGCCCCAATAAAACGAAAGGAGACATATTATGTCTGAGAAAATTCCTTACAAAACATACCTTGACGAGAAGGAGATCCCAACCGCATGGTATAACGTCCGCGCGGACATGAAAAACAAGCCGGCTCCGCTTCTGAATCCGGGCACACATCAGCCGATGAAGGCAGAAGAACTGGCTCCGGTATTCTGCGAAGAACTCATCAAGCAGGAACTCGACAACGATACCGCTTATTTCCCGATCCCGGAAGAGATCCTGAAGTTCTACAAGATGTATCGTCCGTCCCCGCTGGTACGTGCTTACTTCCTCGAGAAGAAGCTCGGCACACCGGCTAAGATCTACTACAAGTTCGAAGGTAATAACACCAGCGGATCCCATAAGCTCAATTCCGCGATCGCTCAGGCTTACTACGCTAAGAAGCAGGGCCTTAAGGGTGTAACCACAGAGACCGGCGCAGGTCAGTGGGGTACAGCTCTTTCCATGGCTTGCTCTTACTTCGATCTCGACTGTAAGGTATTCATGGTTAAGGTTTCCTACGAGCAGAAGCCGTTCCGTCGTGAAGTTATGAGAACATACGGCGCTTCCGTTACACCTTCTCCGTCCACGACAACAAATATCGGTAAGGCAATTCTCGAAAAGCACCCGGGTACAACAGGTTCTCTCGGTTGCGCGATCTCTGAGGCTGTTGAAGTTGCAGTAGGTACAGAGGGTTACCGTTACGTTCTCGGTTCCGTTCTGAACCAGGTTCTCCTGCATCAGTCTGTTATCGGTCTGGAGACAAAGGCTGCTCTCGATAAACTCGGCGAAAAGGCTGACATCATCATCGGCTGCGCAGGCGGCGGATCTAACCTCGGTGGTCTCATTTCTCCGTTTATGGGCGAAAAGCTCAGAGGCGAAGCTGATTACAGAATCATCGCTGTTGAGCCGGCATCCTGCCCGAGCTTCACACGTGGTGTATATGCTTACGACTTCTGCGATACAGGTATGGTTTGCCCGCTCGCAAAGATGTACACACTCGGTTCCGACTTTATCCCGGCTCCGAACCACGCCGGTGGTCTCCGTTATCACGGCATGAGCTCCATCCTGTCCCAGCTCTACGATGATGGTCTCATGGAGGCTCGCAGCGTGAAGCAGACAGAAGTATTCGAAGCAGCTGAGATGTTCGCTCGTGTTGAGGGTATCCTCCCGGCACCGGAAAGCTCTCACGCGATCCGCGCCGCAATCGACGAGGCTCTCAAGTGCAAAGAGACAGGCGAAGAGAAGACCATCGTCTTCGGCCTCACAGGCACAGGTTACTTCGACCTCGTTGCTTACGAGAAGTTCCACAACGGTGAGATGGATGACTACATCCCGACTGATGAGGAACTTGCTAAGTACAGAGCTACACTTCCGAAGATCGACTAATACACCGCTTTAGATTAATACGCTTAAAAACAGAAGACAGATCCAAATCGTGAGGAGCGATTCCGCAGGGCTAAACCCGAGGACTGGCGACGATGATTATGGATCTGTCTTTTTGTTCGTAAAAAGAGTGTAAACCTTAAATGCATTTGTGGATTTCTTCTTTCAGTTTCATATAATGGATACATAAGTGCTTTTCACGAAGAATGATCACCCGATGACGGGAAAGAGTTCGGAGGACGATATGGTGTCTTTTGATGATATGCTGAAGCAGTATAAGACGAAAACGTGCATTCTCTCGATCGATATGATCGATGAGACGAGATATGGCAATATCCGCGTGCTCGCGGGAAACGAACCGCACTGCGAGGATATCCTTCATATCACGGGTCATCCGTTTGTTCCGGGATGTCCGTATGAGATGTGCTTTCCGAAAGATATGAATTTCGAAGACTTTGTTTACCGTTGCGCGATCGGCGGTGAACCGATGCACACTTACGTAAACCTTTACCAGATGGGTCTTTGGCTCAATATGTTCATGATCCCTCTGCACTGTGACGAAGAGAATAAGGGCTACTGCATCTATTCGTACGAAGTCACCCCGCAGGCCAATACTGAGAAGATGTCGGATCTTTCGGCGGATGCTTCGGCGCGAGTTCTCGAGACATGCATCAAGTTCCGCGGTACCACGAATTTTGAGGCGACCGTTCAGGAAGTCATCGGTGATATCCGTGAGATCTGCGACTCGGATGAGTGCTGTCTGCTGCTTCTGGATACGGACGCGAAGGAATGCCGCGCTTTAGGTGAAGCAAGACGAAGTGAGTCCTTGCCGTCGATCACTGAGTTTATGAACGAAGGCTTCTACGATATGGTGAAAAACTGGGAGAACACACTTCAGGGAAGTACCTGCATCATTATCAACGAAGAGCAGGATATGGACGAGATCCGAAGAAGAGACCCGGTATGGTATGAGTCCCTTACGGAAGCCAATATCCGAAGCCTGGTGCTTTTCCCGCTGAAAAGAGGAGAAGATATCCTGGGTTATATCTGGGCTTCGAACTTTAATACCGAGAATGCCGTTAAGATCAAGGAGACGCTCGAGCTGACGACCTTCTTCGTAGCGTCCGAGATCGCGAACCATCTCCTTGTCGAAAGACTTCGTATCTTAAGTTCGATCGATATGCTTACCGGTATCAAGAACAGAAATATCATGAACAACCGTATCGACCGCGTTATTGCCGGAAAGGATTCCCTGAAGGAACCTTTCGCGATCATCTTTGCCGACTTAAACGGCCTCAAGCAGCTCAACGATACGCAGGGCCATCACATGGGCGACGAGATGATCAAGGAAGCGGCAGATATCCTGTCGGACGTTTTCTCGGACGCGGAAGTGTACCGTGCCGGCGGCGACGAATTCATGGTCATTGCCTGCGATATGGAAGCGGATACGGTCGAAACTCGCGTGAAAGAGCTTCTTGAAAAAGCAAATGCCACAGAAACGGTCAGATTTGCCGTTGGTGTGGCGTTAAGTAAAGATGAGCCGGATATCCTCAAGGCCATGCGAGCGGCCGACCAGAGAATGTACGCGGATAAGAACGCGTTCTATGACGCGCATCCGGAGCTGAAATATCACTGATCGTGATAAGAACAGTGCTTTTCGAAAAGCACCTGTCTCAGATCAGATCGCTCAGTTTCTTACTGTAGAAAAAGTCGTGAACCATCTTGTCATATTCTTCCCACATGGGCAGAGTCTGGCAAGATGCTTTTCTCGGGCAGGTATTTGTCTTGTCGGAAAGGCAGGCAACGGGCGCGAGTTTTCCTTCCATGAGTTCTAAGATCTCGCCGATCTTATAATCCTTCGGTTTTCTGGTGAGCTTGTATCCGCCGCCTTTTCCGCTGGCGCCCGTAACGAGACCGCCCGCGACCATGTCCTTGACGATGATCTCCAGATACTTCTTGGAAATATCCTGTCTTTCGGCAATGTCTTTCAGCGGGACATAATTCCCGGTATCGTGCTCGGCCAGATCGATCATGACGCGGATCGCGTAACGTCCTTTTGTAGAAACCATAGGATTTCTCCTTTCCAGAACAGATTGATATTACCTATTATACCGCAAGGTGAATGGGTGAATCAATAGTCCGGATCAGGAATAAAAGGCGATTCGTTTTCTGTTTTCGCATCAAAGATCGAATACGAAATACAGTTTATCTTCGGAGGCTTTTTTCTTCTCGATGATGTCGTTTCTCATGCTGACCAGATCGAAGTCGAGACCGAAGTAGAAGTCGTACGTGTCACTTGTTTCGCTGTGGATCCAGTACTCACCGTCGCTCTGGATCTTGCCGTTCTTATTCATGAAGATGTCGCTGATGACGACGCAGTCGTAACCTTCCTTGGTCTGTCCGTCACCCGTTTCGAGAACGAGCTTATAGAAGAAGTACACGCCGTTACCACGATCTGTCGTGATCAGGTACTTTTCGAGAAGTTCCGGCTCCTGCTCCAGGCTCCAGATATTGAGTCCGTCGTCGGTCGCTTCGTAGATCGAGCCGGCATGATCTTCTTTTAAGTACTTCAGCGCCATCTTTTCCGCTTCTTTCATAAAAGCGTCATCGCTCAGAAGTTCCGTCTTCGTCAGACGATACGATTCCGGTTTGTTGCGCATCATCTCTTCGTAACGGGCGGCTTCCTGCTCTTTCTTCTTATCGTCGCTCTTTTTGACCAGGTAAATCATGCCCGCTACGATCGCTGCGAGAACGACGAGCATGATGACCATCCTGACAATGGTCTTCAGCATCGAGCGGAGATGACGGGCCTTTTTCAGTTTCTCTTCGTAGGCTTCCTTTTCGAGCTTCTGCGCTTCCAGTTCCTGGTAATGTTGCTGAAGGTTTACCTTCTTCTGATCGAGGGATCTTCGGATGTATTCTTCCGCGTTGGCGATCCTTTCGATTGCCTCGTTGTTGCTGTCTTTTTCGATCTCCGTGATCGAATTACAGTATTCGCAGACGAGTTTTCCGTCGACGAGGTGAAGGGGAGCATTACAGTTTTTACAGTTCATTACGACCAGTTTCATTTGTCGGCTCCTCCTTTCAATGTATCGATCGGCATAATTTCATAGTCGTCGTATCCGAGAAGCAATTCGCGGTAGAGCTGATCTTTTTCAAAGAATCCTCTCCATCCCGTATTACTGGAGCGGGAAAAGGCATGCTCATTTGCAGTCGGATCTCCGTATTTATCCTTGGCGATCTCATTAAAACTGACGACATCGTAAATATATATCTGCTCGTATGTATCATCGTATACATACGGGATCTGATAGACGATCCAAAGTTCAGGAGCATGGCTGGTTTTTTCGGTCATCAGATAAAGGTCGGTCATTTCCGGATCGCCGGCGAGATGCGCGGTGCGCTCTTGCAGGAAGCGTGTGTCGGTGACCGGAGATCCGATGCGGATCTTGTATTCGTAGTTCTGTCCTCTGGCCACTTCATTTTCCAGGAAGTGCAGATCCGAAGTTACGAGTTCAACGAGCTGCTGCGCGCTTTCCTTGTCCTTCGCCGCCTGCTGTTCCTTGTGGCTTTTCCAGTTTTTGCTCGACCAGATGACCATTGCGATGACTGCCGCGAAACCGATCCCCATGACGACGAGATATGTGGTAGCTGCCTTTGTTGCCGTCTTCAGGCTATCTTTTAATTCCTTCTGGAGCTTTCTCTGCTGTTCGCGGTCCGCCATGCTCTCACTTAACTGAAAGTCTGTCTGCATGACTTCCAAGTCGCTTTGAAGGAGCATCTTCGTTCTGTCTGCCTGGGTAACGAGCTCCGTGTATTTTACGTCCGCTTCGTCATAGTCAATGGTAAAAGCACTGCCGCAGCTGCTGCAGAAGAACATGTCTCCCTGCTGCTGAAGGTAACCGTTGCACTGCGGACAATTGAGATTCGTCAATTTCATGTTTCTTCCTCCTTATCCGCGTTAGTTTGAGATCTTCGAAAAGAGCTCTTGTGTGATGGGCAGTTCAGTTACTTTATCGCCGCTGTTTTTGGCGTCATTGATGGTCTCCTGATGCAGAAGATCCAGGTCGGTATATCCGCCGTCAGAAGCGCTGTAAGAGTGCCCGATGATGTACGGGGAGTAGTCGCTTACGACGGTTCCGTCAGAGTTCATGCTCTTAAGGTAGATCTTCATGGTGACATAAAGCTCGACAGTGGTTCCGTCGTCTGTCTGATAGAGGTTTTTCCAGACCATCATGACGAAGGTGCCGTAGTCGCCCTTCGGCTGGATCGAATAAAGCTCGATCAGCTCCGGGGAGCCCGTTTTCTTTGCTATAACATCGAAGTCGATCTCCTGCGCGGTTTCCTTATCGGCATAGTAGTAGCCGGAGGCAATTACTTCATCCAGGCAGGAAGGATCTTTTACCAGATCGTTGACAGGGAACATGACCTGTTTTTGTTCTTGCGCGGTGTTCGAAGAATCATCGTTTCCGTTGAGTACGTTTGTATTCTTGACGGTAAATCCGACCGCGCCGAAGAGAATGATACGACCGATAAAAAGGATGATCCCGACGAAGAAGATGATAAGGAAAGGCTTGGCAAATTTCATCAGCGCCACCTGGCCGGTTCTTCTTGCCGCGTTGGCGTTTTTCGCCTGCTGAATGGACTGTTGGGCCTGGTAGACCGCCTGTCTTCTCTGCGCGTCCGCCTGCGCGCGCTGATACGCCGTCTCCTGACGAGCGCGCTCGACATCGTCGGCCTGCCAGTCCGTGGCAAAGGAACTGCCGCAGATCTGGCAGAACCAGGTTCCGTTTTGAAGCGTCAAAGGCGAATTGCAATTCGGGCATTTCCTGATCTCATTAGCCATATTGATCGTCTCCTTATCCCTTGAATTCCATTGTGATTATAGCATAAGGAAATAAACGTCAAAAACCGTTGAGATACATATTTTATGTGGTTTATTTCGCGGCCGAGGACCGGCACGAGAAAAGACTTTCTTTTGTTGTTAAGAACCGGTAAAGTCGTACTTTCTGACACCGAGCATCCAGAACTTATAGCTCAAATAGAAGAAGAGGATGCCGAGCGCCGGCGCGCACCATGTCAGGACCGGAACACTGTCGGATTCAAGTATCGCAAGGCTCGGATAGTAAGCGACAAAAGCGATCGGGATCACGAAAGTGAAGAGGATCCTGAACACACCGTGGAAGATGCTCGACGGGTACTTCGCGAAGTCCTTAAAGCGGAACATGATGACCATGACATAGCCGGATCCGACGATCCAGAAGCAGGTCGCCGCCGCCGCGTTCATGATCGCGATCATAAACAGCGATGCCGTCAGGAGGAACAGCACGAGCTTCGCGATCACGAGGGGCGTGACGGGAATACCGATGTGGACCCACGCGTAGATCAGGGTGCCTACACCGAACGCGAACTGTCCGAGTCCTTTTACGTCGAAAACTTCCGACATGAAATAGAAGAAGACGTTGATCGGACGGAAGCAGTACTTGATGAAATCACCGCTTTGGACCTGGAAACGAAGGTTCCAGTTGTTGTCGAAGAAGCACTGAACGGGTGTCAGCGCGACCAGCGAGAATCCGTAGAGAAAGAGCATGTGATGGTAGTCCCAGCCGTTGATGGAAGGGAAGTTCTTGAAAAGGATCAGGAACGTCACGAAGCCCGAAAGGTTCGTCATGATCATGCCGATCGTGGAGATCAGGAAGTCCGCACGATAGCTCATCTTGCTCTTTAGATCCTGAACCAAGATCTTTCTGTATATCCGGCAGTAGAAGCCGAAGCCTCTCCTTGCCTTTGGTTTTGTCATTGTGTTTTCCATATTAACCTCCGTTCACGGTGATCTTCTTGACCGAGTAGTTCCAGAACAGCGTGCCCAGAAGCGTCAGGATCAGTGCCCACGCCAGCTGCAGTCCGAACATCGGGAGAAGACCCTCGATCGTGTTGGTGTCGTTCTTTTCGAGAAGTATCGTAAGCGGAATATCGTAGACTGCTCGGAAGGGAAGGTAGTCGACGACCTGTCTTAAGGCTTCCGGGAAGAAAGCCAGCGGGATCGACGCGCCCGAAAGAAGAAGTACGATAGTCTCTTTTACGATGTTGATGCCCCATGTCGATTCGGTGTACAGGCAGATCGTGGCGACGATCATTTCCATACTGAAGTTAACGATCAGGGCCAGTACTGTCGCGACGGCAAACCACAGAAGGTTGATGCCCATCGGGATCGCGCCGTTAGTGACGATCAGTACGACGATAAATGTCGGTACGAATGTCAGCGCGAAAAGCACTACATGGGAGCCTGAGTAGCTCCAGAAGGTGTACTCGCGGAACCTCATCGGCTTAAGAAGGTCGAGTATGATCTTTCCCGACTGGATCGAACGGCTCATATCCCATACCACGAACATTTCAAGGAAGTTGAAAAGGGCCGTTGCGAGGATCAGGTAGATCATGGTGTCGGTAAAGGTCATGCCGTTCACGACTTCCGTTCCGGCAGAAGCGTAGATCGCTTTCCAGAGGAAGTACACGAGTACCAGATATATCAAGTTGGCAAAGAGCGTGACCGCAGTGCCGAGACGGTACTGGAGAGACTCCATTATCCCTGCGCGCGTCAGCGCCAGATGTCTTTTCATATTCATGTCAGTTGCCTCCTTCGTAGATCTTCTTGATGACTTCTTCGGTCGAGATCTCCTGAAGCTGGATGTCTTTGATCTTCTGTTCTTTCTGCTTGGCGAGGATGACCTGCATGACGTCTTCCTTCGTTTCGTCGATGACACGTTCTTCCCAGGTGTCGTCGGAAAGTCTCATACGGAGTGTTCTGTAGGAACCGAAGTAGGACTTTAAGTGGTCGATATCGTTGTCGTAGATCTTCTTGCCTTCGTCGATAATGACGATCCTCTTGCAGAGCGCGTCAACGTCGCCCATGTCGTGTGTCGTCAGGATTACCGTCGTGTTCTTTTCCTGATTCAAGCCCTTGATGAGATCACGGATCTTCGACTTCATCGAAACGTCCAGACCGATGGTCGGCTCATCGAGGAACACGATCGCCGGATTATGGAGGAACGCAGCGAGGATATCGCTCAATGTTCTCTGGCCGAGGGACATCTGACGGACCGGCTTATGGAGGATCGGTTCGATATCGACGAGCGAGCGGTAAAGCTCGAGCATGTCTTCGTATTCCTTCTTCGGAACCATGTAGATATCGCGAAGAAGTCGGAAGGATTCGATCAAGGGGAGAGACCACCAAAGCTGGCTTCTCTGTCCGAATACGACACCGATGTGCTCGGAATTCTTCGTTCTTTCTTTATAAGGTACGACGCCGTTAACGAGGATCTCACCGGATGTCGGTTCGAGGACACCGGTCATCATCTTGATCGTCGTGGATTTGCCCGCGCCGTTCGGTCCGAGGTAACCGATGATCTCGCCCTTTGCGATCTCAAGAGATACATCCTTTACCGCGGAGATCGTCTTGTAATCACGGGAGAACAGGTCGCGGATGCTGCCCTTCAAACCTTCGTGACGGTTCAGGATCTTAAAGTCCTTGCATACATTTTTCATTACGATTGCGTTTTCCATTTTTACCCTCTCTTTTTCTTTCTGATATGTGTTTTCTGATCACTGTCTGAAAAAAGAAGTGACCGCATAACGCGGCCACCTGAAAAGTGATTGCGTTATAGTTCTTTTTCCATATATCCGCATGTGAACGGGAAGAAGTCGAATTTCTTCGCTCCGAGATGAATAAAGCCTTCTGACTCGTACCATTTACGAAGACGTACATTCTCTTCCACGATCCCGATATGCAGTTTTTTCGCGCCCAGCTCTTTTGCTTTGGCAAAAGCATCTGTCAGGAGCTTGTCTCCGATCCCTTCGTTTCGGTGCTCGGGGAGGACGCAGAGGTTATTGAGTTCCCACTCGTCATCGCTCAGCTTTGCCAGGGAATAGTAGCCCAGCATCTTTCCGTCGTCGGAGAAGAAAGCATACATCGGGCGTTTTTCGACTTCCATCTGATACATCAGGCGGTCTTCCGTTGTGGCGAAGGCCACGTAGCGCGGCGCGTTTTCTTCCGTGAGTCCGAATTCCTCGGCAACAGTCAGGAAGCTTGTTCGGATGACATTTACGCTCTCTTTGATATCTTCTTTTGTAATCGGTCGGATCATGTTTCTTCTCCTTTCTTTTCATGTTCGAAAAGCACTTGCTTTTCCTTACATTTGCAAGTATATTGTAAGAGAAAGTGCTTTTCTACATGGAATTTCGCTGAATTTTATAACAATCTTACACACTTTTGGAAGATAGTTATACTTTTATGGAAGATGAGGTAAGTTATGAACCGAGACATCATGGGATTGATCATAAAAAGGGAAGACGGTTCAGAGATCGTCAATTACGACGATCCTCAGTTTCCTTCTTACATTTTCGAAGGCTGGGTAAAGCCGAATGTCACCTGGGAGAGAGTTCCGCATTTTCACGAAGACATCGAGATGTGCACCGTCACGAAAGGAAAGATGGCATACTCCGTAAACGGAAAGACCGTCATGCTCCACGAAGGCGACACGATCTTTATCAATTCCAATCAGATCCACTACAGTATGTGTATCGATGACGTGGGCGCAAGATACATCATCTTCATCGCGCACCCCGGGATCTTAAACGCGTCGGTCGCGGTCGAGATGCAAGCGATCCGCCCGATCACGGATAACAAGGATCTTCCATATCTTCGTTTCCGTGATATCGACGAGATGACAGAAGCCGTTTATCAGCTCATGTACTCGCTTCTTCCGATCCGCCACTGCGCGTTTGAAGTCACGAAGCAGTTCTATCAGATCTGGGATCTTGTGATGAAAAGATCGGAGATCATCGGTGTGCTCGGACCGGAAGAAGCGCCGGACGCAAGGATGCAGACGTTTAAGAACATGATGCACTATATTTCCAATAACTACCAGAGGACACTGACGCTCGAGGAGATCGCGGGTTCAGCGAACATCAGTAAGTCCCTTTGCAATCTGCTTTTCAAGCAGTATGTCGGAGAATCGCCGATCAACTATGTCATGCATTTCCGCGCAAGAAAAGTCGCGGAGTACTTAAGATCAAGTAATCTCAGTATGTCGGAGATCGCGAATCTTTCGGGATTTTCGGGTGTCAGCTACATGAGTGAGACGTTTAAAAAGTGTTTCGAATGTACGCCTCGTGAATACAGGAAAGACTGGCGTGAAATGGCAAGAGCGGAAGCGCCGCAGCCTCAGTTCGAAGAATGAAATAGTGTAAGATTTTCAAGTGAACGGCGCTTGTGTTATTATGAGTGGAAAGATCCGTTCCTTATATAAGATCATTTAAGAAAGGAAGATACGGGCATGGGTGGAATCGAAAAAGATCATGAGATCAATGAGATCGTAAAAGATATCATCGCCGATTTTGACGGCGGGAAAAATATTGACGCGAAAAAGTTTTTCAATAATCCGGATAAGACGGAAGTCATCGAGCTCGTCCAGCACTTTTTCAGGATCATTTACCCCGGCTATTTCAGAGACCGTTCCTATAAGATCTATAACCCGGAAAACAGCTTTGCCGTAACGATCGAGGATGTGTTTTATCATCTGAAAAAGCAGATCTACCGCGCGCTCGATTATTCGCAGAACGATGAGGGCAGCGAGGCGGAGAGAGAAGCGGAGAGCTACCGTATCACGAAGGAATTCTTCAAAAAGATCCCGCAGATCAGAGAATATATCGAGACCGATCTTCTCGCGACGCTCGATGGCGACCCGGCCGCGGGCAACTTTGATGAGATCATCCTCGCATATCCTGGCCTTATGGCGATCACGGTCTATCGTATCGCACATGAGCTTTATCTTCTGAAAGTTCCTGTACTTCCGCGTCTGATGACAGAGTACGCGCATTCGGAAACGGGAATCGATATCCATCCGGGCGCGACGATCGGTAAGTACTTCTTTATCGACCACGGTACAGGTATCGTAGTCGGTGAGACTTCGATCATCGGACAGAATGTCAAGATCTATCAGGGTGTTACGATCGGCGCGCTTTCCACACGTGGCGGACAGAAGCTTTCCGGAAAGAAGCGTCATCCGACGATCTGCGATAATGTCACGATCTATGCCAACGCGTCTATCCTCGGCGGAGATACCGTGATCGGAGAAAACGTCGTGATCGGAGGAAGTACCTTTATCACCAAGTCGATCGCCGCGAATTCCAAGGTCAGCATGAAAAATCCGGAGATGGAATATCAGACCAACGGCCATGAAAGAAAGGTCGAGGAAGTAGAGCAGGGCGACGCCTGGTGCTATATCATCTGAAAAAGCACTTCCGGTCAGAGCCAGAGGATCTCGCTTAACGTCTGATGCACGTTGTGATCACTTACACGAACGAGCTTTGCAAGATGCCACGCGCGCTCTTCATCGCTCATCTCTTTCATATCTTTTGCGAACAGACCATCTGCGATGGCGTCCAGCTCTTCGATCTGAGCCTGTGCCTTCCAGATGGTTTCATTTAATGTCTTTCTTTTCTCTTCGAAGATCTTCTGCGCCTCGTCTTCCGAGAGTTTGCCGCTTAAAAGAAGCTCGATCTCATTCAGGGAAAAACCCATATCCTGAAGTTCAATGAGCGCGTCCAGAAGCTTGTGCTGGTCAGGGGAGTAGTAGCGGTAGCCCGTTTCCGGAGCGACCTTAACGGGACGAAGGATATTCTTCTGCTCGTAGATACGAAGTGCCTTCGGAGAGACACCCGCCATCGCGGCAAGTTCACCGATCTTTAAAAGTGCGGAATCTTCGGAAGATCCGTTTTCGTTATCCATGATCTCGGAAGGTTCTTTTGCCATCGAATACTCCTTAGTGTTCATGCCTTGCATTTCTTCGCGCCCTCGAATACCTCGAGGACACGTTCAGCGCCGGCACGGTTGCCGCGCATATTGTTGACGGATGAGTTGATGATCATCGTGCTCATCATCATGGCCCCGCGGTACTGCGTGATCTTCAGTAGTTCCGACAGATCCGCGATCGTTGATCCCATCATACTATCGCCGCAGAGAAGAAGCAAGATATACCCGGAGGTGCCGCAGAGTGTGTTGAGCGCGGCGGCGCGGCCGGAAGCGCGGTGGGCTTTCATGTTCTCGGAAAGGATCGAAAGGCTCGTTTCTTCGATCTTTTTCAGGACGAATTCCTCGCCGTCGAATACCTCGATCGTATCTGCTGACGCGATGATCGGACCAGCCCAGTTTGTGTACTTTCCGAATTCCTCCTGCGCGCGGCGGCGGAAGATCGGGATCTTTCTGACGACGACCACGCAGCTTAAGATCGAAAACGGCACGAGGATCAGAACGCTCATGATCATCAGCGGCAGATTCAGAAAACCGAGAACGATCGACGAAAGGATCATGTTGAACATCGCGATGACCATGTGCATGAAGTTAACGGGCATCATAAGGTATCCGTGGAGCCGGTCGATATCGCTGTTCATGCGGTTGATCCATTCACCGCTCGAAAAGCGCAGGACGTCCTTATATTCGCTGCCGAGAAGCTGCAGGAACATCTTCCTTCGGATGCGCTTTTGAAGAAGAACATTGACCTTCAGTGAGATCGTGCTCCAGATCGTCATGTTGTAAGCAAAAAGCAAAGCCGAAAGTCCCAGAAAGAGAAGAAATGTCGACATCAGTCGATCCTTCTGGTTCTTTTCGATCAGGCTGATGAACGAACTGAGCATGTTCGACGCAAGGACCGTGTTCAGAAAATCGAACGGCAGACGAAGAAGAAGCGAGACCACAAAGATACGATGCACGCCGAGTTCTTTCATGAGACGGTAGAGTTTTCTCAGCATGCCGGGCCTCCTTCCGAAAGAACGCCGTCCTTCATGTGAAGGATACGGTCGTAGTTTTTCAGGTACTCGACCTGGTGCGTGACGTGTACGATCGTTCTTTTACCGGCCGCGGCATCAAGCGATGAGAGAACGGACTCCGCCGTCGCCGAATCAAGTGACGCGGTCGGCTCATCTAAAAGCAGGATCGGCGCGTCCTTACAGAGCGCCCTTGCGATCGAGATGCGCTGTGCCTGACCGCCGGAAAGCTCATCCGCGCGGTCGCCGAGATACGTGTTGATCCCGTCGGGAAGAGATTCGATCCAGGAAAGAAGACTTGCCTGCTTGAGGACCTCATGGATCCGCTCATCCGGGATCTCATGTCCGAGCGTGATGTTCTCATAGATCGTCACCGGAAGAAGCATGGGGGACTGCATCACGAGAGCGACATGCTTTCGGATCTCGGAAAGAGTGCTTTTACCGTAGATCGTGGCGGAACCCGAGTCGGGAGAGAGGAGCCCCGCGAGGATCTTAAGGAGGGTACTCTTGCCGCAGCCGCTCTCACCGACGATGCCGAGGCGCTCGCCGGAACGGATCTCAAGGGAAACGGAGCGCAGGATCGGCTTATCCTTATATGAAAAGGAAACGTCGGAAAGACTTGCGATCACTGTATTTGTAACATTGTTAAACATATTTCACCCTCCCGGTCATGCGATATTCACCTTCGAAAGATTCGAAGTGAACGTCTTGAATCTGGCAATGAAGATCGGCGTATTCATGAGGAACTGCGTGACGCTGTTCTGAAGGTTCAAAAAGACGATCAAAGTGCCGAGCGTCATGTCGCCGCGAAAGATCAAGGTGGCGCCGCAGAAGAAAACACAAAGAAGAGGCAATCGTGACATAAGTCCCGAGATCGAATTGAGGACGGCGTTCATGCGGTCGTCTTTTTTGAACTGCTTCTCCCAGGCGGAAAGATCCTGCTCATATTTTTCCAGAAGAAAAGCACCTGCGTCATATACCGAGATCGCCGGAAAGTTCTTGGCGATGCTGAACGCGGTGCGGTTCATCCGGCTCTTTGCGGCAAGTGTC
Source organism: Clostridiales bacterium (assembly GCA_017617525.1). Taxonomy (GTDB): domain Bacteria; phylum Bacillota; class Clostridia; order Saccharofermentanales; family Saccharofermentanaceae; genus Scatonaster. Next base: position 70,387 of record JAFZWA010000003.1, read on the forward strand.
GCTTTCGTGATCTTCGCGAGCTTGCTTCCCGAAAGGCTGACATAAAGAAGGATCAGAAGCGTCGGTATCAAAAGCGCGATGGTGAGAAGGACATTTTCGAAGAAAAGGAAAACGATGACGAGCAAGCAGGCGATCAGGTTCCCGATGATCTCGAAAAACGCGTTGTTCAGGTAATCCATGGACATTGAAAGCTCGCCCTGTACGATCGACATGACATGATCCTCGGAAACATCGGATCTGTTTTTTAGTAGATAGCGCATGAAGCCCATGCGAAGTGAGTGCGAGGCCCGCTCGGAGGCGTAGTGCCCGAGCGTGTGTTTTCCGTAAACGGACAGCGCCTGCACGACGATGAACAGAGCGAGAATGAAAACGAATAAAGGAGAGATTGAATCTCTGTCGACGATCTTATTGACGAGAGAACCGACCTGATGGGTATAGATGATCTGCACACCGTATGAAAAAACGGCGGAAAATACAGCCAGAAAAACCCATATGCGGTTCATGCCGAGGATCTTACGAAGAACTTTCATAAACGACTCTCCTTTCTTGTCTTTGAGACAAGCATAAACTTTGTCCTAAGGGCAAAGTCAAGAGAGGAACTCGAGTTGTTTTGAAATGTCAGTTCAGACGCTGAGAAATACAGATATGTCTTCCGTCGATATCTTCGATGACGAACTCACGGTTTGTGTGCTTCGATGTATCCGAATCTTCCAGTGTTTTGATCAGTTTTACGCCGTTGTTTTTAAGCTCCATCTGAAGTAGCATCGGCTCGGCGCAGTATATGAAAAGATCATAGGGAACGCCGTAAAGTTCGCGGACGGGAAGAACAGAAGATGTCTTTTCCGGATCTGCCTTCACGAGAAGGATCTCGATGTTATCTCGAACGAGACGGATGTGCGGCATACTCTCGTCATCAAGATGCGCGGCATGAAAACCGAGGTGCGTTTCGTAGAAAGAAGATGTCTTCAGAGGATCCTTGCAAACGAGGATCGGAGCGGTACCGTCCATAAGGTGCAGATTCGAAGAGCCTTCTTCCTCGCTTTCCGTTTCCGGTTCGGAAGAAACAGTTTCCGGATCGATCTTGTCCGGTGCTTTTTCATTATTGAAAGCAAAGCCCAGGAGCGGACGGCAGAAGTTCTTTTCGCGTTCCTCGAGACTCTGGTGAAGCTCGATCCTCTTTTTCAGTTCTTCCGGAGAAGGTGTAGACGGGATCTGTCCGAGGATGTCGATCGCCTCGCAATAATCGACGAGGTTGACGAAACGGACAAACAAAGGAAGGATCTCGTCACAGGCTTTCGGAAGATCGGTCTTTCCGTGCAGGAACTGCATGCCGTATTCAACGGCCTCAACCGGAAGCGCGGCAAAAAGACGATTCAGAAAAGACATCTCGTCGAGTGCATTGTCCGCGACATTTCCGGAGGAAAGGATCGTATGGATATAGTCAAAGACCTGATTGATATCGTGTTCGGGGTACTGGGCTTGCGGCATATCGGCTCCTCAGATACCCAGCTCGAAAGTCAGCTGCGGCTGGATCGGTTCATAGTTTACCATCTCGAAATCTTCGACGGTGATCGACGTGATGTCGCAGCCCGGCTCTTTATTGAGGATCAGGTTCGGGATCTTTGCGCCTTCCGAAGAAACAGGCGTCATGACGTCGGCTTCCTCCGCACGGCGAAGAAGTTCATGCGCGTTATCGATATGACGGTCGTAGATCTGCTCGTTGGCAACGAAGTGGGTAAATACACCGGCTTCGTAACCTGTCGTTCTTGCGACCATGAGAAGAAGGGCGGCGTACTGGATCTCGTTGATGCCGCCGGCACCGGATGCCGTCAGCATATCGCCGGATCTCTGGACCATGACCATGTCGAGGTATTTGCCGCGGACGTTCCAGATCGTCAGAAAAGCACACGGCGCAAGGCCGGGAGTCTCACGAAGGTCGGCTTCCTGCCACAGGGACATGATCTTTCTTCTTCCGTACGGATCTTTCTTGATGTCGGCGATCAGGTTATTGAGAAGATCATAGCGCTTCACGGTCGCGCCGTAACGCTGGCCGATCGTGCCATCGCCGATATCCCACGGATCCCACCAGGTGACCTTCATTTCCGCCATCTCAGAAAGAACGTTAGTCGGCTTCTGGTAGATCGTGAAGATCTCGCGGATGCCTGTCTTCCACGCCTGACGGCGAAGCGTGCTGATCGGGAATTCGCCTTTGCTTAAGTCATATTTTCTCATGACGTGGTTGACGCTGATCGTATAAGCGGGAGTTCCATCCTCGTACTTCGGGCGCGGATTCTCGTCCTTGTAGCCGTTTTCCAGAATGTTATGAATATCGTCTACCAGATATCGGTCAGCCTTTGTCATAAGATCCACCTCATTAAAACTCATGTTTCTTCGCGAAAAGCACTTCGCATGAATCAAGTATACCAAACTTCAGAGATGTTGTATCGGTCACTTCAGTTCGACGGCGATCAGGGGGATCTCGAGCTCTTCCTTCGTAAGACCGGCGTGTCCGCCGGGCATGAGGGCTGCTTCCTTATGGGTGTTAAAGAGCGATGTATCGGAGATTGCGATCGCGAGGAAGTCGCCGAGCATATCCCGGAAGATCGGGCTCTCATTGCCTCTTCCGAACAGCTGTTTCTCGATGACTTCTTCTTTCGGAACCAGCCAGAACTTATCTCCGAATGTCTTCTCGAAAAGCACCGGGAATCCTTCTTTATATTCGTCCTTGATGAACAGGTTCAGCGAACGCGGCTCGATCGAGGGCATGCGGACAAGACACTTCATGATCTCCGGGTAATCCAAAATACAGAGGTTCTTGCTGTCCATGTGACCGTGGTCGGCCGTAATGAAAAGAAGCGTGTCGGAAAGCGTCGATGCGAATTCTTCGACTCTCTTTTCGAGTGCGGTGATGACTTCGTGTGTTTCTTTACTTGTCGTTCCGGTCTTGTGCATCGTGCCGTCCGGCTCATTCCAGTAGGCGTAGATGAACTTCTTGCCGGGTTCTCTGCAGAGGTCAGTGACACGACCTAGGATCGCATCCAGATCCTGCGGATTCGGCTCAACGTACGGAGAAGAGAAAAATGCCTCAGAACTGGCGTTCTTCATCTTCGTGACGATGCTTTCGTACGGGGTGAATTTGAATCCTGCATGGAATCCTTCGATCGGGCGGATCGGTTCGATGTCCGGGCAGCCGTTCTCATCAAGTCGCACATCTTTTTCGAGGGCAAAAGGAGAGCCTGCTTCCTGGATCTGTTCGGAATTCGTATAAACAGTGACGTTCTTTCCGAGTTGCGGGAAGTATTCGTCCCAGCCGAGCCACGCGCTTTCGCAGGGGAAAAGACCGCTCGTGACGGATGTCGTCGCGGCGACCGTCGTCGGCGGGAAAACAGAACTATAGGAACCTGCCAGGTGAGAGCGGAAGAAACCGTCCGAGGACAGGTGCTTTTCGAGTATGGAAATACCCATGGCGTCAAGAAGAAGCACGACCACATTCTTATAGCCCTTCGCAAGATAAGAGTCGGCGAGAGGGAGCGTTGGCGCGGTAGTTTCTGCGCCGAAGTGAACAAGCATCGAGTTTGCGAGATTGACAAGACAGTTGTCGTAATCCGGAAGTGGCGGTAACTGCTTCATAAGAGGCCTCCATGAGTGCTTTTCGAATATTATAGCATGACGGGAAGATCGTGCATTCAACGGCTGGTATAGACTCTTCCGGTTAGTAAATGATCCATAAGTGGTTATTGTCAATCGATCAGAAAGGTGTTTGAATGAATACATGGGGTGAATAACAAGAAAGGCATTGGGTAAATGTACATGAAACGAAAAGTGGCGTGCCTGCTTTGTCTGGCAATTTGTTTTTCAGCAGGCTGCAAGAAAACTGGATCTGAAGAATCTTCCGGTTCGCAAGGAAGTGATGCTTCCTCTGAAGTATTGGATTCCGTAAAAGAGTCTCCGACATCTTCGAGTGAAGATACGACCACTTCGGAAACCGGTACGGAAGTCCCGGATGTGGAAGTACATATCGAAAGGGACCTTTCCTATCTTCCGATCGAAGTCGTGTCAGAGTGGGATCATTTCTATCCGAGAGAACTCACTGACGAGGATTTTGAATATGACGAACTTGGTGACCCGGTATCTGTAGTCCCCGGCGCGGGTTATTCGTTCGATAAGCTTCAGATCGAAGGGGAAGAATATAAAAAGATCCAGGAAATGCTTGACGCATTGCAGGGCCCATGGATCGAGCAGACCCTGAAAGGTTATGAGCAGAAATGCAACGAACTTAAGGAACTGGATGAATCAGCTTATTCGGATGAAGAAGGCGAAATGTACGAGCTGAGAATGAATCTTTATCGCGCGGATACAAAGGTGATCACTTTTGATTATTATCTCCGACCGGAAACTGATTCGGAAGATGATGACGGTTTTTCCGGCGGTGTGAGTACAGTAGTAAATGTTTCCACTGAAACAGGTAAGGTGCTTACTCTTTCGGATGTGGTTAAGGATAAAGCCCGTTTCGAGGAAGTCCTTTCGGAAGAAATCGAATACGATAGTTATACGGATGTAACGGACGATGAGAAGAAGACCTGTGAGCAGACACGTCATGAACTGATCGAAAACGATAATCTGGAATTCCGGCTCTTCTATGACCGGATCGAAGTGCGGATGAAACAGGGCGGTGAATACTATGAGAATCCGGATATCTTTTCCATTCCGGTATATAAATATCCGGAAGTGTTCAATCTGGATCTCTTCGAACATGTCCCGGAGTATTACATCATCACGGCGGATCCGGAGGAGCCTGTCTACTGGGATATTAACGGCGACGGAGAATTGGATGTTGTCCAAAAGACTCCGGCTTCCGGTGAGGATACCGGTAATGAGCAGGATTTCATCTTGAGTATTAATGTCAATGAACTGACGTATAAAACATACTCCTGGTTCGGGTATTCTTTCGTTCAGGCAGATGATGGAAGATATCTGTATCTTGTGGTAGATAATGGTGTTGACTGTGTGCGGATCAATGACGATCTTTCGATGGAGATCATCAAGAGAAATGTACCTTTCCCGATGAATTCCTGGGAAGTTCCGACCGGTACGGATCCATCACACTTCACCAATTTGGAAACTCTCAATTTCTTGGGACTTCGAATGATGACTCGTTACTGGACCGCGATTGGTGTTAACGGCATTCCTCAGGCGACATCGAATTATTACGGCGACTATGGTTTTAAAGATACGAGCAAAGTTGAGCTTCCGGCGGTGCTTTTCGATATGGAAACGAAGACGAAGGGGGAAGAAACGAAGATTCCGAAAGGCTCGACATTTGAGCTTCTCGAATACGACAAGGATGGAAATCAGGCGCTGTTTAAGATCACGCCTCCAAAAGCGAATGGTCACGAGAGCGACTACTATGCCTGGGTCGAGTATATCCTCAATGACCCGGAGGTGGAGGATGCCGTTCCTAAGGGAGATATCGGAGGCATTGAGGAAACCGCCGTTTTCGATTCTATCGAGTACGGCGGCTAAAGAAACAGGCGAGAATCATGCCGGCTTTCGTTAACCCGAGTCTTTTCACTAAACAAATGAGAAGCGAGTCCTGCTGCCAGGACTCGCTTCTTCTACAAATGCTGCTGTTCGTCTTCTTTTGTTACTCGATGTCAAGATCAAGCGGCTTATCGAGCTCGTCCGACACGTATTTGCCATTCTTTTTTCTTTGTCTGACGCATTCGGTCAGAAGGTATTCGATCTGTCCGTTGACGGAACGGAAGTCGTCTTCGGCCCACGCCGCGATGGCGTCATAGAGCTTTGCCGAAAGTCTAAGCGGGACCTGTTTTTTCTCAGCCATATTTGCGGTTCCTTACTTTATCAGTAGAGGCTGCCGGAATTGACGACCGGCTGTGCTTCCTTATTGCCGCACAGTACGACCAGGAGGTTAGAAACCATTGCCGCCTTGCGCTCCTCGTCCAGCTCGACTGTGTTTTTCTCGGACAATCTTTCCAGAGCCATCTCGACCATGCCGACGGCACCGTCAACGATGAGCTTTCTCGCGTCAACGATCGCGGAAGCCTGCTGGCGCTGAAGCATCGCAGCTGCGATCTCCGGTGCGTAAGCGAGATAGGTGATACGGGCGTCTACGATCTCAAGACCTGCATCAGAAACCTTGCTCTGGATCTCTTCCTTGATACGGTTGGCAACGACCTCGGTGGAACCTCTGAGGGATCCGTCATCGGCTTCACCGTCGCCTGTGGTATCTACGTTATCTGTGACATCGTAAGGATAGACCTTAACGACATTTCTTACTGCGGTGTCGCACTGCAACGAGAGATACTCCTTGAAGTTATCGACGTTGAATACTGCCTTCGCGGTATCGTTGACCTTCCACATAACGGCGACTGCGATCTCGACCGGATTACCGAGAACGTCATTGACCTTCTGCTTAGAGTTCGAGAGGGTCATGACCTTAAGGGAGATCTTGCGGGAGACCATCTCTGCTGTCGTTGTTGCTGATGTTCCGGTGCTTGCCGCAGCGGCAGCTACCAGGATAGAAGATCCTTTCTGGGAAACATCTCCGCTCTGACCGAGGTGAGTACCTGCGGCCGGGTTAAAGGCTGTGCAGAACGGGTTAACGAAGAAGAAGCCGTCGCCCTTCAAGGTGCCGATGTATTTACCAAAGAGAGTCAGTACGAGTGCTTCGTTCGGCTTAAGGACCTTAAGTCCGCAGAGCGGGAACCAGCCGATGCAGATGAAGACGATACTTACGATGAACATCCAGAGCGGATCCGGGTTGTCGTTTGTGGCATTGATGCCGCTATAGATGATGCCTGCGATCGAAGCACAGGTCAAAACGATGTACAGGAAGAGGACGAGACCTCCGATGCGGCGTCCTTTTAATACTTTCTCTTGAATGTTTGTGTTGTCTTTCATAAGGATGACCTCATTTCTTGTCGTGGCATTTCGCCTTTAAATAATTCATTGCGATATCAAAATGATATCATTGTGAATATATTACTCCCGTATTCGTCCGCTGTCAATAGTATTCCTTGACAGACTTTTCCACTTTGATTAATTTGGATGGAAAGAGAGAAACCGGGGGTATTTGAATTTGGCTCTTCTTTATCTGCTGATCAGTTTTTGTGTGGGTGTATTGATATTGGAACTCTGTCTGATCGTATTAAGCGCGATCACGGCTGACACCATGATCCCTTCCGGCGCGGAATTCCGTCGCTGGGATATCCTGTGGTTCCGCCTGGAAAGAGACCTGTACGCCCAAGGCGATAAGCAGGGGAAGATAAGACTTAAGACCTGCAAATTTGTTTTTGCCCCGCATCTGATCCTGGATCTTTCGAAAGTATCGAAGAAAAGAATCAGAGTCATGGATCTTGTCACTACCGGCGTTAGTTTACTTCTTTCGGTGACCATGATGGTCCTTTCGTTTTTGAAGTGGAGATCTCTTTCTGATGGATGCTTCAGAAGTGTCATTTGGGGAATATGTGCCGGTTTTTTCGGTTTCTCTATTATGCTCATCGTTGCGGTGATCAAGGCACACACACAGAAGAACACTTTCCGTGCTTTTCTTATGGAAAAACTGCGAGAGAAACAGCAGAATGGATCATTTGATGGGGTAGACCTTCCGCCACTTTCGGATGTTATGCATCTGAACCCTTCCGAGCCGGAAAAACTGATGTATCTGGATCTGCGATATCGCAAGTGTTCGTTTGAAAATGACCTTTTCGGCATTGCCACGTGCGCGCAGGAGATGGAGCTCCTAAATGATATGAAGCTTGTTTCAAGTAACCGCTTCTCCAAAAACTCCACTCTGATGGATTATTACACATTCCGCCAGAAGGATCCGGTGAGGGCAAGAGAGTTTTACGAGAAATCGAAAAAAGAGATCGAAGACGACATGGACTGTAACGGCAGAAGGAAGCTTGCCTACTTCTCGTTTTTTGTCCTTAAAGATCTCGAAAAGGCGCAAACGTGCATCAAACAGGGCTTTTCGGCACTTGCTGTAGATGACCCGCTTTTCAGTGAAGAAGAGAGAAATTACGAACGACAGATGCTCACTTACTTAAAAGGTCTGATCGAACAGGAAACGGCAGAGAAAACTCTTTGAAAATATTGAAAATGAAATGTGAATTCTCGCAACTTTAATTGAGGTTTCCTCAAAATTGTTTTAATATGTATTCATGCAGAACACATGTCGTAAAAGAATCGCTGTCCTGCTCGGACAGCCCGAAGAATTTCTTCACGAACGGTTCCTGAAAGGTTTCCTGAAGGAAGCTTTTTCCAGGGATTACGACGTATGTATGTTCGCCATGTACATCAAGTACCAGAACTCCCCCTCGCGCTGCAAAGGTGAATCATCGATCTTCGATATGGTGTCGTTTGACAAGTTTGACGCGATTGTCGTCATGGCCGATACCATCCAGACCGAAGGTGTCGTTAAGAAGATCGAGAAGAGACTGCGCGAGACGTATCGTGGAAAGGTACTTTTCATTGATAAGGACAGCGACTATTTCCCGTCCATCCATATCGACAACTATAATCCCGCAAAAGCGGTCATCAATCACCTGATCGAAGAACATGGTATCCGTGATATCGCCTTTTTGACCGGTAAGTCCTGGCACCCGCACTCGATCATACGCCTGAATGCTTATAAGGACGCGCTTTCTGACCACTGCATCCGGATCGACGAAGATAAGATCTTCTACGGCGACTTCTGGTACACGAGCGGTGAGAGCCTGGCCGAGAGCCTGACGGGTCGCGACGGTAAGCTTCCGCAGGCCGTGGCTTGTGCCAACGACTTCATGGCTTTGGGCCTTGCGAAGAAACTTGCGGAAAAGGGCCTTTCGATCCCGGAAGATATCGCGGTCGTCAGCTGCGACGGTAACGAAGAAGGTCGTCACGCACCGATCCCTGTGACTTCGGCGATCCTTGACGCGGGTATCCTCGGACAAAACGCCGCGATCGTGATCGATGCCTATCTGAACGGAAAAGAACCGGACATGATCGACAGTGATCCGGAACTCTTCTATGGTGAATCTTGCGGCTGCTCCTGCGAGAGCGCGAAACCGGAGTATATAAGGAGAGAATCCTGGGATACGGATCTTTCTCTGTCATCGATGTTCTCTCCGTTAAATCACATGGATGAGGATCTTCTCGAACAGTCTTCCTTTACGGGTCTGATCAGCACGATCTTTGTTTCACTTCAGCATATCAGCGGATATGAGAGCTTCAATCTCGTTTTGAATCCGCGTCTCGGTGAAGCGGGTCCCGGATATGAAGACAAGCTCATGCACGTCATCCAGTGCGGAGGAAAAGATAAGGTCGACCATATCCTGACCGACACATATTTCAGTAAAGACGAGATACTTCCGGAGCTTTTCGAGGCGAGGGAAAATCCTTCCGCGTACTGCTTCATGCCGCTCTATTTCGAGGACAGTGTCTTCGGATACGCGGCGATCAGTTACGGCGATAAGGGAAAGGTCATTACGCACGAATACCGCGCGTGGCTGAAGAGTGTCAGCCGCGGTATCGAATGCTACAAGCGTTCGGATGCGCTTATCGCCAGCAGCAAGATCGCGAAAACGGTCGTTACGACAGACAGCATGACTGGACTTCTGAACTACAAAGGATTCCTCGAGCGTTCGGAGACGCTCTTGCACCTGATGCACAATAACGGCGGCTATATCAGCGCACTCGCGGTCGATATCAAGGATCTTTCCGTGATCAATAACAGGTACGGCAGAAAGGAAGCCGATAACGTGATCGTCTGCACGGCGAGCGCGCTTGAAAAGGTTTTCTCTTCCAGAAACTGCCTTTGCTTCCGTGTCGGTAACGATGAGATGGTGGCGCTTCGTATCTCGAGAAGTCCCGATGACGCGGAGATGCTTACTGAAAAGGACCGTCTCATGAAGATGATCGAAGAGCGTGTCGCCGATTCCGACGCGCCATATGACATCGAACTGTTCTACGGCATCCAGAGCGGTGACCCGAAGAACTCCGAGGAACTCGAAAGACTGGTCAATGTGGCGATCAGTAAAAAGAATACCGATAAGTCGAATGCCCGAAAGCTTTTCGAAAAGCGCGATCTTACCGAAGAAGAACTGCGTGATGCCCGTCTCGTGAGCACGATCCTGGATGATAATAAGATCATCTATCATTTCCAGCCGATCATTGAAGTAAAGACCGCAAGGATCTACGGTTATGAAGCTCTGATGCGCGCGGATGTCACACCGTCACTTTCGCCGCTGGATGTTCTTCGTTACGCGGAATACTATGACCGTCTCTATGACGTAGAGAAGGCCACATTTAATAACGTCATCAATACGATGAAGAAGAATTCCGGAAAACTCACCGGAGGTAAGAAGATCTTCATCAACTCGATCCCGGGCCATCTTCTGAAAGAAGAGGATCTTACCGTGCTCGAGGAATATGTTTCCGGGCATCCGGATTCGATCATCGTCGAATTGACCGAGCATTCCGAGGTCTCTGACGAGTCGCTGCGCATCATGAAAAAGACGTATGAGAAGATGGGTATCAAGACCGCCGTTGACGATTACGGAACGGGATATTCCAATGTATCGAACCTCTTAAGATATGAACCGGATTATGTAAAGATCGATCGTGCGCTTCTTGCAAATATCGAAGAGAGTCCGCAGAAACAGCACTTTGTAAGAGACATCATAGAGTTTTCACACGATAATGGCATCAAGGCTTTGGCAGAAGGTGTTGAGACCGAAGAAGAACTTCGTGTCGTGATCCAGCTTGGCGCGGATCTGGTACAGGGTTATTTCACGGCACGTCCGGAAAGAGAAATGATCCAGTCCATCGAATCCCGTATCGCCGATTCGATCAGGAAGCATTCTTCGATCATCTATCAGCGTTCGGTCTCGTAACGGGACGAAGGAGAAAAGAGATCTCCGAGTAACGATGTATTAAACTAGCCTTGTGAAAGGATCGTGAGCAAACATGAATTCATTATCGAGTGAAACAAAAAGTCCACGCAGCCTAAAACTTGTAATAGCATTTATCAGTATCGTTTTAATTCTTGCCGTCGCCGCAGGGGCGGTGGTTTGGATTTTGAATCAGAATTCAAATGACGATGCCTCTGATGAAAAAGATGTTACCGGAATCAAAGGTGACTCCTGTATCGAGATCGATCTGAATGACTATATCACATGCTCTTTCACCGGTTATAACGGATATGGGCGGGCATCCGTCATTCTGGATGAAGATAAGCTTAAGAAGGATACTTCGGATATGGCCGGTAGCTTTAAGGAACTGATGGGTTACATCGATGGAGAACTCAGTTCTTCAGAACATTTAAGCAACGGAGATAAAGTTACATTTGTTTGGAATTGCGATGAAAAGAAAGCGTATTCCGATTGTGGCATTGATCTGTCATGCAAGTCGAAGGAGTTTTTTGTAAGCGAACTGACACAGGTATCAACATTTGATCCGTTTGATGGACTATACGTGGATTTCAGTGGTGTTGATGGTGAAGGGGTTGCCAGGATTGCCGGTACCGCGATGAGGGATGCGGCAAGAGACTTTACTTTTGTGCTGTCCAAGAAAGATCACTTAAAGAACGGGGAGAGAGTTACTCTGTCGTTTCAATGGGATTATGATGATCGCGAGGGCGACTTTGTTGAAAAATACCATTGTATTCCTTCCTCAAGAGAGGTTGAATACTACGTCAGTGGATTAACGGATCCGGATTCGCCACTTCCTTATGTGGATAAGTTCAATATGGTTACCGTAGGCCAGTGGAATTCGATGAAGAAATACAGTGAAAAAGTCTTATCTGAGCGAATATCGGCTATTTCTGCAAGTGATCTTGAAAGCAGTCTTGTTAATTATCTCGGATGCTATTTCTTGACGCCTAATTCTGATCCCGGAGAATCGAAAAGCCATGTAATTGTGGTATATCAGATATGGATAAACGACAAGACGGGAGAATCTCCGGTAGAAAGAGAGTTTTTCTGGTGTCTTACCTTCAGTTCACTCATGAGCGACGGAACGGTGGATGTCAGTGATTCCGAAGTTCCAAGCGGCATCGTCAGTTTCCCGAGTTGGTCGATTCCAGGTTACAGAACGCTCGGTGATCTTTATTGCGAGCTTGTCGTCACGAAAGTCGGGGACTTTGACTGTGAATCTCATGTGCAACGCGATTTGATTCAACCTTTACAGGTGGATGCGTCGCGTGAAGGTTTCATATTCCCTGACAGCGATGCTCAGCTTGTTGATCCGGCACTCATTGCTTCGCTTTCCGATGATGACCTTCGTTTGGCGATAAATGAGATCTGGGCCAGAAACGGATATGCATTCAGGAATAAGGATATTCTTGACTATTACAAACAATTCTCGTGGTATATTCCGACTGTTTCCGCAGATGAGTGGGATAAAAACGGGCAGGAGCATTATCTGAACGATTTCGAGATGCAGAATATCAACGCGATGACAAAAGAACGCGATAAACGAGAAGGATGATCGGAACCCGTAACACTGAATTGATTGGCAAGGGCAAATAATGGACACATGGTTGGTGTACCATGTTGTCATGGAGGTATTTTGTTGATGAACAGGATCTTGATCGTGGAAGACGCACAGCAGCTTCGTGAACTGGTCGCCGACTACTTTCGAAAGTCAGGTGCTTTTGAAGTGGATGAGGCGAAAGACGGTATCGAAGGCTTAAAGCTCGTCGAATCCAATGAATACGATATCGCGATCCTGGACGTCATGATGCCTGGCCTTTCCGGTTTTGATATCTGCAAGATCTTAAGAAGAAAAAGCAGCTGCCCGATCGTCTTTCTGACAGCGCTCGGTACCGAGGACAATATCCTCAAGGGCTACGCTCTCGGCGCAGACGAGTACATGGTCAAGCCTTTTTCTCTGAAGGTCCTTTATGCGAAGTGTCTGGCGCTTCTTGCACGCTCGAAAAGTGGCGATACCGAAAAGGATCCGTGCCTTTGTTCCGGACAGATCAAACTCGATCCGATGCGAATGGAAGTGACGGCAGACGGGGAAGAAGTTCTTCTGGCCCCGAAAGAATATCTCCTTTTAAAAGCACTCATGGAAAACCGGGAACGGGTCCTGGGAAGAGAAAGACTTCTGGATCTTGTTTGGGGCGTTGATTTTGAGGGAAGCGACCGAGTCGTGGATTCACATATCAAGAAGCTTCGGAAAAAACTCGGTTCTTTCGGAGGCTCGATCAAGACCGTGATCGGCGGAGGCTATAAGATCACGTCCTAAAAGGAGCAGTTTGTTGAAGATGAAAAAAGACGGAATCGTAAAACCGAAAAAGACCATCACCAAGCCGGTGTACTGGAAGATATTCGTGCGCGCTTTTATTGTCGCGCTCGTTGTTAGCATTCTTCTTTCGCAATACTTCGTTATCCGAGAAAAAAACGACATCAATAAGGAACGCCAATTGTACTTTGAGAATGTGCTCGAGGATGTCAAAATGACTGTCGATGATCTTTCAATCAACAGAGGAGAAAATGAAAAATACAGATATCTTAAACTCAGATGGGATCTGAACAGGCTGTATTTAGTCGACTGTGATCCATATGTTGAAGTTTACGAGCATGGCAAAAAGATCATGGATTCCAAAGATTGTCTTCCCTGTGTTATCGCGACGGACAGATCTCCGGAAGGAAACTGGTTTCCATACGCATATTACCTGAAAGATGTGTCTTATCTTGAGCCGATCAGAGAATATATAGAGCAAGGTTATCATTACGATATCGAGTCTGCCTATATCGATCCCCACACGCATACCTTTGTACCTGACTATGTCGATGTATATCCTGAGTATGGGAGAGAAAATGAGTCGATCAGGATCAAATGCAGACCGGACGATCTGGACAAGGACTATGACTACGTGACGACAATATTCTTTGCGTGGTTCTCGGAGACGATCTTTCACGATTTCGAGCCTCTTATCGACAGAGTGTGTTACTTTGTGAATACCGAAGATATGGTCTATGTAATGGAAGATGTGTCGTACCCTTCTGAAAATGAGAGTAAAGCGGACTGGTCGATCCGATATAGAGATTTTCATGGAAAATCGGTAAAAGAACTGATCCCGACGAAAAGATGGGTCATATCCGGCATTGTGCTGGCAACGGCCTTTGTCGGATCGATCTTTATTTCGCTGATCCTTTATTTCAGAAAGAAATCTCTCTTTGAAGTCTTCGACTACAGAAAAAAGACTACGGAAGCGATGGCGCACGACTTGAAGACACCGCTCGCGACGATCTCGGCTTATGCGGAGAGTCTGGAAGAAAGCCTTGCGGGAGAAGTGAGTAATGTCGGGTCTTCCGATCATGCCATGGAAAACAAAAACGCGGAATACGCGAAAAAGATCCGTGAGAATGTCAACGATATGAACGATATGGTCGAGGGGATCCTGCAGTTTTCAAAGAGCGAAGGTTCCGGGGGAAAAGTCGTTTCGAAGGAAACAGACATCCGTGAGATCATCGACGGATGTCTGATCAAATACAGTGAACTTTTCGAGAAGAAAAAGATCATCGTGTCCGTAAACGGAGAGACGCCTTCGAGAAAGACAGACCCGAAACTTCTGTCTCAGGCGATCGACAATCTGTTTTCAAATTGCGCGAGATATGCCGATGAAGAAAGCACTGTGAAGATCGATCTTTCCGAAAACGACATTAAGATCAGCAACCGTTTCTCAGGAGAGATCAGTAATCTTGAAGATCTGAAAAAACCGTTCGTCAAAGGCGAGACGGCTCGTTCCCAGAAGGGCAGTGGACTCGGCCTTTCTATCGCAGATAACGATCTCAAACTCCTCGGATATAAACTCGATCTGTCCTTTGAGGACGGCACGTTTACGGCAACCGTCGGCCTTCGATAAAATTGTCAGACGATTTTAAGAAACATCCTTGACAATATCCTTATTAGGACTTATTATCAATAGTAGAAAAGCACTTGGACACAAGAATCGCTGTTCCCAAGTGGATCTTCTATGATCTAGCAACCGTAAAGCAAAGGAGTTTTGGAAGGATGCAGGAAAGGAATACGCTTCAGAAAAGGATCGTTCACGAGACATTGATCCGTATGGCCAATCACCCGACCGCAGACGAAGTCGTCGCGGAAGTTCAGAGCGCCTACCCGTCGGTTTCCCGCGCGACCGTATACCGTATTCTTAATAAGCTCGCCGATTCGGGCGAAGCTCTCCGTATCCGCATCAACAACGGAGCCGATCATTTCGACCACCAGACCTTCCCGCACTATCACGTGCATTGCAGTGAATGCGGAAAAGTCGCGGATGTCGCGATGCCGGTGGAGGAATTGGTCGATATGCTCTCTGATACTTCCGGCTATAAGATCTTAGGATATTCACTTCAGTTCGACGGACTGTGCCCGGAGTGCGCAAAGTTGGAAGGGGAGCGTGGCGCGTGATCTCGGCAGGTGCTTTTGCCGAAGAACGCGGATAACGTTTCATCAAAAAATCTATTTGGACAAGGAGCAAGTATTATGACAAAGTTTGTATGTTCTGTATGTGGTTATGTTTATGAAGGACCTGACGCACCGGATGAGTGCCCGGTCTGCAAAGCCAAGAAGGCGGCTTTTAAGAAGATGGAAGAGGATATGGGTCTTGCCGCTGAGCATGAGTTCGGCGTTTACGCAAAGACAGTAAAGAATAATCCGGACATCTCCGAGGAGGATAAAAAGTATATCTTCGACCAGCTCAAGGCGAATTTCACAGGTGAGTGCTCCGAAGTCGGCATGTACCTCTGCATGGCTCGAATCGCTCACAGAGAGGGCTATCCGGAGATCGGACTTTACTGGGAAAAGGCTGCTTTTGAAGAGGCTGAGCATGCGGCGAAGTTCGCAGAGCTCCTCGGTGAGGATCTCGAGCCGAACATGAAGGCAGACACAAAGGCGAACCTCAAGTGGCGTGTTGACTGCGAATTCGGCGCGACAGCAGGTAAGACAGAGCTCGCTACTGTTGCTAAGAAGAACAACCTCGACGCGATCCACGACACAGTTCATGAGATGGCAAGAGATGAGGCTCGTCACGGAAAAGCACTGAAGGGACTCCTCGACAGATACTTCGGTTGATCCGACCTCGGCGCCGAAGGGGCGCCACCCCAAAAAGATGCATGAGGGGCGTCCGCGGAAGAGATGCGGACGCCCGTTCTTTATTACGAAAGGAAAGCACTTATGTTTATCAGTAATGACATTAAGTATGTAGGCGTAAATGACCATAAGATCGACCTTTTCGAAGGCCAGTATGTCGTTCCGAACGGTATGGCGTATAACTCCTACGTGATCGCCGACTACAAGGTCGCGGTCATGGACACGGTCGACAAGAATTTCACGCACGAGTGGCTCGATAATCTGGAAAAAGCACTGAACGGCAAAGAGCCGGATTACCTTGTTGTCCAGCATATGGAGCCGGACCATTCCGCGAATATCCTGAACTTCATGAAGAACTATCCGAAGGCCGAGATCGTTTCTTCGCAGAAGGCGTTCACCATGATGAAGAACTTCTTCGGTACGGAATTCGAAGACCGCCGCATCGTGGTCGGTGAGGGCGATGAGCTTCCTCTCGGAAAGCACGTCCTGAAATTCATCGCGGCTCCGATGGTGCATTGGCCGGAAGTCATCATGACATACGACACGTTTGACAAGGTGCTTTTCAGTGCGGACGGATTCGGTAAGTTCGGTGCGCTCGATGTAGAAGAAGACTGGGCATGCGAAGCACGCCGCTACTATATCGGCATCGTCGGAAAATACGGCGCGCAGGTACAGGCAGTCCTGAAGAAGGCGGCGACTCTTGAGATCAAGACGATCTGCCCGCTTCACGGACCGGTCCTTTCCGGAGATCTTTCCGAGTACTTAAAGCTCTACGACATCTGGTCTTCCTATGGTGTCGAATCTGACGGTATCGCTATCTTCTATACATCCGTTTACGGTCACACGAAAGCCGCTGTCGAGCTTCTGGCAAATAAGCTTAAAGAGAACGGCTGCCCGAAGGTCGTCGTCAATGACCTCGCAAGAGAAGATATGGCCGAGTGCGTGGAGGATGCTTTCCGCTACGGAAGGATCGTTCTTGCCACGACAACATATAACGCGGACGTATTCCCGTTCATGCGTGAGTTCATCCATCACTTAACGGAGCGCCAGTTCCAGAATAAGACCGTTGCCATGATCGAGAACGGTTCCTGGGCACCTCAGGCGATCCGCACCATGAAGGCGATGCTCGAAAAGAGCAAGAACATCACCTATACCGAAAACAATGTCAAGATCATGTCGGCATTAAACGACGAGTCCAAGGCTCAGGTCGATGCCCTCGCAAAAGAACTTTGCCAGGACTACCTCGCGCAGAAGGATGACACAGCGAATAAGAACGATCTGACGGCGCTTTTCAATATCGGTTATGGCCTTTATGTCGTTACATCCAACGACGGCAAGAAGGACAACGGACTGATCGTAAATACCGTAACTCAGGTCACAAATACTCCGAACCGTATCGCGGTCACGATCAACAAGCAGAACTACTCGCACCACGTCATCAAGCAGACCGGTGTCATGAATGTTAACTGCCTGTCCGTCGAAGCGCCTTTCAAGGTATTCGAGACATTCGGATTCCAGAGCGGAAGAAACGTCGACAAGTTCGCCGGACTTGACGAAAAGCTCCGTTCGGACAACGGACTTGTGTTCTTAAGTAAGTACATCAACTCCTTCATGTCTCTGAAGGTAGAGGACTACATCGATCTCGATACGCACGGCATGTTCATCTGCTCCGTGACCGAGTCCAGAGTCCTTTCCGATAAGGAAACAATGACATACACCTACTACCAGAAGAACGTTAAGCCGAAGCCGGAAACGGAAGGCAAGAAGGGTTATGTATGCAAGGTCTGCGGATACGTCTACGAAGGCGACGAGCTGCCGGACGATATCGTCTGCCCGCTCTGTAAGCACGGCGCCGCGGATTTCGAACCGATCGGATAACGGAAAACGTGAAGAATAAAATGAAAGAACAGGCTTTCTCGGCCTGTTCTTTTTTTGTATACTTACGAAGGAGAAAAAATAAGATCGGATGGCAGATCCTATGCAGCATGTAGAACCATATGAACATAAAGTACAGTACTACGAAACAGATAAGATGAGCATCACTCATCACAGTAACTATGTCCGCTGGATGGAAGAAGCCAGAGTCGATTTCTTAAGTAAGATCGGCTGGGATTTCGATAAGCTCGAAGCTAGCGGCGTCGCATCGCCGGTCATTTCCATCGAAGTCAAGTACAAGGGCAGCACGACATTCCCAGAGGTCATCACGATCGAAGTCAAAATATTGGCAGTAAAAGGCGTCCGCCTGACGATCGGTTATGAGATGAAGAACGCGGCCGGGAAGGTCGTTTGCGAGGCGAAATCCGAGCATTGCTTCATCAACCTGGAAGGCCGTCCGATCCGTCTCGAAAAGGACTGCCCGGAATTCTACGAAGCGTTGAATTCTCTTGTTTCTCAATAAAAAACCGTAAAAGCGATACCCATTTCAACCGATTTCGCAGTTAAATGTCAAAATAATAATGTAATTGAAATAGACTTTTTCCCGTTTACGCTATAAAATAGTCTCATGTAATGCATTGGGGGAAATAAGGAAGATGGGTTATCGTAAGATCCTAATCGTTTTTCTGACATCTGCTCTGCTCCTGACCTCGTGCTGGGACAAAAAAGCGAAAGAGTCCGCTTCGGATTCTTCGGCTGTTTCTGAAACGGAAACTTCCATCAGTTCGGAAGTGCCCGATGACGATGTGTCCACAGAAGAAAAGACTGCCAGCAGCAAGAACAGTCAAGATCCTTCAGATCCTTCTTCAGAGTCCGAGCCTTCCGCTGAAGACTCCAAGTCTCAAAAGGATCCATCCCCAAGCACCAAGAGCACGGTGAGAAAAGATGATATTTCACCGGAAGAAATGGATATCGGAGAAGAAGGCGATGAAGAAGAAACTTCCGGCAAAAAGTCGGATGCTTCTTCCACAAAGGCACCATCTGAGACAAAAGGGAAAGGAACAAAAGAGAGTACATCGGTAACCAAACCGACAGAAGATAAGAAACCGGCAACATATACAGGAGACCTTTTGGCCCCTGAAGATCCGTATATTTAAGAAGAAATCGAAAACAAGTGGTAGATGGCAAAAAGGAGGAAACCGTGAAAAACGAATACGAAGAGCTGAAATTGGAAGTAATCGAGTTTGAAGAAAGCGACATTGTTACAGCGAGCAAATTCGGCGAAGAGGACGATATCGACTTATGACCGGTAACGATCGGTCTTCTGACTTGCATATTTTGGAGGAAAGATTATGAAGAAGAGAAGTATAAAGCGTGTGCTTTCTATGATCGCAAGTGTGGCGATGCTGGCAGCCCTCATTCCTGCTTCGGTCATGGCGGACACGATGCCTGCTGTCAACTATGTTGAAAGTGACGGAATAGTCTCAACATGCTCAGATTACGAAGTTGTGGATGCATCCAATCCTGTATGGGATAATGGCTGGTATGTCGTTAACAGTAACGATGCAAAGAGAGTCGTCTTCAACGAAAGAATCGAGGTCACCGGAGATGTTTATCTGATCCTGAATGATACGACTGTTCTATATGCACTTAAGGGTATCCATGTCGGTCCGAACAGTTCATTGAGTGTCTTTGGCCAGTCGATTGACCTGAGAGATCCCGACACCGGCATAGTCGAATCACTTGAGGCAACTACCTCCCCGAACGATGCGGATTATGCGGCAATCGGCGGTAATGCCGGCGAAAAAAACGGAGCGCTGCATTTCTACAGTGGCCGAATCAGTGTTTATTCATATAGTTCCGGTGCTGCAGGTATCGGTACCGGTAATTACACATCCAGATCAGCGTATAAAGCAGATACGTCAAGCGCGGGAGAAATAGAGATCCGCAATGTTTACATTGCCGCACAAGGCGGAAATAATGCGGCCGGTATTGGCGGCGGTGACTATGCCGATGCACCGACTGTTGCGGTAGGGGGCGGCACGGTGAGATCTATTGGTAATACAAGTGATCAGCAAACAAAAGCAGATGATTCTCTGATCGGAGCTGCCGGTATCGGTGCTGGTCGTGGTGGTTGCATGACCCAGTTTGGTATGGTTTACGGAAATGTTATTGCGGCAAGCAATGGTATCGGCCCCGGTATCGGTGACGGATACGGCAATGATCGTGCACTCTTTTCCCAACCTTCTATTCGAATCATCAAAGGTGGAACATTGTTGGCACTTTCCACCTGGGGTACTTCCGCGATGATGGGCGCCAGGGGTCAGGATATGAGTCTGTTCAACAAGTCGGTTGTTTCGGTGTATGATTCCGCAAAGATCAGATATCTGGATAAAGCCGGATGGCCGAAAAACGAAGACGAGGCGGATACTTTTGTTACTCTCGACATTTCCGCATACAAGGATCATAATATTATCTTCATCGAGCCATGTGCACATGAGGATCATAGTTATGACACAACTTCATGCACTCATACCGAGAAGTGCGCGACCTGCAGAACGGTCTTTGGTACTGAAGAAAAACATGTTTTCGACTTAAATAACAAATGCTCTGTCTGCGGATACGAAGCTCCGGTAGTGTTCTACGTTATACCGAAGTTGGAAGGTCAAATCACTCTTGTTTATGGATTCAGGATTTCCGATACTCTGAAGAATGATCCTAATGCCTACGCTTCTTTCACTTCTTCGGGCAAAACCCGGAAAGTTAAGTTTACGGATGCACAGTATATTTCGTATGATAACAGTTATGCGATTACTGTTCCTGTGGACGCGGTGAATCTTGCAGATTCGATCGTGATGAATGTCTATAACGGAAACAATCAAAAACAGACCTTGATTTCAGCAAACTGTAACGATTATACCAATACCGGATTCAGCTATTCCGTCAAGGAATATGCGGAACACATCCAGCAAAATTATAGAGAGTTGGCGACAGCCCTTTACAACTATGGCGCGATGGTCTGCAACTACTTTAAAGGATCGTATGGCGACTGGCAGCCTGATATGACCGAACTGGATAAGGTAGGACTAAATACGCTGGAGCAGTACGCACTCGAAAAATCGGGAAGACGTCCGAGCTGCATTTCCAGAGTTACCATCAGCGTAAGCTTCGATTCGGATAATACACTTCGCATCACCTATTATCTGGAGAAAGATGAAGATCTTTCGAAACTGAGTTTCCTTCTGGATAATAAACAATACACACCGAAGAGACTTGCTGAGGGTGTATACGCGGTCGATGTGGAAAACATCGCGGCTCCGGATCTTGATGTTGAGCATACATTTGGGGTAAGAGATGCAGATAATCAATTTATCATCAAGGCAAGTGCATTGTCTTATGCGCTGACATCTTATAATTCCGGTAAAGAGAAGCGACAAAATCTCGCTAAAGCGTTCTACCTGTACTACGCGGCGGCCGAAGATTATTTTGAAGACTAAGATCGATTGATCGACTATGGAAAAGGACCTGCTCCGGCAGGTCCTTTTTATTTTTCAAACGGCTGTCCGAAATAGCGGTCCCGATATTGTTTCGGTGTCATTCCGCAGTCTTTCTTCAGGACATTGGTGAAATAACTCTGGCTCGGGAAGGCAAGAGAAGCGGAGATTTCGGCGATCGAATAGTCCGAGGAGGAAAGCATCGCTTTTGCCGTCTCGAGCTTTTTTGTCTGGATATAATCACTTACCGAGTAGCCGGTCTCCTTTTTGAAGAGACGGGAAAGATAGGTTGGCGTAAGGTTCGTGATCGATGCCAGGGTATCCAGTTTGATCCTTGTGTGAAGATGCTCATAGATATAGTTGATGCATGTATTTACGGCTTTGGAAGAGATGGTGCTTCTTCTTACATTCTGCATGCGGCTGGCGTAATGGATACACATATCGTTATGGATGTCAGTGATCTCTTCCTCTGTTTTTGCTTCGTCGCCGAGTCGGATGTAATAGTCACTGAGGCTATAGGATTCTGCCTGGCTCAAGCCACCTGAGATACAATATCTCGCGACCATGGCGGTCGTGATCGTCAGATGGTATTTCAGATTTGAAAGAGGATTATTGGACAGGACACCGAAGCCTTCTTTCTTGTGAAAAGGCTCGGCGAGAAGCTTTCTGACCTGCTTGATGTTACCGCTCTGGATCGTCTCGTAAAAGTCCAGTTCGGGCGCGAGAGGCGCATGAAAGAATTCATACTCTCGGTTCAAAAACTCATGGTAAGAGATCTTCTTTTTCTGCGTACTCATAACTATCCTCTCGGAAAATCAAAAAATCGCAAACGACTGGTGCTTTTCAAGTGGTATTGTAGCATGAAAAGGCAAAAAAAGATATGAAAAAGCAATAATGAGCGAAGAATAATTGTTATTTTGGTGTCAACATAGAACCTTAAGGGGTAAATGATGAGGAGGGCACCTATGAAGAGTAAAAAGATCATCAGCTCGATCCTTACGGTAACGGTTCTTCTTTCTGTATGTTCCTGCGGCAAGAAGGAAGAGACGACTACGACTGCTTCCGAAACAGCCGAGACTTCTGCCGAAGTCGTAAAGACAGAAACGCCGGAACTCGAAGGATACAACATTCTCTGGAGCGATGAATTTGACGGCGACGCGATGGATGAGAGCAAGTGGAGCTACGATCCGCACGAGCCGGGCTGGACCAACAACGAGTTGCAGGAATACACAACATCTACCGAGAACGTTTTCGTCCGTGACGGTAAGATGATCCTCAAGGCCATCAAGACGGAAAAGGACGGCAAGGAGTACTACACATCCGGAAAGATCAAAGGTCAGAACAAGACCGATTTCAAGTACGGTAAAGTCGTCGTTTCCGCGAAGGTTCCGGAAGGCCAGGGCCTTTGGCCGGCGATCTGGATGATGCCGCAGGATGAATCTTACTATGGTCAGTGGCCGAAGTGCGGTGAGATCGATATCATGGAGTCCCTCGGTAACGATACCACCATTTCTTATTCCATGATCCACTATGGTGAGCCGCACGGCGAGCAGCAGGGCACGATCGAAAAGACCGGATCTGACAGCTTCTCCGCGACATTCCATGAGTATTCCGTAGAGTGGGAACCGGGCGAGATGCGTTTCTATACAGACGGTGAGCTCGTTCTTACATGTAACGACTGGTTCACAGCTGTTCAGGGCGAAGACGACAAGCCGTATCCGGCACCTTTCGATCAGCCGTTCTTCGTACAGATGAACCTTGCTGTCGGCGGAAACTGGCCGGGTAACCCGGATGCCACGACCGATTTCGATAAAGCGGAGTTTGAGATCGATTACGTTCGTGTTTATCAGAAGTCTGAGTACGACACAAATGTCAGCAAACCGGAAAAGCCTTTCCGTGAAGCACTCCCGGACGGAAACTTCATCCGTAACGGTAACTTCGCAGAAGCAGAAGATCTGACAGATGACGTTGACTGGAAGTTCCTGCTCTTCAACGAAGGTGAGGGTGCAGCTGAGATCAAAGACGGTGAGATGATCATCACATCCACGAACTGCGGTACCGAAGAGTATTCCGTTCAGCTCGTTCATCCGGATCTTCCGATGAGAAAGGGTCATAAGTACAAGATCACTTTCGACATCAAGGCCGATGAAGCAAGAAAGTGCATCGTATGCGTATCTGCTCCGAATGCGGGCTGGATCCGCTACTTCCCGGATACATCGATCGATCTTACGACTGACTGGCAGACATTCGAGTTTGAGTTCGACATGACTGAGAAGGACGATAACAACGGCCGCCTCGAGTTCAACATGGGTAAGCACGGTGATACCGCGACGATCCATCTGACGAATGTACGTGTCGAGGAGATCTGAACCTAAGAAAACCAAGTAGATATAACCTACCACCATAAAGCCGGCTGAGAGAAAATCAGAGGACTGATCACAGAGTACGATGCCTATAGTACCTGTGAGACGATTCGATCTCGGTCGGCTTTATTATATTCTGAAGTTCTTTTATTCAGACCTTTCATGGATTAGAATGAGAGCAGTATATGAAATCAGAACAGGACAGGTCGATCAGCATGAGTGAGCAGAATATGGAACAGGTACTGGAACGCGTTTCGAAGATGGAAGCGATCTTCGATCAGGCGCTAAAACTTATGGAAGCGCCGGAGAAAAACAAAGCGGAGTATCTTGCTTTCCAGAAAGAGATCGATACGCTTTCCGCCTATTACGAAAGTGCTGACTGGAAGAATGATTTTGCTTTAGACGAAGAAGGAAATCTCCCGAAGGATCTGAAGCGTGGCGTACTTTCTGAGGACGGCATTTACGATCTTTTGGAACGAAATAATGAGATCCTTCAAGAATTCGGTGTGGATCCGAACCCGGGTATCTGCCTTTGCGGCGCGCAGGAGATCGATACGGGACGATTGATCCTTCGTTCTTTCCGCCACGAGGATGCCGAATCCATGTTCCGAAACTGGCTGTCGGATGAAGAAGTGCAGAGCATGTACGGTGAACCGACATACACATCTCTGGAGCAGGTGAACGAACTGATCGACAGATATATCTCTCAGACCGAGGAGGGAAGGGCTTTCCGCTGGGAAGTGATCGAAAAGACCTCGGGTGAGTGCATCGGTCAGGCTTCGTATTTCCTTGTTGACCAAAACAACCATTTCGGTGAAGTTGAATACTGTATCAGCAGGACCTTCCAGGGCAAGGGATACGCGACTGAAGCGACTCGCGCCGTGATCGACTTTGGATTTGAAAAGATCGGCTTTCACAAGGTGCAGATATGCTGCCGTCCGTCGAACAGATCTTCGAAAAGAGTCATCGAAAAGTGCGGATTCATCCACGAAGGCACCTTGAGGGACTATTTCTTCAGAAATGGCGGATATGAAGACAGAATGTTTTTCTCGATCCTCAAGTCGGAGTATAATAAGCCCGACAAGCAATAAAAGGAGCGTCTGACTTATGAAGAATCATCTTATTGCGGTAGCGGCAGCCGTCCCGCCGATCAAGGTCGGGGACGTTAACTATAACACCGACGAGATTATCTCCGTGATCAAAGACCAGACCGACTGTGGAGTGATCGTTTTCCCGGAATTATCCATCACCGGTTACACATGCGCGGACCTTTTCGAGAGCGACCTTCTCGTCAATGCCTCAAAAGAAGCACTTCTTAAGATCGCGAAGGCGACAGAGGAAACAGGTGTGACCGCCGTCGTCGGACTTCCTTTTGCATATGAGAATAACCTTTATAACTGCGCGGCGATCCTTTCTGAAGGCTCGGTAAAAGCACTTATCCCGAAGTCTTATATCCCGAACTATTCGGAGTTCTACGAGTGCCGCTGGTTCGCGTCCGGAAAGAAACTGAAGGGAAAGACAGTCTCCCTTGACGGATACGATGTTCCTTTCGGTATCGATATCCTTGCGGAAGATCCGAATACCGGCGCTGTCTTAAGTGCCGAAGTATGTGAGGATCTCTGGATCCCGGATAAGCCGAGTACGCACGCTGCACTTGCCGGCGCGAATATCATCGTAAACCTTTCGGCTTCCGATGAACTGATCGGAAAACAGGAATACAGAAAGCAGCTCGTTTCTCAGCAGAGCGGTGCCTGCTACTGCGCGTACCTTTATGTGTCTTCGGGCACATGCGAGAGCAGCACGGATCTGGTATTCTCCGGTCATACGATCATCGCGCAGAACGGAAGCATCCTAGGCGAAGCGATCTTCCCCGAGTATCCGCATGTCGAAAAGACCCTGATCGATCTCGGTCCGATCATGCACGATCGTAGAAGACAGAATACTTTTGATAACGATTTCTCCGGAAATTATAGAAGAGTTTCCGTACGCATGCAGGCAGCGGGAGCTGACGAAGTCGATATTTCCGCACTTGCGGATATCATGAAAAAGTACGAATACCGCATGGCAAGAAATCCGTTTGTTCCTGCGGGCGAAGCGGCAAGAAACGAGCGTTGCAGAAGGATCCTTCAGATCCAGGCAAACGGACTTGCGACGCGAGTTCGTGCCACGGGCATCAAGAACCTGGTACTCGGTATTTCCGGAGGCCTTGATTCGACGCTGGCACTTCTTGTCTGCGCTGAAGCGAAGAAACTTGTTCCGGATATCCGTATCATCTGCTACACGCTTCCGAGTGAAGGAAACACTACAGAGCATACTTTAGGCAATGCATGGAAGCTCATGAAGATCCTTGCGGATGAATCGCACGAAGTGGCGATCGGTGAGGGCGTGAGCCTGCATCTTTCTCAGCTCGGACACGAGCAGACCTATCAGGGCGAAGGAGATGTCACCTATGAGAACGCGCAGGCGAGAATGCGCACCTATATCCTGATGGATGCCGCGAACATGAAGAACGGTCTTGTTGTCGGAACCGGCGACCTTTCCGAGCTCGCTCTCGGCTGGTGTACATATAACGGTGACCATATGTCGATGTACGCGGTAAATACATCGATCCCGAAGACGCTTGTACAGTTCATCTGTAAATCCTACGCGCTGATGTGCGGTAACGACGAACTGAAGGAGACGATCTTCTCGATCTGCGATACACCGATCACGCCGGAACTGACACCGAGCGACAACGGTACGATCGCGCAGAAGACAGAGGATAAGATCGGAAAATACGACCTTAACGACTTCTTCCTTTACTACACGCTGCGTCATGGTTTTGAGCCTTCCCGTTCCGCGGCATACGCGATGCACGCATATCCGGAACTTGCAAAAGAAGACGTTGTCGAGGCGGCAGTGAAGTTCTTTAAGCGTTTCTTCACACAGCAGTTTAAGAGAAGCTGTCTGCCGGATGGCCCGAAGGTCGGTTCCGTAACTCTTTCTCCGAGAGGCGACTGGCGTATGCCGAGTGACGCGACGGTGGCTCTTTGGCTCAAAGATCTTGAGTGCAACAAATAATTCGGCACGATCGTCTGATTTATGAAAGTGATTTCACCATAATAGATCAGTGATTGAGGTAAAACCATGAAACGTCGTATTTTAGCACTTATTCTCGCGACAGCATCGCTTTTTAGCCTTGCCGGATGCGGATCTTCAGATAAAGAAAAGAAAAACAAAAGAACGAAGAGAACGAAGGACGAACCTTCTGTTGTCACAACGAAAGATCGCAAGACCAAAGACGGTGACGATGACGATAAGACTCCTTTTTCCGATCTTAAACTGAGCGAAAAGTACCTGGTGGGTTTCAGATTCAGCACGAACGATATCTTTGATTATGATCCTTATGTAACGGTGCGTTACCGCTATGACAAAAAGGTCGAGATGGAGGGAGATTTCCCGGTTGGAACGACCACGGAGAGAAGAGTACTTGAATTTGATATTGCCGACGAACAGTATGACGCGGTCATAAACGCGATCGATCTGAAAGAACTTTATACCCTCGATCCGGAAGAACTGGATCCGCAACAAACATGCGATGGCGGGTATTCTTATCTGTACTTGTACGGAGATGACGATCAGATCCTTTACAGTTCCGGCGGTTTCTGCCCGATGAATGACCGTTTCGGCGAGATGCTTCATGCCGTTCATATGAACATGCCTTCG
Source organism: Clostridiales bacterium (assembly GCA_017617525.1). Lineage (GTDB taxonomy): Bacteria > Bacillota > Clostridia > Saccharofermentanales > Saccharofermentanaceae > Scatonaster. The sequence goes on from JAFZWA010000003.1 coordinate 97,928, forward strand.
GAATTATTCGGCACTTACGAACAATTGAAAAATCGGTATCATTTCCAACAATATATGTCGTACTGTAACTACGGTGTTTTCCTCAGCGACGATATCGATGTCAACGCAATTACAGGCTATCAGCTTCTCGTTGTGGACGCGCAGTATCTGAGCGCTGAAGATATTGCGACGCTTAAGCGGAATAATATGTACATCCTTAGTTATATCAATGTCGGATCCATTGAGTCTTTCCGCCCGTATTATGATGAATACGCGGATCTCACACTCGGCGATTATGAGCACTGGGAAGAGGAGAAGTGGATGGATGTTTCAAATACCAGGTGGCAGTCCTTCATTCTCGAACAGCTCGCGCCGGAACTTCTCGAAAAGGGCATCGACGGATTCTTCGTCGATAACTGTGACGTCTATTACCAGTACCAGACAGACGAGATGCTTTCGGGCCTTGCGACCATTATGAAAGGTCTTATGGCAATGGGCAATGAAGTCATTATTAACGGTGGCGATGTTTTCATGGACGCGTATACCTCGAAGATGGGTGAGTGGTCCGACGTGATCACCGGTATCAACCAGGAGATGGTATTTACTTACATGGACTGGGATAACAACATGCTTCGCGCCAGAGTCGGTGACTGCGATGAGATGAAATACTACAAGGAATATATTGAAAAGTATGCCGACCTCGGAGCTTATATCTTCCTTCTGGAATATACGGACAACGCAGGCATCGAGAAGAGAGTTCAGGACTACTGCTTGGACAAACCATACTTTAACTACTACATTTCAGACTCGCTTGAGTTAGATTAAAGCGACAAATAGAACAATACGTGAAAAAGAAAAAGCTTTCGAAGTGCCTCCACGATCGCGACAGCGGCGAGGATCCGCACAAGAAAGCTTATTTCTTTTTCTTTTCTGTTATTCTCCTACAGGTTCGATCTCATCTGTGATCGTGTACTTATCGTGTCCTTCCGTCTCACTCCACTTCTCTTTGATGCGCTTTACGACTTTCTCGTAGTGCTCTTCGTCGCAGTCTTTGAAGATCGCGTAAAAGCTTCCGGAGTAGCGGCTGACGATATCGTTCTTTTTGAGGTTCGTGATCAGGATCTCTTCGAAAGCGTCCTTGATCTCATCTGTGATCTCAGATCCTTCCTTCGGTTCGATCGTGAAGCGGATAATGCTGTTCTTGCTTCCGGTGATCCTGCTGTCTCGATTTAAGAACTTGTAGATGACCTGAAGTCTTTCGAAGTTTACAAGGAATGCACCCTTGCCTTCGTTTCTTTCACCGATGATCTTCTTGATCTGGGCAAGGTTGTTCTTGTCTTCGCCGCCCGCGCCGATCTCCTTGTTATCGGAGCCTTTCTGGTAGAACGAATAACCGTGCTTACCATTCTGCTTGACGATGTACAGTGCTTTATCCGCGTAACGGAAAAGCTTACTGAAATCTCTTCCTTCTGTCGGAATACGAACCGCGCCGACGGAAGCGCCGAGCGGGATATTCATGTCTTCGCCCATGAACTCTTTGGCGGATTTGACGATCTCCTTGTTGAGGTACTTGGTGATCTCTTCAACATCAGCTTCATCCAGAGTATCCTTAACGAATCCGATGAATTCGTCACCGCCGAGACGACCGCCCATGTTGCCTTCACCGACAGCTGCCAAGATGAGTTCGGCGAAACGGATCAGGATACGGTCGCCCATGTCGTGCCCGTAGATATCGTTGACGAGCTTAAAGCTGTCGAGGTCGATCATCATGAGCATACCGGTCTCGTTCTCACAGAGCTTGGTCAGGACCTTCTCGGAAGCTGCTTTGTTATACAGACCGGTCATCGGATCGGTGGACATTTCTTTCTGAAGACCGCGGATCTTGACCGCTCTTTTGTTGATCGTGACGAACAGCCAGATGATGTATCCCGCGAGCATGCAGATGACAAAGAGCAGATAAAGCTGGAAGTAAACGCGCTCATACATCATGGCTTTTTTCGTGATCGTGAAGACTTCCTCTTTCTCGACTTCGCCGGTAGCTTCATTCAGGACCTGTACGTGAAGCTGATAATCACCATACGCGAGGTTTGTAAATTCGAGAGGAAGTACCTCATTTTGGCGGCAGGTGACACCTTCATCATCGGCGCCGGAGAGGTAATAGTGGATCATCGGATTCGTCAGTGTGAAATTGTTGATCGCGAGCGCAAAGCTGACACGTCCGTTGATCGCCGGGATGACGTATTTTCCGTCTTGTTCGACAATAAGTTCATTTCCTGCCATGATCGCTTCCAGATGGATCTGATA
>JAFZWA010000021.1 GCA_017617525.1 Clostridiales bacterium
GAATACACCTTCGTCAACGCCCGAAAGGATCGTGGTGGAGTGCGCGTCACTGTGACGGAGATTATTGATCTGCTGCATGGCAAGCTCAGCGACCGGGTTTGTCGCGGCACTCATGGCAAGCGCGATCAGTACTTCATCCGTGTGCAGTCTCGGGTTGTGGTTACCCATGTGGTTGACCTTGAGATCCTGGATCGGTCCGATAACGTTTGGCGAGATGAGCGGGATCTCATGCTGGATACCGCCGAGGACCTTAAGCGCGTTCAGAAGAACCGCCGCCGAAGCGCCGAGGAACTCGGAGTTCTTACCTGTAACGATCTGTCCGTCCGGAAGTTCAAGAGCTACAGCCGGACCATGTGTAGACTCGGCACGAACGAGCGCCGCGGAAACGACACGACGGTCATTGATCTCGATGCCGGACTTATTCATCAGGAGCTCGATCTTGCTGACATCCTGACCCTCGGACAGGCCCTGACGGACCATGCACTTAGCCTGGAAGTATCTTCTGATGATCTCCTGCTTACTTGCTTCTCTGCAGGCCTCGTCATCTACGATGGCAAAGCCGGCCATGTTAACGCCCATGTCCGTCGGGCTCTTGTACGGAGACTCGCCGTAGATCTTTTCAAAGATCGCGTTAACGACCGGGAAGATCTCCACGTCACGGTTGTAGTTGACGGTGGTCTCGCCGTAAGCCTCGAGGTGGAACGGGTCGATCATGTTGACGTCCGCGAGGTCAGCGGTTGCCGCCTCGTATGCAATATTGACAGGGTGTGTCAGCGGCAGGCTCCAGATCGGGAATGTCTCGAACTTCGCGTAGCCGGCCTTGATGCCTCTGATATTTTCGTGATAGAGCTGGGAAAGGCATGTCGCCATCTTTCCGGAACCCGGGCCCGGTGCCGTTACGACAACGAGGGAACGTGTCGTCTCGATATATTCATTCTTACCGTATCCTTCGTCACTTACGATGAGCGGAACGTTCATCGGGTAGCCCGCGATCGGATACTGCTTATAGACCTTGATGCCGAGCTGGTGAAGTCTCTTAGCGAACTGCTCAGCCAAAGGCTGGTTCGTGTACTGCGTGATCGTAACGGATCCTACATAGAGTCCGATCTCGGTGAAAGCGTCGATCAGGCGGAGCACTTCCTGGTCGTATGTGATGCCGAGGTCACCTCTTCTTTTGTTCTTCTCGATAGCGTCCGCGTTGATCGCGATAACGATCTCGGCCTCGTCCTTGAGTTCGAGGAGCATCTTTACTTTACTGTCCGGTTCAAAGCCCGGGAGAACACGGGAAGCGTGGTAGTCATCGAAGAGCTTTCCGCCGAATTCCAGATAGAGTTTTCCGCCGAATTTTCCGATTCGATCGCGGATCTTCTGCGACTGCATCTGTACATACTTCTCATTGCTAAAGCCTTCTTTAAACATACAACTCACGCCCCTTTGCGGAAAGACGAGGCTTAATCGCCTTTCTCTTTTACCAAATAAAAAGAGCTCCTCGCGAACAATTCTTGAGAAGCTCGTCAGCCTTTTTCAACGGCTCTTTGCAATTATAACACATTTTGATATCCTGTCTACATAACAATTCGGTCAAAAAGGAGTACTTTTCTATGCGATTTTTGATCCAGCGCGTGACCTCGGCAAAAGTAGACGTCGAAGGAAAAACGGTCGGTTCGATCGACCACGGATTCCTCGTTTTCATCGGTGTCTGTAATACGGATACGAAGGAGATCGCCGACGGCATGGTCAAGAAACTCCTGGGCCTTCGGATCTTCCGCGACGAGAACGGAAAGACCAACTTAAGCCTTTCCGATGTGGGCGGAAGCCTTCTTCTCATTTCCCAGTTCACACTCTATGCCGACTGCCATCACGGCAATCGTCCGTCGTTCATCAACGCGGGGTCCCCGGATCTGGCAAATGACCTTTACGAGTACATCATTGATTCCTGCAAAAAGCAGATCCCGATCGTAAGAACCGGGATCTTCGGTGCGGATATGGCAGTATCTATCGAAAACCAGGGTCCTTTCACCATCATGCTCGACAGCGAAGAGATCCTGAAGAAAAAGTGATCAAGCCTTTTACGAGGATATCTCCCTCTCGTTAAACGTCTTCCACGGTTCCCAGGAAGATCGGAAGCCCTGTTGTCGTGTCGACGATCGCGTACGCGAACGGGCGGTCACATGTGACATAGGCCACGCCATCAGGGCCAATTCCGAGCGTCATGACCGCGGTGGTCGCTGCCGCCGCCTGCGTGCCTTCAGGTGTCACACGGATGAACGTCTTGTGAAGAACGCTTCCGATGAATACCGGTTCTTCCGTCATATTCGAAAAATCCGCTTCCGATGAAAAAGCGTCTTCCATTCCCATTGCCGAGAGGATATCTTTCATTTCGACAGAGAATTCCGATTCAAACTGAGGCATGGATGTATAGACCCGCGTCCGAATACGGCTGTCCCAGAATGCCCGGTAATCTTCTGCCGTCATTTCCGAGATGAACTGGTTGATGTCCGCCTTCTCATCGAGCGGCAGGATCGTCAAAAAAGCGTAATGGCCTTCCACATAAGGCTTCAAAAAACCTTCCGCTTTTCCGTTGTTGAAATACGCTTCTTCCGATCCGTCGAGGAAGTCGACGTACTTCTCTTCACCGTTCCCGTTTGTGAAATAGTGTTTCGTTACCCCGTCCTCTACATATCGCTTCGCCCATCTTGCATCGAAGGTGATCGTGTTGACAAGGACCATCAGGTCAGAGGGACTGAGGCTATCGATGATCTTATCGATCATGCCGTCGGTCTCTTCACTGACCCATCCGTTGACCTCGGAAACGCCCGCGTCATTAAATCCGATCGACTCTACTTCCGCCTCGAAGTGTTCTTTTACATAGGAAACATAATCCTCGTATACATAGTCGGCTTTTTCTTTATTGAACCAGACGGAGTTCGCGATCCCGAGCGTGTCGTCCGACTGCTCGTACATACGGTCCGACGCGTAAAGAAGCGCTTCCGCAGGGTCTGATCCGGGCACCATCGTTTCGATCATCTGGTCAAGCGTATCGCCTTCCGCGCCCGAAGCGACCATCATCATCGTATAGAATATCGAGTCCGGAGAGATCAGGACGTTTTCTTTTCCCGCTCCCGAAGAGCATTTATTCATCATCTCGAAAACGAAATCCAGATACGCGTCATTCATTTTATCCGTATCCAGAGAAGTCTTTCCGGACTTCGCTTCGGCAAGTTCAAAGACGGCTTCGTTTCCGTTATCTCTTGTCTTGGTCTTGATGTTGTACTCCGCGTCGCCGGAAGAACTGCCCGATTTCTTCGAACATCCCGCCGACACCGACATAAGAAGTGACACGGTAAGTATCATGGAAAGAAGTTTTTTCATTCTCATCGTCTGCTCCTCCTTGCCTTTTGATCGACACACATTATTCCTTTTCGAAAAGCACCTTCGTGCAGCTCTATTTTACAACAGAAAGAGTTTCTTTTATAATTACATCTGTTCATTTCCCGAAGTTTCGGGGAACACGATGCTTCGATCGTTCAACGGATAGGACTGCAGTTTCCGGTACTGCCAATGCGGGTTCGATTCCTGCTCGGAGCGCCAACGAAAGAATAACGTCTCCTATGCAGCATTTTCTGCGCAGGAGACGTTTATATTTTTAGGATATTGACCATGCCCCTGGGGCATCCTTTATCCTGATATCATCAAAAATGGTATCATGTTGTATAGCAACATCACGATAGTGCGAAGGAGGTTCAAATGGAAAATAAAGCACTGTATATTCTGGCAGGATATGACGATGAGACGGAAGCCCGTCTGGCCGGCATTCAAAACGGCCTTTATGAGCACGGATTTACCGGCGTCCACACGAAGGATCTCCCCCAGCATATCACGATGCATTCTTTTCCTACGGATCAGGAAGAAGCCCTGATCGAGAAGCTCAAAAAGATCGCATCCGAGACGAAGGCTTTTGAAGTGGTCTTCAGCCACATCGGCATCTTTACCGGCGGAGAAGTGCTGTTCATCGCGCCGGATAAAAACGCGCCGCTTCTTCGCCTGAAAGAAGAGTTCGGTGACAGCGACAGCTGGACACCTCATACGACGATGCTCATCGACAAGCCGGACGTGATCTGTAAAGCGCTCCCTCTCGTGACGGAGTCTTTCTCCGATTTCTGCGGAAAGGTCACTTCGCTTCACCTTTATGAGTTTTTCCCGACTCGATATATCACGACCGTTGAACTTCAAAACTAAGGAGATCCGAAATGGAATTCGACTGCTATCTTCAAAAAGAGAATTACTACTTCCGTTTCAGAACGGGATCGATCATCGTGCGCGACGGCAAGATGCTTTTCGTGCAGAACGAGTTCGGCAGATATTACTACATGATCGGCGGCGCCGTGCATCTCGGCGAGAACACCAAACACTGTATCGAGCGCGAGGTCCTCGAGGAAACAGGAGTCCCCTGTAAAGCGGTCCGAACCGGAATCATCTGCGAGAACTTTTTTGAGGGCGACCGGCTTGATCCGAGGATCTGCGGCAAGACCTGCCACGTGCTGGAGTTTTACTACATTATGGAAGCACCCGAGGGCAGTACTTTTGCGGAGAAAACAGACACCGGTGAAAAGCTCGTCTGGCTCCCGCTAGATGAACTGGATAAATACGACGTCCGCCCCATCATGCTGAAAACGAAATTGAAAGAAGCGATCGAAGGCGGCGTTGTTCTGCATGTCATCAACAACGACATCGATCGGACGATCGAATAAATTATCCACGCCGCCGAAAGGCGGCGGCAACGGAGGAAATAACTATGGGCTATATCATGGATCTTCGAAAAGTACTCGGACACAGACCAATCATCATTGCCGGCGCCGCGGTGCTTTTCTTTAACGAGAATAATGAGATCCTGCTACATGAGCGCGCGGACAACGGCTTCTGGGGATACCCCGGCGGATCGATGGAGTACGGAGAGACTTTCGAGGATACCGCAAAAAGAGAAGCCTTCGAAGAGTCCGGTCTGATCGCGGACGAGCTCGAGTTTTTCGACACGGAATCCGGAGAGGAAACCCATTACATCTATCCGCACGGCGACGAGATCTACGTCGCGGGCATTCTTTTCATCTGCCGCAAATTTCACGGTGAAATGAAAGTGCAGGAAGAAGAGGTCATTCAGCAGCGGTTCTTCGCCGAAGATGAACTCCCGTCTCCGATGGATCCGATGAACGAACGGTTCATCCGGAAAGCATTCCGATTCATCAAAGAGCATAAGTAAGCTTATACTAAGCCGCGCCGCGCAAATGTAAGCGGCAGGATGATCCTCCGCAACGTATCGTAACAAGATCTCCACTTGCAGTTGATAGAGCTGCTCCTCTGTTCTGCGATATAATGCAGGTAACAAGAAACGGAGGGCAATGGACATGATCTTTCCTGAAAAACTGGTAGTACTTCGAAAGAGCAAAGGCATGACGCAGGAGGACCTGGCGTCTGCCCTGAACGTATCGCGTCAGGCGGTCGCCAAATGGGAGTCCGGACAAGGCTATCCGGATATCGGCAATCTCATCTCCATCAGCTCGCTTTTTAATGTCACCGTCGACTATCTCGTCAAAGACGCCGACTGCCAAACTCGCCCGGTTTCTTCCGATCTCGACAGATCCGAGATCGATGAACTGATCGACTTCCGACTTCTTGCCAACAGAAACACCTACGCGGGATTCTCCAATGAGATCGCGGCCTCCCGCCCTTCCGCGCACGATTATAAATTCGAGCGGGGCGATTACACATACATCGATACCTATGTCGGCGGAGAGATCTTCTCTGGCGAGGAAGCGGTCTTTCACAAAGGCGTCGCGAAATACGCGATGAACTACTGTGGTCGAGTCATCGATGAGACGTTCAGCGGGGATTTTCTGAAAGAAGCCCTTCGCTCCGCGACAGCAGAACTTCCCTACCGCGGCCCCGAGCACTACAGTTCCGGAGAGTACACCTACACCTGCAAAGTCACGGGCGACGTCTCGTGGTTCCAAGGCTATGAAGAGATCTTCCACGCTGGAAAGAAAGTGTACGAGTGCTTTTTCCACGGCGGCCTGATGAAATAAAAAGGACCGGGACCTTTCATCGGATCCCGGCTTTCTTTTTATGGTTTGAGGGGTATGTTTTCTGTTTGATCAGACGCTCTCTACTGTTCCGAGGAATACCGGAAGACCTGTATCCATATCAACGATCGCGTAAGCGTACGGACGATCACAGTAAACTGTATGGTACGGTTCCGGCTCCGCGACACAGGATTCGGTAATCAAAACAGCTGTTGCCGCAGCTGCCTTGGTGCCTTCTCGGTCGACTTCGATGTATGTCTTATGGATAACATCGGAAATATAAGCGTCGGTCTTGCAAAGATTCGAAAAATTCGCTTTTCTTTCGTCAAATGCATCTGTCATGCCCATTTTCTGAAGGGCCATCGGAAGGTGGACCTCATACTCGCTTTTGAACTGCGGCATCTTTGTCTGGACTTCCATCGAAGAGTCTTTACTGTTCCAGAATTCCCAGTACTCATCCGATGTCATGTCCGCCATGAACTCGTTGATGTCGATGGAAGCATCATTCGGAAGGATCGTCATGAAAGCGTACTTTCCGTCATCGTACTCCTTGATGAAACCGGTCGCCTCATCGTTACTGAGATACAGGGATTCTGTCGAGGACAGGAATGTCACTGTCGTTCTTTCGCCGTTTCCGTTTGTAAAAGCATCCTCGTAGACCTGGTAGTCTTCGTACCCGGTCTTCCATGTGCCGTCAAACGCGATCGCGTTGACCAGGACCATCAGGCTGCTTCCATCTAAATCATCGACCAGTTTACTGATCCTGTTTTTTGTCTTCTGAGCGACCCAGTCATTGATCTGATCGACTGCGTTCGGACCAAAAGGCAGGACGGACACGCCGGCATCGAAATTCTGCTTAACATACTGAAGATAATCTTCATAAACGTTCTCGCTTCTTGCCTCATTGATCCATACGGAATTCGCGATCTGAAGAGAATCATTCTTCAGAGAATTCATGCGGTCTACACCATATCGGAAAGCCTGATCGTTACCTACTCCCGGCACCATCGTATTCATCATCTGTGTAAGCGTATCGCCGTCGGCACCCGCGGCTGTCATATCCAGCGCGAAAAGGATGGAGTCTGCGGAGATCAGTACATTCCCGCCGTCGGATTCTTCAGCACAGCTCTTCATCAGTCCGAAGATGAAATCAGAATATGCTCTGTTCAATTCTTCTTCCGTCATCTGCGTTCCGGATGTCGCGGACAGCTCGAAAACCGCCTGCTTTCCGTTATCTCTTTTTACTGTTGGAACATCCAGTGTGATCACAACGGGATCCTCGCTTCCGAGTTTTCCCGTGTGCGTATTCTTACTTGTCTTTTTCGAGCATCCGGATGCCATCGACATGATGACGGATGCGATCAATAATGCGGCTACTCTTTTCTTCATTTTCTTTTTCCTCACTTTTTCAAAGTATGTATTCAAACTTCGCGTTGTTTGTATTGCATGAGAATCATCGATTCATCGCAAGGCCATTCTGCATATTAGACGACGCGAAAAGCACTTGTGTTGCACATCTCCGAGAAAAAAGAAAAAAGCGGGCCGAAAGACCCGCTTTTAGATATATGATCATTTGCGACTTACTCGTTAACGATCTTCTCGTTGTTGAACAGTGCGCTGACAACACCCAGGCAGAAGATACCGAATATGATGTTGATCACACATGCCACAATGATGTCCGTTGTGGAAACACCTGTCAGAAGAATGTTCTTTGTAAGATAAGAAGCGTTCCACATCGGGATCATATAGTTCTTCGCGCCGAAGGAAGTCAGGAACGACTCGAATCCTGCATTAGATGTCAGGAAAGATCCGAGGAACAGAACCATGATCGGGATAACGGAAAGTGTCTGTGCCTGACGCGCTGTCTTTGCCAGTGTGGAGATGATCAGGATCAGTCCTACCAGAGCGAATGCTTCGCAGATGATGACTACGAATGTCATGATGTAGTCTTTCGTCGCATAGGAGACCGCATATTCTCCCAGCATCTCATTGAACTTCGACATCAGGTAGGCAAGACCCGCGAACGCGGAGATCGCGCTGATACCGGCAGCCGTCATAACGGCAAGTGCTTTACCGATCGCGACACTGCTTCTCTTTACCGGAGTAATAAGAACGGTGTTGAGGAAGTTGCTCTCCTTATCACCCGCGATGATATTGCTCGCGAGAGACATGATACCGTAGATGATCGTCATAACGAGAAGACCCGGGACCATGCTGGCGATCATGTTCTTTGCCTGATAATCTTCATCACCGAGATCGTATGTAATGGAAGTATCTGCGTTGATCGTGAATACCTCCGGGCGAAGCGCGTCCAGAAGCGTAGAGATCTTTTCACGAAGCTTCAGGGAATCGTTATCCGAAGAATTGTAGTAGATCTCAATGTTCGGAACATTTACGCCGTTCGGATCGATCGCAAAATCTTCCGGGAAGATGACGAGCATCTTGTCTTCTTTGTTTTTAATGTTCTCGACGCAGGTATCTCTGTCGACTTTTTTATCGGAAAAACCGATCGCTTTTAAGCCTTCTTCCAGTTCCTGCGGAGCATTGATGTAATAAGCGTTATAAGTGGTCTCCTTCTCATCTGTATCAGCCAATGCCGTCATCAGATAACCTTCCATGAACATGATGCCGAACGGAAGAAGGATGCACATCAGAAGGACCGCTTTGTCTTTAAGGATCGACTTGATCTCTTTTTTGAATACTGTGGAAATATCTTTAAACATAATCTTTCACCTATCTTAATCTGTTTCTTTCGTGATCACTTGTTCTGATACTGCGTGTAGATGTCGTAGAAAGAATCTTCCAGAGAACGGCCGTTCATGAGGTTCTCAAGCGTGTCATTCACGACGATCTTTCCGTTGACGATCATAGCCGCGCGGTCACAGATCTTTTCGACCAGATCGAAAAGATGGGTGGAGATGATCATGCACTTTCCTTCTGCTTTCATGCGAAGGATGAACTCACGAACATCGCGCGAAGCGATAATATCCAGTCCGTTTGTCGGCTCATCGAAAATGATGAAATCCGGGTCATGAATAACAGAGATGGCAAGTGATACCTTCTGTTTCATACCCTGAGAAAGTTTGCTGATCTTCGTGTCGGCAAAAGCATCTACACCGAATGTGGAAAACAGCTCCTTCTTTCTTGCTTCGACCTTTTCCTTCGGAACATGATAAAGTCCCGCGAAATATTCGAACATGTCATTGGCCGTGGACTTCTTGTCCAGCTGCAGATCCGTTGTCAAAAACGCGAAGTTGTTCTTGATCGTGACCGGATCCTCCTTAATGCTCTTTCCGTCATAGAGAACGTCACCATTGTCCGGCTTGATCAGTGTAGCCAGCATTCTCATCGTAGTTGTCTTACCGGCACCGTTCGGTCCCAAAAGGCCGAATACTTCTCCCGAGTGTGCAGTAAAGCTGATATCGTCGACCGCTACCTTCTTTCTGCTCGGAAGATCCTGTGCCCGTCTCTGCCTCTCACTGAGTGTAAAAGACTTGCTCAGATTTTTAGCTTCCAGCGTATGCATAAATTATACCCTCCTCGTTTCTTGTCCCCTACATGATAGATGTCGATATTAAAGTATTCGCTAATTTATCTATCTTAAAGGTAAAGATTTGGTAAAGCTTTGCTTTCCAAACGCCACGTAATAGGGTACCACAATAATCCTGAAAACAAGTGACAATTTACACATTATGGTAAAATGAGGAAAACCCGAAGGAGAAGAGATCATGAAAGAGAAAAAGGGAATTATCTTCGACATGGACGGCACGGTCTGGGACAGCTCCGAGAACGTCGCCAAGTCATGGACCGTTAAGGTACAGGAAGCGGGTTTCGATAAGATCGTCACCCAGGATGATATAAAGAGCGTAATGGGTAAGCCGATGGATGTCATCGCGGATACTCTCTTTACATATACGAAAAAAGGCAAGCAGCGAAACGCACTTCGCGAGGCCTGTGAGAATTACGAAAACGAGTATTTGAGAGAACATGGCGGAACGCTCTATCCGGATGTAATTAAGACATGGGAAAAGCTGAAAAAAGCAGGCTTCCACCTCTATATCGTAAGCAACTGCCAGGCCGGCTACATCGAGGCATTCCTCGAATACTTCAAGATTCCATGGGGCGATCCGTCCTGCCTGATCGAAGATATCGAGTGCTACGGAAATAACTTCCTGCAGAAAGATGAAAACATCAAGCTCATGGCCGAAAGAAACAAGCTTACGAAAGCCTGCTATGTCGGCGATATCCAGAGCGATTACGATGCCACGGCTAAGGCGGGGCTTCCGTTTATCCACGCGAAATACGGATTCGGTACGATCAACGTTCCCGTTCCGGAGATCAATAAGTTCAGCGACTTAACAGCAGTAGCGAAGGAGGTCCTCAAATGAATAAGAATCACATCAACATTCCTTCTATCCTTAAGATCGAAAAAGGCGTTACCGCCAAGATCGGCACATACCTGAAGGATGCCGATCTCACCGAGGTCACCATCCTTTTCGGAAACGGCCTGATCTCCATGTTCGGTGATACGGTATTTAAGTCCTGCGAAGAAGCAGGCGTCACGATTCTTCACCATCAGGAAATGGATACCGTCGATTTCAACGACATCTCGGATCTCGCTTTTCAGATCCCGAACAAGACAAAAGCCATCGTCGGCATGGGCGGCGGTAAGGTAATCGATGCAGCCAAGTACATCGGATACATTCTCCACATCCCGTTCATCAGCGTTCCGACCAGTTCCTCTTCTGACGGATTCTCCAGTTCAAGCGCGTCGCTGACGATCGGCGGCCACAGAAGATCCCTTCCGGCAAAGCTCGCTTTCGGTATCCTCGTTGATACTGACGTCATCAAGAGCGCGCCGGTCCGATTCCTCTATTCCGGTATCGGAGATATGGTCGCGAAGATCTCATCCACATATGACTGGCAGCACGAAGAGGATCTCGGCTATGACGAGGTCAACGACTTCGCTTTCATGATCGCCAAGAAGGCCGTCAATTCCTTCGTACGCACACCTTTTGAATCCATTAACGAAGAACTGTTCTTAAAAGAACTTCTCGACTCCCTCGCGATGAGCGGCATCGCCAACGAGATCGCCGGATCTTCCGCGCCGACCTCCGGAAGTGAGCACCTCATTTCACACGCGCTCGACCTTCTTCTTGAAAAACCGCAGCTTCACGGTGTACAGGTCGGTATCGCGACATACATCATGTGTAAGATCTGCGATCACAGATGGAAAAGAATCGACACGGTATTCACCAAAACAGGTTTCTGGGACTACTGCGCGACACTCGATCTGAAGGCATCCGATTACTGTGACGCGATCGATATGGCACCTCAGATCAAGCCGCACAGACATACATATCTGCACGAAGAAAAGTACAGAGAACTCGCCAAGAAACTTATCGCCGAAGATCCGAAACTCACAGCGATCTTAAAGTGATACGATTGAGCCTAAGTCACACAAAGCAAAAGATCCGCGCGATACGCGCGGATCTTTTTTCGTTTTTTAACTCTTCTTAGGAGAACAATTCCTCCGCGTTTTCGATTCGGCCGGTTTCAATGACGACCATCACATTCTCATCGATCTTCCTTACGTACCAGCAGAATAAGCCTCCTTCGAAAATAGCGGATTCTTTAAGGTATTCATATTCGCCCAGCATCATGGTCTCTCTTGAATTGTAATTCGGAGTAATGCCGTATCCTCTGATCATGGCGTCGAAGAATTCCTTTCTGTCATTTAAGTATTCCTCTTCGGTGTAGTCCGGATCATCCGGCACACCAAGCGAAGTGTTCAGGAATTTGATCTCTATATAACTGAAATCTTCTTCCCTGTTAAACCAGCTGTCGATGATCATCGAAGATTCGCGTTTTGCGTCCTTTTCGGATGTACACATGTCAACCGTACCTTGAATATCCGATGCGCAGAATTCTTCATCGAACTCCTCCATTCCGGAAGGTATACTGATCGTAAGACCTGCGTATTCGTTTTTGTAAGTACCGTCCTTACTGTATTCACCTCTTACATAATTCGTCCCGACCATAGGATCGTTTCGTTCTTCTGGCGCGGAAGGAACATCCAAAACAGCAACCGGTTCTTGTCTCGGAGCAAAGTCGTCCGGATAAGAAAGACCGTATCCTCTTTCGAACTTGCACTCTGCCGTACCGATCTCTTTGATCGAACTGTACCAGGGCTCCGGAAGTCTTCCGGTAAAGTCAGCGCATCCGCAAAGAACATCTGAAATACCCTTGCCCTCAGAACCCGGGAGATAGCACATGACTATGCTGTCCCAGCTATCGTAGTCAGCCGGATCGATGATGAGTTGTCTTCCTGCGATGATACATGTCACGGTTGGTTTACCAAGTGCTTTTGCCTCCTCGATCGCATCTCTGTTATCCGGAAGACCAAGGTCTGTGCAGAGCGTGAAAGTGGTTGCGTCTCCGTTCCATTCCGCATATGCGTTCTCGCCTACGCAGAGAAGTACAACATCGGCTTTATCTGCTTCGCTTGTTTCTGTGATCACTTCGATGCCGTATTCTTCCGCATATCTTTTGAACGCTTCCTTGATCGTCGTTACACCGGAAATATCTTTCTTCGGGCTTTGGTTCCATCCCATTGTCCAGCCGCCGCACTGTGCGCGCGGATTATCTGCGGCAGGACCTGTGATGTAAACTTTCGTGCCTTCTTTCAGCGGCAGTGTCTCATTCTCGTTTTTAACAAGTACGAGACTCTCCTCAACAAGTTTTTCAGCAACGGCTCTATAGTCCAAAGACCCGACTTCCTGCTTAACAGTTGAAATGTTTTCGCAGAACGGATCGTCAAAGACGCCCGCGTCCTTCTTGAGTTTAATGATCCTCGTGACGGCTTCATCGATCCTTCCCATGGAGATCTTTCCATCATTGACCGCGTCGATGATGATCGTTCTCGCGTCATCGTATCGTATACCTTCCATAAGAAGATCGATACCGCAGTTGATCGCGGAAATGACCTGTTCTTCAAATGTCGCGGGCGACGTATTCTGGATCGCCATACTGTCGCTCATGATCACGCCGGTAAAACCCATTTCCGTTCTGAGTTTTTCCAGGTATTCCTTGTTCTCATGCATCTTCGTTCCGTTAAGCGAAGAATAGCTGACCATGATAGCCTGAACACCCGCGTCGATCTGTGCCTGATATACTTTGAGAAGTTCGTTGATCTCCTCCTCGGAAAGACGCGCGTCACCTCTGTCGATCAGACGCCAGAAGTCGGATTTTTCTCCGGTTCCGATCAATACGTTTCCGTCACCGAAAAAGTGCTTTGCCGTAGCGACCATGCCGCCATCGATGAGACCTTTGGTGTATGCGGTACTGAGCCTTGTGATCGTCTCCAGATCCGAGCTATAGCACTCGTAGTTTCTGCCCCAGCGAGGGTCATCGGACTGCGCGACACATGGATACAGATTCCAGAGGATGTGACACTGCTTGGCTTCGTCCGCCGCGATAAGTCCCATCTGATAGGCCAGCTCTTCGTCATTGGCTGCGCCGACACCGATATTGTGCGGAAAGTAGACCGCGTCGATACAATAACCGACACCGTGCACGTTATCCTGCGCGACAAGATACGGGATCCCTGCTTCGGATTCGATCGCTTCTCTCTGATAGCCGTCCAGCATGGTGCGCCACTCTTCCGCGGAAAACTCTCCTTCGTCCCCGTACAAACTGCCGTAATCGTGTGTTCTAAACGGTGCTTCTTCGTCCTGGCTGACCATATACATGATCGGCTGGACCATCTGAGCCGCCTTCTGTTCAAGTGTCAGCGTCGCCGTGATCTCCTCCGGAGTCATGGTCGCGTACCACTGGTACTTATACTCATACTGGTCCGAAGGGAATGCGACTATCGTCTCGGACGGATCCGCCGATGATTCTGAAGGCATGTCGGACGAGATATCCGTAGTGGATGTCTCCTTCGATTTCGCGTCACACGCGACAGAAAACAGCATGGCAAAAGTGAGTAACGATGCAATTAGCTTTTTCATGTTGATCTACCTTCCTTATTTCATTTCCAGATAACTGCTCACGTATAGGGCCATCTTCTCAAGATTTCTGGCCTGATCGGGATCCGATGTCGACGCGATCAGATAGACGCGTCCGAATTCTTCTGTCTCGATAACAATATTCTCGGATGTATAGCAGGCGACCGATCCCTGGTGCCCATACGAATTCTTTCCATACGAATATAGGCCACAGCCGTATTCTTTCGATTTGAAATCCTTCATGTGCATAAGGGATTTCACACTGACGAGGTCCCCTCCGAACAATGCTCTGTCAAAAGTGACCATGTCCGCCATGCAGGAATGAATATCTCCCGCACCGCGCGCGCCTTCCTGAAACTGATGGTATCCGATCGCAGGATCCGGCATGCTCGTCTCATCTCCCGTGGTCATCGCGCTGGAATGCTCCATACCGAGAGGATCGAAGATCTCTTTTTTCACGACATCCCTAAAGCTTTCCCCTGTGATCTGTTCGATGATCAATGCCAGAAGATGATAGTTCGTATTCGAATAATCGGTTCTTGTTCCGGGCTCAAAATACAATTCCTGAGCGTAAAGGTAACTGAGGAATTCTTCATCCGTCAGACCCGGTGTCGTGATGATCTCCTGCGGATCTCTTTCGGCTCCCTTAAAGAAAACATCTGCCCGATTGACGTAGTCAAGGATGCCAGACTGCATATTCAGAAGATTGGCGATCGTGATTTCCCGCCCGTTCTTGTATTCGGGAAAGTACTTACTGAGAGTGTCATCCATCGTCATCTTTCCCTGGTCGATCAGTTTCATGATCATGACCGCCGTGTACGTTTTACTGATCGAACCGACCTCATAGATCGTATATGGATCTGCGGGGCTGTTGTCGATCGACATGGCTCCGGGAGAACCGAACAGAAGGACATCATCGTCGGTAGCCAGTGCCATGACACCCTTATAGTAACTGTCTGAAGCACCCTTTATCGCAGCGTCGATCAACTCCTGATACTTCGGATCTTCGTTTACCAGAAAATCGTTATCTCTTTCCTTCAGATCCGAAAAACCGACGGATGCTTTTTCCGTTGTTTCCTTTGTCGATGCTTCCGTTTTGACAGTAGTATCCGTCGACGATCCTGCCTCGGAGGAAGACGTCTCACTGCCGGCGCTCTTACTACAGCCGACGACCGAAAAGAGCATGACAATCGCCAGGATAAGAGAAAGTCTTTTCTGTCGGTTCTTCTGGATCATGATCAATATCCTCCATCTACATATTCGATCAGCATGTCCGGAATGTACTGGTAATGGTGGCTCTTATAGAGTTTATCCTTCGCCATCGGAGAAGCAGGATCGCACTTCGCGTTGATCCTTTCTGCCAGATGTGCGATGCTCTCTGTGGTGGAATCACCATCTTCAAAATACTCCGCGTAATCTTCATCTTCGTCAGATCCCGCGGTGATAAAAACACGCTTGGTGATCGTATCGTTTCTGTCGAGATATCCGTAGTCATTGGCCTGCTTTGCGTAATCGCTCATCTCACGAGAATACGGTGACCAGAACGCCGGACTTCCGATGATGTAGCAGCCGAAAGGCTGGTTTTCATACTGATCGCTGTTGCAAAGCGCATAGTGAGCGAAAACACCGCCGAGGGAGTGACCGAAAAGCGTGGAGTTTTCATAGTCGATCGAGTACTTTTCACCGAGATACGGCATCAGGTTATTCGTGATGAAATCAAGGAACTTATCCTTGCCTTCACAAAAGAGCGCGGAGCGCTCGACATTATCGGAATTACAGATCTTATAGTCCTGTCCGATCGAGATCAGGATCTGAGGAGCAGCCCTTCCTTCTTCCATCTCTTTCAGGAGCTTTTCGATGTCGTTAAAGCGCCATACCGCGTCGGTCAGAACCAGTGCCGGAAGCGCCTCGGATGATCCATCACAGTCCTTTGGAAGCGCAACATGAACCACGAGTTTTCGATCCAGTTCGGCGTCTACGAAAGTGTACTCGGTGACCTGATCTTTGATGCCTTCGATCTTGTCCTTATCCAGTTCCCAGGAAAGATCTTCTTCCTGCCGGAATCTGTTCATCATATACGCATCAGCGATGGCGTTTCTCGTGCCGATTGGAAGTTCCTTATATGTCTTTTCCTGATACGCTTCAAATGCCCGGATGATATCATTCTTCATCGTTTCTTCGTCGGAATTTTCCGCAATGAAAACATACTGATAGTCTTTCTTCTGGTATTCTTTCAAGATGTCCGGAAGTTTGTTTTTCAGATCCGAAAGATCTTTGATCTCATTACTTATAAACTGGTTTCCGTCAAAAGATAAATACCATCCGAACCAGCCGTTTTCATCGATCTCCGGGACGATCATGGAGCCGTAAGCCCGTCCGTCCACGACAAATCCTTCGATATACGGAGAAAAGTTCTCAATATACTGCTCCTTTTCCTCTTCCGTCCAACCTTCATAGTATTCCGGGTATTCCTCCATTTGGGAAAGCACATCTTCCTTCTCCCAAATCTCCAGATATACTCCATCCGAATAGGAAGCGGCAATGGAATCGCTCTTATCCTGTTTCGTCCAGGGCTCATCCAGAACGGTAAGCGGACCTTCCGTCACACTCGCCAGTTCTATTTCGGTCATATGGTTTTTCAGTTTGGCAGGTTCTTTTGCCGAAGAAATATCAGCTTGAGATACGGTATCCGTCTCGGTCTTCGCTACTTCTTTTTTCTTTCCTTTACATCCGCAAAAGCACTGTGTCACAAGTATCGTACAAAGCGCGAGGGTAATGATCTTTTTTGTGTTTTTCATGTTGTCATTCTTCCCTTCTATGTTGTCTTGATACTTATGCTACATTCTTAAAACGAATCTCTAAGGGAGGTTTTGTGGATTTTTTGTGGAGATGAAAAAAGATAAAGAAAAAGGCATCAGTAAAGATGCCAGATCTCGCCGTTCGGCATGATGTGAATATCACCCGGAAATACTTCGGTCAGTTCGCCCGTTTCTTTATCGCGGACGACCGTCTCTTCGCGATAACTCGGATCCTCATCCCATCGGTTGAAATACAGCTTGTTGTCTTCCAGGTAAAAGAAACTTTCCCGTTCGCCGATCTTGATCGTCCGCTGCTCGGGCCAGACGAGATCCAGTGTCCCGTCATTTCCTTGGCGCGTCAGCGTCAGCGGGTGCTCAAACATGCGAAGATTGAAGCAGTCCTTTACCGAAGAAAGAGGGATCTCATCAAGTTTCTGAAGATCTTTTTTCTCACAGTCAAAGCTGTGGATACTGATGCATTCTTTTGCAAAATCCACGGCGATAAAAGAGATCTTGTTTTCGTAAAAGACCGGCTCACCGATGGCCACATTCGAAGCGGAGGCAAGAGGTTCGATCACTTCCGCGTCCGGGTAGTGGATCAGATAAAGACGGTTGCCGTCGACATGTCCGTTATGCTCGAAGATCTCCTGTGCTTCATAGATATCTCCGTTATCGTAATCCATGGCATAGTACCACTCGGACGTACCCTCGCGTACCGGCCGCATAAAAGAGATTCCGTGAAGATCCAGTTCTTTCATACTTCTATCCTCCATTACTTCTCAGAGCCTTCAGCATCTTTCGTATCTGCGGGAAGACGGATCGTTGCCAGAACATCTTCTCCGCTGTTATCCATGTCGCAGGATCCTCCCTGTTTTTCCACAAGGAGCTTGGCCAGATAAAGCCCGAGACCGGACCCTCCGGATCGTCTGCTTCGTGACTTGTCCGCACGATAGAACGCTTCGAAAAGGTGCGGGAGATCTTCTTCATCGATATGACCTTTATTTCGGATCTCGACCTGAACCATTTCTTTGTCATCGTCCGAAGTGATCTTCTCGGCATCGACAAACACCTTTTCACCTTCGTTGGAGTAGAAGGCGGCGTTGCTGATAAACGCGCCGATCGCCATCGAAGTGAGGTCTTTATTTCCAATGAAAATGAGATCGTTTTCGAAAGACAGTTCCATCTTGATCCCGCGCGCGGAAAAGAGTTCTTCGCATTCTTCCATCTTCTCCTCAAGAAGCTGGACCATATCTGTTTTTGACGATACGATCTCTTTTCCCGACTGCATGCGAGATGCCGTCAGGATGTCGTTGATGAGGCTTTCCATACGCTTGACCGTGCCCAGTGCTTTTGGAAGATATTCATCGTAATCGGAATACGGTTCGATCCCGTCGATCATGCCCCTGATCTGTCCTTCGAGAACGGTGACAGGCGTCTTCAATTCGTGAGATGCCGCGGAGAAGAATACGTCCTTCTGGCTCTCGAGTTCTTTTCGCTTAGTGACCTCATCCGAAAGCAGCTGATTCTTTCTTTCGAGGGACTGCATCTTCTCCTGAAGGGAGGCGGCCATCGCGTCAAGGTTTCTGGCGAGATCGCCGATCTCATCCTGACGATTCGACTCACATTTCTTGCTGAAATCCATTTGCGCCATTGACTGCGAAACCTCGCTGATCTTATTGACCGGCTTCGCGAAAAGCTTTGTGTAAATATAGGAACACAAAAGGGAGATCACCGTGATCACGCCCGCCATGATCGGAAGGCTCTTTTTTACCGAACGCGGGATGACATTTTCTTTCGTGTTATCGAAGAAATAGGCCAGTTCATAGAGGGTGTTATCCTGTCCCTGCATATATGAATCTTTGTTATAAAACCACAGATAAAAAGATCCCTTGTCTTTCTTATCTTTCACAGCCTGGGAATGCTCGAGCACTTCCTCTTCTGTTTTTAGGGAAAGCTTTGAATTGGTCTCGGCAAATACCTTTTTGTCATCCGTCGATTCATCTGCGTTGTAAAGAGCGATACTGATCCCGTTGTCACGGATAAAATCATCAATGATCTTTCCGCTTTGCTCCTCGGGAACGCTTCGAAGTTGATCGGCCAGTTTAAAGACTTTCAGATAGTTCTCATCCGAGCTGGAAAGATATGTCTTCGGGGTAAAATAATACAGCGTCAGGCAGATCAGGATCCCTGCCGCGACCTGCATCAGGAACGTGATCAGAAACACTTTTACGGATAACCGGTTAAAGATCTTCTTTGGCAACTTTATACCCCCGTCCGCGTACGGTCTCAATGCAATTTCCCGCCTCGCCGAGTTTATGGCGAAGATTCTTGATATGGCTGTCGACGATCCTCTCATCGACAAAAGAGTTATAGTCCCAAAGCATGCTCAGGAGAGTCTCTCTTGTGTACACTCTTCCCGGGTGCTTTAAAAAGAGCGCCAGAAGGTCGAATTCTCTTGAAGTCAGATCAACTTTCTTACCCGAAGCAAATACCTCCATCGTATCCGAATTCATCGAGATGTCGCCGAAAACGAGGATCGACTGTGCTTTTGACGCATCTGAATTGCCTTCTCTTCGAAGTACCGCGCGTACTTTCTTAAGGAATACCGGCATGGAAAAAGGCTTGGTGACATAGTCGTCCGCCATCGAATCATAGCCCTTAAGGAGGGATTTCTCATCGCCTAATGCGGAAAGGAAAATGACCGGAACGTCCGACTGCTTCTTGATCACTTCGCAGACCCCGTACCCGTCGATCTTCGGGATCAGGATGTCCAGGATCACCAGATCAAACGGGCCTTTTGAGAACAACGCCAAAGCCGTGACTCCGTCCTCTGCTGAAGCCACTTCGTACCCCTCGTTTTTCAGGTAATTGACGAGAAGTTCTCTGATATCCGGTTCGTCTTCTACAACAAGTATCTTTTTCATGATCTCATTATAAATCAGGAATATGGATTTATTATGAATTCTTCCTGCCTTCTTTCGTGGAAGAAATAGCAGAGAGGTGCTGTCTGTGATATAATCTGATTACTTGTTGATTTTAGGATTCGGGAGGAAAATCATCATGGCATTTGAAGTCCCTTTTTGCAATACTTTCCCGCTGTATGATCCGAAGTACAGAAATCTCTTCGTATCGATCAACGGGAGCCTCCTGGTAGAATCCGATGACCCGAATCAGAATGTTCCCGGTTCTTATCAGACCGTTTCCATCGCATCCAATCTTGCCAAGATCGCAACCGCCGATACCGTTATGAAATTCGGTTCTATCGGTTATAAGGACATCACCGCCCGTTACGGCGAACTGGTCAATAATATCGTTTCCTCTTTAAAGAAGAGAGGCTTCTCTGTCGTCGGTGCTTCCATCGATCCGGTTACTCCGGATGACGCGAGCATGGCACGCATCAAGAAGCAGGACGAAGTAGAAAAGATGATGAGCGCACCCGCTCAACCGATCCCGCAGCCTGTCGCACAGCCTTCATTTGCCGCCGCGCCTGTTGCTGCTCCCGCACCGGCAGCACCTGCCCAGCCTCAGCTGATGAAGTTCTGCATCCGCTGCGGAACGCTGGCATCGGGCACAAAGTTCTGCACCAACTGCGGAAGCTCCCTGATCCGTAAAAACTGATCCTGCGAATCAAGAATTCAAAGACGACAAAAAAGAAGCCGTCTCAATGAGACGGCTTCTTTCATTTTCAATTGTTCAAGATCACTTTCTGGATTTCTTCTTGTTTTCGATCTTTCTCTTGGAATCCATGCGCTTCGGCTGGTTAGAGATCGTTCCTTCACTTTCCGTAGTAAAGGACTTGCTTGCTCCCAAATACTCTTTTTCATCGAGCGGAAGGATCGCGTTGAAGATGATACCTACCAGAGCACCAACAGCCAGACCTGTGAGAGCGATGTCAACAGAACCGATGGAAATGTTGATCGCGCCTGCCGCACAGTACTTAACGCCGACGGACAAGCCAAGGATAAGAGCTGCGATGATGACGTTTCTGCTCTTGCTGAAGTCTACCTGATTCTCTACGATGTTACGAACACCGACTGCAGAGATCATACCGTAAAGTACGATGGATACACCGC
The DNA here is from genome assembly GCA_017617525.1 of Clostridiales bacterium. Lineage (GTDB taxonomy): Bacteria > Bacillota > Clostridia > Saccharofermentanales > Saccharofermentanaceae > Scatonaster. The sequence goes on from JAFZWA010000021.1 coordinate 20,958, forward strand.
CGATGGTCGCTACCGGAAGAGATCCGATCAGAGCCGCGAACTTCGGGCAGAAGGAGAAGAGGATCGCGCAGTAAGCAGCGATGCGGATGACTCTCGGATCGTAAACCTTTGTCAGGGAAAGAACACCTGTGTTCTCGCCGTATGTGGTGTTTGCCGGAGCTCCGAAAACGGAAGCCAGCATGGTCGCAAGACCATCGCCGAGGAGGGTTCTGTGAAGACCCGGATCCTCGATGAAGTTTCTGTTTGTTGTGGAAGAGATCGCGGAAATATCACCGATGTGCTCAACCATTGTAGCCAGAGCGATCGGCATGATCGTAATAAGCGCGTTTGCGATCTTTGAGCTGTCCGGAGACTTGAAGACTTCGAAGACTGTGTCTTCCATCTTGAAAGGAAGACCGATCCATGCAGCTTCTTTTACCGCGTCGAAGCTTACGATACCGAGGCAGCATGCCGCGATATATGAAACAATAACACCGAGAAGGATCGGGATGATCTTGATCATGCCCTTACCGTAGATGCTGCATACGATAACGACCAGGATCGCCAGAATGGCAACTACCCAGTTGTCCTGGCAGCTGTCGATCGCCGAAGAAGAAAGCGTAAGACCGATCGCGATGATGATCGGACCTGTTACGATCGGCGGGAAGAAACGCATGACTTTCTTCTGTCCGAAAGCCTTGATCAGTGCCGCCAGCACGAGATAAAGAGCTCCGGCGCCCAGCACACCTAAGCATGCATACGGCAGGAGCTCAGGATGAAGGACTTCCACCTTCTGATCACCGACAGTTTCAACTGTCCATGCGACCATTTTATATCCTCCGATAAATGCGAAGGAAGAACCTAAGAATGCAGGGACCCTACCTTTTGTCAAAAAGTGGAAAAGTAATGTACCCAAACCTGCGAATAAAAGTGTCGCAGATACAGAAAGACCGGTCAGAGCCGGTACGAGAACAGTCGCGCCGAACATAGCAAACATATGCTGAAATCCGAGCACGAGCATCTTGGGATATCCGAGCGTTTTCGCATCGTATACCGCGTTTTTGTTGTCACCCATAACATACCCTCCTTGTGTTATTTCCATTAAGATAATTGTAGCACTCTTATCGAAAACACAAGGTGTAAATGCGTGATTTTTTCCTAAGAATTTTCTGTGATTTTTTCTTTCTCAGAAACCCTTATTCTTTAAGTCGGAAACGATCTGTACAAACACTTCGCGAACATCAAATCCGTCGATGTTTTCGCGGTTAAGATCGATGACGTCACCATGGGAGATTCCGCGCTTCCCTTTGACGGTCCAGAACTGATAATCCTGTCCCCAGGGAAAAGATTTTTCCCCGACGAGTCCGTCGTTCGGACCGTCGAAATGTTTGACGAGAAGCGTCGAAAAATTAAGAGGAAACTGACCCGAAGACGGGCGGTTCAGCTTCGATCCGAAACTCTGGCAATAGATGCCTTGCGGATCCGGCATTTCCTGATTCAGTTTCTCACATGCAGAATGCGTCAGGTCTGTGACCGCCGCGATGAAATCCGGATCCGGATCGCCCAGTTTCCGAAGTGCCGCGTCATACATAGCCGCGACTTTTTCCTTGATCGGTTCTCCGATCTTACTTAACAGATAATCGGCAAATTCGCAGCCTCTGTGCGGAGTATTGACCGTTGCCAGACTCGCAACATGAGGGCCCGCGCCGTACTTGGCGATCGCCATTCTGCAGTCGAGCCCTCCCTTGGAATGCGCGATGATGTTGACCTTTTCGCTGCCGGTTTCTTCACATACTTTTTTGATCCTCTCGGCAAGTTCTTTTCCCGATTCTTCGACGGAAGCCGCCGACTGCTGATTACCGTAAAAGACCTTCGCGCCGTTTATCTCAAGCTGCTCCGGAATACGTCCCCAGTAGTTAAAGAAACGGAAGTCACGGAAGAACACACCATGCACCATGAGGATCGGATATTTCGTGGCGCAGATCCTCTCTGCCGCTCTTGATTCATTGAGGATGATCTTGTCGTTTTCAAACTTCACTTCCTTGTCACAGACGCGGATCATCTTCACAAGGACGACCAGATGCACGATCGGGATCATACCGCAGAGAAAACCGACCAGACGGTACTTCACGCGAAGTTGTTCGGAAGAAAGATAGATACGGATCATGCCGTTCCAGAATACGATGTTTTCGATCAGAACGATCAGAAGGATATGTCCTGTCCATCTCCATCCGGCATCACCGATCGCAGGTATTCCGGAAGATTCCCATACCCCACACATGGCAGGAATATTGAATCCCAGGACGAGGATCATCGAGGCAAGAAAGATCTTCAGAAGTCTCGAACCTCTGTTAGTGATGCGAAGTCTTCTGGTGCGGAGTTTTTTTGATTCCGTCGGAAGTACCGGGAGAAAAACAATAACGATAAAAAACGGGATCAGAAGTAAAAGAGTCCAAAGCGGAATGTCGAGCATCACGATATTTCCGAGCAGAAATGTACATGCCGTGCAGATGATAAGCCAAATGATCCCTATAATGCTCATGCTTTTACCTCTCCTTCTTCCGGTTTGGTGCTCATAAGATCCACCAGTTCCGCGACACGCGCGACGATCTCTTTCTGATCCTTCGGCGCGGGCTTATACTGCAGGAACGGTTTCTTCAGCGAGTACACCATGATGTGTCCGTCGAAGCGCTTGTCGCCTCCGGCCATGAGAAGCGCGGCCGCGGCATTGGAAACGCCCGGACGGTAATAAAGTCTCGCGGTATCCTTTTCGATCTCGACCGTCTCGAATCCGAGCTTTGCCGCCTGGTGGCGGATGATCGAAATGTTGGCAAGGATCGTGACCTCCTTCGGAACATCTCCGAAACGGTCGGTCAGTTCATCCTCCAGATCCTCTCTTTCCTTCGTGGAAGCGATGCTCTGGATATGACGGTAGACATCCATACGCTGTCCGTCATCGGGGATGTAGGCGGGCGAAATGTACGCGTCCTCGCTCATCTTGATGACGGTATCTTCGACTTCCGGCTCCCATGTGCCGGACAGTTTCTTGATCTCTTCGTCGAGCATACGGCAGTAAAGCTCGTAGCCGATCACGTCCATCTGGCCGTGCTGTTCCGCGCCGAGAAGATTTCCGGCGCCACGCACCTCGAGGTCCTTAAGAGCGATCTTGATACCCGAACCGAGCTCAGTAAAATCACGGATCGCGGCGAGTCGTTTTTCCGCGTCTTCCTTAAGGACTTTTTCCGGTTCGTAAGTGATGTACGCGTACGCCTGACGGTCGGATCTTCCGACACGTCCCTTCAACTGGTAAAGCTGTGAAAGACCGAAGCGGTCACTGTTTTCGACGACGATGGTATTCACGTTCGGCATATCCACGCCCGACTCGATGATCGTCGTGCAGACGAGGATATCCGCCTCTTTTCGGATGAATGCTTCGATGATGCTCTCGAGTTCTCTTTCGCTCATCTTTCCGTGTGCGTACACGATACGGGCACCCGGAAGAAGTGCCGCGAGTTCCTCAGCTTTCTCCGCGATATGGTGCGTGTTGTTGTAAAGATAGAAGACCTGGCCGTGTCTTTCGATCTCACGAAGACATGCTTCCGCGACGATCTGTGGATCGTACTCGATGACATAGGTCTGCACCGGACGACGATCCTGCGGCGGTTCCTCCAGAACGGAGATATCGCGGATACCCGAAAGCGACATGTGAAGTGTTCTCGGGATCGGTGTCGCGGTCAGTGTCAGCACGTCGACCGTGTTACGGAGCGTCTTCATCTTCTCTTTATGGTTAACGCCGAAACGCTGCTCTTCGTCGATGACCATCAGGCCGAGATTACTGGGCTGGACGTCTTTACTTAGGACGCGGTGCGTGCCGACGACGACATCAACAGAACCGTCGTTAATGCCCTGCACGGCGCGCTTGATCTCCTTCGGAGTCGCGAATCGGCTGAGCATCGCGATGCGGATCGGATAGCCGCGCAGACGCTCTTTTAAGTTATCGTAATGCTGCTGGACAAGTACCGTGGTCGGCGCGAGAAGCACTGCCTGCTTTCCGTCCATAACGCACTTGAATATCGCTCGGAAAGCAACTTCCGTCTTACCGAATCCGACGTCGCCGCACAGGAGTCTGTCCATCGACTTTTTCGATTCCATGTCTTTTTTGATCTCGCGGATCGCGTTGAGCTGATCCTCGGTTTCCTGATACGGGAAATCGTCCTCAAACTGGTTCTGCCAGACGGTGTCCGGAGAGAATGCGTAGCCATCAACGGCCTGCCTTTTCGCGTAGAGTTCGACGAGGTCAAAAGCGAGCTGCTTGATGGAATTCTTCGCGCGGCTGACCGACTTGCTCCATTCGGCGGAGCCGAGTCTTGCGAGCTTCGGAGTTCTTCCGTCGGAAGCGACGTATTTCTGGATATGGTCGAGACGATCCATCGGGATATACAGATGGTCGTCATTTGCGTATGTGATCTGCAGGTAGTCGCGCTTGGTGCCCTCGACTTCGAGGTTGACAAGTCCGTCGTATCGGCCGACACCGTTTTCATCGTCGACGACAAGTTCACCCGGAACGAGGTCCGAGAACAGGTCGATCGTCATGCCGCCTTTTTTCTTCTTTTTGATACCGCGGTCCACACCGAAAATGTCCTGCGTTCCGATAAGGACCATGTTGATCGCGGGATAAACGAAACCGTTCGGAAGCGGCTTGGGAAGAAGGACAGGCATGCTGTTCTTCTCAAAAAGGAACGTACGGAGTTTCTCGGCACGGCTTCCGCTTCCGCTCATGATGTAGGTCGTCTGACCTGCTTTATTTCTTTCGGAAATGAGATCGGCGAGCGCGTCCTCGTGACCTCTGTAGCTGTTACATGCCGTACCCTGGACCTTGATGTGAGTTCCTCCGGGAAGGCCGTTATTACTGCTCGGCAGGATGGCCATGGCGACCACCTGTTTCTTGTCGAGTTCACGGAATACATCCGGGATCTTGTGAAGGGCTGTCGAGCACTCCGCCGGGACAAGTCCTTTTTCAAAAGCATTTCGGAAACGCGCCTCAAAATCAGCCGCGACACCGTCCATTCTGGATCGGACCTGCGCGATCTCATCGACATAGATCGTGTCGCCCATGCCTCTTACAAAAGTCAGGATCGACTCGGTGTTTTCTTCGAGCACGGCTGCCCACTTTTCCCATCCGGAAAAAGAACCTCCGGTGCGAAGGGCTTCACTTTCTTTTCCGACCATGCGGAGCATCGTGTCGATATTGTTTCTGTCGGCGCTGACGGCCGCGGCTTTATTTGCTGCGGCGTCACCGATCTCTACCATCTTGTTCGCGAGTTTCTCCCAGTCCTTCATCGGGAGAAGGAGCTCGGAAGCAGGCAGGATCGTGAATTCTTTCAGCTGCTGTTCGGATCTCTGTGTATTGAGGTTAAAGAGCTTGATCTGGTCAACTTCGTCATCGAAGAACGAAAGGCGGACACCCATGTCCGAACCGCTCGGGAAGAAGTCGAAGATGTCCCCTCGTTTGGAGAATTCACCTACACCCTCAACTTCACGTGTTCTGACATAACCCATGGAAATGAGGGTCTGCGCGAGGTCTTCCGGCGGAAGTCTCTTACCGAGACGGACCGTGACCGTGGTCTTGATGAAACGACTCATCGGGAGCATCTTCGTAAGGAGCGCGCCCGCGGTAACGATCATGCATCCGCAGTCTCTCGTGACATATTTTACAAGCGCTCTGACACGTCCCTGCTCGATCTCACGGCTTGACGCAGAGACGGCAGACATGTGGGTCTCACGACCTCGAAGGATCACGCTTTCCTTTTCGAAAAACGCGTCGAGGTACGACTTCATGCGGCGGGCGGAAAGCTCGTCGGAAACGAGGATCACAGGGATCGGGAACAGTTCTTTACTATCGTTTTCGCTCTGATAAAGAGCGGCAGCCGCGATCAGGAATGCCTTCTGCGTTTCGGTCATTCCGGTCAGGTTGATGTGTCCTTTTTGCGCAGAAAAAGAATCGACCAGTTCCTTAAAGGCGGGGTCGACAAAAGCTTCTCTGAGCATCTTTTCTATGGAAGGAAGAAAATTCATGAACGGCCTCCGCCACGATTTCTGCCGCCCGGGATCGGTTTTCCGGAAAGGATATCCTCGACGGCCTTTGCTCCTTCTTCGAATGCCTTATACATCGTCTCCTGCTCATCCTTCGGGATGGTCGAGAGAACGAAATCCGCGAGGTCCCATTTCTCGGGGACCGGACCGCAGCCGATACGTACACGCGGAAAGTCCTGGGATTCCACGCAGTAGATGACGGACTTCATGCCGTTATGCGTGCCCGCGGAACCGCTCGATCTGACGCGGATCTTTCCTCTTTGGATATCGATATCGTCATAGATGACGATCAGGTGGTCAAGCGGGATCTTAAAGAACTTCATGACCTCGATGACGCTCTGTCCGGAAAGGTTCATGAAGGTATGCGGACGCAGAAGGATACAATCCTCACCCTGGATCGTTCCTCTTCCGTATTCGCCTTTCCACTTGAGTCTGTCTACCTTGATATTGTTCTTCTGCGCAAGGACTTCCAGCGTCATGAAGCCGCAGTTATGGAAGGTGGATGTATATTCTTTTCCCGGATTTCCCAGGCCTACGATCAGCCACATATTATCCCCTATAGCCGTCCAGTCGTTTTCCGCTTTTTGTTTCTTTCGGAACCACATCGGATCACATTCCGCTGGTACGCTTCTTATCCGGCTGGATCACTGTCGCGGCACGAGAACGGTTCTTCTTTGCGACCCAGTTCTCCTTGACGACCTGCTGGGATCTGGCGATCGCAAGACCGAGCTCAGGAACATCTTCCGTGATGGTGGAACCCGCGGCGATGTAGGAGTTCTCTTCGAGCGTTACAGGAGAGATCAGGTTGCTGTTACCACCGATAAAAACGTTATCGCCGATGACGCACCAGGTCTTATCCATACCATCGTAGTTACAGGTTACCGTACCGCATCCGAAGTTAACGTTCTTACCGACCTTCGCGTCACCGACATAGGTCAGGTGGCGGGCACGGGAATAATCGCCGATGGTCGCGTTCTTGACTTCAACATACGCGCCGATGGTGACATTGTCGTTGAGGATCGTATCCGGACGCAGGTGAGAGTAAGGTCCAATACGGCAGTTCTTACCGACCTGGCAGTTCGATGCGATCGAGTTGTCGATCGTGGATCCGTCGCCTACGATAACGTTATCCAGACGGGAGTTTTCACCGATCTCACATTCGTCACCGATGACGGTATTTCCGAGAAGCACGGTGCCAGGAAGGATGATCGTATCCTTGCCGATCTGAACCGTATCCGCGATCCATGTCGTCTCGGTATCTACGATCTGCACGCCCTGCTGCATGAGCTTAAGGCATGTTCTTCTGTTGAGCATCTTGCCGACTTCCTGAAGCTGGACACGGTCGTTAACACCACGTGTCTCATCGAAGTCCGCGACATACGCGCCGACCTTATGACCGTCACGGATGAGGATCTCGATGGTATCTGTCAGGTAGTATTCCTTCTGCGCGTTCTTCGCGTCGATCCTTCCGAGCGCGGACAGAAGAAGCGGTGTCTTGAAGCAGTAGATGGAAGAGTTGATCTCATTGACCTTCAGCTCTTCTTCCGTGCAGTCACGGTGCTCGACGATCTTTACAACGTTGCCTTCGCTGTTTCTGATGACACGTCCGTAGCCCTTCGGATCCGGAGCCAGACCTGTGATGATGACAGCGCCGTAATCGCCCTGCTCGAACATCTCCAGTGCTTTTGCGATCGTATCGGAAGTAATGAGCGGAGCGTCGCCCGGAAGGACGATCGTGCATCCGTTTCTTCCCTCGAGGAAAGGAGCTGCCTGCATAACGGCGTGTCCGGTACCAAGCTGCTGCTCCTGGAATACGAAAGCGACATCTTCACCGAGTACTTCTCTTACCTCTTCCTGCCTGTGACCTACGATATATACCTGCTCGGTAGCGCCTACTCCGGTAAGTGCGTCAGCGACCCAGCGGACCAGCGGTTTACCGGCTGCCAACTGTACGACCTTCGAATGATTGGAATGCATACGCTTCCCTTCTCCGGCTGCCATGACAACTGCACAAAGCTCCATATTGTGATTCTCCTTTAGAATATTCTAGTCTCGTCTATGCGCGCAAAAAGCCCAATGATCCTGCCTATCCTCGATCATCGGACGAACGCGCTTATCTTTTCTTTACCTATTATAACGGTTTTTCATGCTTCCCGCCACAGTTTCTTTATACTGTAAAACTACTTTTTGCACACTTTTTCCGTTCCATTTTGCGGTTTATCTGTCGATAAGCCCGATTTGTCTTTGTCAATAGATTTTTATGTCATTTTCTGATAAGATAGTGAAAATGACTTTACTCGCCGCAGGCGTTTTTTCCGGTATGTGTCTTCAATGGAGAAGCGCCTGGGTTCACGAAAGGAACTCAAATGATCGCTTTGGTTTTAGCTGCCGGATATGCCACAAGACTTTATCCGCTGACGATAAATACACCGAAACCTCTTCTGCCCGTTGGACCGAAGACGATGATCGATTACATCGTTGATGAGATCGAGACGATCTCCGATGTAAATAAGATCGTTGTCGTTACCAACCACCGCTTCGCCGGCCACTTTGACGAGTGGGCGGAAAAGCGCCTTGCCGAAGACTCGGAAAACGGGATCGATCTTCCGATCGAGATCATTGACGACGGAACGACCGACGATTCCAATAAGCTCGGCGCCATCGGCGACATCCAGTTCGTGATCGATAAGCTTTCGATCGACGAGGATCTGATGATCATCGCCGGCGATAACCTTTTCACATATAAGCTTTCCGACATGTATGACTTCTTCAAGACGAACGGAAAAGATACGCTCGTCGCGATCCATGTCGAACCCATCGAGCAGTTAAGAAAGCTCGCTGTCGCGATCCTCGATGATGACTGCAAGGTCCTTTCCCTGGCCGAAAAGCCGAAGGAGCCGAAGTCCCATACCGCGATCTACGCGACATACATGTATCTTCGTGAGACTCTTCCGATGATCCGAAAGTACCTTGACGAAGGCAATACGCCGGATGCTCCCGGCAACTTCCCTTCCTGGCTTTACACAAGGAAAGATGTTCTTGCCTATCGCGCACCCGGCGTATGTATCGACATCGGCACGCCCGAAAACTATAAGGACGTGTGTGACAACTACGAAGAGATCTTAGGCTTATGAGGCCTTCTCTTCAGTAGTTTCTTTAGTTCCTTTTCCCGTCTCAAGCTTGTCCTCATTAAAGAAGCGGCTGAGAGGGATATAAACAAGAAGTGTCACGAGAGAGATCGAAAGTCCCTTGAAAATGTTGAACGGAACGAATGTCATCAGGATCACGTCCAGCTTGGAGTTGATCTTGACGAATGTGTTCGCTTCGTCGCACATTCCGATGATCGCAGGAAGCGGGAATCCCATTACCTTCTCATAAAGAGGCAGGCAGAAGAAGTAGTTGACGATGCTTGTCGCAAGCGTAAGCGCAACTGTTCCCGAGATGAGCGAGTAGATGATCGCTTCACTTCTCTTGCTTCTGAGAGCACGGAATACCATGGCTCCTGTGATAACAAAAACGCTTCCGGAAATAAAGTTCGCTACCTCACCGATATACTGTGTGTTCGTAAACGGCATGTGCAGGAGGTTCTTAAGAAACTCTACGATCACGCCCGCGACCGGACCACAGACGAAGCCGGCGAAAAGCGCCGGAATGTCGGAAAAGTCGTACTTAAGAAAACCCGGCATAAGAGGAAGCGGGATCTCGAGCATCATGAGCACTTCCGCCAAAGCCGTCATTACACCCATAAGCGCGACTCGGTAGATCATTTTCTTTCTGGATTGATTTTGTTCTTTGAGATTTGTTGTTACTTCTGACATTTATACCACTCCTTCCATCCGGACTATACCGTCGGCACCGGATTCGCACCGGTTCTGCTCTTCGCTCGCGGGCTCGTATCTTCTCGTGATACATCACCGCCGGTGGGGAATCACACCCCGCCCTGAAGTTACGACAGGATTATAAGACTTCACCTATACCTCGTCAAGTGGTAATCAAAGTGAAACACCATCGTCTCAGTTTCTGCGATATACTATAGCATGAGAAAAACTCTTAGGATGGGGTCTTAGGGAATGAAACGTAATCTTATGCCGGTAGTACTGGCAATCGCAATCGTAGTATCATCCGTATTCTGTTGCGCCTGCGACAACAAAAAGACGATCGGGACCACCGGCACCGTGACCTGGACCGCGCCTTCTTCGACCGCGGGCTCTGATCAGGCCGCCCCTTCCGAAACCACATCATCCGAAACACCTACCCCGACACCTTCTCCGGCACCGACGGAAACACCGACACCAACACCTTCCCCGACACCTGTCCCGGAATATGTGGAGCCGATCATTGAAGGAGGACCCGTCTGGTACAGCGGCTATGTGGATCCGAGATCCGTCCGCGCGGAAGTTGTCTCCAACCCGGAAGACATCGCCGTTCTCGTCAACAAATACTACACGACCACAGCGGAATACGTTCCCGAACTGGTCTGGGCAAAATACTCCGCCAACCAGCAGCTTCGTCCGGAAGCCGCTACCGCCTGGGAGCAGATGCATGACGCGTGCCTTGCCGATATCGGCGAAGATCTTTACCTGATCTCCGGCTACAGATCCTGGGCCACGCAGACCGCGAGCTTCAATAACGCGATCCCCAGACGTGGTCTGGATAAGGCCGTCTGTAAGAACGCGTACCCCGGAAGATCCGAGCATCCTCTCGGACTGGCACTGGATATCAACATCAAGAGCGACCCGGAGATCCGCGATAATTTCGTCTACACAAGAGCCGGCGAATGGGTCCTCGAACACGGTCACGAATACGGCTTCATCTGGCGTTATCCGAAGGACTACGGTCACATCACGGGCTACGGCGTAGAAGGCTGGCACTTCCGTTATGTAGGCGTTGATGTCGCGACCGAGATGTACGAAAACAATATCATGACTCTGGAAGAATACTACGGAAAACCGCAGATCCTTCCGGACGACTATAACGAGTAAGGAAAAGAACCTATGCTGATCAGCCACGACGGAGATTATCAGTTTTTCAACATCGGCGGAAAGACCTATTCCTGCTATTGCGTCACCTATAAAGACAAGGCCGTCATGATCGACTGCGGTCCTCTTGCCGACCGCGACACCATCGAAAAGAACATGCAGAAGGACTTCCTTTTTGATGTCGACGCGATCTTTCTGACACACGCGCACGCGGATACCGCGGGCAACGCCGAGTACTTTTCCATGCTCTACAACTGCCCCGTCTACTGCATGAAAGAATCCATGGAATATCTGAAAAAAGGAGCTTATCCGCGTCCCGCAAAGAACCACCCGTATATCAAAAAAGCAGGTCCCGCGGGAAATATCGTTCCGAAGCTTCCGGCATTTATGCCGTTTGAGCCCTGCAGAAATCTCGAGGTCCTCACCAGAACGGTCGCGGAAGAATACCTCGGAAAAGACGTTATGCTCCTTATGACACCGGGTCACTCGGAAGATTCCATTTCACTTAAGATCGGCGATATCGCGCTGATCGGAGATGCCGCGCAGTTCAATAAGCGCGTACTCGCTCCGATTTTCGTGGATAACGAAGCGCAGCTCGGAAGAACGTGGGAGACCTTACTCGGACTTTCCTGCAAGCAGTATCTGAGCGCGCACGGCAGAGCTTTTTCCGCGGAAGAATGGATGGATCCAAAGGAAAAATAAACGATCCCGAACAGTGCTTTTGGCGAAGTATCAGTAATACTCTTTTCGAATTCCCTCGACAACGTCGTCTGTCATGGTCGTGGAAAGACCGATAGCTGTAGTTCCTACGACGACAAGCATATGCACGAGGACAACGATGGCGAAGTACGGGAGGTTGATGTATCCCGTGAGGTTTCTTCCCATCGTGACGGCGATCATTCCGAGGGACGCGTAAAGGATCAGAAGCAGCGTCGCGATACTCTCGAAGAAGTAGATGATACTCTCGAAAATGACCATCCGGAAAAGAGTTTTTCTGGACATGCCGACGGCCGTAAGAAGAATGTATTCCTTCCTTCTGAAAACGATGTTGCTGATTACGGTCATGACGACGTTCAAAAAACACATGAAACTCAGCATCGCGACATATCCGTACATAATGATGCGGACGAGCGAATTGACGGCGCGGGCCGCGCGCGAATTGATGCCCATGTCGACGAGATGATCCGTCAGATAGAGGTTGTTCTGCAGGATCTCCTTCATGGTTCCGATCGCGGAGACCGGTTTTTCCGCCATGTACTGGAATACCTCAAGTCCCGGAGTGTCTTTCAGACGATAGTAATCGAGACGGGAAAGCGGGACATAGATCACCGGAACCGAATCTCGGATCAAGGTCTCCTTGGAAAGATCGATATCCTGTATCGGAACGAGCGGGACCGAAAGAGAATCTAATTCCCCATAGCGGATATGCAGAACCATACTTTCCGGCAGCGAAGAAAAAGCATTTTTTTCTCCCAGGTTAGTTCCTTCCTCATCGTAATACAAGTACGAGCCGTTAATGAGGCATACCTGTGATCCGTAGGAAAGGGACGGGTCCGGATCGATGCCGTTCCTGTTGCAGATATCGCGCCAGGAAGCGTCATCGATGAACACCATATTCACTTCAAGAAACTCATTCGTTCCATCGGATTTCGGTTGAAGCAGCGCCCGATCTGTTTCGGAAGAAGCGTACCCTTTCGGAATCTCGACCCACTGCTCGAATACCTCATACTCCAGTCGTCCGGAAGTGACGGTATCCACTCCCTGAAGTTCGTAGAATATGGCCTCGTCTTCATTGGTCAGGCCGCGGTCACCCGTATAATTCATGTAGCTGATGACGTTGTCGGAGCCCTCCTCATGCACCTGGAAATTTTTCGTAACGGACGTAACGAGCATATTCGCGAAAAGGATCATGAAGCAGCTGGCCATGATCGAAATGACCGTGGCAAGATATCTTTTTCTGTAGCGCTGATAATTCTTAAGTGAAAGCGCTCCGGTAAATCCCAGAAGGCGCGCGGTGATCGCGTGCGTTTTCTTTCTTTCACGGCCTCTGCCGTAATTGTCCTTGACGCGGACCGCTTCGATCGGAAGGACTCTGGAGACCTGAAGTACCGGCAGAAAGATCGCGACAAAGATCGTAACGAGCGACATGAAAGCGGCGCCGAGCGTGTTCTGATATCCGATCCTGAAGGTCAGGTCGATGCTCTTTACGATGAAGTAGTTTCCGGCATCGCTTCCGAGGTCACTTAAGGCGTTAAGAAGAAGGTAACTGCTTCCCTGACCAAGAAGGATACCGATCGGAATACCGATGATCGAATACAGGAACGCCTCCGTAAACATCAGTTCCCGAACCTGTCTTCTCGTGGCGCCTACGGACTTCAAAAGTCCGATCGCGCGAAGTCTCTCCGCCGAGGAGGATGAGAAGGAATTGTAGATGAGCATGATGGCGAGAAGCGCGATCATGCTGATGGTCGCGGCCGAAACGATACCAATGATGAGATGCACGCGGCTGTCATCCGCGGAGTTCTCCATTCGGATAAAGTCCTTGTTGTACAGGCAGTCATCCTCGAGGTCAAAATGGTCGTTGGTGAACACGATATAGTCCGCAGGATCCTTTAGCTGAAAAAACGCGTTTACCGCCGCGCCGCCCATGAGATCATCCGATGTGGTGAGCACGGTGTTGGTGGCGAATTCTTTCCACTTCGCGTACTCCGGTACGGCAAAATAACCGACGATCGTATATTCTTTAGATCCGATCGCGAAAAGCTGTTCGTTTATGGTTCCGTCCTTGTCACGGCATATCCCCTGAAGGTTCATGACCTTCTTGCCCTCCGAATAGCGGGCATACATATCCAGCCGGATCGTCGATCCAAGTGCGAACTGTTCTCTTCCGTCCGAATACATCTCCAGGGAAATGATCGCTTCGGAACTGTTTTCCGGAAGTCGTCCGAGGACGACCGGAAGGTCGCAGAGCTCGGCAAAATTCGGACTCATCGCTCCGACGAAATACATGTACTTATAGTTGCTGGAATAATAAGGGATCGTGACCGCGTCCGTGTCGTTTCTTCTGTTGAAGCCGGGATTATATCCGATCTCCTGGATATACGCGGGGCTGCTGATGCGATCGTCTTTTAAGACTCTCTGGTAATCCATGGAAGTCATAGAATAGGCCTGCACATGCCACTTTCCGTAATCGTCGTCAGCGAAGCTCTGAAGGACGTCCACCGCGCACTGATGCGCCGAAGCGACGATACAAAACATCATCGTCGCGACGATGATTCCGATCAGCGTCAGGATCGAACGTCCCTTATTGGCAAATACCGTACGTTTGGCATACCTGCTGACGATATTGGGAGTGCGGCTCATTTACGGATCACCTCATCATGCTCGATCCGTCCGTCGCGGATCGTAATGATGCGTTTGGCCTGAAGCGCGACATTCTCATCATGCGTGATAAGCACTGTCGTCTGGTTGTATTTCTGATTGGAATAGCGGAGAAGCTCAACGACTTCCTGGCTGTTTTTCGAGTCCAGGTTACCTGTCGGTTCGTCCGCGAGAAGGATCGTCGGCGCGTTGATCAGCGCACGGCCGATCGCGACACGCTGCTGCTGACCGCCGGAAAGCTGATTCGGGAAAGCGTCTCTTTTTTCGGAAAGCCCCAGAAGCTCCAAAAGCTCATCGAGTCGTTCCTGATTGACTTTTCTATGATCCAAAAGCACCGGCATCGTGATATTTTCGACGACCGTCAGTACCGGGATGAGGTTAAAGAACTGGTACACAAGTCCGATCTCTCTTCTTCGGAAGATCGAGAGCTGCTCGTCGTTCTGCTTGAAAATATCCTTTCCGTCCACCATGACCGTGCCGGATGTCGGTCGGTCAACACCTCCGAGCATGTGAAGGAGTGTGGATTTTCCGGAACCGGAAGCACCGATGATCGCGACGAACTCACCTTTTTCAATACTCAGCGAAACATCGTTCAGAGCGGCAACGACGTTCTCGTCCTTACCGTATGTTTTTGTCAGATGTTCTGCTCTTAAGATCTCCATAGCTTACCTCTTCGACGAATAGAAACGCACCGTGAATACCGCGCCTGTCTCAGGCTTTTCGCGGTTGCCCGCGCGGATGGTTCCGTTCTGTCTTTCCACGATCATTTTACTTAAAGCCAGGCCGATACCGATGCTGGTATTAAGGGCCACTTTTCCTCGGTAAAAGCGCTCGAATACGTGCGGGATGTCTTCGGGATCGATACCCGTTCCCGTATCCTGGATCACGATCTCCGTATAGATCGGAGTGTGTTTGACGTTGATCTCGATCTTTCCTCCGGACGGCGTATGTTCCATACAGTTCTTAAGGATGTTTCCGATCGCTTCGCAGGTCCACATCATGTCGCCGCGTACGATCGCGTCATCCGGAACGTTCATCGACAGCGTAACGCCGTTGATATCGAGCGGAACGGCAAGCGTATCGGAAGCTCTTCTCAGCATATCTTTGACGTTATATTCTTTCGTTTCGAAGAAGACGGTATCGGCGTCGATCTTACTCATCTTCAGGAGCGTATTGATCAGCCACTCGATACGGTTTAAGCCCTGCATCATCTCGCCGAGAAGATCGAATCTCTTGTCATCAGAAAGCTCCGCGTCCGAAAACATATCGACGACGATATTCATGGAAGTAAGCGGTGTTCGAAGCTGATGGGCGATATCCGCGATGGAGTCCGAAAGGAATCTCTTATCCGCCATGAGCTGGGAAGCCTGCTCGCGAAGGCGGATGACCAGCTTATGGATCTCCGAGCTTAAGATCGCGACCTCTCCCTCTTTATACTCTTCGAACTTGACATCTTCCGCGCCGTGAAGGATCTTGTCGATCGAATCCGAAAGCTCGGCGATCCTTCTGTAGCGAGTAATGTCCGCGATCACACGGATCAAAAGAAGCAAAAGAGCCGTTACAATGACAGCAACGGCTGAAGTCCAACTCAGAAGCGAAGCCGCTCCCGCAAGAAGGATCACGATCACTATGGAAATAAGATACTCACGGCGTAATTCCGCGTTATTTCGAAACATGCTTACTCCCCGGCTTTATAACCGAAACCGCGGATCGTACGGATCAGTACCGGTTCTGCCGGATCGTCCTCGATCTTTTCGCGGAGACGCTTGATATATACGGTAAGGGTGTTGTCGTTAACATACTCGCCGCCGACATCCCAGAGATCCTGGAGAAGCTTGGCGCGTGTCAGTACGACACCCTGATTATTGGCAAACAGAAGTAAGAGACGATACTCCAAAGCGGAAAGGATGATCTCGTTTCCGTTCTTGCTGACATTGGCACGTGCGGTATCGATCTTGACGTTTCCGAGTTCAACGACATCGGAAGCCTTGTGGCTTCTTCTCATGACGCTCTTGATACGGGAGAGCATCTCTCTCGGACGGAAAGGCTTGCTGATGTAGTCATCCGCGCCCATATCCAGGCCCGTGACGACACTGTACTCATCACCGGACGCCGTTACGAAAATGACCGGGATATCGGCTTTCTGAGCCTTGATCGCCGCGCAGACGGCATATCCGTTTCCGTCGGTCAGGGAAATATCGATCAGCGCAAGATCAAAGGTTTCCGTCTCGATCTTGTTCATCGCCGTCGTCTGACCCGGAGCCCAGATAACTTCGAATCCTTCAGATTTCAAAAACGCAGATAATGTGGTTACGATGCTGGAATCGTCTTCAACAAGTAAAATTCTTCCCATAATCTATCCTCACTATTCCCTTTGGGCAGAAAGATGGTCACATCCCTCGTCTACTGCCTTCTCAAAAGCATACCTCTGCCCCTATCAGTATAATTAAATTCTACAATTATTTACAAGGAAATATGTGACTAAAATCACACATTAGCGGGTTTTTCATTTTTTCTTGTCACAAAGAAGATGATAAACGCGATCGCGATCACGATCGTAACGCACAGGCCGCCCTCCGGTCCGAAGTCGCCGCCGCTCATAAGATCCGTGCTCATTTTGGTATAGCCCGAAGCAAAGATCGATGCCGACTGTGGGTTTCCGCTGACCTCAAGTCCGAAAAGGTTGCCCTGGCAGAAATTCCAGAGAGTATGCATCGCGCAGACCCGGTAGATGTGTCCGTCACGAAGCGCGATCAGCGCGAAAAGCACCGCGATCAGAACAAGGTTGATCATCGCGAGGACCGAGAATCCGGCGTTTGATGCGTGCATTATGGAGAAGCAGAACGACGAGAAGAATACGGCAAAAGGTACTCCCAGTCTTCCGGCGATACGAGGCATCATGTAGCCTCTCATCATGATCTCTTCCGTCGCGCCCTGCGGGATCCACATCAGGATATAGAAGATGAACAGGAGTGCGTTGTCCGAAGAAAGGGCGAAGCCTTTAAAGGAGACCTGACCGGTAACAAACATCACGACATAAACGCAGGAGATCATCAGGAAGCCGAGACCCATGCCCATGAGATACATCTTCCAGGGGGCCTTCTTTCCTTGCTCGGAAAGTGCTTTTCCCGAAGAAAAGCCCATCGTCGAGAGCTTGTTCTTCTCGAGAAATCTCACGATCAGCATGTACGCGCCGATGATGCACCAGTAGCCGATACCCATGAACAGGATAAAGTAGTTGTTCGACATGAATTCCGAGAACAGTGCCGCGGACTCGTCCATGACGTCGCGGACTTTGCCGAGTCCCGAGATATCACGGAACATGTTGAGGAAGCGGACGGACGCCGTTGTCTTCATGTAGGAGATGATCGCGGGGATCATCGCGAGCAGCTGGAATACGGAAAGAAGCGCGAGCGGGAGCATCGCGTGGCCGAACAGGAAGCGGACCAGCGGCTTTCTCTTACGAGGACGGTAACCGAATACATTTGCTCTCGCGCGGGAAACGTAGTCGTCCGCCTCTTTCTTCGCACGGGCGGCCGCTTTTCGAAGCTCCTTATCCGACTTGGACTCGACCGCTACCGTGAACATCTCGGTCTGAAGGAGACGGTGGGATACAAGAAGCGCGATGACGGCAAGCAATACAGACGTCAGGCAGCACGCGGCGATCGGAAGGACTTTCATCGTTCCCATCAGGCAGTCGCCGATGCCGTAGAAATGTCCGTAGATCGGCAGATAGTAGTTGATCAGGTTCGGAGATGTCGTGTTCATGCAGGTCACGCAGGCAACAAGAACGATCAGGAAGATCGGCAGGAAGGCCGTCTGCGCGGACACGATCGAGTTACTCATGCAGGAGATGAGGATCGTGATCGCGGCGATCATGATCGCAAGTGACAGCGCCAGGAAAAGCGTTCCGATGACACCGGAAGGAGGTGTCCCGAACATGATCAGAATTATGAGGATGCCGCACGGGATAAGCGCGTGCAGAAGAACACCCAGGAAGTTTCCGAGTACGATCGTTCCCCTCGTCATCGGAGTCATCAGAAGCGCGGCAAATGTACCTCTCTCCTTCTCACCCGCGATCGCGTTCATGCCGATCAGCATACATACGTACATGATGAAGATGAAGAACAGAAGGGGCACGACGAGACGGAACAGCCTGTCTTTGGCCATATTCCCGTATGTAGGTCTTTCCAGCGCCTCTGTCGTGATCCACGGAGTGTCAAACTCCGGGAGAGCGACGCCCAGTTCATCAGAAAGATATCGATAGTATCTGTTATCAAAAACTTCTTCCAGGAAGGTATCCCGCATGCTGGCATACTCGAGATGATCCGTAGATATAAACGTCAGGATCTCCGGCTTTTCGGGGACGTATTTTTCCAGTGCTTTTTCATCAAAATCTTCTTCGAAAACAATGACCATATACGCGTCGTATTCATCCATCCATTTCGAGAACGTGAACACATCGTAGTAAGCATCCGTTTTCTTGTACTTGATCCCGTAGCGCAGATTCAGGTATTTCGACTTCGCGTATTCTCTAAAGGAATCCGGCGCGTTGACCATGACGACATTTGAGTCATAGTCGTTGCCGTCTTCTCCCGTCCTGCGCTCGTACCACATACGCATGATGCTGGTAAAAAAGAGGAGCACTACAAGGACAAATCCGAGGCATGCCACAAGTGTGATCACAGAAGCCTGTGACCTCATCGAATGGTTTTTGCCGAATGTTTTTCGGATCAAAGCCCGTAGTGAGCGATTCATTCTTAACCCTCCCTGTGGTATTCGGAATACAGTTTGAAGAATGCCTCTTCAAAGTTTTTACTGTTGGTCTTTGCAGTAAGTTCGGGGGCCGATCCCTGATCGACGATACGTCCGTCCACCAGGATCGCGATCTCATCGCAGAGCTGCTCGGCGACCGAGAAAATGTGTGTGGAAAGAAGCACGCAGCAGTTCTTTTCCTTCAGTTCCAGAAGATAATCCATGACCTGTCTTGAAGTCAGGATGTCCAGTCCGTTCGTCGGTTCGTCGAAGATGATCACCTCCGGACGGTGGATCAGAGAGATCACGATGGAGACCTTCTGCTTCATGCCGGTGGAAAGCTCGGCGATCTTTTTGTCCGCGAAAGGGGTGATGCCGAATCTGGTGAAGCTCTCTGCTTTTCTCGCCTCGATCTCCTCTTGCGGGATATCATAAAGCTCGCTGAAAAAGCGGAAGAGCTGATTCGGCGTTGAAAGCGGGTCGAGCTTGATCTCTGTCGTGAGAAAACCGATCCTTTTTCTAACTTCCTGCGCGGAGGAAGTCGTGTCCATTCCGCAGATCGAGACCAGTCCGGATGTCGGCATAAGGAGAGTCGCGATCATCTGCATGAGCGTTGTCTTGCCGGCTCCGTTCGGGCCGAGAAGACCGAAGATCTGCCCCTTTTCTACCTGGAAGCTGACATCGTTCACGACCATGTCGCGCTTGTTATATCTTTTACTTACGTGATTTACCGAAATCATCTTGACCTCCTTCTGAGATATGGATCATGCCGTCCTGACTTCTGATGCATGCCGCAAAGAGCAATGCCGCGACGAGCAGATTGAATGTGCTTACTAAGATGAAAGTGCCGACCGTTTCTTTTCCGAGGAATATATCCCGGATCAGCATGATCGAGTTATGGATCGGGATCAGATATTCCGCCAGAAGCGCGTCAGACGGGCGGAACATATTTCCGAAGAATTCAAAGATCAGAAGGACCAGCGGAACCTGAAGATTCATGATCACATCCTGCATTCTTCGGATCTTAAACGTAATACCGAAGCAGACCATGGCCATGATGATCGCCGCGAACAGAAGCGCGATCATGAACATAAGGAACTGCGGCAGAGTCAAGAACAGACCGAACGGCAGAAGGGAATATGCGCTGTTGCTTCGGTTCAGCCACGAGGAGAAAAACATGAGAAGATATGTCACAACGGCGCCAACCATTCCGACAAATATGACCATCAGTGCTTTTCCCGTGATCATCGCCTGCTTGGAAATAGGTGTCAGATAGACCTTCGTAAGGAATCCGTTCTGGCGCTGGGAAGCGAGAGTCTCCGCGGTCAGCGAATAGATGCAGTAATACATCAGAAGGATCATCATGCTCGGGATGGTTCTCGCGGCACCGGCATTTGCCGTCGCGCGGTTTCTCGTGACAAAAGTAAACGGGTTAAACGCGTCTACCGACCAGCGTTCTCCTCCGCCCGCTTTCACATAGGCCTCTCCGAGATTGTCCAACAGGTAGTCGGAATAGGCATCTCCCATGTCCACCCTGAACTGTTCTGCCTGAAGGTAATTGGCGTAGTTTCCGTCGTAAAAGATCTCCACACGAGAAAAAAGCGTCCGCGTGCTCTGCCCGAGCGCGAGACGTTCATAGTATTCTTCGATAACATCATCAAAATCGGTTCTCTGATTGTTCTCGGAAGCGCCGAAACAAACAACGATGCGGCCTTTTTCCATCAGATCGGAAAAGTACTTCGCACCCATCTCGACCGCTTCCTCTTCGTCGTACCATGTAAATGAATAGAAGGATGATTTATTATATGATTCCGCAAATTCCACAAAGGAATCCGGAGCTCCGATCACGGTAACGGGGCGGCTCTGAAGGCTGCCGGTAGTAAGATAATTCATCAGAAGCGGGAATACGTTGATCGCGGCCAGAAGAAGAAGCGCAGGCAGAAGAAAAACCGTCATGGTTTTTCTCCAGTTGCCGATGATCTTACTCATCTCCCATTTAAAGATCGTAGATGTGTGCCGCATGTTTACCTCAATAAATACCATTTACCATTCTGCCTTAGTGGAAGAAAATTCGCAACAGAAATGCTTGATCTACGTTTTCATTATATCGGCTCACCCCTTCAAAAAGGTTAAAGCAAAGATTCAGTTTCTATGAACATTCTGAAAACGCAAACGAATAAAGAGCAAAAAGTATCTCCCTTGTGGCGCTGTTTGAGCCACAAGGGAGATCTTTTACTCTTTAATATTCGGTCGTCAGAGACGGAAGTTATTTAACGAGTTCCTCTGTCTCCTGAGCGATCGCGAGCTCCTCGTTTGTCGGGATGATCGCGACTGTTACCTTGGAATCGTCAGCAGAGATAACTGCTTCGGAACGCAGACCGTCGTTCTTCTTCGGATCGATCTTAACGCCCATGAACTCGAGGCCTTCGCAAGCGTGAGCACGGATGTAGTCTGTGTTCTCGCCGATACCTGCGGTGAAAGCGATAACGTCAACACCACCCATAGCGGCAGCGTAGGAACCGATGATCTTTCTTGCCTGATACTCGAACATTTCGAGAGCGAGTGTCGCACGCTCGTTACCTTCGCGGGAAGCCTTCTCGAGATCTCTGAAGTCAGAGGATACACCGGACAGACCTTCAACACCGGACTTCTTGTTCATGAGAACATCGATGTCATCCGGGCTCATGTTCTCGTTTGTCATAAGGAACGGAACGATCGCCGGGTCGATGTCACCGCAGCGTGTACCCATGCAGATACCTGCCAGAGGTGTAAGACCCATGGATGTATCTACGCACTTACCATGGTCAACAGCTGCGAAAGAGGAGCCGTTACCGAGGTGGCATGTGATGATCTTGATGTTGTTGTAGTCCTTACCGAGGAACTCAGCAGCACGACGGGAAACATAACGGTGGGAAGTACCATGGAAACCGTAACGGCGGATGGAATACTTCTCTGTCAGTTCATAAGGAAGTGCGTATGTGTAAGCCTTCGGCGGCATTGTCATGTGGAAAGCCGTATCGAATACAGCAACTTGCGGTGTGCCCTCAGGGAGAACGGACTCGCATGCCTCGATACCCGTGAGGTTTGCCGGGTTATGAAGAGGTCCCAGAGGGAAGCACTCGCGGATAACTCTCTTAACGTCATCGTTTACGATAACGGACTTGCTGTAGTACTTACCACCGTGGAGTACGCGGTGACCTACTGCCTTGATCTCGGCGATATCGGAAAGAACACCGTGATCCTTGTCAACGAGAGCGTTAAGGATCATCTTAACGGCAACCTTATGATCCGGCATCGGATCTGTGCAGATGAAATCTTCCTTGCCCGGAGCCTTGTATGTGAGTTTGCCGTCGATACCGATACGCTCGGCATTACCCTTGGCAAGAACGTCGCCGGTGGATGTTTCAAAGAGCTGGAACTTGCAGGAAGAACTTCCGCAGTTGATAACTAAAATCTTCATTCATTTTCTCCTTCGATAATGTTATTTCAAAAGTAAAGCGGGGCATTTCTGTCCCGCTTCTGATTTTGACTTAGGAATTCTGAGCCTGTACTGCTGTGATAGCGATTACACCAACGATATCCTTCGCGGAGCATCCACGGGAAAGATCGTTGACCGGCTTTGCGATACCCTGGCACATCGGGCCGTAAGCTTCTGCCTTGCCCAGTCTCTGAACCAGCTTGTATCCGATGTTACCTGCGTCGAGGTCAGGGAAGATAAGAACGTTTGCCTTACCTGCAACGTTGCTGTTCGGAGCCTTGCTTGCGCCGATGGACGGAACCATAGCAGCGTCAGCCTGGAGCTCACCGTCGATAGCGAACTGCGGATATTCTTCTTTAGCGATCTTTGTAGCTTCAACAACCTTTGTAACGTCGTCGTGCTTCGCGGAACCCATGGAAGAGTGGGAAAGCAGAGCGACTACCGGCTCTTTGCCGACGAGCTGCTTGAAGGAAGCTGCGGAAGAACCTGCGATAGCAGCGAGCTCTTCCGGATTCGGGTTCTGAACGAGACCGCAGTCACCGAATACGAATACACCGTCTTCACCGTACTCGCAGTCCGGAACGACCATTACGAAGAAAGCGGAAACGAGCTTTGTGCCCGGAGCTGTCTTGATGATCTGAAGGGACGGACGAAGTGTGTTTGCCGTGGAGTGGCAGGCACCGGAAACGATACCGTCACCGTCGCCCATCTTGACCATCATGCAAGCGTAGTACATATAGTCGGAAAGGAGAGTCTTCTCAGCTTCTTCCGGTGTCATTCCCTTTGCCTTACGGAGCTCATAGAAGCCGTTGATGTACTCCTGTGTCTTCTCGTAGGTGTGCGGGTTGATAATAGTTGCCTTGGAAATATCAAGTCCTTCGCTGTTTGCCTTGACCTCTTCATCTGTACCGATGATGATGAGGTTCGCGATGTCCTCAGCGAGGATCTCTGCTGCCGCCTCAAAAGTTCTTCTGTCCATGGACTCAGGAAGAATGACGGTCTTCTTGTTGCTCTTAGCTTTTGCTTTAATCTCGTCAATAAATGCCATAAATCAATCGCCTGCCTTATTCATTATTTTAAATAATTATGCCTAAATATTATACTCTCGTCATTTCTGCTTGGCAACGTCACGGAAACGAAAAAAGAAGTGCTTTTCTGCTCGAAAAGCACCTCTCTGCTTGTCCGTTTATTTGGTCTTCAGTCTCTCCCGGACCTGATCGTAATCCACTTCTCCGATATCCGGACGGTAGCGCTTGACCATCTGCGCGAAGGTTGCCGAATCGGCTTCCAGCTCAAAACCGACCGAGACGTACTTCAGATCGCCTTTTTTGATCTTCTTCGCCAGTGACTTGTCCATCTTTCCGGTACATCTGACCTCAGGAATGATCGGGCGCAGATTTTCATCAAGAAGCGAGACCATATATGTCGTCGACATGACCGAGTTTCCGTGGCCGTATTTGTTGACCATCTTGACCGTATGCGTATACATCATGACACTCTTGATGTCGTCCAGTTTGTAGAAGTAGGCCAGATATCCCATCGCCTTCTGCGTTCTGGTCATCAAGATCGAGTTATTGTCGATCGGGACTCCGTCGTATGTCTCATGGATGATGTAGCCGTCCTCAGTGAAATGAATGGCTTTAAACGACTCCTTAAAAGGATGTTCAGCATTCAGATCCTCGAGGAACTTGTCGCCGATCTTCTTGTTCTTTTTCTTACTGGCTTTACTCGTCAGGACAACGATGATCACGATAACGAGCGGAATGATGAGCATCCCCGCGATGCCTCTGATGACAGTGCCTGCAGATTTCTCGGACTGCGCGAGCAAAAATAGAATATTCATAGAACCCAACCCCTTCCATGCAATTACAGTCATTATATCATGCAGAGGCAGTTATTCCCGAGAAAAGATCAGGATGGCTCTGTTCCGATTATCGCCTTGTCTCCGGATCTTATCACGATCTTATCCGTGGCGCCTCTGGAGTAGTCATCGGAAAGGTCAAAGTCGGACCAGTCGTTGTGATGGATCGAGAACTGAACGACGAGCTTATCCCCGGATCCAAGTTTTCCCGATCCGAAAGAACCGATCGTGCAGATCGTATCCGCGCCCGTCTTTTTCGGATCCACCTTGGCAAAAGTACCCGTAACGCTGTTGATCGCCGTGTAGTTTCCGCCTTTGGCGTTTACCGCCGAATGATAGCAGTCGAAAGCAAGCGCTCCCGAGTTTTCGTTCGTGAAGTAGTAAAGGATCGAAAGTGAACCGAGGTCGATCGTGTCTTTCCCTGTGTTCTCGATCGTCATGTTACCCGCGATCGCGTTGCCTTTGCCGCTCATGTTGTACTCGATCGAAACAGATACCGTGCCGTTTCCGGAAGGCGCCGAAGGCGCCGCCGGAGCGGTCGTTGTCTGAGCCGGTGTCGTATCCGAAGGCGCAGCCGGAACCGGCGCCACACTGCTTCCTTCCGGAGTCTGTCCATAAACGAGAACACCGTCTTCAAAGAGGCAAATCTGTGCCGAAGACGCGGCATCCGAAGGAAGTCCGGTCACACGGAACTGTACTTCTTTTTTGTATTCTTCCTGTCCGCCCGGATAGCAGGAATACTCCTTGAAAAGCACCTGTACATAGGCGTTTCCGCTCTGATCCTGTTTGATCTCGATGGAACGGGTATCCTGTGAATACGAAGACGAAACCGAAAGGTCGGACAGTGCTTTTCCCGAAGGAAGCGCGAAATAGTAGCGAAGCTCGAGATCCTTCGGCGCTCTTGCCGGCCATCCCGTCATATTGTAAGTGATCGCCTTGATCTCCAAAAAGTCAGATCCGCTCGCGTTGACGGTCGCGTCCACTTTATATTCTTCGCCGACTGCCTCTCCCGCGCCGAATCCGGTCAGTGTCTGGCCGTGATAGCGGGTATAGAGCTTGGCCATAAGGCCCGTAAAACCGGCATTATAGTCGCACGCAACTTCGTTGGTGTTGTAGTTAGAAACTTCATCGGTATATCCGTCCGAAGCGTCCGGGCCGCCGACCAGCGCGCCGCAAAGCACGTGTCTCGAAGTTCCGGGTTCGTTCATGTTATCGCAGTAGGAACCCTGCGCCGTACGGTGGTGCGGGTGCTGCGGATAGCTGTCGCCGAATCCGATCACATAGGAAAAGCCCGTGTCGCCCAGCGCGTAGTTCGCCTGTGAAACGGCGAAGTTCCAGTATGTATCCTTCTTTGCCGACGGGCAAAGATCCGTCTCGCTGTAGACCGCCGCGACAAATCCCGTGGTCGTCGCGTAGCGCAGAGATCCCCAGCTGTCCAGCCATGCAAGGCCCTTCGGCGTATACGTGATGCGGTCGCCCGAAGCGGTTCCCGTCGTCCAGAAATCGAGGTGGTTCTCGACCGCCTGCGTATAGGTGCTCTCACCTGTTTCCTGCGCGAGTAGGACCGCCGCGCCGATGTGCACATCGTCCCAGCACAAAGACCAGTTGTAGTCCTGATTTGCCTTCGGATAGTACTCTTTTGCCTTACTTAAGTAAGCACCGTCGCCGGTCGCGCGATAAAGCCACACACCTGCCCAGCAGAGCTCGTCGTAGTACCCGCTCCAGGAGTTGTAGAAGCCGTTCGCGGCGGTGTATCCGTCATCGCTCTTGTACTTGTCGGCAAAAGCGTAAAGGGACTTCGCGTGCTCGAGACAAGTCGAGCTGAAAGCAGGATCGATCTCCTTGAAAAGGATGCTGCAGACGGCTAAAGAAGCGGCCGATTCCGCGGAAACCGCGGAGCCAGGATGATTCGCGTCAACATAGTAGGACGGGCGTCCCATCTGATACTCAACGCACTCGCCGCTGCCCCACCAGCCGTGATCCGCGTTACCGTCACCGACCTGGTAGTAATAAAGCTCATCCGAAGGATGGCACTTGATGAAATACTCATTTGCCCAGCGGATATCCGCGAGCGCGTACTCAAGCTGCTTGCTCTCTACATATGCGTCCGGATCTTCGTAGACCGACCAGCCGAGAACAGACGCGGTATAGGCCATCGGAAGATTGAATTTGACGTTATCGCCGGCATCGAACCAGCCTCCGGAAAGATCGATCCCCGCGTCGGATCCGTCCTTCAGACAGGAGTCTCCGCGCCAGTTCGAACGTGTCTGTTCCGGAAGATCTCCGCTTCGTTGCAGTTCATAGAAAAGAAGCGACTTCTGAAGCGCTTCGCCGTAGTTATATTTTCCGCTGCCTTCGGTTCCCTCGTAACCGTCACCGTTGATCGTTCCGATCTTTCCATCAGATCCGGAATCCACCACCGACGGAAGTGTCGGAAGCGAAATGTCCGCCGACTCAGAAGCCTCAGTATCCGTAACTTCGGAAGATACTTCTCCGCTTTCCGAAGAAGCATCGACGACATTCTCGATCGAGGGTTCTCCCGATGTATCTTTCGCGTCGTTTTTCTTCGCGAAAGTCTTTTTCCATGCGTAAACGACGCCGCCGATGACCAGTACCACGGCAAGAAAAATGCCGCATAACACGGCGATCTTAGTCTTCTCTTTCATCTTTTCCGACTTCATTGATGTCCAGCTCCTGTGTTGAGACTTTGGTGTAGTGAAGGATGTCATCCATCCTCAGACTCTGCGCGTAATTGACAAAAGTGAAGGCCTGTCCGGCTCTTCCGGCTCGGCCCGTTCTTCCGATACGGTGCAGATAGTATTCGTTTTCATTCGGCACTTCAAAGTTGAAGACCGTATCGATATCGGAAACGTCGATACCTCTCGCGGCAACGTCCGTCGCGACGAGTATGTTGAACTTTCCTTTTCGGAAATCGTCCATGATCCTGTTTCTCGCGCCTTGTCCGATATCGCCGTGCAGGCATTCCGCCTTGTAGCCGAGTCTCTTGATGCCCTCGGTCACGACACGCACACGTGTCTTCGTGTTGCAGAAAGCCATGACGCGGTTGCAGTTATACGTTTCCATGAGTTTGCCGAACGCGTCCATCTTCTCTCTTTCTTCGAGATGCAGGATGTACTGGCTGATCTTCGGCATATCCTCTTCCTTCGGAGCGACCTCGATCTCGTCCGCGCCGTCCATGTATTCCCATGTGATGTTCATGACCTCTCGGCTCATCGTCGCCGAGAACATGGCGATCTGCTTGTCGGGCGGAGTGAGCTTCATGATCTTTCGGATGTCCTTGATGAAGCCCATGTCGAGCATCTTATCCGCCTCGTCGAGAACAAGGGTATAGATATCGGAGATGTTGATGTTCTTGTGCTGCACGTGATCAAGAAGTCTTCCCGGAGTCGCAACTACGATGTGCGGTTTTTTCTTGAGCATCTGGATCTGCTTATCCATCTTCTGTCCGCCGATGATCCCGCAGATCTTTAATCCCTTGATAAAAGCACCGAGCGCACGAAGTTCCGTGCAGATCTGAAGCGCGAGCTCTCTTGTCGGGCAAAGGATCAGAGCCTGAACGAAATCGGCATCCATGTTGAGGTACTCCAGGATCGGGATTCCGAACGCGAACGTCTTACCCGTTCCCGTCGGCGCCTTCGCGATCACGCAATGGTTATCCATGAGAAGCGGGATCGCCTGTTTCTGTACTGAAGTCGGTGTTGTCATGCCCATTTTCGCAAGGGCGCGCATGATCTCATCAGAGAGATCCATCTGATCAAAAGAAGTGTATTCCAAATTAATTATTCCTCGATTTCCGTTTCCTTTTTCTGCGGCACAAAATAAACCATATCGTAGAGTTCGGAACGCCGCTTCGTAGATTCGAAAACATTATTGTATGTAAGGATGTTGTACTCGTTGATGATGCCGGTCCTGTCCGGAACATCCTGCAGATCATAGTATTTGTTTCCGAGACTGTCGTGGATACCCATAGGTGTAAGGATCGGGTACTGGTCGTAGCAGTCCGCGATCAGCAGGTTATACGCCGGAAGATCGATGTCCGCCATCTGAAGAAGCAGAGTGGACAGGTAGTTCAGGCTGATCTCCTTGACCTCATATTCCGGAATGTCGTAGTTCGCCCAGATGAAGAAGTCGGTCTTATAAAGCTGCATCAGTTCTTCACTGGAAAGATCCTCAAGTTCTTTTCCGAGAAGTGTCTCATAGAAACCGTTGAGCATACTCGGCAGATGGTCACCGAAGAAGCAGATGAGTACCGGCTCATCGACGGCGCTGAAGTAGTCGATCAGCTCTTGGATGGCGATATCGCTCTGTCTGGCAAGAGTAAGATACTGCTCTGTTTCCGGGAACTTTTCCGGATACTCGACAAGACGGACGTCCTGATTGAAATCCGGATCGTTGCTGTTATAAGCGCCGTGGTTCTGCATCGTTACGTTGAACAGGAACAGCGGGTGCTTCGGATCCTTATGCTCATAAAGATCGATCAGTTTTTCGTACGAGCTGTGGTCGGATATATACGAACGGAAATATGTGCAGTCATCATCGAAATCGTCGATGGAAAGGAAGCGGTCAAAAGCCATACTTCCGTAAACCGCCGGACGGTTCCAGCCGCTTGCCAGATACGGATGGATGGCTGCCGTCTGATATCCCTGGCTCTTCAAGAAACGCGGAAGAGATCCTGTGATCGAACCGATGTACTGCTGATACGGGATACTTCCATCCGGGAAGAAAAGCATCGAGTTACCCGTCAGGAATTCGAACTCGGAATTCGCCGTACCGCCGCCGTATACGGAAACGCTCAGATCGCCGTATACGATATTATCGCCCTGCTTTAAGGCATCCATGTTCGGATGCATCGGCAGGTTCGTTTCAAAATCACCGACCGCGGACATGTCGGAATAAGACTCGTTCATGATGCAGATGATCGTCGGTTTCTCATCTTCCTGAAGGACCCTCTGGCCTTCCAGCGCGTGCTGTTCTTTTTCGGCTTCATATTCGAGCATGACATCGTTCGGAAGGATATAATGCTCGACCTGATTCTCGATCTTTTCTCCGAGCATCTGTACCGAGTCGATACTGTAATCGTCCGGAACGTCGACGATCAGGTGCTGGGCATTCATCGTAAGTGCCACCAGAAGACCGTTTTTCATGTAGTTCAGACGCTGGTTGCTCGCGTCATTCACGACACCCATTCTTTCCATCATACTGAAATTCGCTTCCTGATATCTTCTGGAGTCGATCAGCGTGACCGTCAGGAAAACAACCAGAACGGCACCCACCATACCTAAGAAAGCACGGTGCTTTTTGCTCGCGATACCGTATCTGCACTTGGTAATAAGCAGGATCGTTAAGATGAAAAGAAGTGTCGCGATAATAAGGATCGGCGTCAGTTCCACGCGATAGCTTCCGGAAACGTTCATGGCCGTTTTCAGTGTAACGACATCCCAAACTACCATCGGCGTGCCTCTCCAGACGAGCTTGAAGTAGTTAAAGATCGCGACCGAGAAGATGAGGATATTCGCGATGATCGTCGTCAGACGGAATCGGTTAAAGATGACGAACAGCACGACATAGATCACGAGGTAATAAACGTAGTTGAGGAAATATGCCGCAATGGATTTCTCCAGAACGGAGTTGCCGTTAAGAAGCTCCGTGACGATGAACATCAGGATCGGCATGGAGAACAGTACCGCGAAGGTCATATACTCTCTGCCCTTTTCAGACAGATCGACGTGCACGATCGCGATCAGCGCACAGAGGAATACCAGCATGATACTGACGAACATCGCAAGATAATCCATGCGGGAATAGCGTACCTGCGTATTGCACTGCAGATGCAGACCCGGCGACATGCCCGGGTAGGAAACTTCGCCCAGCGCGTCCTGAACATCGGAAGATACCCAGACTGACGGAACTTCTTCACCGTAAGTATCGACCGCCTCGAGAGAGATGATATATGTGGTCGTGATATCCAGGTCTTTTTTGATCTTAAAGCGCAGATATTCGTTGTCCTTGATCTTGCTGATCGGAACAGACTCTTCGTAAACGACCTTTCCGTCTTCCTTGGAAAGGGTAAAGTGCAACGATCCCTGAGGAGCCATAACATTGCCGGACTCCAGGTTAGTCGCCATTCGGATCTCGATAAAATCGACATGAGGCTGCTCAGGAGTAAACGGCTGCTGAAGCGGCTTTCCGCCGTTGAGCTTTCCGATCGGGTGCGGATTTGTACCCAGGCAGGAAACCGTCTTTCGGAAAGCAAAGACTCCCGACGCGAATACGACTGTAAGCAGAAGCGCGACCATAACTATGAGCACCATAGTCCAGCGCAGTCTGTTCTTCGTCAAACTGAAAGGTTTTTTCGTAAACTTGATCAAGTGTCCCTCACATCACACGGATACGCATACATATCCTAGTTTAATCGTACGCTACCTATTATAAGGAGTTTTTCATTTCTTTCAATCTCATACCCGATTGTATAATTGCACAGAATTCGGCGCGTTACACGTTATTCGTTATAAAATTATCGTTTTTCGATAAAAAATGCTTGCATTTCGATAATGACCGTGTTACTATAAGCTCAAGCTACATTCTGTATTGGAGGTGCATTGATATGAAAACATCTAACAAGACCGGTTATGGCGTCTGGCTCAACCTGACCCTGGCTGCCTGCGCCGTCTTTTTCTTCAGCTGCCTGATGGGCGATATCTTCGGTTATTCCGTCTGTGATTTTTACTGGAAAGGGACCCTTTCCAATGAAGGATACTGTTCCGGACTGTCTTTCCTGAGTGACGAAAAGGTCCGCTTCTACGTATTCCTTACTTGCTTTTACCTTTCCACGATACTGACTTATCCGATCATCTACTGCGTCATAAAACTGATCCTGAACATCAAAAAGGACGTGATCTTCGATAAGGCAAATACCCGCCTGATGATGATCATCAGTGCCTGCTGCTTCCTGATCTGCCTGATCTGCATCATCGGAGCGGCCGCTACGTTCTTCCTCTTCGTTATCTCTCTGGTCGGTCTTTTCGTAGGACTTGTCGTCCAGTGTGTTCGCCTTGTCATGGATAAAGCCATCGATATGCGAAACGAACTGGATCTCACAGTGTAAGGTGGTGATCATATGGCAATCATAGTTAACTTAGACGTAATGATGGCAAAGAGAAAGATCTCCTCGGGAGACCTTGCCGAAAAGATCGGGATCACCCCGGCCAATCTCTCTATCTTGAAGAATCAGAAAGCCAAAGCCGTCCGCTTCAGTACACTGAACGACATCTGCGAAGCGCTTTCCTGCCAACCGGGAGATATCCTGGAATACCAGCCGGATCAAAAGGAATCGTAAGACCGGCATAAGAACCCGCTAAAGGAGCAAAAAATGGACACGAAAACAAAGCAGGCTGAGACCCTGAAATATCTCAGCCTTGGGTTAAGCTACGCTTTTTCATACGCTTACATCTGGCTATTTACCATGCACAGCAATAGCCCTGTCGCGATCACGGTCTTCCTGACATGCCTTTCTCTCGGAGCGATCCTGTGGCTGGAGATCTCCATCCGAAGACAACATCTTCTCGGGCATTTCACCCCGAACCGTTTCCAGCGAAAAGAGACGATCTTCTGGGAAGTGATCCTGGTCCTTCTTTCCGTCAGCACCCTCTCCGGTGACATGCAGGCACTGAGTCTTTTCTTCATCCACGTCGTCGCCATCTACATGGTGCTTTCCGGAACCGGACATCTTCTTTCCGAACGCACTTCCTGCCTGCTCCCGGCAGACCTTGTGAACGGAGGCATCCGTCTTCCTTTCGGAAACATCTTCTCCAGGATCCCCACCATCATCGGTTATTTCCGTGGGTCGGACGAGACCGTCGAAGTCGTCCTTCCAGACGGAACGACCGTCGCCGGACAGAAAGTGAAAAAGCCGGCCGGTTACTCCTTTGGCATCTTTTTCGTACTTGTCATCATCGTCGGATTCTTCTTCGCGGCCCTAGATAACCTTGTGTCCGTCGACAGCCATTTCGGAGAAGCGGCCATCGCTTTTGACCGCTTCCTCGAATCGCTTACATTCACCGAAGCGTTCGGCAGATTCATCCTGAGTATCCCTGTCGGAGCGTTCCTTTTCGGACTGTTCCACGGAAGTGTGAAGAAAGATATTTCCACGGAAAAAGCACTGCACGAGAAACTTGAGTCTTCTTGCCCGAAACTGCGTTTCATGCCGGACAAGATCCTCACCGTAGTTCTTCTTCTCTTCTCCACACTTTACGTGATCTTCTTCATCTCGCAGGCAAGCTACATGTTCAGTGCTTTCGCGGGAGTCTTGCCGGAAGAATTCACCGCCTCGGAATACGCCGTCAGCGGATTTCACGAACTGATCAATGTCGTGCTCATCAACTTCGCTCTTCTGGCCACGATCCGCGTCTTCGGATCTCATGACAGCAAGATCCTTCGAAATCTGAGCGTGGTCCTCATGACCGAAAGCATGCTCTTCGCCACTATCTCCGCGTCAAAGATCATCCTGTACATGTCGAGATTCGGATACACCTACTCCAGGATCCTCGGCCTCTGGGGAACATCCGTAGTATTCGTAGGATCGATCCTCGCGATCATCTATCTTGCGAAGAAAAAGCAGACATTCGCACCCTGGATGTGGTACTCCTCAAGCAGTTATGTTTTAACAGCATTTATCACCTGGTGTTTTACATAAAAGTTGCGCTAAGATAGTTTCTCGTGCTTCGCTTCGAACTTCGTTCTCAGAGGCACTTCGAAAGCTTTCTTAGCGCATTCTTTTTCTAAACCAAGTGATTATTTGTCAAATACAAAGGCTTTCGGGAGAAGCTCCGAGAGTGTGCAAGGCACTGCTTTTCCATTCTCTTCAACGATGACTCTGAAAGCAGAAAGATCAACATGTTCGCTTAATACCTGTCGGCACACGCCGCATGGGTAGCATGGATCTTTGGGTTCCTCACCTGAAGGCGCGCCGACGATGGCGATCGCGCTGAACTCTTTTTCTCCTTCGCTGATGGCCTTGGCAAGAGCGACACGCTCCGCGCAAAGGCTTGGCGAAAAGACGGATGATTCGATATTACAACCGCGGTACACCTTCCCCTCCTTGGTTACGAGTGCCGCGCCGACGGAGAATCCGGAGTACGGTGCATACGCCATCTTCCGCGCCTCTTTTGCTTCTTTCAGAAGTTTCCCGTTATCCATTTTTCTCCCGCCTTTCTCTTCTTTTTCGCGGCCGAAGGCCGCCCGCGTTTTTAATGCCTTTACTTCACCAGACGGCTTGTTCCGAGACGGTCCGCGCCGGCCTCGATCATGGCCTCCGCGTCAGCAAAATCCTTGATTCCGCCGGCCGCCTTTACCTTCACTTCCGGTGCCGAATATTTACGCAGCAGCGCGACATCTTCTACCGTCGCTCCGCCCGTTGAAAAACCGGTCGATGTTTTGATGAAATCCGCCTTGGCCTTGCTGACCAGTTCGCACATCTTGATCTTCTCTTCTTCCGTCAGCTGGCAGGTCTCGATGATGACCTTCAAGATCACGCCCTCGCAGGCTTCTCTCATCGCCAGAAGCTCGAGATACACGCGGTCGAAATTTCCGTTTTTCACGTCACAGAGATTGATGACCATGTCGATCTCCGTGGCTCCCTGACGGATCGCTTCTTTCGCTTCAAAAACCTTCGTCGCCGCCGTGGAATATCCATTCGGAAAACCGATGACCGTGCACACCGGAAGGCGCCCTTTCAGAAACTGCGCCGCGTCATTGACGTAGCACGGAGGGATGCAGACACTCGCCGTTCCCGCCTCGAGCGCCGCCTCACAGAGCGCTCTGATCTCGTCCAGCGTCGACGTCGTGCGAAGGAGCGTATGGTCTACTTTCGCGATGATCTTTTTTTCTTCTTCCGTGTATTCTTTCATAAGCTTTCCTCTCTCTTTTTCGGTTATTCTTTCTTCTCGAAAAGCACCTGTCTTCTTACTTCTTTCTCATCTCTTTCCAGAAGGATTCACCGTCCAGATTCGTGGTGTTGATCCCGAAGTAATCACCGATCGTTTTCGCGATGTCCGCGAAGCTCGATCTTGTGCCGAGATCCGTGCCCGGACGGACTTTTTCACCATATGCCAAAAACGGCACATTCTCTCTGGAATGATCCGTTGACGGAGTCGACGGATCGCAGCCGTGATCCGCTGTGATCATGAGGATATCGTCCTTCTGCATGCGCGACAGGATCTCCGGCAGGCGGTCATCAAAATACGTCAGCGCCTCGGCATATCCGTGCACGTCATTTCTGTGTCCGTAGAGCATATCGAAGTCCACGAGATTTACGAAGATCAGACCTTCCTTCTGCGCGTCCATCGCGCCTAGCGTCTGCTCGATACCGTCCTCGTTTCCGGAAGTTCTAACCGACATGCCCACGCCTTTTCCGGCGAAGATATCGAAGATCTTTCCAACACCGAAGACCGGGATCTTCGCCTCGGTCAGATCATCAAGGAGCGTCGCTCTCGGCGGCTCGATCGAAAAATCGTGGCGGTTGCTCGTTCTTTCGTAATTCGGATATTCACCGATAAACGGTCTTGCGATCACTCGTCCGACACCGTGCTTTCCCACGAGCATTTTTCTCGCGATCTCGCAGTAGCGATACAGTTCTTTTACCGGCACGACATCCTCGTGCGCCGCGATCTGGAAAACGCTGTCCGCCGATGTATAAACGATGAGGTCACCTGTTTTCACATGCTCCTGACCGTAATCGCGGATAACTTCCGTTCCCGAATAAGGCTTGTTGCAAAGTGCTTTTCGACCGGTCTTTTCTTCGAATTCCGAGATGACTTCCTCCGGAAAACCATTCGGATATGTCGGCATCGGATCGGGCGAAATAATACCTGCGATCTCCCAATGTCCGATCGTCGTGTCCTTGCCCATGGAGGCCTCTTCCAGCCTTGCCCACGCGCCGACGCCCTTGCCGTCCGGCTCGTCATACGGAAGCGCGTCCTTGATGCACCCCATGCCGATCCGTCTCATATTCGCTATGGAAAAAGCACTGTCCTTCGAGCATGCCGCCAGCGTATGCGACCCTTCGTCTCCGAATGCCGCCGCATCCTTTGCGCCGCCGATCCCGCAGCTGTCCAGTACAATGAGTATGACTCTTTTGCCCATGTCGGTTCCTCGTTTTCTTTGTTTACTAAAATCACTTCTTATTATATCGTATAGTTGAAAGAAATCGACCTTGTCGGAGGATCTTCACATGCGCAAAAACTTAACGGGACGTCCGATCATCATGATCTCCCTGGACGCCATTTCAGACACTGACATCAACTATCTCCTCACGCTTCCGAACTTCAAAAAACTCGCTTCCTGGGGACTTCTGCACCGTCAGGTAGACTCGATATTCATCTCGAACACATACCCCGTGCACACCAGTATTTCGACAGGTGTCCTTCCTTCGGAACACGGGCTTTTCGATAACGTCATCTACGATCCGTTCAAGGATTCCGAGAAGTGGCGCGCGCACAAAAAACTCATCAAGGTGAAGACTCTTCCCGAAAGAGCCAGAGAAAAAGGACTCGTTTCCTGCGCCATGATGTACCCCTGCACCCCGGGCGAGAAGATCCGCTATCACCTGGCCGAGGTCCCGGGCACCGAGAGCATGCTGTTCCGCGGCTTTAAGTTCGTCCACTACAGCTCGACCTTCCGCCTCTGCCCGAAATTCTTCCGCTACATGAAAAAGTGCAAGTCCTTCAACTACTTCGGCATCGACACCTTTATCGCCTACACCGCGCGAGATCTGATCGCGAAGGAAAAGGCCGATTTTTACATGCTGCACCTGC
The DNA here is from genome assembly GCA_017617525.1 of Clostridiales bacterium. Lineage (GTDB taxonomy): Bacteria > Bacillota > Clostridia > Saccharofermentanales > Saccharofermentanaceae > Scatonaster. Next base: position 57,315 of record JAFZWA010000021.1, read on the forward strand.
AGGACACCGACCATCAGAAGCACCACACCGGCATCGATTCCGACATCACGAAGAAGTCGATCGAGTACGATGACAAGCTCCTCGGCAAGATCATCGAAGGCGTCGAAGAAGCCGAAAAAAGAGCCGGCGGCGATCCGGAAAAGGGCATCGAGCATTTCGATATCTTAATCTTCAGCGACCACGCCTGCTTCAATGTAAAAACGAACATCAAGCCGAATGATCTTCTAAAGGAAGCCGGCATCCCCTTCGAAAATGCCTGGTTCCAGACCGTGAACGGCGCGTGCTTCCTGCATGTTGCTCCGGATCTTTCTTCCGACGCGAAAAAAGCACTGGACAAGTTCCTTGAAGATTTCAAGAACATGCCCGGCGTAAAACGCGAACTTACCAAAGAGGAAATGCATGACAGCGGTGCGATCGACGCGGGATTTACGACCGGTTTCACACCGGTTCCGGGAACCACTTTCGGCGCCATGAAAAAAGGCCAGCACGGCTATACTCTCGATAACGACGATTACAAGATCTTCTATCTCGAGATCGGCCCCGGCCTCATCAAACCCGACCAAAAAGGCACCGAGACCTCCGGCGGAACTATCCTCGAAGTCGGCAAAAAAGCGATAGCGCTGGTAGAGAATACAAAGATTAATTAAATAAAGTCCGAAAGATTTTTCGAAGGCGCGATTACGCAGACGCGAAGCGTCGAGGACCAGCGCCAAGATTATCTTTCGGACTCTTTGATTATCTTTGTACTCTTCCCGACCCGTCCCCGTTCATCAAGATCTCCACTTCCTTGACGCTGACGCGGTTAAAGTCACCCGGGATCGAATGCTTCAGGCAGCTTGCCGCTACCGCGAATTCGAGTGCTTCCGTATCATGCTCATACGTGCGAAGGCCGTAGATCAGGCCTGCCGCAAAGGAATCTCCGCCGCCGACACGATCGACGATATCGCGGATCTCATACTTCTTGCTGACGTAAAAGACCGAACCGTTGTTGATGCATGCCGACCATCCGTTATGGTCCGCGCTGTGGCTCTCGCGAAGCGTGACCGCGACCTTCTTCACGTTCGGATAATCTGCGAGCACCTTGCTCGTCAGTTTCTCGTATTTATCAACATCGAGGCTTCCTTCTTCGACATCTACATCGAGCTCGATGCCCAGCGACTTCTGGCAGTCTTCTTCGTTGCCGATGACTACGTCCGTATACTTCGTGATCTCCTGCATGATCTCCTTCGCGTCAACTCCGTATTTCCACAGATTCTTTCGGAAATTGAGGTCCACGGAAACGGTGATGTCGCGCGCTTTTGCTTCTTTTACCGCCGCGATGGAAAGGTCCGCCGCGGACTTACTGATCGCAGGTGTGATACCCGTAATATGAAGCCAGTCTACCTCGGCAAAAGCACTGTCCCAGTCAATGTCGGAAGGATTCGCTTCGGCCATCGTCGAACCGGCTCTGTCATAGATGACTTTACTCGGACGCTGGTTCGCGCCTGTCTCGAGAAAATAGATGCCCATTCTTCCGTCTTTACGGATGATCTTATCCGTTCCGACGCCGAAACGACGAAGCTCGGCGATGCATTCATCACCGATCGTATTCTTCGGAAGGACCGAAAGGAATTCACACGGCATATTGAAATTGGAAAGCGATACAGCGACGTTCGCTTCGCCTCCTCCGAATGTCGCTTCGAATTCCGGACTTTGGAAAAAGCGCTCGTTTCCCTTTGTCTTTAAACGCAGCATGATCTCGCCGATCGTCAGTATCTTCTTCATGGATCTTCCTCCTTATTGCTTCGCGGAAAGGATCTTTTCCTTCGCGCTTTTGCAGAGCTCCGTGATCTTTTCGAAATTGTGCTCACGGATGTCTTTTCCCGTCGCGACGAAACTGCCGCCGACGGCAACGATGCTTTTCTCTGAAGCGAACTCGGAAATGTTATCGAGATTTACGCCGCCTGTCGGAAGGAAACGCATATCACGGAAAACTCCCGATAATGTTTTGATCGCTTTGATCCCGCCGAAAAGATCCGCGGGGAAAAACTTCACGACAGATAATCCGAGAGCTCTTGCCGCCATGATCTCCGTCGGAGTCACACATCCCGGAACGACCGCGATGTTTTTTTCTATACACATTTTTACCACTTCTTCGGAAAAACCCGGAGACACGATAAACTCGGCGCCTGCTTCGATCGCTCTACTGAACTGATCGGTATCAAGAACTGTTCCCGCGCCGACGATCATGTCGGGAACTTCTTTCTTTACCTTAGCGATCGCCTCCGCCGCACAGGCCGTACGAAAGGTGATCTCCATCATATCAACACCACCTGCGAGAAGTGCTTTTGCACAGGGAACGGCATCCTCTATGTTCTCGATAACGATGACCGGAACGATGCCGACTTCTTCTACCCTTTTCATGATGCTGCAACTATCCATGACAGCGCCTCCGAATATGTGTTTTTAACCTCTGACATTCTAGCATATTTTAGAAAAGAATACTATTCTTGCCACGCTTTTTTCTGTTCTCTTACTGTTCTTTCTGTTATGATGTTGTATAAGGGGATTTCTAAGTAGGGGATCTATTATAGGAGGCGGATATGGCTAATTTGATCAACAACCAGTTTATGCTCAAGTCTTCCACGGCTGAGCGTCTTTATTTCGACTATGCGAAAAACTGTCCAATCATTGACTATCACTGTCATCTCGACGCGAAAGATATCGCCGATGACATTTCTTTCGAGAACATCACACAGCTCTGGCTCGCCGGTGATCACTACAAATGGAGACTGATGCGCTCCGCCGGTATCGATGAAGAATTCATCACAGGTGATGCTGACGACTATGAGAAGTTTCTTGCCTGGGCAAGCGTAGTCGAGCGCGCCATCGGCAACCCGATGTACCACTGGTCCAGTCTCGAGCTTTACCGCTACTTTGATATCAAGGAACCTCTCGGTCTGAACAATGCCGATCAGGTCTGGGAGACCGCAAACGAGAAGATCCAGAGCGGACTTTTTACCGCGCGTCAGTTGATCGACAGATCCAATGTTGAACTTCTGTGCACAACAGATGACCCGATCGATGATCTTTCCGCGCACAGAAGGATCGCCGAGGATCTTTCCATGCAGACACTCGTACTTCCGACATTCCGTCCGGATCGTGTCATGGACATCGAGAAGAACGGATTCTATGACTATCTTTCCGCCCTGGCTCATCCGAGCAGCACACCGACAAGCTGGATCGACCTGAAGATCATCTTAAGCCAGCGACTGGATCACTTCGCTGAAAACGGCTGCCGCCTCGCTGACCATGCTATGGAAAGATTTGTGTTTGTCCCGACAACAGACAGCGAAGCCGAGCAGGTCTTCCACAAGAAAATGGCTGATCCGGATACTCCGCTTACCGAACAAGAGATCGTCATTTATAAGAGTGCTCTCCTTCTGTTCTTCGCGACTGAATATCATGCGCGCGGATGGACGATGCAGCTCCACTTCGGATGCAGAAGAGACAATAATGCGTCTAAGTTCTTCACTCTCGGACCGAATACCGGTTATGACACGATCGCCGGCGACAGCAATTTCGTCGCTCCTCTGGCAGACTACATGAGCCTTCTCGATTCTCATGATTCTCTTCCGAGGATGATCCTTTACAGTCTGAATCCGAATGATGACCCGATCATCGACACATTGATCGGATGCTTCCAGAACGGCGGCAAGTCCATGTGGATCCAGCACGGTGCGGCCTGGTGGTTCAACGATAACGAGCGCGGTATCAGAAATCATCTGCGTTCTCTTGCTTCCCAGAGTTATCTTCCGGGATTCATCGGAATGCTCACAGACTCCAGAAGTCTTCTCTCTTATACCCGTCACGAGTATTTCAGAAGGATCCTCTGCGATTACATCGGTGAACTCGTCGAGCGCGGAGAATTCGTCAAAAACATGGATCTTGTCGGATCCATCGTACAGGACATTTGCTATAACAATTCGAGAAGCATCTTCATTCCCGAAGAGTAATCATCAGATCCGAAAACCGAATAAGACAAAAAAAGAACTGTTCGCGTGGAACCCGATTCCAAGCAAGCAGTTCTTTTTTTGAAAAAATGAAAAAGACGATCCAGGATAATGTGGGAGAACATTATCTAACGGATTTCGAAAATGAATAAACCGCCAGTCGTTTAAGCAATCTCAGAGAGAACATCACTGATCGCCTGATTGTGCTCAGAAATGCTCTGTGTGGCGGATTGTGCCTTGTTCATGTATACAGAAACAGTGAACCAGACAACGATTGCAAGAATCACGATGATCGCGATAACGATCACCATTTCAACCAATGTAAAACCCTTTTTTGACTTATTTAATTTAACCATTCCCCTGTCCTCCAACCCGATATGTGGTTATTCACAGTTCGTTCATATTTATGACACAATTATACTCTGCGTTTTTTGGTAATGCAACGCCCTTTTCTAAAAATTTCCGCTTTTTTCAGTGTTTTTTGCACTTTTTTGACCTAATTGCCAGTGGAAATTTTTATTTTTCTCTTTCCGATATGCTTTTTCGTCACAAATTCGAGTAAAAAACAGAACAAAAAAGAGCCGCCGGTTATCCGGCGGCCCCTTTCGGTGGTAGGCTGATCGTAATGAGATCAGACGTTCTTATTTAGAAGCCTTATAGATTTCATTGTAAAGGTCAACGAGTTCCTGGCATCTCTTTTCCTGGCAGACTTTGACGAATTCATCCCAGTCTTTCTCAACATCCTTCTGTCCTGTGACAAAGGAGAGTGTCCATGTGTTGACTTCGTCGATGAGCGGTGTAACGATCAGCGTGAGCTCTTCATTCTCATCTTCATTCGGAGCGACCGGCGGAGCCGGGTTCTGAACATCACGATACTCAATGTTCGCGTCTACGAAGTGCTTTACTGCAGGAATGTAGTTATCTGTCATTTCTGCTACGGAGTGACCATACCAGAAGTTACCGCCTGCATAACCCCACTTCTTACGGATATCGATATCATCTTCGCTCTTGGCACCGATTCCCAGACCGCCGCAGCAGTAACCCGGGAGAAGTTCCTTAGAACCGTCGGCATTTACTTTGAAGGTCTCGCCTTCTACGCCCCACTTATAAAGTGTATAAGCTTCCGGAGAATAGAACAGCCAGTCAACGAAACGGAGCATCTTGATGAAGCCCTCTTCGCCGAGCTCGTCGAGAGCTCTCTGGGAGATCATGACACCATTCTCGAGACGGACATCACCGGCTGTGGAATAGTTGTAAAGCTTACTTCTCGGCGGGATCGTTGCATACAGTTCATAGTTTCCTTCACCAAGGATCTCTTTGCACTTGGACTCGTATGTAGCGTACTGGGACTGGTTAACACTCATGATGACTGTCTTGCCGTTATAGAACTGGTTAGTAGCTGTATCATCATCCTGAGTAAATGTACCCGGATCCAGGATTCCTTCGTTTACAAAGCGTGCAGCCATAGTAAGGAACTCTTTGTATTCATCTGTTGTCGGGCTGAAGTACCATTCATCCTTGACTTCGTCGTATCTCAGACCGTTTCCTACTGCCCAACCTGCATTAACGTTATAAGTAATACCCATAACTTTCAGAAGGTTACCGCCGCTGTTCTTACCGGTCTGGTTTCCGCACCACAGGTCGGACCAGATGTAGTCATTCTCTTTGCACATACCCTGCTCAACCATGTAAGCCTTAACTTTCTTGAGTGCTTCGAGAAGATCTTCCCATGTCCATGTAGCTTCCATAGCCGCTACATCAACACCAGCCGCCTTGAAAATATCCTGACGGATAACGAAGGTGTAGTTCAGGAGACACTGCTCAAGCATACCCGGAAGACGATAGTACTTACCGTTGCTCTTTGTGATCGTACGAACATCCGGACCCATGTTGTATGTGTTGTAGAAATCACAATAGTTCGGCATGTTCTCAACACTTACATAATCAGAGATCGGTACGATAGCTCCGCCATCTACAAAAGCGCTCTCGTCGTAAACCTTCGGAATGATGTACGCAGACTCACCGGCACTGATGTTCAGTGTGATATTCTTCTCGTAGTCGTTCGAGTCATAAGAGATCAGGTCAAGGTGTACATTGGTCAGTTCCTCGATCTTCTTGAAGATACCTTCACTCTCCCATTCCGGCTGCTTAGCATACCAGTTTGCATCACTAAAGAACATAGTGTAGGTAACCGGCTCATCGGAATGGAAAGTTGTTCCCAATCCATACTGATAGTCCAGCTTTTCCTCTGGTGCAGTCTCACTCTCTGACGTGCTCTGGGTTTCGATCTTGTCCGGTGCAAGCGTCATTTCCTTGGACTCAGTTGTTTCTTTTTTCTCGGAACAACCTGCCGTTGCCAGCAACATAGAAGCTGCCAGCGAAAGACTTAAAATTCTTCTTTTCATTGTTTTCCTCCTCAAATCTTGTTTCAGATTATTTCTGCACCGCGCCCGCCGCTCCGACCCGACACACACGGTAACATACAAAAACGGATCACTCTTTTACGCCGCCGAGCATCATGCCCTGCACGTAATATTTCTGGATGAACGGATAAACACATATGATCGGAAGTGCCGTGAGCACCATGGAACAGGAGCGGATATTCGTTGCCACCTGTTGCGCGTCCTGATCGGTCTGTGTCGCTCCGCGGATGATATTCTGCAGATAATAGGCCACCGGCCATTTTTCTTTTCGAAGATACAGGAATGCCTGAAACCAGTTATTCCAGTACATGACCGCGTAGAACAGCGTCATCGTCGCGATGATCGGCTTGGATAGCGGAAGAACGACTTTAAGGAAGACACCGAACTTATTCAGTCCGTCGAGTTCTCCTGCTTCTTCCAAGTCTTTCGGCGTACTTGCGAAGAAAGACTTCATCAAAAGAACATAGTAAGTGCTGATCATCATCGGAAGGATGAACGCAGCCATCGTGTTGTTCAGTCCGAGCTTGACGACAAGGATGTAGTTCGGGATCATTCCGCCGCCGAAGTACATCGTGAAGATGACAAACGGTGTCAGGAACTTCGCCGGTTTAAACTCCTTTTTGGAAAGCGGATACGCAAGCATCGATGAGAACGCGAGCGAAAGTGTCGTACCTACTGCTGTATAGATGAGCGTGTTTTTATAAAACTTCAGGAAATCTCCCTGCGTGATTACGACCTTATATGTAGTGAGATTGAATCCTCTGGGGATCAGTCCGACCTTGCCTTCCATGATCGCGGCTTCTGAAGATAGCGACTGCGCTACCAGATAGAGAAACGGAAATAATGTCGCTGCCGAGATCAGTATCATGATGATCGTATTCACGACCACAAAGATCTTATAACCTGTGTTTTCTTTGACCTTCATGAGTTTCGTCCTCCTTAGAACAGACTGCTGTCTGTCAGTTTTTTCGAAGCAAAGTTAGCTGATGTCAGAAGTATCAGATTGATCAATCCTTCGAAAAGACCGACTGCCGTCGCGTAGCTGTAGTTTCCGGAACCGATACCCATTCGGTATACATAAGTGGAAATAATATCCGCTGTTGAGTATGTCATCGGATTATAAAGCAGGAATACTTTTTCAAAAGCACCGCCCGATCCGACAAGTCCGCCGATATCCAGGATGAGAAGTGTCGTGATCGTCGGCATGATCGACGGCAGCGTGATGTGCCATACGCGCTTGAAATGTCCCGCTCCGTCAACCGCCGCGGCTTCGTACAGCGACGGGTTGATATTAGACATCGCCGCAAGATAGAGGATCGTTCCCCATCCGAGACTCTGCCAGACACCGGAGATCGTAAAGATCGGAACGAAGTATTTCGCGATTGAAAGAAACTGTACCGGTTTTGCGCCTGTAGAAACGATCAGGTTATTGATCGGGCCTGTCGTTCCGAGAATTTCTTTTACTACACCGCAAACGATGACCATCGAGATAAAGTGCGGAAGGTAAGATACCGTCTGAACGAATTTCTTCCAGTGGATGTTTCTGATCTCATTGATCAAAAGAGCAAAGATAAGTGTCAGCGGAAAACGGAAGAGCAGATATGTGAAATTGATCGTCAGAGTATTTCTGAAAGCTCTCCAGAAAGACTGGTCTCCGATGAACTGCTTAAAGTATCTCAGTCCGCTGTTTTTCGAACCGAAAATGCTTCCGCCGGCCTTATATTTTCTGAACGCGATGATGTTTCCGAACATCGGGATATATCTGAAAACAATATAGTAAACGATCGGAATGAGAAGCATTACATAGAACTGCCAGTACTTAGAAACATGACGAAAAGCTCTCTTTTTCTTCTTCCTCGGTACCCATTCTTCTTTTGAAGTATTCGTGCTCATAACCCCACTCCTTTGATCATCCAGCATTAGCGTGGAAGCTTGACAGCGGGGAGACAGGTATCAGGAGGTTATGCATTACCCTGTCGGCCAGATCTGAAGACTTGATGGACCGATCTCTCTACCTGGGGTCTGTCTGCTTCCACACTTGTATGCTAGTTGTCTACAGCGACAGAATACCACCATACTAGTAACATGTCAACGACAAATTTGATATTTTCAAATCGCGATTTGGCAATACTGCATAAACAAGGTCACCGAATTTCGTTTCGGAAAACATGCGAAAAGCACCTCCGTTATTGAAAAACGGAGGTGCTTTGAAAATCATTTTCAGCCTGTATTTTCAGGCGTTTTCAGGAATCAGTAAAAGAGTCTCTTTCCTGCCTCGTAAAGACGCGCGCCCAGCTCGCTCTTTCTCTGCGGATGAAGTTCCAGAGGTGTCGAAAGATCTTTTGCCGAGACCACGAGGCAATTCGGAACATCCTTTTCGGCCTGCCTCTGCTGCTCCTGGATCTTTCCCCAGCCTTCCGGAGTTTCTCCCGTGACCGGGTCGGTATAGTCCGCCATCTCGATGCAGATGACCGGAAGTTCCTGATCGAAAAGCTCTCGCCAGTGGCTGATCATTGTCTTGAACTTTTCAGCGTACCTTTCCGGGGCTTCGGAGTTTGCTTCGCCCTGATACCACAAGGCTCCGCGGAATGTATAGTTCTTCAGGGTTCGGACAGACGTTTTGTATAAAGCGGTAGGGATCTCCTGTCCCATGTAAAACTTCGGGACCGCGGCATCTGCCTGTTTTCCGAATGCCATCTTCCAGGTTCCGGAAAGTTCTACGACTTCATCGCCCGATCGTACAAAATACGGATGCTCCGCGACGAAACCACCGTCGCCGGTCTCGATGATCAGTCTTACGGTGATCCTGTTTGTTCCTTTTCTAAGGATCGATCCGTCGAAAGGATACTTTCTCGGCGGATAGCGATACTCGGTCCTGCCGATGAGCTTTCCGTTGATATATGTCTGATCGGCATCGATCAGGTCGCCGAGATAGAGAAAGGAATCCTCGACAGGTGCTTTTTCCAAAGTGAAATCCTTATAGAACCATGCGACTCCGGTAACGGCTTGACCGTTCTTTTTGAGAAGCATGCCGGGAACAGTGAAATCTTCTGCGTCCTCCGGAATCACGTCGATCTTCTTTTCGTCGTCATCGGAAGAAAGGGCATTTCGCCATTCGGCAATGCCCTGATCACGCGTCTTCAGATAGTCCGTCAGTTTGTCCTTTCCCATGAAAGGTTCGATCCTGTCCTCGTAATTTCCGAATTCCGAAAGAAGCTCTCTCGGCATCCAGGACTCGATCGTGGAACCGCCCTGCGCGGCGAGGACCAGACCGATCGGGATCTTTATATCGTCATAGAGTCGTCTCGCGAAGTAAAAACCTGCCGCGCTCATCTCGCCGATCTTTTCGGGAGTCGCGTCGGTCCACGCGTTTTTGGCAAGCTCCGCGGTCTCGTTTTCTTCCATATTGAACTGCGGGGTGACACGGTACTGGCGGATCAGCGGATAGTTCGAGTTATCTACTTCTTTCTTAGAAACATCGAGAGTTCTCGATACAGGAAGCTCCATGTTCGACTGGCCGGTCAGATAGAAAACATCGCCGAAGCAGACATCGGAAAGAACGACGGTCGAGCTTCCTTTTACCGTGAGGTCAAGACCTGTTGCCGCGTCATGCGGCGGAAGCTCGACGAGAAACTTCCCGTCCTTTACCTCTGATGTATATTTCTTGTCTTCGAGAACGACCTCCACGATCGTTGCCTGATCATCCTTACCCCAGATAAAGACTTTCTTTTCTCTTTGCAGGATCATCCCGTTTCCGAAAATGGCCGCTAATTCCAGCATTTTAAATTCCTTATGTCCTTCCCGAAGAAACGATTTCCTTCATTTATGTCTATAAGATAGCACACCGCGTTGTTCTTTTCCATCACTTTAACACTAGCATGTAAGATGTTCGTTTTGCTCTTGTTTTTTCTGTTTCGAGCATCTAATATATTGAGGAAAAGGAGATTCCCGCACTTATGGAACAGTCAAATTTCGATCGCATAACCAACAGTAAGCTTTATGCTCTCGGCGAAAAGCTGGGAGACATCATGCTCTTGAGCCTGTGCTGGTTTATTTGCTGTATCCCGGTCGTTACGATCGGACCTTCGACTGCCGCACTTTATTTCGCGATCCATAAGCGTTTCGAAGATCAGTCCGAAACTCCCGCGAAGGACTTCTTCCGGTCTTTCCGTAAGAACCTCGGTCAGGGGATCGCTCTGACTCTTATTCTATTGATCTACTTAGGCATCACGGGATTCAATCTCTATGTCGCGATCTTCGGATTTAACGGGACATTTCTTCCGTCCTGGTATCCGCCGATCGCCGTATTTCTTCTTCTGCCTTTTATTTTCAGCGCGATGTATGTCTTCCCGTATCTGTCGAGATTTAAGAACACAGTGAAGACGACTCTCTTTCACAGCTTCACTTTCTCGACTATGTATCCGGGCCATACTTTGATGATGTGGCTTTATGTCATTATCTCGATCGCTCTGATGATCTTTTTCTTCCCTTCTCTCTTATTCGCGCCTTTTGCCTGCTGCTACCTTTGCAGAAAGTATTGTGAGCGCGACTTTAACTACGCGCTTCTTCTTCGTGACAAGCGCGAGCATCCGGAAAAGTACCAGGATGAGGAAGC
>JAFZWA010000022.1 GCA_017617525.1 Clostridiales bacterium
GTATAAGGAGAGCCGCCTGATCCACGCCGGATTTATCTTCAGAATGTGGATGGACAAGCCGTTTTACCGCTTCCTTAGGGAGACCTATGAGACGACAATGGATCACATCAGTGATCTGACCGATAATATTTCCGAGAAACTTACGACCGCCGTAAACTCCGTGAAAAGCACCTCCGATGATGCTTCTTCCGGCAAGGACGAAAAGTAGTTCCCGGTCCCCTTTTTACTGTCCTAGTAATGGGACAGCAGATACAGTATAATGACACTCTGAAAGAAAGAATCCCCTTTGCTTTTCGTAAAGGAACCAGGAGGCATGGATGGACGACCTGCTCGAAAAACTGAATGATGAACAACGGGAGGCGGTCCTGCATGACGAGGGTCCTCTTCTGATCCTGGCCGGCGCCGGCTCGGGAAAAACGCGCGTGATCACGTACCGTATCGCGTATCTGATCCGTGTTCGAGGGATCTGGCCATCGAATATCCTTGCTATTACGTTCACCAACAAGGCCGCAAACGAGATGCGGGAACGTATCAACACCCTGATCGGCGACACTTCGAGAAACATGTGGGTCGGAACCTTCCACTCCATGTTTGCCCGTATCCTGCGCCGCCACGCGGAGCTTCTGGATTACACGCCGACGTATTCGATCCTGGATTCGGATGACCAGCTCAAGGTCATCAAGGAAGTCGTCAAGGAAATGGAGCTGAACGACAAGCTTTTCGCGCCGCGTCTGGTGCAGACCATCATCAGCAAGGCGAAAAACGACATGCAGTCGCCGGAAGAGTTCTCCGCTTTGGCCGGAGGCGACATGCGTCTTGGTACGATCGCGAGGATCTACCGCCGCTATAACGACAGGCTTCTTGCCAATAACGCGATGGACTTTGACGATATCCTCTTCAACACTGTCCGCCTTTTCAAGGAGAATCCGGATGTTCTTACGATGTATCAGGAGAAGTTCCGCTATATCCTCGTCGATGAGTATCAGGACACGAACCACTGTCAGTATGTCCTGATCCAGCTTCTCGCCAAGCGTTACAGAAACCTATGCGTCGTTGGTGACGATGACCAGTCGATCTATTCTTTCCGTGGTGCCGACCTTCGAAACATCCTGGATTTCGAGAAGGATTTCAAGGACGCCAAAGTCATCAAGCTCGAGGAGAATTACCGTTCTACGGCAACGATCCTGAACGCGGCCAACGGTGTCATCGCGCATAACAAGAAAAGAAAGATGAAGGTGCTTCGCACTTCGGGAGAAGACGGCGATCCGATCACATTCCTTCTTGCCGACCATCACGGTATCGAGGCATATTACTGTGCCGAGAGTATTAAGCGAGATGCCGAGAGCGGCCTTTTCCCGTATAGCGATGTCGCGATCCTTTACCGCATGAACGCGCTTTCCCGTACGATCGAGACCGCGCTCCGTGAAAAGGGCATCCCGTACAGAGTTTACGGCGGCCTTCGATTCTATGACAGAAAAGAGATCAAGGATGTTCTTGCTTATCTCCGCCTGATCTATTCCGACGCGGATAACTACGCGTGGGAGAGGATCATCAACGTGCCGAAGAGAGGTATCGGTGACACGACCGTTGCCAAGGTCCTTGCGATCTCGGAAAGAGAAGGCATGCCGGCACTTACGGTCTGCGAAAAGAGCTCCATGTTCCCGGAACTCGGCCGTTCCACCGAAAAGCTTTTCGAATTCTATCTTCTGATCGAGAACTTAAGAAGAGTCCTTGCCGATAACGAGGCATCCTTTTCCGAGTTCATCGAGTACGTGCAGGACAAGTCGGGACTGGTCAACGAGATCATCGAGCAGCGCGAGAAAAAGGACGAGATGGTCGACCGTGTCGAGAACTTAAAGGAACTCCTTTCCGAAGCCGTCGAGTTTGAGGCGAGACGCAAAAAGGAAGTGGAGACCGCGCTTCTTTCGAATTCGGAAGAGGAAAAAGCGCAGGATCCGTACCTGGAGAATGAGCCGGATTTCGGATTGGACCTTACGGGAATATTGGGCGCGTATCTGCAGAACGCGGCGCTTTATTCCGAAGGTGACAATGCCGATGACAGCGAAGACTACGTTCGACTGATGTCCATCCACAGCGCCAAGGGCCTCGAGTTCGGTTCTGTGTATGTCGTCGGTGTCGACGAGACGATCTTCCCGAGCTCGCGTTCCGTCAATGACGGTGACATCGAGGAAGAACGCCGTCTCATGTATGTTGCCCTTACGAGAGCCAAGAGGAAACTGACGGTCATTTCGGCACGAAGCCGAATGCTTTTCGGACAGACACAGAACCTGTCTCCGTCGAGATTCGTAAAAGAGATCCCGCCGCAGTACATGCGCGCGATCGCTAACAAGAGAAAAGAGCAACCGAAGGAAGCGGTCAACCCGAGATACGGTCGCGAACCGCAGAAGGAAAAGCCGGCATACATCCCGACCTATCAGGCCAATAAGCCTCAGCCGGTGAGAAACTCCGATTTCACTCCGGAAACGATCAAAAAAGGAATGCAGGTCGTGCATCCGAGATTCGGCGAAGGTATCGTCGTTTCGTGCGAGCAGGTGGCCGGGGACGCGCTTGTCTGTGTCGATTTCGACGGAATGAGAAAGAACATGCTTCTTAACAAGTCGGGCCTGAAGAAAGGGTAGACCTGTGATGTATATGTCACGGAAGATGTAAGTTTTTCGTGATATACTTACTAAAAAGGAGGAAGTGCTTATGGATAATCAGGAACAATCGTTGTTTGACCGGTTTCCGTCGGAGTTTTCTCATCTTCAGGAAAAGATCACAGGACTCAATAGTCCCAGAGACAGAGAGCTTCTTACGATCCTTCGTGATGAGCGCGAAAAGAACCTGTCGCCATACGCATTTCGTACCAAGGACAGTCGCGGTCGTAAGTACGACGAGAAGCCGTGTCCGGTAAGATCTCCTTTCGAAAGAGATACAGGCCGTATTATCTACAGCCAGGCATTTAGAAGACTTCGTCATAAGACACAGGTCTTTTTCAACGCGAAAAACGACCACATCTGCTCCCGTATCGAGCACGTTATCTATGTGAAGTACATCGCGACGACGATCGCGCGTGCTTTAAACCTGAACCTCGATCTGGTCGAGGCGATGGCGCTTGGCCACGATCTCGGACACGCGCCTTTTGGTCATACAGGTGAAAGAGTCCTTGAAGCCTGCGCCAAGAAGTACGATCCGAACATGTTCTTCAGTCATGAGTACCAGAGCCTTCGAGTCATCGATGTTCTGGAGCAGCGTCCGAATAAGAATCCGGGCGGACTGAACCTTTCTTTTGAAGTCAGAGACGGTATCGTTTCTCACTGTGGCGAGACCTACAGCGAGTATAAACTGGCACCTTACAGAGACAAGCCGACCGCGGATCTTATGGATCCGAATAAGGCGCTTCATTCCTTCCCGGCAACCCTGGAAGGCTGTGTCGTAAGAATTTCCGATAAGATCGCCTATATCGGAAGAGATATCGAAGATGCCTGTGTCGCGGGCATTATGGAATTTGAGGATATCCCGCCGGCGATCAAGTCGCAGCTGGGTACGAATAACTCCCAGATCATCAACACGTTGGTAAGCGACCTGATCCATAACAGTCTGGACAAAGACGAGATCCGTCTTTCGGACGAGGCCGGCATGGCGATGAAAGAACTTCTCGAGGAAAACGTAGCGAGAATCTACCGTTCCGAGAAGATCAAGAGATACGAAAACACGGTCAAGAATCTTCTCGAAGGTCTGTTCGAGGCGCTGATGGGCGCGATGACGGATCCGGAAAAGACGGGAAGATCGACCAACCCTGCGTACAGAAACCTCATGAAGTTTTTGGAGGAGTACCCGGACAAGAGCGCAAGTGACGTACAGATCGTAGTGGATTATATCGCCGGAATGACTGACTCGTATGCGACGACCAGTTATGAGGATATCTACTGGATCTGATCAAGGAGAGAAAATGGAGAATAAAGAAGAACTTTACAATTTTTATGCCATGCTGGATCGTATGCAGTACATCCAGAGATGGGGTCTGATGAGAAATACCCGTCAGGAGAACCTTAAGGAGCACAGCTTTGATGTCGCGGTCATCGCGCATTCGCTGGCGCTCATTCACAACAACATACTGAAAAAGGACCCGGTCGATCCGTTCATGACGATGGCGGAAGCCCTCTATCACGATGTAACGGAGATCATCACCGGCGATATGCCGACACCGATCAAGTACAAAAACGACCAACTCAAGTCAGCCTATAAAGAGGTCGAAGCGCAGGCTGCGCAGAATCTTCTCGAGCTCCTTCCCGAGCAGATGAAGGGAGATTTCACGGAGCTTTTGACGCCGGATCTTTCCGATGAGAAGAGAAAAGAAGTGCATCGTCTGGTCAAAGTGGCCGACAGGATCAGTGCTTTTCTGAAATGCCTCATGGAAGAAAAAGCCGCGAACGACGAGTTCCGTTCGGCAAAGGAATCGATCGAAAAGTCGATCCATGACCTAAACTGCGAAGAAGCAGAATACTATCTGGCTCATTTTGTTCCCCCTTACGGTATGACATTGGACGAGATCAGCAAGTAAGGACGAAGGAAGAAGATGGGAGATAAACTTCGGAAAGTATATATCGTGCTTGCGATCGTGGCAGGTGTGATCGGGCTGACCATAATGGCGCTCGTCTGCGGATCCATGATCAGCCTCAATAAGGAAGTCGAGCTTCCCCAGGACGCCAAAGATACGATGTACAGGACCGCCGTTCTGACAGGAACGGAGGATTCCTTGCCGCGCTGGGAATCCGAGATCGAGCAGGGTCATCTCAACGTCAGTGACTATGTCGAAAATCAGTTCACCGCACATACCTATCTGCTTTCCGGGAAGGACGATCACGAGTTCGCGTCGGATCTTGCTTGTGTTGCCTATAACGACGCCTATGAAGTCGAAGAGATCGAGGAACTTCTGAAAGACGGTTCCAGAAGATACGCGATCGAAAAGATCCTGACCGACGTCGATCCTTCTTACATGCCACTGAACGGCTTTTCGGATCCGGTCGGCACCAGATGCAGCAATATTGAGATGCTGAGTTCTCTGGAAAACGAAGAAGGATATGCTTTCGGCGTGCGTAGGATCGAAGGTGAGATGACGGTCGACGGCCAGGAAATGCGAACGGATTTCTTTGTCGATAACACGCTCTGTCCGGGCGAGGTGTATGTACCTCAGGTTTCCGGACAGGTCCAGTTTACGATGGAGTGGGATACCAAGGGCGAAAGACCCGGCGAGCGCGATGTCGTGATCCTGCTTCGTACCTCTGACGGACGAGGTCAGGTCGTTACCGGCGGTCGCGTCATTATTCCCGATTTCAAGACGATCGAAAATGACACCGTCGTTTCTTCATGCATCGCGCAGGGCGATGCAGAAAGCTGGTACTGCCTCGACGCGCAGGATAAGAACGCGTATGTAAATCTCCTGTCGATCTCTTCCGATGTTTCCGCTTCTATCTATAACCGCTATGGTGAACTGATCGGCATGAACGATCTGCACGACGTCGATTACGAAGTGCTTCGTGCAAGAAAGCAGGATCAGGACGCGGCGGTTGCTGAAGATGAAGACAGTACTCCGATGAACGAGTTTTTCGTTCGTGTCAGAAGAAGTGAAAAGGCACCTCCGTCTGTGGCCGAGGTCTCTTATTACATGGTGCAGTCAAAGGATGTCGGATATTATGAAGAAGTCGGATATCTCGCCGTTTTAGGTGATGAAGGCATTGTCCCGACACCACGCCCGACAGGCTCCGTTTCTGATGACGAAAAAGAGAAGATCGTGAACTGTGTAGATATCAACGGCGATCCGGTCGAGATGACGAAGTCGTCGATCACCTTTTTGCCGTTAAACGCGTTCCTTACCGAGTTGAAGTTTACGGAGGAGGATGGATCTGAGCTTCCGATCTATCCGGAGTTCACCATGGACAATTTCGACTATTCGATCGTCGGAGATTCCTTCTCCGCGGTCAATATAGAATGCACGGCGGTCGAGGGATATGCCGCGTCCGTCAAGTTTTCCAATACGGCGGTCTTCCCGGCGCTTCCTTCGATCGGAAACGCACTGGTCATGGAAGAAGGCGTGAATACGCTGACTGTCGAAGTGACCACGATCGACGGAATGACACGTACGTACACACTGCATCTTCTCAACGGACAGGACAGCGAAGGCTTCCGAAAGAAGACTCTTTCACAGTTCCCGGAATCCTACGGCGACGGACTGTGGCTTCTGCATTGCCTGCACCCGAACTACAGATTCGAGGCATATCAGACCGGACTCGATTTCGAGGAAGTCTTAAGTAACGAAGACAAGGGCTCTCGAAGCCTCATCAGCTCGACCTATAACCCGACCTGGGTCAAGCCGGGAAGCCCCGTCTATGACGGCAGTTCCTGGAGAGCGGCCAAGCGTGATGTCGTGCAGTATTTCCTCGATCCGAGAAACTTCCTGACACCGACAGGTGTTTTCCAGTTTGAAAAGCTCTCGTTTGACGATTCGGTACACACGATCGACGGTATTTCCGCCATGACGAAGAACTCCTTCCTGAACGAGACGGACCCTGACTACGCGGGTATCCTTCTGAAGGCGGGCCGTGACGCGGATGTATCCCCGTACTTTTTGACATCCCGTATCATTCAGGAGATGGGAAGAAACGGCGAATCTAAGCTCGCGCACGGCGAGCTGGAGGGCTACGAAGGCTACTACAACTTCTATAACATCGGCTCCACACCGGATCCGAGCGTGAAGGACGGCGCGCTGATCAACGGCGCCAAGTACGCAAAATACGGATCCAAACCGGAAGAGAAGACGATCACGCCGGATGAGGAAGAACTCCTTCTTCCGTGGACGTCTCCGGAAAAAGCGATCTGCGGCGGTGCGCTCTGGATCAGTAAGAGCTATATCGAAAAGGGCCAGGATACGCTTTACTTCCAGAAGTTCGATATCGTGGAAAACGAAGACGGTCTTTATGAACATCAGTACGCGCAGAACATCGCCATGGCGAATAACGAAGGTGTCCGCTACTATTCTGCGTACGCTTCTCAGGATATGCTCGACTCGTCATTTGTGTTCATAATTCCTGTTTATGAACAAATGCCGACAGAATATGGAAAATCTCCTCAATGAATTGAAAAGGGAAACATTATCCTATATAATGCAGGCACAAGAAACACATTATATTAGGGATTAGATAAATATAAAATGAGAAAATACTTGCATAAGATATGTGTGTCTGTCTTATTGCCGATAATATTTGCAGGGGTGGTCGTTTTTTCTTTTGGCGGAAAAAACAAGGCTGCCGGCGGTGTAACTGTCAATCTGTCATTCAATGAGGCTTCCGCACAGACCGGAGATATTGTAACGATGGACGTCACTTTCAGTGCGTTCCCGTCGATCACACGTTTCGGTCCGATCGAGATCGGATATGACGGGGAAGCTCTCGAATTCTCGAGCATTGAGATCGGTGAAGATCTCGATGGTTTCGCTTTGGAGTATGAAAGACCGGAAGGCGAAGCATTGATCCGTTTTCAGGCAGTAAATGACGCGGAAGAAGAGGCGATCCTCCAGGGTGCTTCCGATAAGGAAAAAGCATCTGCCACAGAAGCTACGGAAAAGGACGTTCCCGTATTCTCCAGTGAATCGGAAGTCGTCGTCGCCAGACTGAAATTCCGTGTCACCGATCAGGCCAGAGGCGAAGTAAAAGCCTGGCTCGGCACCATCTCCGGCCTTCGTGACAACGCGCTTGAGAACGTCGTTGCCGGTTCCGGTACCGGTGCATCTCTTATCGTACAGGCCATGGTTTCTTCGGATGCCACGCTTTCCGAGCTTACCGTCGGATCCTTTGATCTCGACCCGGCATTTGACCCCGGTATCTTCAACTATTCCGTAACAGTATCCAAGAACACGACGGATGTCGCGGTAAACGGCATTGCGTACAACGTGAAATCCACGGTCACCGTAGAAGGCGGATCCGATCTTCAGATCGGTCTTAATACGGTCATGGTCAAGGTCGTTGCCGAAGACGGCGAAGCCGTGAACGTTTACACGATCGATATCTATCGAACCGACTGGCTCCTTGTTGAAGGTATCCAGCTGACGGACAATAACGGCGCGGTGTATGATTTCGCGCAGCTCCCAGAGACACTTACGATCCCCGCGAACTTTTACCAGTCGAGCTGTATGGTGGACGGTAAAGAGGTTCCGTGCTTCAGAAAAGACGGAGTTCTCAGCGTCCTGATCTACGCGGCTCCGCAGGAAGGCGAGGCGGACCTTTACGTATACAATCAGGAAACAGATACCATGAGGCTTTATGAGCCGGGTAAGATGATCCTGAGATCTTCTCTGATCCTGACCGTCGCGGACAAGCCGGATACAGTCATGGTCCCGGAAGGCTTTACCCCGACCAAGATCACCTATGGATCCACCGAGATCGACGGTTATGTTTCCAAAGACGGTTCGACGAAGATCGCGTATCTGAAGTCGGAAGACGGCACGGCAAGATTCTATGTTATCGACTCCGCGGAGAAGGACTTTTACCCGTATCGCGCGCCGAGTACGAACCGCAACCTGTTTTTGTATTTGTTCATCATCTGTGCTAGTATAGCAGTGGCTGAAGCCCTGATCATCGGCATCCTCTTCTACAGGAGAAGAATCGCTTACAGAAGGCAGGTAAAGCCAAGGAGAGTCTGATGAGCACAAACGAACAAGCCTCCGGGCTGAAAAAACTGATGCAGAACCCGAAATTCAAAGAGCTTTTCTGGTATCTTGTTTTCGGTGTACTGACTACAGTCGTCAACCTGATCACATTCGGAATCCTGAAAAAAGTCTTTCATGTCGAGTGGCCGGTCAAGATCGGCAGCTGGGACTTCGATCTTTTCGTTACATTTATCAACGCGATCGCCTGGGTCGTCGCCGTTGTATTTGCTTTTATCACGAACAAACTCTTCGTTTTCCATTCCAAGGGAAAGGTCATGAAAGAATTCATTTCCTTTGTGATCGCTCGCCTCTTCACGTTCTTCGCCTTTGAACTCGGACTGTTCTCCCTTTCCGTCATGATCATGGAAAATGCCTGCAATATGCCGCAAGATGACCTCTGGTTCAGTATCTTCGGTTTCGATATCGCCAACATCTACATCGTCAAGATCTTTATCGCGGTCTTCGTCGTCGTAGCCAACTATATTTTCAGTAAGGTCTTCATTTTCAGGAAGGACAAGAAGTCTTCCGATGCTTCGGAAAAAGCACCGGAAGAGGAAGATACCGCTGAAGTTATTGATAAGACTGAGACTTCAAAAGCCGAGTCGTAAGGAGCTTTTCATGATCGACATTAACGCTCCGGAATTCCTCCAGACCGCGAACAAATTCGGGATCAAACTCGGACTTGAGCGGATGGAGCAACTCCTTGATAAATTAGGTAATCCCGAAAAAGAACTTTCCGCCTTCCACATTGCCGGCACGAACGGTAAAGGTTCTGTCAGCGCGTACTGCGCGGGCATGCTCGCCTGGGACGGCAAGAAGGTCGGTCTTTATACGTCCCCGTTCCTCGAACGATTCAGCGAGAGGATCCGTATCCTCGACGGAAGAGAAGGTCTTCTGACCTGGGAAAAGGACGATACCTACGGCGAGATCGATAACGAGTCGCTGGTGAGACTTTCCGACCTTGTCGAAAGCAAGGTAAAAGAACTTCTTTCGGAAGGCCAGGAGCACCCGACGGAGTTTGAGCTCGTCACAGCTGTCGCTTTCCTGTATTTTGCCGAGCAGAAGTGCGATGCCGTTGTCCTTGAGACGGGACTCGGCGGAAGACTCGATTCCACAAATGTTATCGAAAAGCCGAAGGCGTGCATCATCACGGCGCTCGGCTATGACCATACCGACCGCCTCGGCAACACCTTAGGGGAGATCGCGGGCGAAAAGGGCGGCATCATCAAGGAAGGCTGCCCCGTCTTCGTCATGGATACGCATCAGCGTGCGGTTGAATACGACGAAGCCGAGACCGCAAAGAAAGTCCTCGAGAAGATCGCCGAAGAAAAGCACGCGCCGCTTACCTGGATCAGAAGAGATGAAGCCGAAAGGACCGCACAGAATCTGCGAGGACAGAGCTTTAGCCTGAGAAATAAATCCTACCGGATCAGAATGCACGGCAGTTACCAGCTCGAAAACGCGTCGCTCGCGCTTCGTGCGATGGAACAGTTCGTCTCTGCGGAAGCCATGAGAGAAGGACTTTCGCATGTGCGCTGGAAAGGGCGTCTCGAGGCGATCTGCTTCGACCCGCCGATCATCCTGGACGGTGCCCATAATCCGCAGGGCGTGACCTCGTTTGCCGCATTCCTTCAGGAGATGGAGGTGCTTTCCGAGGAGAATCCGTGTGAAGTCATCATGGGCGTTATGGCTGATAAGGACGTGTCCCGAATGCTCGATATCCTCGTGGAGAACTGGTGCGTGCCGCTCGGACGGATCACTTTGGTCACTCCGGACCAGAAGCGCGCCATGCCTGCGGACGATCTTCGTATTGCATGGGATGAGGCTTTGCGCCGGAGTAAAGAGTTTTACAATTTAGAGTCGTGTATGTATAATGCTAGAGAAAAACTGATCGCCGTAAATGACGTCGAAACGGCTTGCCGGAATGCGGTAGAAAGGGCGTTCAGGAATCACGCGCCGGTCTACATGATCGGATCGCTGTATCTTCTCGGTGAGGCCAGAGGCTACATCGAGGACGGCATGAGGGCCCTGGGCCTTCCGCAAAACTAAGGAAAAAGACAGGAAAAGCGTTTATGGATTGGAGAACTGCAGGAAAAACCATACCGGAGATCAGTACAAGAGACCTGGTGGTATTCCGCCTTCCGCCGGAAGAATCGGAACAGCTGGCGCATCAGTACAACCGCGCGCTTTTCAATCTCAATAACGATGGCGCGGATGTAGCCATCATCACCCTCAAAAAGATCATCACGGAATATCCGACATGGGGCGAGCCTTCACTTCTTTTCGGTATCTGCGTCGCGCAGTGTGAAGAATACCACCGCGCGCTTAAGTGTTTCGAGCACGCGCTGACGTGCGGTCTGCATTCGCAGGCGATGACGGAGCTTGCGCAGTACTGTCTGGCGCAGGCGAAGGTCGAGGCTGAACAGGCACAGGCCATTGCCGATGCCACACCGGATGAGTCTCCGCTAAAAGCACTTTCCGCGGCGATCACGCGTCAGGAGTCACCGATGGTGGCCGAAAGCGAGAACCGCGAGAGAATTCACGTACAGGCCCCGATCCTGATCAAGGCTCCGAAGAAGCCGAGAAAGAGAAGGATCGCAACGGAAAAGGAGATCCGCGACGCGCTCGCGCAGTCCACGTCTTCGAATGGTGAGATCCCGGATGACGAGATCCGCGTCGAGTTCCCGAAGACCCCTGCCGAGAAGATGCGTATCACGGCGATCGCCCTGGCAGTTATCGTAGGAGTGATCGGACTTGCGTGCCTTGCCTGGTTTGTCATCGTTCCGGCGGTCAAGAAAGCCACTTCGAAGAGTGACGACGCCAAGAAAGTCGAGTTCCTCGAAAAGAAACTTGCCGAGGCATCCTGGGACGAAGAAGTGAACGCGATCATCAGTGAGTATAACAGTGCTTTTGGAAAAGACGGAGATCTGGTGACCACGGTGGCGACTATCGAAACGACTTTAGCAGGTGATCCGGCGGAAGTTGATACGACCACGGCAACACCGGAAACGACTCCTCCGACACAGGCGGAGACACCGGCTGATACAGCAGATACGACACCGGAGGGCGCAGGCGGAGAAACTACCGCGGCAACACCGGAAACCACAGCGGATGCGCAGGCAGCAGCTTAAGAAGTCAATTAAGGAGATGAGAGTTTCATGAATTATATAAGCACAAGAGGTTATGAAAAGAAGTTTTCCGCGGCGGAAGCCATCAAGCAGGGTATTGCCCCGGATGGCGGTCTCTTCGTTCCGGAGGAGATCCCGCAGCTGAGTAAAAGAGAGATCATGGAAATGACCGAGATGACATATCCGCAGATCGCGGCGACTGTCATCAGCAAGTACCTGACCGACTTTACTTACGACGAGCTTCTTTCCTACACCGAGCAGGCATACGCCGAGGAGAAGTTCGGTGAGAAGCCGGCTCCGCTCGTTCAGCTCAATAAGTACAATCCGAGAGAGTACATCCTCGAACTGTGGCACGGTCCGACGGCCGCGTTTAAGGATATGGCACTCCAGCTCCTGCCGCACCTGATGACTGCTTCAGCGAAGAAGACAGGTGAGAACAGAAAGATCTGCATCCTGACAGCTACCTCCGGTGATACCGGTAAAGCAGCGCTCGAGGGCTTCAAGGATCTTCCGGGCACAGAGGTCATCGTATTCTATCCTTCCGAGGGTGTTTCCGATGCGCAGAAGCAGCAGATGATCACCACCGAGGGTAATAACGTTCACGTAGTTGCCGTTAACGGTTGCTTCGACGATGCCCAGTCCGGTGTAAAAGCGATCTTCGGTGATCCGGCGGTTGCCGAGCAGCTCAACAATCAGGGCTGTGTACTTTCTTCCGCGAACTCCATCAACTGGGGCCGTCTCGTACCTCAGATCGCTTACTATGTAGCTTCTTACGTCGAGCTCCTTAAGTACGAAGAATTCAACTTCGGTGAGAAGATGAACGTGGTCGTTCCGACAGGTAACTTCGGTAACATCCTGGCCGCCTGGTTTGCCAAGAAGATGGGTATTCCGATCAGAAAGCTGATCTGCGCTTCGAACAAGAACAAGGTCCTTTCCGATTTCTTCAGAAGCGGTACTTACGACAGGAACCGTGAGTTCTATAAGACCAACTCTCCGTCCATGGATATCCTCATCAGTAGTAACCTCGAGAGACTTCTCTTCGAAGTGACCGACATGGATGCCAAGAAGACTGCCGAGTGGATGGAAGACTTGAAGACCAAGGGTACATATACTGTTGATCCGGATACTCTGAAAGCACTGCAGATGACATTTGTCGGTGGGTTTGCCGATGAAGCCGGTATCACAAAGACCATAAGAGATGTCTATGACCGCTGCGATCACGTTGTAGATACACATACAGCCGTCGGCTTTAACATCTACAACCGCTACTACCAGCGTTCCGGCGACGAGACCAAGACCGTCTTCGTTTCCACAGCTTCTCCGTTTAAGTTCGCTCCTGCCGTTATGGACGCGCTGAACGGCGCAGGCTACAGCAACGGAAGATCCGACGAGGTCATCTCCAACGAGCTTTCCGTGGAGAGCGGTCTTCCGATCCCTTACGGCCTTAAGGACATCAACAAGAAGCCGGTACTGCATAACCTTCTGATCGAAAAGGACCAGATGCGCCAGACCGTTCTTGATCTGTTGAAGAAGTAATATCGAAAACAAGAAAACCTCCGTCGCTGGTCCTCGGGCAAAGCCCTGTGGAATCGCTCCGGAGGTTTTTTCTTATCTGAAATTCCATTTTTCCTAGGCAAAGGAGGATTTTCCTATGGCAAAGGCGCCAATTGAATGCCTGCATTCAGGCGATCTATATATTCCCAGTGATCCGGAGGTCATGAACGAGCAGCTCCGCTGTCTGGATAAACTG
Organism: Clostridiales bacterium; assembly: GCA_017617525.1. Classification (GTDB taxonomy): domain Bacteria; phylum Bacillota; class Clostridia; order Saccharofermentanales; family Saccharofermentanaceae; genus Scatonaster. Next base: position 13,583 of record JAFZWA010000022.1, read on the forward strand.
GCGGAATTGAACGCGACGAAACCGTCTGATCTGGCTCGCCGTGAAGAGCTCTGCAAGGAGATCTTCGCGGAGTTCGGGGAAGGCTCGTATGTCGAGCTTCCGTTCCATTCCAATTTCGGCGGAAAACACTGTCACCTCGGAAAATACGTGTACTTGAATTTCAACTGCACGCTGACGGATGATACCCACATCTACATCGGCGACTACACCATGTTCGGTCCGAACTGCGTGATCGCGACCGCCGGTCATCCGATCGATCCCGATCTTCGCAGAGAGGGATACCAGTACAATTTCCCCGTACATATCGGAAAGAACTGCTGGCTCGGCGCGGGCGTCATCGTGACTCCGGGCGTGACCATCGGCGATAACGTCGTCATCGGCGCGGGATCCGTTGTCACAAAGGATATTCCGAGTAATGTCGTCGCGATGGGAACACCCTGCAAAGTCGTCCGCGAAGTCAATGAACACGACAAAGAGTTCTACTTCAAAGACCGCCGCATCGCCGACAGCTTAGGCGAGTGACACAAAAAGCGCCTGATTTTTACCAATGAGTACGATCGAAAAATACTTTTTTACCTCTGTTTTCCATTCTGTTCGATTTTTAGGCAATTAATCAAACAAAACGGCAAATACGGTGCTTTTCGAGAGAAATCTGAGGTTTTATTATCCTTTTTCCTGCTCCGTGACTTTCAAACGTCCAATGAGAAAGGCAGATTAGATATTTGTATGCAAAAAGAACCCGTGATTATCAACGGGTTCCTCCATTCCGAACGCGAAGCGTCCCAAGCTAAAGAAAAACATCTGCACGGCGAGTTTTTTCGCGGAGCGAAAAGCTGTTTGAGCCGTAAAGATGTTATTTCTTTAGCGTTCGTGAATATCGTCGAGCTTTAAGCCTTCGTTATGCTCAAGTGCCCAGGAGATCGCCCACTCCGACTCGAAAAGCACTACCGGCATTTCGTCTCTGTCCAAAACGAGCATGGAAGTGGAGGTCAGCGTGAGCTTACTAAAATCGATATCTACTGCTTCATCCTGCTTGCTGCACCATCTGGCGAAACGGTAGTTGAGGTTGTTTCTCAGGATATCTACGCCATACTCGGTCTTTAAGCGGTGCTCGAGAACTTCAAACTGAAGGACACCGACAACGCCCATGATGTATGTCTCTGTACCGATGCCCGGCTGCTTATAGAGCTGAACGGCACCTTCTTCAGAGAGCTGCTCGATACCTTTTAAGAACTGCTTTCTCTTCATGGAATCCTTAGGCTGCACGCGGGCAAAATGCTCCGGCGGGAAGACCGGGATGTTGGCGAAGTTGAACTTCTTCGAAGAAGTGGTAACGGTATCGCCGATACGGAAGATGCCCGGATCAAAAAGACCGATGATGTCGCCTGCGTAAGCGTCTTCAACGATCGTTCTGTCCTGCGCCATGAACTGCTGCGGCTGGGCAAGAGTGATCTTCTTACCTGTACGCATGTGATTAACGGACATACCCTTTTCGAACTTGCCGGAGCAGATACGCATAAAGGACATTCTGTCTCTGTGGTTCGGGTCCATGTTTGCCTGGATCTTGAATACAAAGCCGGAGAAGAAGTCTTCTGTAGGCTCGACGACACCCTCGGATGTCTCGTGGCTCTGCGGGCCCGGAGCGATCTCAAGGAACTTTTTGAGGAACGGCTCGACACCGAAGTTTGTGATCGCGGATCCGAAGAATACAGGTGTCAGTTCGCCAGCGAGGATCTTTTCGAGATCGAAAGGATCTCCTGCCATATCGAGAAGCTCGATATCGTTCTTTAGTGTCTCATAGTGATGCTCATTCAGGATGCTTCTGAGCGCCTCTTCGTCGTTGATGCCGGCGCTGATGGACTTAACCATGGAGGCACCGTGGTCTTTGGTCTCGTTATCAAAGAGAAGGACCTCTTCGGTTTCGCGGACATATACGCCCTGGAAATCACCGTCGGTACCGATCGGCCAGTTCACCGGAGTAGAACGGATGCCGAGGACCTTTTCGAGCTCGTCGATCAGGTCAAACGGGTTCTTTGCGGCACGGTCCATCTTGTTGATGAAGGTGAAGATCGGAATACCACGCTTACGGCAGACCGCGAACAGCTTGATGGTCTGAGCCTCGACACCTTTCGCGCCGTCAAGGAGCATGACCGCGGCGTCGGCCGCGCAGAGTGTACGGTATGTATCCTCGGAGAAGTCCTGGTGACCCGGGGTATCAAGGATGTTGATGCAGTAGCCGTCATAGTTGAACTGCATGACAGACGAAGTAACGGAGATACCACGCTGCTTTTCGATCTCCATCCAGTCGGATGTCGCGTGGTGCGCGGCTTTTCTGGCCTTGACGGAACCGGCCATGTGAATGGCGCCTCCGTAGAGAAGGAGCTTCTCGGTCATGGTCGTTTTACCGGCGTCAGGGTGCGAAATGATTGCGAACGTGCGGCGGCGCTGTATCTCATTTTGAACATTCTGGTCCATATTCTTCTACCTTCCTGGTTTGGTTCGGGTTGCAAAATACGATATAATAGTAGTGGTGTTTCGAAAAGGTGCCTATATAAGGAGATGCCCTTTCGCACAAGCCACAACATTATATCAGCCTTGTCATTATAGGGCAAGGAGAAGAAGGTGCTTATGCCTGTAAAAGACGTGAGATTGGCAGTGCTTATTGACGCGGACAATATCTCCGCCACATATATCAAACCGATGATGCTCGAGATCGCGCGCTACGGCAACCCGACCATCAAGAGGATCTACGGCGACTGGACCAAGCCGCAGCTCGGCCCCTGGAAGCAGGTCCTTCTCGATAACGCGATCTCTCCGGTACAGCAGTTCGGCTATACTTCCGGCAAGAACGCCACGGATTCTTCTCTGATCATCGACGCGATGGATATCCTTTACACCGAAAGCGTCGACGGTTTCTGCCTTGTAAGTTCCGACAGCGATTTTACGAGACTGGCCACGAGACTTCGTGAGGCCGGCAAGATCGTTTACGGCATCGGTGAGAAGAAGACGCCGACGCCGTTCGTCGCGGCTTGTGACCGATTCATCTTCCTTGAGATCCTGACGAAGGATAAGAAATCCAAAAACTCCGATCCTTCCTCGGCAAAAGAACCTTCCTTGGCAGCGGATGCTCTGGATCAGGACGCGAAGAATGCATCGGGCAAGACACCGAAAGATATTGATGAAGCCACCTGCGAACTGATCAGTAGTTCCGTTTCAGACCTGGCAGACGAAGACGGCTGGGCTTTCCTTGGGGATGTAGGAAACCTGGTCAATAAGAAGAGCCCGTCATTTGACGCACGTAACTATGGCTTTTCCAAGATGAGCAAGCTCATGCAGTCGCTGGATTTCCTGGAATGCGAATATCGTGTCAACGAAAAGAATCCGCAGGTGAAACTCATATATGTTCGCAACAAGGAGGATAATTGAAAGTGCGAAGAAGTTCAGGGGTGCTTTTGCACATAACATCACTCCCGGGGGAGTATGGTATCGGCGGTTTCGGCAAGGAAGCCGTCGCTTTTGCAAAGAAGTTAAAAGAGGCCGGAATGTCCTACTGGCAGGTGCTTCCGTTCACGAATCCGGGGTCCGGGGACTCCCCGTATCAGAGTGACTCGGCATTTGCGGGAAGCCCGCTTCTTATCGATCCGGAGGATCTTTTCGAAAAGAAGCTTCTGACGAAGGATGAACTCGAAAAATGCAAATATCCGGGATCCTGCTACAGCGTTGACTACGCGTGGGTCAGAGAAAACAGAATGCAGATGTTGAAAGATGCCTACAGCAAGGCAGGCGACGACATCCATAAGGAAATGAAGAAGTTCGAAAAGGAGAATCCTTGGGTCAAGGACGTCATCGTCTTCCAGGCCATCAAGGAGAGCGAAGGTCAGAAAGCCTGGTGGGACTGGAGCGAAAAGGCGCTTCAGAAGCACGATGCCAAGGCAGTCGCCGCTTTTGAAAAGGAGAACGGAAAACTCTGCGATTTCTATCTTTTCATCCAGTACATCTTCTACACGCAGTGGGCAAAGCTTAAACAGCAGATCAACGAGATCGGCATCTCCGTCATTGGTGATATCCCGATCTATGTAAGTGGCGATTCCTGCGATGTCTGGGCAAACAGATCGTTGTTCCAGACCAATAAAGACGGCTCGTTTAAGAGCGTTGCCGGAGTACCGCCGGACTATTTCTGCGAAGACGGCCAGCTCTGGGGCAACCCCGTTTACGACTGGGCGGCGCACGAAAAAGAAGACTACGCGTGGTGGCTTTCCAGGCTCCATCAGAACTTTAAGCTCTATGACGTGATCCGCATCGACCACTTCCGCGGATTCTCCAGATACTACAGCTGTCCGGCGGACGCAAAGAACGCCCGAAACGGCAAGTGGAATCCGGGTCCGGGCATGAAGCTCTGGAACCGTATCTTCGATGAGTTCGGACGTGAGCCCGCGATCTTTGCCGAGGACCTCGGCGAGACCGATGATGAACTGATCAAGTTCCTCGACGAGACCGGTCTTCCGACGATGCGTGTCCTTCAGTTCGGTATGGTGCCGCATGACGACAGTAAGCACATGCCGCATAACTATCCGGAAAACTGCATCGCCTACACGGGAACGCACGATAACAACACCCTCCTCGGCTGGCTCTGGGAAGCTTCCGAAGAGGATCGAAAGTTCGCGCTCGAGTACTGCCGCTTTCACGGCGACAACTGGGGCGACGGCGGCGTTCACGCGCCGGCTTGCCGCGCGATGCTGACGACCGTCTGGTCATCGGCCGCAAAGCTTGCGATCGCGCCATTACAAGACGTCATGGGATTTGGTTCCGACACGAGAATGAACGCGCCGGGAATGCCGACCGGTCAGTGGCGGATCCGATTCGGAGCGGACTCCATCAACCAGATGGACACCAAGTGGCTTGCGAAACTGAACTGGGTCTACAAGAGATTCTGATCAACAGCGCCTTCGGGAAAAGCACTTCCCGGAGGCGTTTTTGCCCACGCGGCCGGAGACTGCGACACGGGCGGAAATAACAACAAGAAATAACGACGAGGGTAAACATAGCCCAAAGGAGGAGCCTATGAGTAAGTACATGCTTTCGATCGACCAGGGAACGACATCGTCCCGCGCCATGATCTTCCGTGAGGACGGCACATGCGTTGCTTCGGCGCAGGAGACCTTTGACCAGCACTATCCGAAACCGGGCTGGGTCGAGCACGATCCGGAGGATCTCTGGAGAACGGTATGTGACTGCATCCGTCAGGCTCTGGCTAAGGCCAACATCCAGCCCGGCGAGATCGCCGGCATCGGTATCACGAACCAGCGTGAGACCACGATCCTCTGGGAAAAGAACACCGGTCGCCCTGTCTATAACGCGATCGTTTGGCAGTGCCGAAGGACCGCGGCTCTCGTTGAAAAACTGAAGGCCTCCGATCCGGAGTTCATCGAAAAGGTTAGAGATAAGACCGGCCTTGTTCCGGACGCATATTTCTCGGCGACGAAGATCCAGTGGATCTTAGATGAAGTCCCGGGTCTTAAAGCCAGAGCAGGTATGGGCGAGATCCTTTTCGGTACGGTCGATACATGGATCCTTTATCGCCTGACGGGCGGTATGTCCCACGCGACCGACTATTCCAACGCATCAAGAACGATGCTCTTTAATATCCACGATCTTTCCTGGGACGATGAGCTCTGCCGGTATTTCCACATCCCGAAATGCATGCTTCCGAAGGCCCAGCCGGGCGCTTCGGAATTCGGCTTTGTCAGCACGCAGATCCCGGGACTTGAGGCGATCTACGGTGTCGGCATTTACGGCATCTTAGGTGACCAGCCGGCGGCGCTTTTCGGGCAGACATGCTTTGACAAGGGCGACATCAAGAACACATACGGCACCGGTTGCTTTACGCTCATGAACGTCGGGGCCGAACCGATCATCTCGAAAAAGGGTCTGGTCACATCCGCGGCGTGGTCTCTAAACGGCGAGACGAGCTACGCGCTCGAGGGAAGCGTGTTTAACGGCGGTTCCACGATCCAGTGGCTGCGAGATGAGTTAAAACTCATCGACCACGCATCCGACTGTGACGTTCTCGCGGAGACGGTTCCGGACTCTGCGGGTGTCGTTCTCGTTCCGGCATTCTCGGGACTTGGCGCGCCGTACTGGGATATGTACGCCAGAGGCTCGATCCTCGGACTGACGAGAGGTACGACGAAAGCCCATATTGCAAGGGCCGCGCTCGAGGGGATCGCGTATCAGGTATATGATCTCGTTTCTCTCATGCAGGAAGAGGCAAACTGCAAAATCACGAAACTCAAGGTAGATGGCGGCGCGAGTGTCAGCCGCTTCATGATGCAGTTTCAGGCGGATATCCTGAAGTGTGACGTCGACCGCGCGAAAGAACGTGAGACGACTTCACAAGGAGTGGCTTATCTGGCCGGACTTTTCTGTGGATATTGGAAAGACATGGAGGTATTGCGCGAGCTTCGCCACTGTGATACTCTCTTTACGCCGTCAATGGCAGATGACAAAAGAGAGAAACTTTTGAAGACTTGGGCGAAGGCCGTATCCCGTGCCGCCGCCTGGGAAGACAAAGAGTAAGCCGGGCAGTGCTTTTCGCGCCCGGAAAGGGACAACGTGGACGCACTTGTTTTGGTATTCATAAAGATCGTCGTGGCAGTGACCCTGGGCTTTATCCTTCGCAAGGCCAAGGTCATCGACGCGCGTTTGCAAAAAGGACTTTCAGACATCCTGCTTCTTGCGATCCTTCCGTTTTCGATCATCGCATCTTCCAACTACGAAAAAACTCCCGAAGTGGCCGAGGGCATGCTGATCACGCTCGTTGCGGCGCTTATTTACTATATCGTGTCGCTGATCGCGATGCGACTTCTTTCGAGAAAGCTTCCGTTTGAGGAAAAAGAGAAGAGAGTTTTTGTGACCATGACGGTGTTCGCGAATACGGGTTTCGTGGGATTCCCGCTGATGTCGGCGCTCTACGGAAACGCCGGACTTCTCATGGCGGTCGTTTTCAATCTCGCGTATAACCTTTTCATGTACACATACGGCATCCATCTTCTTTCGGGGAAAACGGGAAGCATCAAGAGCATCCTGACAAATCCGGTAAATATCGCTTCGGTCCTCGCGATCGTGATCTTTATTTCGCCGTTCCGTTTTAATTCCTATGTGGCCGGTCCGATCGACCTGATCGCCGCGATGACAGTGCCGCTTTCCATGATCATCATCGGATCGAACCTCGCGGCGATGCCTTTTGTGAAGATCGTTTCCGACCCGAAATCCTACCTGATCTCGTTCATGCGCCTGGTCATTCTTCCGGGTGTCATGCTCCTTGGGATGTACCTTGTTTTCGTAAATACTTCCATGGCGCCGGAGACCGCCGCGGTCTCGGTCATGATGTGCGCGCTCCCGTGCGGTTCCATGAACGTTATCCTTTCGGAAAAGTACGACTGCGCGCCGGAGTTCGCGGCACGTTCGACCGTGCAGAGCATGCTTCTTTGCATGGCGACACTTCCGCTTTTTGTCGTGATCTGCTCGCGACTTTTCTCTTAATTCCTCCGACTTTTTACAATAATCCGATCATTTTTTACAATTGCCCGGACATCTTCCTTCCATATGGTTGAATTAGGTTGGTACCGATTACGGAATTTTCACGGAAAGAGGTATCCACTTTGAAGGAGAGGAAGTGTCCATATGATCAGGATCGAAGGCGCGATTAAAAACTATCAGGTCGGGCAGACCCAGGTGCACGCATGTAACGGGATCCGACTGGAGATCCCGGACGGTGCTTTTGTATCGGTCTCAGGAAGATCCGGGTCCGGGAAGACGACACTTCTCAATCTCATCGGAGGAAAAGAAAAACCGGATTCGGGGAAGATCCTGATCGACGGGGTGGACATCAATAAACTTTCGGATAAAGAACTCTCCAGATTCCGAAACGAAAACATCGGGTTTGTCTTCCAGTCCTTCCTTTTGGAACCGTCGATGACCGCCCTCGAAAACGTAGAACTGCCCTTGATCGTTCGAAAGTATTCCAAAGAAAAACGCCGTGGGATCGCAAAAGAAATGCTTGAAAAGGTCGGGCTTGAAGAGCGCCTTTACCATAAACCGGGACAGCTTTCCGGAGGAGAACGTCAGCGCGTCAGTATCGCAAGAGCCCTCTGCACAGATCCGAAGATACTGATCGCGGATGAACCGACCGGAAATCTGGACGCGAAGACCGGCGAGCAGATCATGCAGCTGATCCGCTCCCTGACGGAAGGCCGCACGTTCATTCTAGTCACGCATGACGAAGAACTGGCGCATTCGGCGCCGATCCAGGTCGTCATGAAGGACGGAAAGATCGTCTCAAAAGCAGGCAAAGGGTGATCGTATGGTGAAAAGCTGTCTTATGAAACTCGGGCTGTCCTGGATGCTGAAGCATAAAGAAAGATACGTGCTCAGCTGGATCTCGTTTGCCATAATCAGCATGTTCCTGATCTTTGTGTATTCCATCGCGGACGGAATCACTTCGCGGGTAAAAGACTACGGAAGTGCTTTTTCCGAGGAATCCATCTCCGTGGACCGGATGAACGAGATCGCGTCTCAGTACTCGATCGCGGGGACCGTTATCGCTTCGATCTTTGTTATCGTCTGCATGGTCAGCCTCGTCAACTCGCTTCTGGTCACGATCGGCGAAAACTCCGCGTTTATGGACCTTTTCCGCCTTCTCGGGCTTTCCGGGAATGACTACATGTTCATGACCTGCTTTATTTCCGCGGTCCAGGGCCTGATCGGAGGACTCCTCGGAGTTCTTTTCGCGTATCTTCTGACGGATCCGGCCTATCGGATCGTGAAGAGATTGGATCTCAAGGGAACGGACATCTTAAGCGAACTTCGGATCGATCAAAGATCCTGCATACTGACATTGGGAATCTGCTTACTTGTCTCCGTGATCACGGGGCTTGCCGCTTTCCGGCTTTCTTCAAACGCGAAAGCGGACGCGGTCGCGGATGCCGAACTGATCTGACGGGCGGGTGAAAGCATGCTGACTGTAGCTCTGAAAATGATACGAAATAACCGCACTCGATTCATCCTTACGATCGTCGGGTTCGTCGTTGCCGTGATGGTCCTTCTTTTGGGACTGTACTACAAAAATCTCAGTAAGACCGTCATCGAAGAAAACATCAACGACGCGTTCGCTAAAAAGCTGGTCGTCCTGAACGAAGTGGATATTCCTCTCGTAAATTATTCTTTTGTCGGCGACGATCTCGTTCCGACTTACGAGAACTTAAGTGAAAGCGAGATCCTCTCTGTCATCCGTCAAAAGGGTGTCTCGTCGGCAAACGTGAAATACCTGGCGCCGGATGACTTTTCGATCTCAACTGAAAACGTCCGAGTACGCCTTACGGAAAACTATGCCGTGAATACCTCTTTTGAAAGCACTTCGGAGGCGCGGGCGGCCGCTCTGAAAAACGCAGATCCGGATCATCAAGCCATACTGGCGGGGACCTCTTTTTCGGGAAATGATCCTTACGAGATCATGCTGAGCGAGGCGTTTACTGTTTCCATGGGATGGACGCCGGAAGAAGCCGTCGGAAAAAGTCTTACCCTCTCCGTTCCGGGAGCGGGCGATGCCGAGATGAAAGTCGTCGGCGTGTTTTCATATCGAATGACGCCCGGGATCGAAACGGATATCAGTGGCATGGCCGGCTGGTTTCATATCGACCCGCAGGGTGAACAAAATGAGATCGCAAACGCGGTGCTTTTCGACATGACGTTTTACGAGACCCTTGCCGAGAAGACGGGAAAAGAAGAGTACAAAAATCCGTCAGACATCGTCCTCACCATGGAGGACACCTCCTACATCGAAGATCTGATCGGAAACCTTGAAGATGAGTACTCTTTGGAAGTCCAGAGCGATTATATGGAGCTTCTGGATCCGCTGGAAAAGCAGGCGGAGTTCACATGGGTGTTCATCGTCGTGGGGATCATTCTGGCCCTTTTGGTCCTGATCATGGTCATCAACAGCATCTGCATCAATATCCATCAGCAGAAGCGCTTTTCGAACCTTCTTGCGCTTTTGGGATACAGCAGACAGAAGACCTGCCGGCTTTTTGCGTATCAGAGCCTGATATACGGAATTTCGGGCTCTCTGATCGGCGCGGTTCTGGCATATCTTCTCACGACATTTATCGGGATGAGAATGTATTCCGCGCTCGGGGATTACGGGTTTTCGTCATCGGAACTCATGCTGCCGCTGCACTACGTATTTTTCGTAATGTGCATGTTTGCGCTTCTGAGTTTTTCGCTCGGGTATATTGCGGCTGAGATCAAAGTGAAAAGGCGATAAGCCCGATCAGGAAACGATATTCGCCTGGCTCTGTTCCGCTACGACAGCGGGTGTGGTCCTGATCCAGTAGTTCTCGTTATAGATGTTATCCAGTTCACTGAAATAAGTCTGCTCGTAAACGCCGCCGTCGGCAAGGATCGTACGACGGGACGGTTCGTTGTCGGTATGGCAGACGACAAGGACCTTGGAGTGGCCGAGGAGTTTGGCGTAGGGAAGTACCATCGCGAGGATCCTCTTTCCGTATCCGCGACGTCTCTCGGAAGGACGTACGGAGTAGGAGATATGGCCGCCGTGCTTGCTCATGTAGTCGTTCAGCTCGTGCTTGATCTCGATCATGCCGACCGGAAGACCGTCGGACATGCGGAAAGCGACGAACGGTGTGCTCGGCATGTAATAAGACGGAGCGGTCTTTCTCGAGCCGAGAGTATCGACAAAAGCGAACCATTCCGCGATATCTTCGAAGGAAGCGAGAAGCGCGGATCCGATGATCTCCTCCTCACCCCAGTTGAGATATTCATCACGGAAATCCTCCATCTCATCGGCAAAATCCGTGGACGGAAGTGTCAGGATCAAAGCGTCTTCCGGTACGAAAGCGACGCACGTCATCGGGTCCGTGAAATCGAATTCATAGACTTCGAAAGGTGCGCCCGGCACGTGACCGACGACGAAGATGGTGTTTCGATCCGGATAGTATTCGGCGCCGCACCAGATGAAGTCGGAGCCTGTCTTCATGGCCTCCTCAGGGTAGTAGCGGTGCTCGGTGAGAGTTGTCAGGTTAAACACGGAAAAACCGAAACGGTCGCGGCGGAAAAGGTAGTAAACTACGCCGTTATTGTGCTTGATCATTTCGCTTAACGCGTGCTCGTTGTCGAGGCAGTCATAGCTTAAAACGAGGTCGTGATTCGGGGTGAAAAGGGAATAGCGCGCGGCCATTCTCGGCTCGCCGTCGAGTTCTCCCTCGTAGGTTTCGCAGAGGAGGAAATATCCGTTCGCAAAGCATCCTTCTTCCTTTGTCCTTCTGTTTTCGGGACGGAAGAGGACTTCACTCTGTTCACGGTACTGTTGCGCATATTCAGGCGAAAATGCGAGGTTCCTCATAAAATTCCTGCTCTCTCTGTGCTTGGGTCAAGTGCTTTTCTGTCTGTCGGAACAGGGGCAAAATGCGCCTAAAAACCCAGTTAAATATGAATATAAAGAGTTTAACACAATGCGAAATAATTGACAATCTCGCAAACAAATTTTATATTATAGAGTGATGTAGGAGGGTTCTATATATGGAGATAGCATTTCACTGCCCCAATTGTTCGGCAGATCTGATATTCGATGAATCCAAAAGTTATACTTGCTGCTTCTGTCATACGGTACTGACCGGAAAAGACGAAGTAAAAGAGCTCGAAGGCGGTTACTACGTAGGTGACGCCTGGAATGAAAAAGCGTATCACGTTTACCACTGTGAGGATTGCGGTGGAGAGTTTATAGCAAAACCCGCGAACGCGAATCAGGGATGCCCGATCTGCGCGTCCGCTTCACTGAAGGATCAGGGCGGTATCGTCGGTCCGATGCCGAGAAGAGCGATCCCGTTTTCTCATACAAAACAGCAGGCTCAGGAGATGTTCCTGGATTATATCCGCAACAATTCCGCTGTCGGCCGTACTCTGGCGACAGATGAGAATAAGGAGCTCCTGCACAAGGTATATGTACCGGTATGGCTGTTTACTTACGAAGTCATCGCGCACGCGAAAGTTACCGCGTCGCTGAGAAATAAGGCCGCGGAGAGTAAGACGCTCTTCGGTATCAACGGTACCGAAGGTATTGCTGAGTCCCTTACCGCGATCCGTTCTTCTTTCTCTCGTTTCCAGGCAACACGTAAGGGCGCCGCGAAAGATACCAACGATGGCACTTCCGAGCACATCACCGGTGGTGTCCTCTCCTGGCAGGGAATCCCGTTTGACGCGTCCGGCGTTCTTCCGTCCAGCGTCATCAACAACCTGCAGCCATACGATCAGAGCAAGATGGTCCTTCTTAACGAGAAGGTCCTGATGGATACTCCGGTCCTGATCATGACGAAGGACCCGATCTCCTGCATGCAGGATTTCATGGAGCGCATCAAGAAATGGACACGTCAGATGATCATCGACGCCCATTCCGATTCCTACGATATCGCGTATTTCCAGGACAAGACCGACTATCCGCTGGGTATCGGTGAACTGGTGCTTTTCCCGATCTGGTACATGAAGGGCGAGTACATGGGCAGAGATTACTTCTTTGCCATGAACGGTCAGAATGGTGAGATCGAGGCCAATGTTCCGATGTCCAAGGGAACGGCGAAGAGCGCGGGTATCACCTATCAGCAGTACTGGGACAAGTCCCGCTGCACCGCATTGAACGATACACACTTCGAATTCAATATCCACGATCCGAGCATCGAGGTCCTCGACTACTCCTTCTTCGAGAAGCCGAAGGAATCGAGAGTTACACCGGAAGGCAGGATCGCTCCGAAGTCATCTTCCGCAGCGCCGGCAAGCCTTGACGATGTATTCGAGACAGCGGCAGAAGCTCTTTCCGAGGGAAAAACACTTTCCGCCGATAAGCCCATCCAGAAGAAGAAATTCTCCGAGATGGAAGTGGAGATCGGATTCGGCAACAAGAAGAAGAAAGAGCCTGAAAAGCCGCTGACTAAGGAAGAGGAGATGGAGCGCGAGCGTGAGATGATCGCCAGACTCCGTGCCGCTGCCAAGGAAGAACCGAGAGACGCAAGTGGTGCCGCAAGTGTTCCGTCCTGGGCAAAGGCCGTTACACCTCCGCCGTCCCAGACGAATTCCGCCGTGCGTCCGACCGCCAGAACGAAGAAGGGCGCGAGCGCTACAAGGTCCAGCGCCGCGGCTTCCGCGAACAAGCCGATCTGGGAGAAGACCGAAGAAGATCTCGCCGCGGAGAAAGAGGCTTCCAGAAAGTCCACAATGTCCATGGCCGAGCGTATGGCTAGAAAAGACGAAGGCGAATCCGCGCCGGAGAACAAGCCGTCCCGTGGTTTCACCGGCGGTCTTGGTGCCATGAATCCGGATATGGAACTGGAAGATCTGGACAAGATGCTTGTTCAGGATTCTATGCCGCCAATGCATTTGAAGGTTCCGGACAAGTACAAGACGCCTGCGCCTTCTGCTGAGGAAACAGCTTTCCGTGAGCAGATCGCCGCTCCGTCACATCATGAAGAAGAAGCACCGGAATCCTACGAGATCCCGATGCCGAAGGTTACTCCGAAGCCTTCCGCTCGAAAAGCACCGGCCCGCAGAAAGGTCGTCGAGCCGCTGCAGGAACCGGAGCCGATCGTTGAAGAGCCTGTTATCGATGAGCCGATTGCTTCTGAAGAGTCCGAGATGATGGCTAACATCACCTTCTCCTTTAACAAGAAGAAGCCTGCCATGAGTGGTGAGGAAAAACCCGTTACCGCGACAGCTATCCCGAGACAGCCGGAGAAAGAACCGGAGAAGGCTCAGGGTATGGCGATCATGAACTCCGAATATGAGGCCGGTTATCTCAATCGTAATGAGATCGAGCGTGAAGTATCCGAGGGTGAAGTTCGAGAGATCGTTCCGAATGTCCCGAAGGCTTCCGAGAACTATGTCGGATCTGACGAGAATGACCGTCCGCTGTCTTCCCGTCCCGCAGCACCTCTGGCTCGTATGCGCGGTGATATGCGTGTCGAGATGACGGACAGAAGAGACCTGGCTCCTGAGGATGATATTACGAACCGTCCTCTGGCAAACAGACCGCCGGCCCCGCTGGCAAGAGCAACCGCGTCTTCCGGCCCGACAATGGAATATCTGGCCGAGCATGAACTGGATGACGAGATCCACGCGATGCCTTCGATCGAAAGCAACGCCGGATTGAGATGGGGTGAGATGCCTGAAGCAAAGGGCACACCGGCCTGGGCAAAGCCGCAGGAGACAGATGATTCCCCGTCTCCGTTCAGACCGAACCCGAGAGACCGTGGCAGAAGCCACATGTCCAGAGACGAACTGCGCGCTTCTGAAGAAGACGCTGTCAGAAGAGCATCCGCGAGCCTTGCGGCTCACAACGCCGCCGGCTCGAGAGCAAGAACTCTCGCCGACAGAAGAAGAATGGATGCTGAAGCAGCTGCTGAGGAACAGGAGAGACAGAATCCTGCTTTCCGTCCGGCAGCTCAGGAAGATGATACACCGGCTCTGGCAAGACCTGCAGGAAGACCCGCAGCGGGAAGACCGGCGGGAAGACCTGCTGCAAGAGAAGCAGCTGAAGCACCGAAGAAACAGGTCCCGATCTGGGAGCGTGTCCCGGAAACAGACGGACCGATCCCTGCATGGGGCGCTTCCGCCGCGTTTGTTGATGATGAAAGACCGCGTGGTTCTCTCATGAAGCCGAAGGGTCAGATCATTGATGTTGAAAAGCCGAGAGAAGGCACAGGCCTTTGGAAACAGGATCCTTCCGTTAAGGAAGTTCTGCTTCCGGGCGGCGCAAGAGTCGGTTCTGCTGAAGAAGAGGAAGATGACGAGCGCGCAGTTCCGGCACCGGAAGCTCGCGAGGTCGCTCCGACAAGACCTGCCAGACCTCAGGTAGAGCGTCCCGCTCCGCCGAGAGGCGCCGCGAAACCGGTAGCAAGACCGATAGCCAGACCAGCTGTTGAAAGACCCGCTGTCGAAAGGCCTGCTGTTGAGAGACCTGCTGTTGAGAGACCGATGAGCAGACCGGCAGCTGAAAGACCTATGGGCAGACCTTCCGCGAGACCTGCGGGAAGACCCGGAAATGCAGTAGTTGAAGAAGCCGCGGAGAACCGTTCTCAGGCGGTAACCGAAGATGAGAGCGCTCCGATCACATTCTCCTCCGACCGTCCGCGAACATACGCGCAGCGTCGTCAGATGGAAGAAGAAGAGAGAAGACGTCAGATCCAGAGCTCTTTCGTGAACCCGGAAAAACAGCGCGCGCCGATCCGTCGCCCGTCGCTCCGCCCGGCTGATCTTCATGCCGAGCTTCCGGATGAGGACGAACCGGTCAATAAGACGTTCGAGTCTTCACAGTTTGAGAATAAGCCGTCCGTAGTGGCTTCCCTGGATATGCTTCCGGAGCCGCTCGGTGACGACAGCATCCATCACCTGGCAAAGGATTCCTACACACCGGCACTTGCCCGTGGTACGGATGAGATCCAGGAAGAACTGGCACAGGGTGAAAAGATCGCCAAGAAGGCGATCAGAGGACTGCCGGATTACGATCCGGACGGACCGAGCCCGTTTAAGCCAAACAGAAACAGATAAGAAACCTGCGCACCGGGAAACCAGCGTGTAATGACGCCGTTTCCCGGTGTGTTTTTACCTTTTGTAAGGAGAAACCATGGAAAAAGCCTACCTTTGCCCGACCTGCGGGGCATCTGTGATCCTCAACGGTGAGTCATCTCCGGTCTGCTGCTTTTGTAAGAGCACTCTTTCCGAAGAAAACGAGATCGCGCATCCGGAAGGCGGTTTCTATGTCGGAGGACTGGATACTTCTGAAGTGCGCCGCCTGACCTGCTACAAATGCGGTAAGAGTATGATGTCTTCTCCGAGCGCGGATCTTCAGACACCGAGATGCCTTTGCTGCGGAAGCGATGATCTTACAGTCACCTCGGAAAAGGTGATGCTTCCTTCCAAACTCACTGTCGTTCCTTTTTCGTGCGACAGAAAAGAAGCGGAAGAAGAGTATCTGAAGGCCGTGAAGAAGGAAAAGATCAAGTTCCGTCCGTTTTCGTCTAAGGAATATATCGACGCGATCACACCTGCGTACGTTCCGTTCTTCTTTTATGATTACCACGCGTTCGGATCCGCGATCTTAAGCGTCGTTCCCTTTGTTAAACAGCCGAGAAACGTCACTGAGAAGATCATCGGCGTCATGCTTTTAAACGATTTCTCTTTGGAAAGAACTTCCAATGTCGTCACTCCCTATCCGAAAACGATCAGTGTCGAAATGGCGTGGAAATCACTTCCTATGTCAGCGTCGAACGCGATCGACCAGAAGCATATGGATGAGGTCTCGCCGTTCCTTACGTCCGGCGTCAGCACCGACGAAAGAGTAATCAGTGAGATCAAGCACGCCATGATCATGGACATCGACCGCTCCGCAAAGGACGTTGAAGATGAGTTCATGACGCGCATCAAGGACTTCGTCAAAGAGTGTATCATTACGGAAAACCTCGGAAATTTCTCCATTACTTCGTATGTAGATAATACAAACTATGATCCTTCTCTCGGTCAGCTGATCTATGTTCCGATGTGGATATTGAAGGTCAGAAAGAAGGACAGTTGTGTGACGTGGTGTATGAACGCGATCTCCGGAAAAGCTTCTGACATCTCCCGTGAGGTGCTCGATGAAAAAGAACGCGTGAAAGAAGAAAAGACCGACTCACTTGCCGCGATCAGCAAAAAACGCGTCAAGTCGATCACGCTTGATGATCTTGGCGGAACTGAAAAACCTGTCAACTACAGAACATTCATGATCGATATCGTGGCGTCTGCCATAACTTCCGAGATGACGATGAACGAAATGTCCGCGGACAAGAGTCTTCTGCAGCTCGAAAAGAATAACAGAAGAAGAACGACACATATCGAAGTTCCGATCGCGGATGCTTTTCAGGCTGACGCGGAAAAAGCTGTCGCCGAGAGCAAGAGACAGCCGATCCCGAGCGCGCCTGTACCGCTTCCGACAGAGCATTCACCTCTGTATCTCATGAAGGAAGAAGTGAGGAACCGTTCCTTAGGAAGAGGTCAGAGACTTCCGGAAAAACCGCTCGACCGAAGAGTCGGAAACGAAGAACAGTTCGAGTTTGATGACACCCCGTCTGCTGTTGCCGTAGAAGTCGGACTATCGGATCTGCCGGAGTACGATCCTACAGGTCCCAGCCCCTTTAAGAAGTCATAATTTACAGATAAAGAAATAAAGAAAACACCACCGGAGCGATTCTCGCAGGGCGTAAGCCCGAGGACCGGCGACGGTGGTGCTTTTGCTTTATTGATTCAGGTCCAGAGGCTCTCGCCGTTTGTCTCGATAACCTCTTTGTACCAGTAGGCGGAGTCTTTAAGTGTTCTTTCCTGTGTCTGGTAGTTGACGTATACAAGACCGAATCTCGGGTCATAGCCGTCTGCCCATTCGAAGTTGTCCATGAAGGACCAGTGGGTGTAGCCGACCAGCGGAACACCGTCTTCGCCGGCCTTATAGAAGGCGCGGATATATCTCTTTAAGAAGTCGATACGCTGCGGATCGTGGACCTTGCCGTCGAGGTGGACGCTGTCTGTGCAGGCGCATCCGTTCTCGGTGATCATGATCGGAAGACCGTATCTTTCGTACATGAATTTCGCGGACCAGTAAAGAACGTCCGGTGTGATCGACCATTTAAGAGCGGTCAGCGGCTCACCGGAAAGCGCCTCGTTTCCTTCGGCGGCGGAGAGCTTGCTGAGGTCACGCATCGCGGCATAGATGTTCATGCCGTAGAAGTCCAGAGGAGAAGT
This sequence comes from Clostridiales bacterium, assembly GCA_017617525.1. Classification (GTDB taxonomy): domain Bacteria; phylum Bacillota; class Clostridia; order Saccharofermentanales; family Saccharofermentanaceae; genus Scatonaster. Next base: position 31,415 of record JAFZWA010000022.1, read on the forward strand.
GACGATCTTCCACTCATCTTCTGTGAAGTCGACAAAATCATCACCGAAGAATTCCTTCAATCCTTCCGGCCACTTGCCGAGGATGATCGGATCGGACCAGAAAGAGTTGCTGAGCATATAGCCGAACTCGTCAAACGCATAAGTCTGATAGCGTGCTTTCTCGATCGCTTCAGCAGAATCATTTTCCGGGATAAAGGACGGACCTGTCGGAGCATAGGAGATCTTCGGGGTCTTCTTGGCGAATTTTCTGATCGCCTGTACCGCAGTACCATGAGACAACATGACATTTTTGGACATGCGGAAAAGATCTCTGTCGGCATACTTCAGGAACGGTGCGTGTGTTCCCATGTAGCAGCCGAGGCCCAGGAAGATCTGCGGTTCGTTGAACGTGAACCAGTAGGAAACACGGTCGGAAAGTGCTTCGACAACGACCTTGGTGTAGTTTTCGAACCATCCGATTACTTCCGGATTGAGCCATCCGCCTCGCTCGAAGATCGCCTGCGGAAGATCCCAGTGATAGATCGTTACGAGTGGCTCGATATCGTTCTTGATGAGCTCGTCAACGAGGTCGGAATAAAACTTCAGACCCTTCTGATTTACTTCGCCGATCCCGTCCGGGATGACACGCGGCCAGCTGATCGAAAAGCGGTATGCCTTGACACCGATCTCCTTCATCAGAGCGACGTCTTCTTTCATTCTGTGATAGTGGTCACAGGCAACGTCACCGTTTTCGTGATTGTGTACCGGAGTGTTTCTCCAGTGTGTATATGTATCCCAGATAGACGGGCCCTTGCCGTCCTCGTTCCATGCTCCCTCGATCTGGTAGGAAGCGGTGGCAACGCCCCACAAAAAGTCTTTCGGTAAAGGCATATGATGTCCTCCTTGCTGATGATCGTTTCAAGTGCTTTTCGCAAAGAAACAGTGCTTCGGTAGATATGTTTCAAGTATATCAAACGGCAGGTTGTCTGTATATCAGATCGATGATAGATTTGTCATTTCAAAAAAGCCCGTTATGGTATAATCATATGGGAGATTTAAGGAGATGAGGAAGTAAATGAATATAGCGATAATCACGGATACGTATTTTCCGGACATCAACGGAGTTACATCTTCGATTCATACGCTTGCGCTCGCGCTTCGAAAAAGAGGACATCGTGTATACATTTTTTGCATGTCAGAAAAGAATTCTCCTGTCATCCGTCGTGTAAGTAAGAATCCGCCTGTTTTTCAGATCCCGAGCATCCCGATGCTCCTGGTGCGTCCTTACAGAACGACCGTGCCTTATTCCTTTCGTCTCGTTCAGATCCTGAAGAGACTGAAGATCGATATCATCCACACGCAGACAGAGTTTTCCATGGGCCTTATGGGTCTTTCTACGTCTATGACACTTCATCTTCCGATCGTGCACACCTATCACACGATGCTCGAAGATTATACGCACTATATTCTGGGCGGAAAAGTGACGAAGATCATCACACCGGAAAAGGTCAGATGGTACAGTAAGACCTTCTGCAACGCTCCGACAGGCCTTATCGTTCCTACGGAAAAAGTGAAGCACGCGCTTCGCGATTACGGTGTCACCAAGCCGATCTATGTTATCCCGACCGGCATCGACGTATCTCCGTTTAATCCGTCGAATTTCAAAAAAGAAGAGATCGACGAACTTCGTAAAAAGTTCGGCATCCGTGAAGGCGAGAAGATCCTTCTGAGTCTGGGTCGTGTCGCGAAAGAAAAGAGTATCGATAAGATCATCGACCAGGTGCCGAAGATCTGCGAGAAATCACCGAATGTCCGTGTACTTATCGTGGGTGACGGTCCGGCGCTTGACGACCTTAAGAAGCAGGCATCGGATCTCAATGTTTCCGATAAGGTGATCTTCGCGGGTTCCGCTCCATATGCGGAGATCGGCAAATATTACCAGCTCGGCGACGCGTTTATCTCCTGCTCCACATCCGAGACGCAGGGGCTTACCTATTACGAAGCTATGGCCGCGGGCCTTCCGGTCATCGCGCGAAAAGACGATGCCGTAAATGAGCTTTTCAAGGACGGAGAAAACGCAAGACTTTTCAAGGATGAAACCGAGATTCCGGATATCGTTTCGGAGATCTTTAAAGATCCGGTTACCGCGGCACGCTATTCCGAAAACGCGGGCAAGACCGTTGCGACATTCTCCGCGGAGACATTCGCGGGAAGAGTCGAAGAGGCTTACATGAACGCGATCTCCCGTCATGTCCGCGAGAAAGCGATCCGTCGTTCGAATGTCGGAAAGCTCCATCTATCGAACAAATACAAAGAGACCAAACTCGTTCCGCCGGAGGAAGATAAGCACTTCCTGGCACAAGAGGAACAGGTCGAGAAAGAGGCCGTCATGAATACCGGCGTCGAAAATGAGCATGTCGGTAACGCGCGAAAAGCATATCACACGGCGTACCGTTACGCGTCACTTGTACGCATCGCAAAGAAAGTCACCGGCAAAGACAAACCGAAAGATAAGTGATCTGAATAAAAAGAAAAGTGAAGCTTCGGCTTCACTTTTTTTGTTTGCGCTATTTGATTTCAGTCATGCCCGAATAAGAAGGATCAATCCTCTTTTTTCTCCACGAGAGTGATCACAGGCTGGCTCGGAGTATTCTCGCTTTCAGCGGATCCTTTTTCTTCAGATGATGAATCCGAAACGTCCTTCGCGGCCTCGGAAGGATCAGCTTTCTGCTCCGGCATAAGCTGCGGGACCGAGAAGAAATATCCCTGTAGATAATCGACGCCTGCCTGCTCGCAGAACTTTACCTGCTGCTCGTTTTCAACACCTTCCGCGATCGTCTTCATGTTGTTCTCGCGCGCGAAAGAAACGATGCTGTTGACGAGCGCCGCGCCGCGTTCCTGATTGACATGGCTCGTGATGCTTCTGTTGATCTTGATGTAGTCGACCGGCGCGTCGGTAAAGAGAGCGAACGAAGAAGCCGCCGCGCTTAAGTAGTCGATCGCGATGCGGATGCCGTGCTTTTTCAGGAACATGAGGTTATCTCGTACGATGTAATCATCTTCGGAAAAAGAACCGGTGATCTCGATCATGACACAGTTGGTGTCGATGCCGGAAGCTTCGACCGCGCGGACGAATTCCATAACGCTTCTTTCGTTAAGTTCCGCGGCGGAATAGTTGATGCTGATGAGTTTTCCCTTGTTGGCGGGAAGCGCCGCGTACTTCATGGCTTCCTCTGTCATGAAGATCGTCAGTTTCGAAAGACACGATGTCTTTTCGAGGATCGGAACAAACTCTTCGGCGGTCATTTTTGAACCGTCGTCGCGGATCCATTTCGCGAGGATCTCCACGCCGAAAGGCTTGTGTGTCTCCGATTCGTGGATCGACTGATACGAGGCCTGGACCATGCCTTTGGAGATCGCGGAAGAAAACTCACTGGCGATACTTACCGTTCCCTTGTAGTAGTCTCTCATCGCGTCCGTATAACGGCTGATCTGCTGGTCTTCAAGGAAGGAATAACGAAGCGCGATGTTTGCTTTTCGAATGCCTTCCGCGATCGATGTATCCGGACGGATGACCGTGAATCCGATACGATAGGAAACGTATACGGGAATGTTGTCGACGGAGATCGTGACATCGTTGATGTTATCCAGAGACGCCAGGATATTCTCAAGGCTCTCCTCGCTCGAATAGTGCCGTACGACGATCGCGTAGTTGAGGTCGTGTCCCTTGCAGAGTGTCGCGTTCGGATACGAAGAGAGAAGATCCTTTAGTTCCTCGGAGATACGCTTGACGATCGACTGGTAAAAGTCGCTTCCGAAAAGGCCCTGGATATCGCCCGCTTCGTTAAAGGAAAGCATCAGGATCGACATGGCTCCCTCAGGCGGGACCTTCGCGTTAGCCATGCAGTTGAAGTTCGGAAGGCTTGTAAGAGAGTCATGCGTGGCTAAGTGCTCGAAGTGCTTTTCGCGCTGACGATTGCGGGAAGAAATATAGGAGATGACCACGCTGACGATGAGATAGACCGCGACGCGGATCAGGAAGCTGAAACCCTTGCTCTCATTCCCCGTGACCAGGTCTACCAGAGGACCCATCGCGAAGCCCGCGAGCGCGGCGAAAAGCGCGCTGTACCAGACAGGCGAATAGAGCGCGGTCACGACGACCGGAATGACGATCAGGTTGGCGTAAACGCTCGGCGTTCCGCCCGTGATGCAAACGAACAGCACGATCAGCGCCGCCATAAGAAACATGGCGGGGATCAGAAGCGGCAAGACGGATTTTGCGTGATCAGTCTTCATTTTACTCATAAATATCTCCTTGAAAGGAACACCAAAAACTTGTTGACGGACCTTTTGAACACACACGATTATATACTCTGTATTTTATATCAGACCGCCTGAAAAGCATACACGATTTGACTATTTTTATACTTTGTTGATAATTGTTAATAGGGTGGAAGGAGAAATGCATGCGTAAACAATGGTTTCAGTCTTTGTTGATGCGCCGGGCAGTCATCATTCTGATACTGCTTGTTGAAATTGCGTCCTTCATTTTCCTGATCGTCGCGGGAACCTTGGTATCCGAAGTGGCGGCGATCGTTTTCCGAGTCATCTCCGTTATCGTCGCGCTCTACGTTATCAGTAAAAACGACAAGGGCGGATACCGATTGATCTGGGTATTTCTGATCCTGATGTTCCCGATCTTCGGCGGCGTGCTCTACGTATTTTTGAATTCCCAGATGATCTCGAACCGCTACGCGAAAAACTTAAGTGAGATCGTCAGCTCGACACAGGATCAGCTCGTATTAAGACCCGAGCTGAAAGAGGAACTTCGCGAGCAATTCCCCGTATATGTCAAGGGTGTCGATTACTTAGAGAACACCCAGCATTTCCCGGTCTACAAGAACACCAACACAAAGTATCTTTCACCGGGCGAAGCTTTCTGGCCGGTATTTCTCGAAAAACTCCGTTCCGCGGAAAAGTATATCTTCCTCGAGTACTTTACGATCGGTGAAGGCAAGTTCTGGGATTCCATCCTGGAGATCTTAAAAGAGAAGGCGGCGTCGGGTGTCCTCGTACGCATCATGTATGATGACATGGGATGCTTCCTGACACTTCCTACCGACTATCCGGAGTACCTGAAATCACTTGGTATCGAGTGCAGGATCTTCAATCCGTTCCGTCCGTTCTTTACGACCATCCAGAATAACCGTGATCACAGAAAGCTCACGTCGATCGACGGTAAGATCGCTTTCTGCGGCGGCTTGAACCTGTCGGATGAATACGTAAACGAGAAGGAAAGATTCGGTTACTGGAAAGACTCCGCCGTCATGGTCGAGGGCGAAGCCGCGTGGAGCATTACGTGCTTCTTCCTTCAGATCTGGCATATCAACCAGACCGAGCGCGAAGACTTCCGTCAGTACTTCCCGTGGACGAATGAACCATGCCCGATCAAAAATGACGGCTTCGTTCAGCCTTATACGGATGTCCCGCTCGATCATGAACGAGTCAGCGAAAGCGTCTACATGCACATGATCAATTCCGCGGAGAAATATATCTACATCAGTACACCGTATCTGATCCTCGATGAAGATATGGTCTCCGCGCTCTGTCTCTCCGCGAAAAGCGGCGTCGATGTGCGTATCGTTACCCCGAGTAAATACGATAAGTGGATGATCCATCAGGCGACTCGCTGCTACTATCGTGACCTCGTAAAAGCGGGTGTCCGAATCTACGAATATACACCGGGCTTCATGCACAGTAAGACCGTCGTCATCGACGACAAAGCCGCGATCGTCGGCTCCGTGAACTGGGATTACAGAAGCCTTTATCTCCACTTCGAAAGCGCTGTCTGGATGTGCGGAACCGACACTGTCCTCGACGTCAAAAACGACCTTCTGAAATCCTTCGAAGTTTCCGACGAAGTCCTGCGCGAAGAACTCAATTTCCGCCGCGGTTGGAGTCTGTTCAGATTGATCCTTCGATTGATCGCGCCGATCTTCTGATCACATTTATATTCTGTTTTTTCGTAAGGATCATTCACCTCGCTGGTCCTCGACGTTTTCGCGCCGTTCCAAACGTGATAAAATGAAGGTACATTTTCTATTCGCTTGGCATATGCATCCACTCCGTCTGAAGGGAGGATCCTGATTATGTTAAAGAACGCGTACTTAAATGAGAAGCCCGAGAAAGAGATCCTTAAATCTCGCCTGAAAGAGCAGGAAGATCTGCTCTTTGTAAATCAGAACAAGATCAAAGACAATAAGCTCCCGGTCGTCGTGCTCATCGAAGGCTGGGGAACTGCCGGCAAGGGTACCTTGATCGGCAATGTCATCAATAATATCGACCCGCGTTTTTATAAAGTCGCCACCTTTGATATGCCTACGGATCTAGAGAAAAGAAAGCCGTTTCTCTGCCGCTATTTCGAGGCGCTTCCGGAGGCAGGAAAATTCCGTTTTTATAACACCGGCTGGATGAACGAGATCGTCATGCAAAGACTCGACGGAAGCATGTCCGATTCACTTTATGAAAAGCGCATCGCGAGCATCCGCCGTTTTGAAAGACAGCTCACCGATAACGGATATCTGGTATTGAAGTTCTTCATGCACATCACGGAAGAAGAACAGAAAAAGAGGATCGATAATCTGAAAGATCACATCGACACGAAGTGGCGTGTAAGCGACGGAGATGTATGGCAGAACAAACACTATAAAGCTTGTGAGAAGATCTTCGAAAAGTATCTCGAAGATACGAATTCTTCTTCGGCTCCGTGGTATATCGTCGACGCGAAATCCGAGAAGTGGACTGAGCTTCAGGTCCTCGAGAGAATGAACGAAGGCATCGATATCGCGCTTCAGAATCACTCACTTGCGGTACCTCTTCTGCAGAACACTTTCCCGCTCGTGAAGATGCCGAAGCTTGCCGATATTCCTCTTGAGGGAAAAGAACTTTCCGACGAGGAATACAAGGAAAAACTCAACAAACTTCAGGACCGTCTGTCCGAGCTTCACAACCGACTTTACAGAAAGCGCGTTCCGCTCATCATCGCATACGAAGGATGGGATGCGGCAGGTAAAGGCGGCAACATCAAACGTATCGCCGAGGCACTCGATCCGAGAGGATATGAGGTGCACCCGATCGCAAGTCCGGAACCGCACGAAAAAGCACGTCACTATCTGTGGCGTTTCTGGACACGTCTTCCGAAAGACGGTCACGTCGCGATCTTCGACCGTACATGGTACGGCCGAGTAATGGTTGAACGTATCGAAGGCTTCTGTTCCGAGAACGACTGGAAGCGCGCTTATAACGAGATCAACGAGTTTGAAAAAGAACTCGACGATTGGGGCGCGGTCATCATCAAGTTCTGGGTACAGATCGATAAGGATACCCAGCTCGCGAGATTTACCGACCGTCAGAATACTCCTGAAAAGCAGTGGAAGATCACGGAAGAAGACTGGCGTAACAGAGAAAAATGGGACGTCTACGAAGACGCCATTAACGAAATGATCCAGAAGACTTCGACGAAGTTCGCGCCGTGGCATGTGCTCGAATCAGTCGACAAAAAATACGCGCGCATCAAGGCCCTCGAAATCGTCATCAAGGAACTCGAAAAGAAACTGAAGTGATTCAGCCGCGTCCTTCTTTGTGCTTCTTTTTTACTTCGTACATCTTCGCGTCCGCGATCTTCAAGTATTCTTCTGAGAACGCACGGATCGTCGCGGGATTCGTCTCGACATCCTTCGGCGGAACTTTGATGCATACGCCTGTGCTGACGCGGAGAGGGTAGATCTTCTGATCGCGCATCACGCATTTCTGGATATAGTCGCACAAAGACTTCACGTAGATCATGGCCTTTTCTTCGGAGTAATCTTTCGCGAGAACGACGAACTCGTCGCCGCCGGTGCGAAGGCATACTTCGCCGTTGAGCGCGGCGAGGCGCATGCCGTCCGCGATCGTGCAAAGACTGTAGTCGCCTTCGGCGTGACCGTAGTTATCGTTGACGAGTTTTAAGTCGTCCATGTCGATCATCATGACACCGATCGGCACACCTTTTTCGAGGCATTCCTTGAAGATATCCGAGAAGAACATCTCATAGCCGTGACGGTTGAAAAGGTTCGTCAGCATGTCACGGTTATAGAGGTTTTCCATTCTCTGAAGAGACAGATTCAGTTTGTGACGGATCCTCCAGTTTTCAAGCATCGATCCGAGGTTAACGAGCCAGGACTTCATGAACATCGTTTCGTGTGCTTCATTCTGCGGAGACACGATGAGATAACCCATGTAGTACTGAAGGTGATGGATCGAAAAGATATAGTACGGCTTCGGATCAGCAAGAAGATCCGGAGGGAGGATATCTTTCTTGCGGAAAGTCTCCCGTTTGACGCGCTCGGGTCCGATAAAGCCGGCAACCACGGTCATCTCTTCATCTTTTTTTGCGAAGTCCGGTTCGATGATGCGCTGGTCTTCCCAGTGTGGCGCGAGGCACAAAAGCATATCCGTAAAACCGGAGTCGATCGCGGAAGTATGCGCGATCTCATCGAAGCATTCTTGCATGGTCTGCGCGTTGGATACGCTGAGGATGAGAGAAGTCGTCGCCTGTGCAAGATCTGCGACACGGTCGAGTCTTCGAACATACGCGCTTCGGATATCGTCGATGTTATAAGTATTCATGGCCTTACATCCGCAGGACTGATTGCACAGAAGTTCGCCCGGGATAAGAAGATCCTTTCCGAGATCTTCGCCGGCCCACATTTTTGTCAACGCATACATGCCTTCGTAGCCCGCGTCTGTGAAAGGCTGCGAAGCTGTCGTGATGGACGGATAACCCTGTTTTGCCTCATCGAGTCCGTCGTAACCGGTAACGAGGATGTCTCCCGGAACATCGATGCCGCGCTTATGGCAGGCATCGACCAGACCGACGGCCGAATAGTCGTTGGCACAGACGATCGCGTTCGGATATTTCTTTCCGTTCTTTTCACAGTATGGCAGGAAATGATCCAGTGCCGGATCACCACAGTCATGCCAGAGAGTTCCGTAGAAGACTTTATTCTCATCGTACTCGATACCGTTATCCTCAAGTGCTTTTCGATAGGCATCGATACGCGGCTGAGTAAACATTCTTTCCTTAAGTCCCGCGAGGTGACAGATATCTCTGCAGCCGTGGACTTTGATAAGGTGGTCGACGATGTTGTAAAAGGACGCTTTCTCGTTGGTAACGACGTTGAAGTAACGCTCGTCATAACCGCCCACATTTATGATCGGAATCTTCGCTTCAGAAAGGCGCTTGTCCAGATGCTCGACGCAGTACTCATTGTACGCGAGATCGATGCGGATGATACCGTCGAAATCGTCGAGATTCGGCAACTCAAAAGAAACGATGTCGCCCTCGTCGTAGTTCTGATACTGATCGTAGATCTTATTGCTGAAAGAATCGCTGAAGGAAGCGAAGTAGATGACTTTGATGCCAAGCTCGAGTGCCGCTTTGCTGATGCCTTCCTGGATCGCGTGCGTCATCGGTTCATAGATGTTCGGTGAAAAAACGGCTACTTTTTTTCTATTATCCATAAGCTGTCCCTCAGGTGAATCGTCTCGGAAAATGTGTTTCTTTGTGGAGTTTGAATCCACGAAATCATGATACTGAAGAAGTGTTGCCAAGGTATGAACATTTTATATATATGGTTGTAAAGAATAATTGCGAAAAGTATCCGGAGGTGATAATATGATGACATTGGGAAGCAAGGTTTTTAAACAAGGGGTACAGGGTTGAGTTATATGTTGCAGAACGCGACAATGACTTTCATGTCAGTCAACCGATTTTTCAAACGGTCAGATAGGTTGGATTATCCTTTCTGTCGGGCATTTAGTGTGTAAATTACGCGATTGTTTTTCGTCTGTTCGAAAAGCACTCGCGTTTTTGTTTTGGAAACAAAGGGAAGACGGAATTTCTGTATCAGCATGTGAAAACAGAATATGGAGGTAGAGGTATGTTTGGTAAGACAAAGAAGACCGCTTCGAAGATCGCGTCTCTGGTCCTGTCCGTAGCGCTTTTCATTCCGACAATGTACGGAATGACCGTGAACGACTTCGTCCGCGCGGATGATGATTTCGAAAAGACCATAAGTAATACAAGGTTAGGCGTCGATGAGATGGATGACCCTATGGTCCTGTATGCAGGAGTTGATACGTGGCGTGGAAGCTTCGTATACTTCGGAAAATACAACGGTCAGCCGATCCGTTTCCGAGTCCTGGATAAGGCTTCCACGAAGTATACGACAGACGGAAGCAAGACGATGTTTCTTGACAGTGACAAAGTCCTGTACGAAGAGTATTTCAATAATACTCTTTTGCCAACCGATCCAAATGCAAACAAGTGGAGTGAAAGCAATCTTAAGGCATCTCTGAATGGGTCCGGATTCCTGAATAAGGACGGCGTATTCACACAGGCTGAGAAGGGCGCTATCGCGGAGAGTTATGTTGCCGGATATGCTCTGACCGGAATCAATCAGGAAGCAATCGACACATTCGGTACTTCTGTAGGACTTAACGGAGAAAAAGTCTTTGCGTTGGATATCACGGATATCCTGAACCACGATTACGGCTACTATGATATGCGAGACTATGATAGCGTAGATCATGGAAACTATGATAAACAGGCAGCCGCAGATTCTGGTATCCAGAATATGGCATGGTGGTTAAGAAATGAGGGTGTTGCACCAACGGACTCAGGAATCAAGACCGCCGGCGAGGCGATGTACTACAGTTATACTACCTGGCAGGTCAATGATACCAAAGCCGTTGCACCTGCATTGAATATCGATCACGATTCGATCCTTTTCTCGACGGCAACAAGTGGTGTATATGGCTCGCTTGATGTGGAGTATAAACTTACTCTTCTTGACCCTGAGATGATCGTTTCTGTAACGGAAGGTTCCGTAAGAAAGGATTGGAATAGAATCTCTTTTGAAACTACGCATTCCGGTAAGAACATTACGAACATATCTCGTAGTTCTTACTTGATCACGAGCGGAACAATCGGTTCGGCGAATAACAGCATTCTGGATTACGGCGAGGTTCACGGTGGAAACGGTTCTGCCTATTTCGTTTTGCCGAGCAGTCTCAGTGGAACATGGGGCCAGGATTATCACGTGTACGTTTTTGCTGAGGATCTCAATGGAAAATACGAGTCGGATTACGCAAGTGCCCCGGTTGAATTGGCAAATCCGGAAACATCTGGCAGTTTCAGCGGCAAAACCTTAAACAATACGAAGTTGGGCGTTGATGATATTCATGATCCGGCAATACCCGCAAACACCAGTACAGCTTGGAACGGAAGTATTGTATATTTCGGAAAGTATGAGGGAAATCCGATCAGATTCCGTGTTCTCGACAAAGCTTCTACTGCCTTTGGTGATGACACCACACTTTTCCTTGATAGTGAAGGAGCACTCTTTTCTCACCAGTTCAGTGACAACGGTTCTAATCAGTGGGTAGGAAGTGATATCCGTGCCGCGCTGAATGGAAATGCGTTCCTTGATAAGTCTGGTGTGTTCACCGTTCAGGAGAAAGATGCGATCTATTCAAGCAATACTTCGACGCATCCACTGACAGGTAGACAGGATGTGATCACAATGTGTGGTAATGCTGTCGGTCTTGAGAACGATCGGATCTTCCTGTTGGACGTTGAAGACCTTTTGAACGAGAACTACGGATATATATTCGATGATTCACCCATATACAGCGGTCATTCAAATGCAGCTAAGTGGGCATATTTCAAAGATGAGATGGCGGTTTGGGCACTGAGAAATGCCGAGGCAGGTACTGATACAACATCGGCATTTGTTACTCGTATCGGTCAACTGGGCACTATCGGAATCAGCTACATGAGTCCGAGAGATATTGCTCCTGCTCTTAATGTTGATCATGATTCCATCCTTTTCTCGACCGCGATCAAGGGTACATATGGTGAACTGGGAACAGCATACAAACTTACGCTTCTCGATCCTGAGATGATCGTTTCTGTTCCTGAGGGTTCTGTATCCATGGAAGGAAATCAAGTCAACTTTGGCTATGGACTTTCCGGTCAGAACTTTGCTTTGAGATCTCAGATCTCTTACATAGTCACAAGTAAAACGCTTGGTTCAGATGGCAACAGCATTCTGGATTACGGCGCGATACATGGTGGGAATTACCAAGGATACTTCACTCTGCCGAACACTATCAGCGGAACATGGGGTGAAGATTATCACATCTACATTTTCGCGGAGAAATTCAACGGAACATACGAGTCGGATTACGCAGGCCCTCTGGTAGAACTGGTCAAACCGGAATCATCGGTCCCGGTCGTATTTGAAGGAAAGACCGCAAGTAATACGAAAATCGGTGTCGATGATATCAGTGATCCTCGTACTCCGACAAGTCCGGATGATGCATGGAATGGATCCTATGTCTATTTCGGAAAGTATTCAGACACATCTGTGAAGTATCGTGTTCTGGACAAGGATTCGACGTTGTTTTCTGATAAGACGACAGTTTTCCTGGATTGCGATTCGACGCTGTTCGATGCGGACTTTGATTCGTTTGTCAATGCAAACGATCCTGGAAGTAACGTATGGATCAACAGCGACATTCGAACTGCTCTGAATGGGGATGCATTCCTTGAAAAATCAGGCACATTTACAGCGATGGAAAAATCAGCCATTGTCGCGAGTACGGTAGCCGGCCATCCGCTGACTTCGGTAAATGCGGATGCTGTTTCGGAATTCGTCAACTATATCGGACTTGAAAACGATAAGATCTTTCTTTTGGACGCTGAGGATGTTTTAAATCCGGAATACGGCTACTATGATGCCCTTGCAAATGGGCCGTATGGATCTTCTGCTCCTTATCATCCGGCATACAACTGGTATAAATGTGAACTCCAATCGCCGTCCGATTTTCATCTCTGGTGGCTGAGATCTCAGGATCACGAATTGGACTCCCAGCACGCAGATTATTTCGCCGGTGTAATCTTTTACGGAGTAGGCGGAACTCAAGTCAATGAGGCACAGGGAGTCGCTCCCGCTATGAATATTGACAGCGAAAGCATCCTTTTCTCGACCGCGATCAAGGGCACATATGGTGAACTGGGAACAGCATACAAACTTACGCTTCTCGATCCTGAGATGATCGTTTCGGTTCCTGAGGGTTCTGTATCAATAGAAGGAAATAAAGTCAATTTTGGCTATGGACTTTCCGGTCAGAACTTTGCTTTGAGATCTCAGATCTCTTACATAGTCACAAGTAAACCGTTTGGTTCAGATGACAACAGCATTCTGGATTACGGCGCGACCGCAGGTGGAAATTACAAAGGATACCTTACGCTTTCGGACAGTGTCAGCGGAACATGGGGTGAAGATTATTACATCTACATTTTCGCGGAGAAATTCAACGGAACATACGAGTCGGATTACGCAGGTCCTCTGGTAGAACTGGTCAAACCGGAATCATCGGTCCCGGTCATATTCGAAGGAAAAACTGTAAGTAATACGAAACTCGGTGTCGATGAGATCCATGATCCGGCAACACACAATGGCGAAGTAGAGGGCTGGCAGGGCAGTATTGTATACTTCGGTCAGTATGACGGAAGACCAAACAGATTCCGTGTTCTGGACAAGGATTCTACCGCGTTTGGTGATGACACAACTCTTTTCCTGGACAGTGAACTTGTTCTTTTCCGACGTTCGTTTAGCAGCAACGGTTCAAATGCATGGGTAGGAAGTGATATCCGTGACGCTCTAAATGGAGATGAGTTCCTTGATAAGGACGGTGTATTCACAAGACAGGAGAAAAAGGCTATCTATTACAGCAATACTCAGACACATTCGCTGACAGGCTTCGACCAGCGTGTCTCCGATTGGTTTGGCAATGCCGTAGGCCTTCAGAACGATCAGATATTCCTGTTGGATATTGAGGATCTTCTTAACGAACAATACGGATATGTATCCGACAATTCATTCATGTATGAATGCCGTTCAAATGCGGCAAAATGGGCGGCCTACGATGATGGATGGACAAGCTGGTGGCTGAGAAGTGCCGAGAAAGATTCAAACACATTAGCCGCATATGTTGTCGACAATTATGTAAGTACTATCGGAATCAGCAACATGTATCAGGAAGGCGTGGCTCCGGCACTGAATGTCGATCGCGATTCCATCCTTTTCTCATCCGCGGTCAAGGGCACGTATGGCGAACTTGATACAGAATACAAACTGACACTAAAGGATTCAGAACTGAAGATGTCGGTCAAAGCCGCGGAAAAGGACGGTTATGGAACGAGAACAAAAGTCTCCTATCAGCTTTCCGGAGGATCCGTGACCGATGATACTAAAGTGTCTTATCTGTTCACAAGTAAGCCCATCGGAGAAGCGGGAAATTCTATTTTGGCATACGGATCTCTGGTGGATGCGAACGGCAGTTCTGGATATATCCCCGCAATGAAGGGAATTACCGGAACATGGGGACAGAACTATCATGTATATGTTTTCGCGGAAAATGTGAACGGAACGTATGAAACTGATTATGCCGGCACTCCGGTTGAGATCAGCGATCGAAGAGATCCGGCTCCGGTTTTCAGCGGAAAGGATACGCAGAATACAAGACTCGGAACAGGTAAGATGAGTTCTCCTGCGGTTCCTCTTACTCCGAAAGATGCATGGGATGGATCCTATGTCTATTTCGGCAAGTATGAGGGAGAGCCGGTCATGTATCGAGTACTGGATCCGGATACCGATATTTTTGGTTCAAAAACTCTTTTCCTGGATTGTGACACAGGCTTGTACTGGGACTATTTTGATGAAGACAATGAGACCAATACTTGGAACGACAGTGATATTCGTGCAAACCTGAATGGAGATTTGTTCCTGAATAAAGATGGCGTGTTCACGTACGCAGAGAAAGCTTCGATCGCCGAAAGTGTGATCGACAGTCACCCGTTGACCGGTATCCTGCAGAGCGCGATCAATCTTTATGGAAACTATGTAGGTCTTGACGGCGATAAAGTATTTGTTCTGGATGCCGAAGACACCTATAACGGACAGTACGGTTACATTAACGGATATAACGATGTCGGCGGCTGGTCGAATTGTTGGAAAACCTGCGATGGTGGAAATCCTTATGTGGCTTGCTGGCTGAGAAACGCGGCGGGAATCAGGCCGCTGGAATCTTCTGTTATCTGGTGTGCAGGAATCATTCCTCAGGATCCCAGAATGGAAGTGTATGCTGACTACGCTGTCTCACCGGCACTGAACGTAAGCCAGGATTCGATCATTTTCTCGACCGCCGTTGAGGGCTACTATGGTGAGCTCGGATCCGCGTATAAACTGACGATCAAAGATCCAGATATCAACTTGAATGTCAGTAGCCTTTCCGTGAGTGGAAACACGGTCAGTTTCAGTTATTCTGTGCAAGGCGATCATAAGAATGAGGTCACGCAGATCTCGTATCTGGTCGTAAAGAAAGGCACCGGATACCCGAAGATCGATACCATTGCTGCGTATGGAGCTGTAACTCTGAGTGGTAATCATGGTGGAGAATTTGAACTCCCGGCGAATCTGACCGGTGCTTTCGGAACGGATTATAATGTATATGTTTTGGCAGAAGATATTAACGGAACGTATGAGACGGATTATGCCGGCATGACTGAGCTGATCATCCCGACGGTCGTTTTTGATTTTACCAACGGACCGGTCACATGTGACGAGGATCAGATGCTTGCGCTTTCCTATCTGTTTTTTGAGGGATATATCGATACGGAAGATGACATCGAAGACAGTGACGTTCCAAACAATATTGATGTCGATAAGGACGGAACCTGGGATTTCACACTCGAAAATTCTGTCCTGACAAAAACAAGCACTTGCAGTATCGAAGCGAGAAAAGTACTGACCGGTCTTGAGAATTACGCATCGATTACATTTATCGTCGGGGCTTCTCCGAAGATCGCTCGTCACGCGATTCGCTTGACCGGAAGTATCGGCGTGAAGTTCGGTGTAGATTTCCCGGATGGAACGGATGTGAGCAAGTGTTATGTTCAATTCGAGACATCGACCGGAAGATCTTCTGTGGTAAGGACACCTGTGAGAGAAAATTCTCGCATCTCCTATATCTTCAACATCACCTGTCTTGAACTGGCGGATGAGATCACGGCAACGTTGTACTATGACGGTGAGGCGGTCCAGACAGACACGTTTTCTGCAATGTCGTACATCACGTACGTTCAGGATCATCCGCGGCAATTCGAAGATCGTGTCGTCGATCTTGTGAACGCCCTGCAGTCATATGGTTACTATATGCAGAGATCTGACTGGTCAGATAACATAAGACATACGGGTATCCCCAAACCGTCCCGGA
Source organism: Clostridiales bacterium (assembly GCA_017617525.1). Taxonomy (GTDB): domain Bacteria; phylum Bacillota; class Clostridia; order Saccharofermentanales; family Saccharofermentanaceae; genus Scatonaster. Next base: position 47,777 of record JAFZWA010000022.1, read on the forward strand.
TATTGACGAGTTTTGATGTTGATAATGCTACGTTTGATTTGAATAATACGACTTTGTGCGGTGTTCAGAAGGATCTGGGCACTTCGGGAATCTCTTCCGGCATGAAGATCTCCCTGACACTTACTTCTGCAACCGAGCTGAAGCTTTATGTCAAGCCGGAAAACAGTTCGGTCGTAATGCCGAGCAACGCTAAGGCTGTCGATTTCAACGGAGTCACATACTATGAGTTCTCCGTTAAAAACATCGGTCCGCATCTTCTGGACAAGACGAGAAGCTTTGAGATCACGACGAATCTGGGAACCGCAACAGTATCTCTTCCGGCGACCTTCTACGTGAAGAATATGCTTAACAAGAGCACGACTACAGAGGCTCAGAAAGTGGCATTGACTGCGTACTATCAATACTATAAAGCGGCGAAGGCCTGCGTCGATTAAGAAAGGAGAGAAAGATGGATAAGTATATGAGACTGGATCTTGAAATCATTCAATTTGAGGTGGCGGACATTATCATCACAAGCGAACCACCGTTAGATTTACCGGATGTTGACATCTGATTGGTTTTGATAACTAAACAGATGCCGCCCCGTCGTGCGAACAAGCATGGCGGGGCGGTGCTTTTGTACCAGAAAAGGGAAAAGAGGGCAAGAAAGTCAGAAAGAAACCATAAGTGAGGTCTGAAGTTGCTTGCAAGTTCCCCTGATTTCCTTATAATATGAGTGTTCGAAAAAATGGATGCAGATGCTTTTCGCGCATGGAAAAGCACTTGTCCCTGAAAGATATACACAATTTAGGAGGAACACTATGATTTCTTTACTTGATTCCGGCGCATATCTTCTGCGTGGAACTGAAATTATTCCGGATAATCAGGAGGCCGCGGCGGCGATCCTGGCGAAGACCGGAAAGAACGTAAGCAAAGAGGACGCAAAGAAGGAGACGATTGCGTATGGGATCTTAAGAGACCATAACACCTCCGACAACATGGAGAAGCTGAAGATCAAGTTCGATAAGCTCACTTCTCACGATATTACATTCGTCGGTATCATCCAGACCGCTCGTGCTTCGGGTCTTACCAAGTTCCCGGTACCGTACGTTCTGACGAACTGCCACAACTCCCTTTGCGCGGTCGGTGGTACGATCAACGAAGATGACCACATGTTCGGTCTTTCCTGCGCCAAGAAGTACGGCGGCGTTTATGTACCGCCGCATCAGGCAGTTATCCACCAGTTCGCCCGTGAGATGCTCGCAGGCGGCGGTAAGATGATCCTCGGTTCTGACTCCCACACACGTTACGGTGCACTCGGTACCATGGCAATGGGTGAGGGCGGACCGGAGCTCGTTAAGCAGCTCCTCAACCAGACATATGACATCAACATGCCGGGTGTTGTCGCGATCTACCTCAAGGGTGCTCCGGTCAAGGGCGTTGGTCCGCAGGACGTTGCTCTGGCCATCATCGGCGCGGTATTCGCAAACGGCTATGTAAAGAACAAGGTCATGGAGTTCGTCGGCCCCGGCGTGAAGTCTCTTTCCACTGACTTCCGTATCGGTGTTGACGTTATGACAACTGAGACCACATGTCTTTCTTCCATCTGGCAGACAGACGACGAGGTCAAGTCCTTCTACGACATCCACGGCCGTTCCGGTGATTACAAAGAACTGAACCCGGGCGAGGTTGCTTACTACGACGGCGTTGTTGAGATCGATCTTTCCGCGATCCGTCCGATGATCGCCATGCCGTTCCACCCGAGTAACACATACACGATCGAAGACCTTAAGGCAAACCTCGACGATATCCTCGCTGACGTTGAAAAGCGCGCGAAGGTATCCCTCGGTGACGCGGTTGACTTCTCACTTAGAAGCAAGGTCGTCAACGGCAAGCTCATGGTCGATCAGGGAATCATCGCGGGCTGCGCCGGCGGTGGATTTGAGAACATCTGCGCTGCAGCGGATATCCTCCGCGGCAACTACATCGGTTCCGACAAGTTCACACTTTCCGTATATCCGGCTTCCATGCCTGTTTACATGGAGCTCGTAAGAAACGGCTGCGCCGCGACCATCATGGAGACAGGCGCGATCATCAAGACCGCTTTCTGCGGACCGTGCTTCGGTGCCGGCGATACTCCTGCGAATAACGCGTTCAGTATCCGTCACTCCACGAGAAACTTCCCGAACCGTGAAGGATCTAAGCTCCAGAACGGTCAGATCTCTTCCGTTGCTCTCATGGACGCTCGTTCCATCGCGGCAACCGCGGCCAACAAGGGTGAGCTCACAGCAGCTACCGAGTTTGACGGCGAGATCGGAAAGTACAAGTACTTCTTCGATCAGAAGATCTACGCAAACCGCGTATTCGACAGCAACGGTGTGGCGGATCCGTCCCAGGAGATCCACTTCGGTCCGAACATCAAAGACTGGCCGGCAATGGTCGCTCTTACAGATAACCTCGTTCTGCGCTGCGTTTCCGAGATCCACGATCCGGTAACCACAACAGACGAACTGATCCCGTCCGGTGAGACATCTTCCTTCCGTTCCAACCCGCTGGGCCTTGCTGAGTTCACACTGAGCCGTAAGGATCCGGAGTACGTTGGACGCGCTAAGGAGATCCAGAAGGTCGAGAAGGCAAGAGAAGCAGGCGAGAAGCTCTGCGAGCTCTTCCCGGAGATCCACAAGGTCATGCAGACGATCAAGAAGGACTTCCCGGAGGTTCATAAGGATAACACCGGATTCGGTTCCACGATCTTCGCTGTAAAGCCGGGTGACGGTTCCGCTCGTGAGCAGGCCGCATCCTGCCAGAAGGTACTCGGCGGCTGGGCAAACATCGCGAATGAATACGCTACCAAGCGTTACAGATCCAACCTCATCAACTGGGGTATGCTGCCGTTCCTGATCGAAGAGGGCGAGCTTCCGTTTAAGAACCTCGACTACATCTTCGTACCCGGTATCAAGGCTGCTGTCGAGAACAAGACTGAGGTCATCAAGGCTTACGCTGTAGGCGAAGACAGCCTCAAGGAGTTCGATCTCAGACTTGGTGATCTGACAGACGAAGAGCGCCAGATCATCCTCAAGGGCTGTCTGATCAACTACAACAGAGTATAAGATCCTTTGGCAAAAGCACCGGTGCTTTTCAAGCAGAATAAAAAGAAGAAGGAACGACGAAATGCCGTTCCTTCTTTTGTTTTGTGATCAATACCGAGTTATCTTCCCGATACAAAGTGACCGTTCGGTCGTTTGTTATTCTTTTTTCTTCGAATCTTCTTTAACGAAATTATCGTAGATGTACGCGGCGTATTTCTCGTAGACGGCTTCTCTGCCGATCTCGTTATGCGGCTCGTGACGCATGCCGTGACGGATATCGATCGTGACCTTCTCCTGGCCTGCGTCGATCAGTCTGTCATAGATCTCCTGCGGTCCCTGGCCGTAGTCGCCGACCGGATCTTCGTCGCCCGCGATCAGAAGGATCGGCTTATCGTGCGGGATCGAGCCGTACCAGGAATCGGAGTTGCACTCTTTAAGAAGCGTGAACAGATCGATATAGGCGGAGTGCGTGAAGGTGAATGTGCAAAGCGGGTCGGCCATGTATTTCTTAACGACCTCTTCATCATTCGAGATCCAGTCCGCCGGTGTATTCGGATTCGAGATCTTCTTCAGATATGTGTTGTTGATCATTCTCGCGATCATTCGAGCGGGACGCTTATCGCCGCAGAAGATGCGCTGCGCCTTGGCAAGTGTCGTGAGCGGACGCAGAAGCTTATTTGAAACGGCGGTACCTGAAAGGATCAGGCCCGAGCAGTCGTTGCCGTACTGGGCAAACCAGCTTCTCGCGATAAAAGAACCCATCGAATGGCCGAACATGATATACGGCTTGTCCGGATAACGCTCCTTCATGATGCGGTGCATCTTCTCGACGTCTTCGACCAGATAGTAAGCGCCGTACTCTCTTCCGAAATAACCGTAGATGCCGCCTTCGCCGACGCTTTTGCCGTGACCCATATGGTCTTCGCCACAGACGACATATCCCTTATCCGCCAGGTACTGCGCCAGATCCGTATAGCGGTCCATGTATTCGCACATGCCGTGAACGATCTGGACGACGCCCTTAACGGCAGTGTCAGGTGTCAGAATGGAATAGGTGATCAGGGTCTCGCCGTCGGATCCCATAAATGTATCGTTTTGAAAAGCCATGTAAAAGCTCCCTTCGTCTGTTCGAAAAGCACGCTCCTTATTACTCGCGCGCGTGCCCGTACATATATTATACATTCCGAAAAAATAAAAACAAACACGCGGCTATGCGATTTTGTAAAAAGTTCGTACGAACACGCTTGACAGTCACGTGACCGTGTAGTATCATGATGACAATCAGTTAAGTGCCGGAACTGGGCGCGGTGCTTTTCGAGCATCGGAAAAAGAACTCGAAAGCCCCGGAAAAGGCACAAAATCTAAGGAAGGAGGACATCTTGATGAATGAACGTTTGCCGGGTACGTTGATCTCCGTAACGAAAGAGCATCTTCAGAACGTAGACGGGATCCTGGAACCGATGTTCCTGATGGAAGGCATGCAGCTTAGGCAGGTGACACAGCTTCTCGGTATCGAGGCGCACACGGTGCAGAACTGGGTAAAGAGGAAGTTCGTGGAATCGCCGGTCAATAAGTTTTACAACCGGGACCGGTTTGTGCGGCTTGCGATCCTGAATTATTTCAAAGATGTCTTCTCTTTAGAAGGGATCATCGAACTGCTGAAGATGGCAAACCAGGATAGCGAGGTCTACAGTGCTTTTTGCGGCTTATTGGCCGCGGCTCCCGTAGACCCGATCCGGTCGGAGACAAAACTCAACGACATGATCGACAAGGTCATCGATCAGCAGAAGTTTGATTACAAGAAAACAAGCCGCGAACAGATCAAGAAACTGCTCACTGTCCTTTACACCGCACATCTTTCGATCGTGCTCAAGAAAGAGGCAGAGCGGCTATTAAGTGAAATCTAGGAAAGGAGAACAACAATGGAATTTCTTGTAAATTGGTTTGAAGCATTGAATCTGCCGGAGCAGATCTTCGCGTGCATCGCGGTCGTCTTCACCGTACTTTTGATCTTCCAGTTTATTCTCCTGCTGATCGGAGCAGCGTCTCATGCAGCAGGCGATCTGAACGGCCATGACATGGGCGGCCACGGTCACGACTTCGGTCACGGACACGACATGGACGTCGGCCACGACGGTTCGGTAGGACACGACTTCGGCCACGGCGGACATGACTTCGGCCACGGCCACGGAGACTTCGGACACGATGTCGGACATGATTTCGGTCACGGACATGGCGACTTCGGACACAGCTTCGGTCATGGTGACGTCGGCGGGATCCACGGAGATGTCGGAACAGACGTTGACGGCTCGATCCACGGAGACCTCGCAGGCGACGGCCACGGCGGATTTGATTACGATCACGATCTGGACACCGATACACATGTCGGACAGATCATCCACGATTTCGGTCAGGTGCAGGGAAGCGTAGTCGTAGATGTACATAGTGGTGATGTCTACCTCGCGGACGCCGCACCGCACGACTTGATGGTCAGAGGACCGGACGTAGGTATCCCGGATCAGGATCTGCCGGACGGAAGAACATACGTAGATCGCGCAGACAAGCTGCACGGTTCCGGATTCAGACTCTTCTCGATGCAGGGCATCATCGCCTTCTTCAGCCTCTTCGGCTGGACAGGCCTGATCTTCATGAAAGCGGGAATGCCGGTCTGGGGCGCAGCACTTCTTGCCTTTGTCTGCGGATTCGTCGGAATGTTCTTGATGGCACTTGCGCTATGGGGTATGCTTAAAGCACAGTCTGACGGAACGATGGATATCAGAAATGCTCTCGGCATGGATGGTGAAGTCTATATCCCGATCCCCGGAAAGCGCGAAATGCCCGGAAAAGTAATTGTTAAGGTCCAGGATCAGCTGTCGGAATTCGACGCGGTCACGGACGAAGAAGAAAAGCTCGGTACCGGTACTCAGGTAACGGTCATCGGCATCACAAAGGGTACAACACTGATTGTGACCAAACATAACTAACAAGTAAGTAGGAGGAAACGAAAATGCCAATGAAATTAATGAGAGTATTGTTGGCTACTATGCCATTTGAGATTATTTGCCTTTTGGCTGTAGTTGCTCTGCTGGTATTCACACTGTTTTTGATTTTCTTGTCGAGGTACAGAAAATGTCCGTCTGACCGCATCATGGTCATCTACGGTAAAGTCGGCAAGAACTCGGACGGATCAGCCCGCTCATCTAAGTGTATTCACGGTGGTGCCGCGTTTGTTTGGCCGATCATTCAGTCCTATCAATACCTTGACCTGACACCTATCTCCATTGCGGTCGACCTTCGTTCCGCACTGTCCCGTCAGAACATCCGTATTGACGTACCGTCTATCTTTACAGTAGGTATCTCTACAGAGCAGGGTGTTATGCAGAACGCCGCCGAGCGTCTGCTTGGCCTGAAGCTTTCTGAGATCCAGGAACTCGCTAAGGACATCATCTTCGGTCAGCTCCGTCTGGTCATCGCTACGATGGACATCGAGGAGATCAACACCGACCGTGATAAGTTCCTCGAGGCTGTATCCAGAAACGTGGAGACAGAACTTAAGAAGATCGGTCTTCGACTGATCAACGTAAACGTAACGGATATTTCCGATGAGTCCGGCTACATCAGCGCTCTTGGTAAAGAGGCAGCTGCAAAGGCAATCAACGACGCGAAGAAGAACGTTGCTGAGAAAGAAAGAGACGGTTCCATCGGTGAGGCTCTTGCCCAGAAAGATCAGCGTATCCAGGTTGCATCCGCAAACTCCATGGCTATCCAGGGTGAGAACAACGCGAAGATCGAAGTTGCTAATTCCGAGGCTGTACGCCGTGAGAAAGCCGCTGAGGCTATGAGACTCGCGATCGCAGCTGAGAAGGTTCAGGCCGCTAAGGCATTGGAAGAAGCGTATGCTGCTGAAAAAGAAGCTGAGCTCTCCCGTTCCGCTCGTGAAAAAGCAACACTCGAAGCCGACGTTATCGTTAAGGCTGAGATCAATAAGAGAGAAGTCGAGCTCGCTGCTGAGGCAGAAGCTGAGAAGATCAGAAGAAAAGCAGCCGGTGAAGCTGACGCTATCTACGCAAAGATGGAAGCTCAGGCTCGTGGTATGCAGGAGATCCTCCAGAAGCAGGCCGCAGGTTTTGAGAAGATCGTAGCCGCTGCAGGCGGAGACGCCAAGAACGCTATGATGCTCATGCTCGCCGATAAGATGGAAGACCTCATGAAGATCCAGGTAGAAGCGATCCGCGACCTGAAGATCGACAAGGTAACTGTTTGGGACAGCGGCAACGGCGGCGCAGGTGCCGACGGCAAAAGCTCCACGGCAAACTTCATCTCGGGCCTCATGAAGAGTGTTCCGCCGATGAACGAGATCTTCGAGATGGCCGGCATGAATCTGCCGGAGTTCCTCGGCAAGAAGATGGACAAGCCGGAAGGCGAAGAAGCTTCTGCTGAGGCCGGTGAAGCCGCAAAGGTCGTCTCCGGAACAGACGCGAACGTTTACACAGCTCCGGCTGCTGAAGCAGGCGCTGATGAGGAAGACGTACAGAGCTAAGATACAGGCTAAAGTAAGTGAAAAGGAAACTGCCCGAAGGCGAAAGCCGACGGGCAGTTCTTTTTGCTTGGGTAATTACTTTTTCTGGCGGATGGAGAAGAGGACGAGGATACGGAGCGTCTCGATCAGACGTGCGCGGGACTTTGCGTCGACGGCCTTGGTCGCGTCGATGATGTGCGACATCTTGACCGCCCAGCTGCTGTCCGGACGGAAGATATTGCTCGCGCCGGAAGAAGAGGCGATGTGCCAGAGCATCTCCGTGAAGCTCTCTCGATCTTCGAAGGACTGGTCGGAAAGCCAGCTGTTGACGGCGGCGATGCGGACGCCGGCGTTTTTGTCCCAGGACGGAACATAGGAAAAGTCATCCTTTTTCACTTCCCAGGTAAAAGGACTGTGTTGCTTGAGCCACAGTGCTTTGTTCTCGATGAATTTTGTGCCCGGCGCGCTCTCTAAAAGCATGCCGACGAAAGAAGAGGAAGGCACGAGGTGATGGACCAGATCCGCAATCTTTTTGTACTGCTCTGTCTCGTGAAGTTTAAAGGCGAAGCCCGGGCCGTCGAAGGAATAGATCCCGAGGATCCTCGACTTGATAGGATCCGAGCAGCTTGTCGCGGAATAGATCGAAAGGTTGCCGCCCTTGGAATGTCCGCCCACATAGAAGCGGATCTCCGGCGAAAACTCGCGTCCCAGGAAATTAAGATAGCGCGCGGCTTCTTCCTGCGCCGGGACCGGATACTGATAGGACAGCTGGAAATCTTCCTTCCAGCCGATCAGGGTGCCGTCCGTTCCGCGGAAAGCGACGAAACAGATATCGCCCGGCAGGTGAAAACACATCGCGGCGAACTGGATCTGTTCTTTGTCGTTCGTTCTGGCGCAAAGATGAGAAATGGAAACGTCCTTAAATCTGGGGCTTACACGCAGGATGTCGATCATCTTCAAGTTGTTCTCGGTATCCGCGGCGTACTGGCCGAAGAGCGGCATCTCCTCAGACTTCGGCATCTCGGAAAAGAGCATAGACTCAGAGATCTGGTACGGCCACTCGCGCGTCCAGATGTTGTGCAGCAGGTATTCCCACTGAAAATACGTCGCCTCGGCAAAAACGAGCGCGTCGATATGGTTGAACGGGAACTTTGAAAAGGAGCGTTCCTCGCTCTTGACATAATCCAGTATCGTACTCAATTCCATACCTCCGAGGAAGCCTCGCAAGTCCCATCCCGCAGGGGTTTTCCCGCGCGAAAAGCACTTGTGCTTCCTTTGTTTCCGTTCCCATTATACTACGATTGGAATAGAAATTCGCTCGATCATCGGGTAAAATAGAGGTGTTCTTTAGGGACATCAACAGGGAAAAGGACGGATCGGTTCATGAATGAACTACTGACAATTTCATATGTATTTCCGATCTGCGCGGCACTGCCTCTGGGCGTGCTCATCATGTACTTTTTCAGCAAGCGCCAGCTCCCAGTTCAGAGAAACCGCATGTTCACCGCGGCGATCATCCTGTCGTGCGCGGATGTTATCTTCGAGTTCTTTTCCGCGCTCGTCGTAAACAACTCGCAGGATGTGCCGGAGGTCCTCGGGACATTCGTCCTGGTGCTTTTCTATCTGCTTCGCCTTTCGTTCCCGGTCCTGATGAGCTACTATGCTGTTTCGATCACAAAAGAACTCAAGCCGAAAAACTTCTGGTCCTTGATCGCGATCGCGAGCCCGGCGCTGCTTGTCGCCGTGATCGTGCTGTTTACCCCCGCGACGAAGCTGTTCTTCTACTATGAGGGCGGCAGCTACTATCGTGGAGAATACTTCGTTTTCCTTTCACTCGTGACCGCCGTGTCGGCGATCTTTTCCGCGGCCTACGCGCTTTGGAAGAAGCCCTTGTTCGAGGGCCACTCTTTCCCGATCGTGCTTTCGTTCTCATTCCTGGGCCTGGCCAGCGTACTGATCGATCTGGTCCGTCCGGACAGAAATGTTTCTTCCGTCGCGATCTCTACGGCGATGCTGATCGCCTGCCTTTCGCTGACGAAGCCCGAGTCCCTGATCGACCATCTGACGGGACTTTTGAACCTCGACGCCATGATGACCTATACCGACGAGCTGATCTCCCGAGAAGCCCGATACTACGTCATCGTCATGAAGGTAGAGAACATCCGCCGTATCAACTCGATCTTCGGCTACACCATCGGCAGCTTGACGCTGAAGAATATCGCCGATTTTATCTCGACATTCTCTCCGGATCTAAGCGAAAGATCCCGCCTGAGAAAAAACATCAAGCTCTACGAGGGCACTTCCGCTTCGTCTTCCGAGAGCACGGAAAAGGCGATCGGCGATGCCCGCCGCCTCGAAAGAACACTTCCTTCTGCCTGGGCGTTCCGTCTCATGAGTAACCAGTTCGCGATCGTTTCCACCAGCGAAGCGACGCATGAGAAGATCCTTCAGACCCTGCATGAGCGTTTCGAAGAGCCCTGGCACGTAAGAGGCCTTGAGATCAACCTCATGCTCACCGTCGCGGAGATGCCCGAGACAGGTTCTTTTGCGTCGGGATCGGACCTCTATAAAGTCGTCGAGCTCGTGCTACCGGCCGTCCCGAAGGGCGACACCGTAACTGTTTCCGAAAGAGAACTCGGCAAGATCGAGCGCCTCATCCTTATGGAAACTTCCTTGGAAAAAGCACTTGCCGAGGACAAGCTCGATGTGCGTTTCCAGCCTGTCTACAACATCGCGACAGGAAGATACGACAAGGTCGAGGCACTGGCAAGATTTACGCATGAAGAGTGGGGAGACATTCCGCCGTCTGAGTTTATTCCGATCGCCGAGAAGAGAGGCCTCGTCACGCAGATCGATGAGTTTGTTTTAAGAAGAGCATGTGAGTTTTTGAAAAATGCGGAAGATACAAATGTCGAATTCGTCAGCGTCAACATTTCCGTGACCGAAATGGCGAGCTCCGCCTTCCCGAAAAAGGCCGGCGCGATCCTGGATGAATACGGCATTCCTTATCGAAAGATCGTCTTTGAGATCGCGGAACCCGCGCTTATGACATCGATCATCCTGATGCTCGAAAACCTGACTGAGCTTGCGAATATGGGATTCGGCTTCTGTCTGGATAACATGGGTCTCGGAACGGGAGATATCGGACGCCTTGCGGTGCTTCCTTTCTCCATGGTCAAGATGGACAGAAGTGTTCTGGAAGAAGTTCAGACCTCGCCGAAGTCCAGGATCATTTTTGAAAATACGATCGACGTATTAAAGAAGATGGAGATTCTCTCGGTCGTCGTCGGAGCGGAGACTTCCGCGCAGATCGAGTGGATCCTTGAAACGAGCCCGGATAACATCCAGGGATTCTACTATGCCCGTCCGATGGACGAAAATGGGTGCCTGGCATTTATTCGTAAGAATAATGCACAGACACCCAAAAAGCCCGGAAGGGATAATTTCATTGTTGTCACTGAGTGAATTAATTACTCAGCCTTAGCCTCTTCCTTCTTTTCCACTGCCTTTTTCGGAGCTTCTGTCTTAACGGAAGCCGGATCGAGGAAGCGGTAGATGATCGCCGCGAACGCCGCGCCGAAGAGCGGAGCTACGATGAAGATCCAAACGTTCTCAAGTGCTTCGCCACCCTTGAAGAGAGCAGGTCCGAGGGATCTTGCAGGGTTAACGGATGTTCCCGTGAAACCGATGCCGAGGATGTGGACCAGAGTCAGTGTAAGACCGATGACGAGACCCGCGATATTGCTGTTCTCGATCTTCGATGTAACACCCAGGATCGCGAGGATGAAGACGAATGTCAGAACGCCCTCGATAACGAAGGACTTAGCGACGTTATCTTCGAAAAGACCGTTTGTGCCGAAACCGGTAAGTTCCGGATCGAAGAAGACGCTCAGCAGGAGAGAACCTGCGCAAGCACCGACAACCTGGGAGCACCAGTAAAGGAGCATGTCCTGAAGGGACATCTTCTTGTTGACGAACATTGCCAGGGAAACAGCCGGGTTGATGTGGCAGCCGGAAATGTTGCCGATGGAATAAGCCATCGCTACGATAACAAGACCGAAAGCCAGAGCTGTCAGAAGATAAGCAGCATCACCAAAGCCACTGCAGCCAACTACGATCGCGGTTCCGCAGCCGAAGAATACCAGTACGAAAGTACCGATGATCTCAGCCAAATACTTTCTTAAAGAATCCATATTACAACCTCCTAACGATAAATTCTATTTACCTATGATATAAGATTAACACGTGCGAAGGAGCGATGGAGTGATATAATCAAAATGTAAAAAAACTACAAAGTGAGGGAAAAAGAAATGCTCGAAGAAATCACGATCAATGTCCATAGCAGTATCAAGATCTCTAGTGGAAAAGCACTGTACTTCGATCCTTTCCGTGTGGCTGAAAAGACTTCGGACGCGGACATCATCTTCGTGACCCATGACCACTACGATCATTTCTCTCCCGAAGATATCGAAAAAGTCATGAAGGCAGATACCATCTTCGTAGCGCCGGCATCTACGGCGGCACTGATCCGCGGCACATTCGGCATCCCGGATGAAAGGATCGTTACCGTAGCACCCGGAGATAAGACGGAAGTCCTCGGCATCCCGGTGGAAGCGGTCGCTTCCTATAACCCCGGGAAACAATTCCACCCGAAGGCCAACGGCTGGGTCGGATATGTGGTCACAGTAGGAGGACTCCGCTACTACATCTGCGGTGACATGGATATCACGGAAGAAGGTAAGGGCGTAAGTTGCGACGTTCTCCTTGTTCCCTGCGGTGGCAAATATACGATGGATCCTGATGAAGCGGCGGAATTTACGGGAATCCTTAAGCCGAAGTATGCCGTCCCGACGCACTACGGTGACCCGGTAGGCGATAAGTCCTGCGGACCTGCTTTCGCGGATCTGGTAAAAACGACTTCACCGGACACGACTGTCGTTTTTAAACTCGCTTGAAAAGAACTTCGGGAGAAGTGAAAGACCCGTCACTGTGCCCGAAAAGACCCAAACAAAATCATTGAAAGAGAAGCGGGGAGACCCGCACATACATTTATGAGAAACGAAAAAGCATTTCCGGATCTCAATGACCGCAAGGCGTTTTATAAAGCCCTGCTGGTCCTTGTCGCTCCGATCATATTCCAATACTTTATGGCGTCGCTTGTCACGGCGTCCGACGCTTTTATGCTCGGATTCCTTGATCAGACGTCCCTGTCTGCCGTCTCGCTCGCGGGACAGGTAGCCTTTGTCTACTATCTTTTCATCAATACCTTCCTGACCGGCGCGATGGTGCTCGGCGCCCAGTACTGGGGCAAGAAGGAATACACCACGCTCGAGGATGTTCTCGCCGTCACCATGCGTTATACGCTTTTGATCGGCCTGATGTTTACCCTGGCGTCTCTTATCTGCCCACAGGTGCTGATGAGAGTTTTCACGAGTGATCCTGAACTGATCGAAGGCGGTGTGAAATATCTCCGCGTCGTGGCCGTCGGCTACTTCGTCATGGGCTTTGTCGATTCGTATCTTTGCTTCATGAAGATCTGTGAAAAGACCATGCTCAGCACGATCATCTCCTCGGTCGGCGTTGTCGTCAACATCGGACTCAACGCGCTCTTGATCTTCGGTATGGGGCCGTTCCCGAAAATGGGCATCGAGGGCGCCGCGATGGCAACGGTCATCTCGCGTTTCCTGGAACTCGTGCTCGTCGCGGTCGCGGTCTTAAGGACCGACTGCGTGAAACTTCGTTTCCGAAAACTTGTGAAACTCGCCAAGAAGTTCATCCACAGCGACTTCTGGAAGTACTCGCTTCCTGTCATGATCAACCAGTTCGGCTGGGGCGGCGGAATGACGATGTATTCGGTCATCATGGGCCACCTCGGAACAGACGCGACGGCCGCCAACTCCATCGCGGGTATCGTCCGCAACATGATCGCTTCGGTCTGCTGGGCCATGGCGACAGGAGCCTCGATCATCATCGGAAAGATGCTGGGCGCGGGCGAACTGCAGATGGCGAAGAAGGCCGGAGGCCGCTTCGTCCGACTCTCCCTTGCGATCGGATTCGTTTCGGGCCTTATCATCGTCGGCCTGACGCCTGTCGCGCTCATGATCCCGACGGATATGTCACCGGTCGCGCACGGGTATTTGAAGTGGATGCTTTTGCTCGGCGCGTACTACATCATCGGTAACTCCCTGAATTCGACCGTTATCGGCGGTATCTTCCCGGCAGGCGGTGACACGAAGTTCGGCATGATCTGCGACTGTATCACGCTCTGGTGCGTGGTCGTTCCGCTCGGCATGCTGGCGGCTTTCGTCTGGAAGCTTCCCGTTATCGCGGTCGCGGCGATCCTGACCCTTGACGAGTTCGTGAAGATCCCTGCCGTGTACATTCACTACAAGAAGTACAAGTGGGTCAAAAACATCACCCGAGATGAGTGATCCTGTCTCTTTTCAGACGGACAGGGTGTCCAAATTTCCTAATGAAAATCATTTCATTTGATTTTTGCAGGAAAACGGAAGAAAAACTTCATTTTTGACGTTTTCACCATGAAATTTGATTGTAATAAAACCGATTCTGTTGTAGAATTTTATCGGTGCGATTCTTGTGCACAATCTCATTAACAATCCCCGTTTGGGGAAAATATAGGAGGATTTTAACATGGCAGTTAAAGTTGCAATCAATGGTTTTGGTCGTATCGGCCGTCTCGCTTTCCGTCAGATGTTTGGCGCTGAAGGTTACGAAGTAGTTGCTATCAACGACCTCACATCCCCGAAGATGCTTGCTCATCTTCTGAAGTATGACTCCGCTCAGGGTTCTTACGCTCTGAAGGATACCGTTTCCGCTGGTGAAGATTCCATCACAGTTAACGGCAAGACACTGAAGATCTACAAAGAGCCGGATGCTAACAATTGTCCTTGGGGCGAGCTCGGTGTTGACGTAGTTCTCGAGTGCTCCGGTTTCTACACATCTAAGGAAAAGGCACAGGCTCACATCAACGCTGGTGCTAAGAAGGTTGTTATCTCCGCTCCGGCTGGTAACGATCTGCCGACCATCGTTTACAACGTAAACCACACAACGCTGACCAAGGATGACAAGATCATCTCCGCAGCTTCCTGTACTACAAACTGCCTCGCTCCGATGGCAAAGGCTCTGAACGA
>JAFZWA010000023.1 GCA_017617525.1 Clostridiales bacterium
CTTCTTTTCGTACTTTCGGATCAGCATGCCCATCATGGTGTAGCCGAGACCGATGAAGATCGCATTTCGAAGCTGGTAGAATTCACCGACACCCATGTGTGCCAGAACAACATAGGCGGCAACCAGCGCCGGCGCCAGATACATAGCGTACTTTAAAACCTTCAACTTGTTCAGGAGCATGAGGATCAAAAGCGCGTACAGAAGCGATCCCAGATACCACAGATGCTCGGAGTACAGCGGGAAGTTATAAAGCAGGAAGTTCATGATCGCCTTGGTCTTAAAGCAGTCTTTGAAATCTGTCCAGGACCCGCTCATCTTATGGGAATAAAGCGCGTACATTCCGATGTAGAAGACATTCGCCAGGACAAAGAAGATCAGGATCCTCTTCGTCTGTTTCTTGAGGCGCTGCATCATCTCATCACTGTTTTCACGGAACAGGAGATATCCACATACTACTAAGAAGAACGGGACAGCTGCTTTTCCGAAGGTGATAAAGACCTGACCGGCCTTTCCACCAAACGGCCAGTGGATCGCAACGACCAGGAAGGCCATGATGGCGCGCATGACATCGATGGAGGCGATGCGTTTTGGTGTCGTTTCGGGAAGCTTCAGATCGTCTCTTTTCTTTCCCGTGATCAAGGCGATCACATACTTATCAAAGCCGCTGACAACGGTCGCGAGGCCGATCGCCATAAGGACCGTAAGGAGCATGTACATGCTCGGGCTCGGAACTCGGAAGATCGAGCCGTCGCTAAGACCAACGAGGAAGAGGTTATGGAGAAGGTAGAGTTCCAGGGAAATGGAGCCTAAGAATTTCAGGACCGGATTTCCGAAACGGACCTTCATCATCACAAGGAGAAGGAAGATCACGAAGCAGATGATCCACGGAAGCTGGACGGACAAGCAGCGGAGCTTGTCGTCAAGCTGCCTGTCCACACCCGGGATCTCACTCCAGTAAGAATAGGTATGCAGCGCATCTCTCGTCTTCGTGCCGAGGAACCACGTAAGAACACCGAAGGCCGGAAGGAGGACGACGTATGCTTTTCGAGCGATCTTACGAAGAAGATCGGCATGTTTAGAAACAAGGATACCTACGATAAAGAGGAAGGAGGCATTGTACCACCATTCACCCATGAACCAGTATTTGCAGGCAAAATCACTGCCGTGGCAGAGCCAGAGGCTTCCGCCCATCATGGCCAGAACGAAGACCGTCATGAGGATCGTCGCGATCGTTCTGTTCTTGATCAGACGGTAAAGGATATAGAAAACGAGGTAGAGGATCGCGATCTCAACGATGTACCACATGTGGGTGTTGATCAGCGACCATCCGGAAAGCACATAGAAGATCTGCTTGCCTTTGATCTTTGCACCACAGGCACAGACACCCATCGTAAAGACGAGGATACACACATAGAAAGGTATGAGGATCGTGACGAAGCGTTTCTTCAGGAATGTCTTCAGGTAGTTCTCCTTATTCTTCAGGCTCGTATAAAGGCCATAGCCCGAGAAGAAAAAGAAGATACCGACGAAGAGGACACCGCATTCGGAAAGGAATTCCAGCGGGCCGGATTTCTCCGCGAGTTTCTGCGTCAGGTGGTGGAGAATGATCGCCACCGCGGCAAAGCCCTGAATACCCTTGGAGGTCTCAAGCGAGAAAGGTTCTTCCTGCCATTCATGGCGCTTGCTGACCTTTGCTCCGAGGAAAAGGAGGAGCATCATGCCGCAGGCAAGAAGCCAGATCGGGAACTCAAAGGTAGTAAAGCTCTGGAAGAAAGTCTTCTTTGGCTTTTTCGACGTGCTCTGTGCCGCGGGCTCAGTGGTTGTGTTTTCGGTCTGCGCGGGCTCTTCTTTAGTTTCAGAAGTGTCTCCGTTATTTCCGGAAACCGTTCCCATAGGCTCGCCTGTGATCACGCGGAAAGGCTCCGCCTCCGGAGCGATGGTACCGCCCGCATAAGAGATGCTTTCGAATACATATTCAGCAAGGGCGTCGTGCTGCGCGATGTCTTCCTCAGTAAACGGAATCGGCTCATCGTGATTTGCGGGGTTACTGACGAGGAGAACGTCGATCCTGTGCATTTCCCCCGAATCGGAGATCAGTGTATACTCGTAGAATCTGACTCGATAATCGCTCCTGACTTGACTGGTAACCTTGAATAAGGTATATCCTCCAATCTCTACTTTTCCGTATCCCAGCTGTTCTTCCACAGGGTCACCGTCGTAACCGCCCGCGACCGAACTGACAAGCATTTCATCCCGGAAGGTATAAAAGGCATCGAGAAGTGCTTCTTCATCAGGAGTTGCCGGAGTATCCGTTTCATGTATGAAAACGAACGGGAACTGACCGTTATCAGGGCCTTTCGGCTCTCCCTGCGCCTGAAGTTCCAATCCGTTTTGCGTATACATCTGCGAAATGATGTCCATGGTCATTTCGGGGTATTTGTCAAACAACGGATCGTCTTCACTTATTCCGTTCCAGAAAACTTCTATATCAGAAGGGAGTTTTATGGTCAGACCGCTTAAGGTCGTGTAGGACTTTCCTTCTTCTCTGGACATAGTGTCTGAATCGAACGACTCGCCACTGATAATCACGGTCTTTCCGTCAAGTTGAACAGATCCGATGATATAGTTTTCGAGATCATCCAGGTGAGAAAGATCTTCGTCTGTAAAGGCGGCATCCGGTTTCTCCGGATCTGTTACGAGTTCTATTTCGATCTCGTAGAGTTTTCCCGCTTCGGAAACAAACGAATACTTATTTGACCTGAGCTTATATCTGGCATGACCTTCATAATTGATCGTCATATCACTGCAGGTCTTATAAATAGCCTTGTCACCGACATGGATCACGCCATTTTTCAGGACCTCCAGGCTCTCCAGATTCTCCTGGCTATCGATCTCATTTGCCGAAACATTTTCGATAAAGGTGTTTTCGCTTAAGTCAGAAGGCGCATCTTTCACATGAACCATGACAAAGAATGTCTGCCCGTCATCTGCTCCAACCGCCGGCGCTTCACCTAGAAGGGCTAATCCTTCTTCTTCATATGAATCCAGTATCGGATCCAGACCATACTGCGCAGTAAACTCCGAATCGCTCTCACTCATGCCGACCCACTGAACATCTGAAAATTCATTCGGCAAAGAAACCGTCAATCCTTCAGGCAGTTCAAAGGTGCGTCCCTCTTCATCGGCCGCAAAAGTGACGGCGGAATATGACGCGACGAGCATGAACAACGTAATTAAGATACTAATCAATTTTCGTGATCTCATGAGGCATCCTCCTAGGATTTTTCTACTCTAAACCTAGCAGTAAACCTCCAAAACCACAACCGACTGTTAGTAGAGTCCCCCTGTTTTCAGGGGTTTTCGGGTTCTTCTGTAAAACATGAGCACGTTCGAGGAATTTCGAACAAAGTTCCCAAAAACGTAATTGTTTACAAAAATCCGTTGTTTTTTGTCATCCGGAAAAAGAGATTAGAAATCTGTGTTTATATGAAGGCATAACCATACCGCGGTAAAGGAAAAATATTAAAGGAGGTATTTACTATGAAAAAAAGTTTGGCCGCTGCTGTTGCTGTAGTCGCAGTTTTAACAAGTACCGTTTCGGTGTTCGCTGCATCTTCCAGTCACAGTTTCAAAACGACCGGTATGCTTTGGTGGAAATCAAAAAAGGAAACTGCTTCAGTAAGTGGTGTCTTGGTAGGTGAACATGGTACTATCGGAGTTGAAGTATGGGACAGCACCTACAACCTCGGCAGTAAAGTGGTTAATTACCAACGAGATAAGTCAACCCAGTCAACCAGTATCTCGGCTTCTGTATCAGATTCAGACGCAACGAGGGGCTTCTATGCAATCATTCACTATGACTTTGTCGGTAATGCGGATATAGCTAAATCTGGCTGGGATACTTGATCCTATTAAACATACTGAAAAACAAGACAATAGATGGGATACATCCCCCCATCTGTTGTTTTGTCGGGAGAATAGACCACATGAACCAAAAGACTTCTGATAATAAAATCCTTCATATATCGCTCGCATTACTGATCGTGGCTTCTTGTCTCATTGTCAGTTTTCTCGTCTGTCTTAAAGCTGTACGTGAAAAGTCTGATTTGAGGGAAGTCCTCAAGGTCGGATCTGACGCGGATCTGGCCGGATCTTCGATCTATTATGTCCCCATGGTCACAGATGCCGATAACACTGAAAAAGCGCAGCGCGAATTAAAATTTCGTTGTGAAGAATGCCCATCAGTCAAGGAAGTCTTTCCCAGATACTCATTCAACGTATATACCGGGATCCAAAAGTACATTCCTGAAGAAGCCAAAAGATATATGATCGAAGGGCACATTCCGGTTGAAGATTATAGGAAAATGTCGGAAGAATCATGGTTTCTGGAATCGGATGACGCGTCTTTGGCCTTGGCTTTTGTCTATAGCGGCGAAGACGGATCTCTCCGCTATCCGATCACTTTATCAGACGGCAAAGTCCTTCGCAGTCTCCTTCCGAATCAGATCCTTCTCGGATCTGACGCAAAAGAAAAGTATAAAATCGGAGATGAGATCTGGGTCGTAAGGATGGACGAGGATCTTTGCTATTCCTTCTTCTCTTGTGAAGTCGCCGGATTCATCCCGGAAGAAAAGCCTCTTCTGGCAATCGGCGCCCAGGGGGATCCTGCGGATCTGGAGGCGTTCCTTTCTTCCATCAACGATGAAAGAAAAATCGAAAAAGACCTCTTTAGCGGACAAGTGAGCACCTACTATGGAGTGGTATCTTCGATGACAGATGCATATGGTCACAAGTCCGGATGGAGCTATATGTCGGACATGATTATTATTCCCGAAGAAGGATATGACGAAAACAGTTTGAAAAAAGACTTGCAGGGAATCCTCTCCTCTCCGGAAAGGATCGTTTCTTACGACTCGATCGCACATGATTATGAGAACAAGATCGAAAAAGAGTCGGACCGTCTGAATACACAGATCATTATCGCCATAGCGGTTCCGGCAGTCCTGCTTCTCGGCACATCTCTTTTCTCCATACTGAAGAAAAAGAAGTCGAGTGAAAAGGCATAAGAGGCATCGGATCCATGAAAAACTTATCTCGAAAACTAATCGTTTCAGTCCTGTTACTCGGTCTGATCAGTCAGAGCAGCGGCTGCAAACCGAAGGAAAACCTTTTATGTGTTCTTCCGTTCGAAAAGCACCCGATGAGTTCATTTGAACCGATGGTCTCCGTCCCAGATACATATGAGGCTTCCGGCATCTGGAGCACACCATATGAAAAGCTGGATAATTCGGGCATCATTTCTTCAGATGGTGACACGACAACGATCGGTTTCAGCAGCGAAGGCCGGATACTGCTTACCTATGTCGGAAACGACGGAACCATTAAAAACAGTGACACTTTAGATCTTCCGATCCATGGCGACCCTGTCAGTTTTTTCGAAGACACAGATACCCTTTATGCATGGATCCGCTCCGGTGAGAAGAACTATCTGGCCGATATGTCTTCAACCGGAAAAGATATAATAGTGAGTCTTCCCGACACGAACGGAGAAACCGGATCCTGGTATTCATGGATGGATGTCCTGGATCATGTGATCTATACCGTCTATGATCAAAGGCTTTTGGCGATCGACATGTCGGGCAGCATAATAAACGAAACAAAACTCGACAGTGCTTTTTCCGGCGCTGCGGTAAACGAACACAGTATTTTCATTCTGGAGAATACGGGTGAATATAACGACTGCCAGAAGTTCCGTTTGACGCAGTTTTCCAGAGATTCATTTAAGAAGGAAAGCCAGATCGAATTTATCGGGGAAGCCGCAAACTGGATCACTCCGGAGCTTTTTCCGGATAACATGGAAGACTCGGTACTCCTGAATATGGAAACAGGGATCTTCCGGTGCCGGCCGAAAGACAAGTCCTTTGAGCTTCTTGTGAATTTGAAAGACTACGGGATCAGTGACGCCGGGATCGTATCCGCCGGATCTGATCATGTCACGTTCGCGGCCACCTATGATATCCTCGGAGAGCGGAAGACATTTGAAGGCCTGATTCGCTGTTCGTATTCCGAATCAGATATTCAAAAGCAGCCGATCCGCACCACGCTGTTTCTTGTAGATGGTGACTACATCCCGATCCTGGCTGCATTTAACCGGAGCCAGTCAGAGTACTATTGTGAGATCAGCGATCTTGCCGGTGTTCTTAAAGACGGCATTTCCGAGATTTCCACCGAAGAAGATCTCAAACGAGCTTTTCTGGATGTGTTAACGAACAAAAATGATGTGGACCTCTTTTTCTTCCGTGCAGAGGATCTGACCTATTTTACCGACAATCACGTCCTTATGGATATTAACGAGATCTATACAGCCGATGACGCCATGATCCCGAATATCCTGAAAGCATCGGATACTTCCGGCAGCCGCTACTATGTCACACCCTTCTATTCGCTTCTTCTCGAGGCAGGGAACGGAAGTGTCGTTTCCGCGGAGGATATGGGATATAGCGCCGTATCGAAAAACCAGACTGTGAAGCGTCACATGCACTCGACCGAGCACAAAGACTACATCGAACTTGACCGAGTCAGCGCATATATCCGCAAGGAATTATCTGCTTCTGGCAAGATCTCGGAAGATACCCTTAAAAGCTACCTGAATATCATGAGACTTCGGGATGACCGCTACTACGAGAATCTTCCTCTTCATGATGAGATGCAAAGCGGCGCAGTATTAATGCTGGACACCTGCATTTCCCGTTATGAAGATTATGCGGGGTTGTCTGCCTTTCTTGGAAAAGAACCTGTCGTCACAGGTCCCTGGGGCTATTCCGCTCCTGCCATATGTGCCGGTGAATACCTGGGAGTAAGTGAAGGAAGCAAAAACCTCGCAGGCTGTCAGGCACTTCTGTCATATCTGTTTTCCTACGATGTACAGTATACTTTTGCCGGAAAAGGGCTCGGATTGCCCATAAGAAAAGACGCTTTCGAAGACTATCTGTCCTTCTGCGCCGAGAATTCCGATAGCGAAGCAGCGATTTCAGAATTCTATGAGACTGCCGCCCTCTATGCTTCCGATGCCGAAAGGGCATCAAATAATACCGAACTCGAAAGAGAAGTCATGAACTCTCTTTCGGAAATGGAACGTGGCGCGGAGCATAACGAACACATAATTAAAAGCAAGATCCTTCCCAAAGGAATGAAGATGCCGGAAACCAAACAGGAATACTTTGCGATCGGCTCTGATCTTCAAAGCCTTATCTCATCGGCGGAAGAATATTATCTTCCCGATAAGAAGATCAGTGACATCTTATACGATGAATACCTAACATTCAGAAGCGGAACCCAAAACGAAGATGCCGTGGTAAAAGCACTGAAAAGCCGACTGGAACTCTACTGGGCCGAGCGCAGCACATAATGACACAGCCGGAGCACATATCTGGATTCAGATCAGGGGATCCTTTGTTTCATGATCATCTTCATCCGAGCTTGCCGCCGCCCCACTCAACGAGGACGAAGCCTTCTCTTTCTTCAAGAGACGGATTCATCGCGGAAAGCTCCTGTGCTTGTATTTCCACGTATTCATCAGATCCGTAGAAGAGCATGTTTACACGGACGACCGTATCCGGAAGCGGGTCGACATTCAGCTTCGCCACTTCTTCGTAAGTGTCAGTCTGGAACGCGATCACGTTATACGGATTCTCCTCCAGGTCCGGGAGCCAGTACATAATGAAAGCATTTGCTTCCGTATCAGAAAGACCCAGGTCGGAAAGTGCTTTTTCCAGGAAAACGGCCGAATCTTCACCACGAACGCAGAAGCCATTCGAGAAATCGGGCTCCATATCCACATCCGCTTCCCAGTAGAGATACTCATACTGACGACCGTTATTGTCGGTCAGTACGCCATCTGCAGATGTCTTCACAGTCCAGCCGTTCGACTCATCATACTTCGGATAGGTGCAGGTCAGTTCGCCATTGAGGTCGAGCTTCACATTCGCCTCGCGCTCCTGCTCGTCGTAAAGGTAGATGATCGGCGCGTTGTAATGGACTTCTCTGATCTCGCCCGGTTCGCCGACATATTTGAACACGCGATACCAACCATATCCTGCACCAAATATATAAACGATCAAAACAAGTGAAAGACTTGAACTCCTCCACATTTGTCTATTTTCAAGAGTGGCTACTATAAAATATAGGATGAACGCAATTCCGACCATTGCAAGGTTAATGTACAAGAGCATCTCTATGATGATATCTAGATCACTTGTAGTTTGCTTACCTTCCTCAAGCGAGGGTTCGCGATTAGCTGTCTCGAAGTCAACATCATCCGAGATGGGTACAATATTGCCGGGATCACCGTCGGGAATTGCGCTGTATACAACCGGATTAGTATTACAAGGATAGACCAAGTTGTACGTTCTATTGCACTTGATAATCTTGTCGGCATCAATTTGCAGGGCACTGAAGGCAACCAGATTTACGATCAGTGCGACCCAGAGCCAGATCTTGATGTATGTTCTTGTTTCACTCATCCGAGCTTGCCTCCTCCCCACTCAACAAGGACGAAGCCTTCTCTTTCTTCAAGAGACGGATTCATCGCGGAAAGCTCCTGTGCCTCCATTTCCACATATTCATCAGATCCGTAGAAGAGCATGTTCACACGTACGACCGTATCCGGGAGCGGATCGACATTAAGTTTCGCCACTTCCTCGTATGCGTCGGTCTGGAACGCGATCACGTTATACGGATTCACCTCAAGATCCGGAAGCCAGTACATAATGAAAGCATTTGCTTCCGTGTCCGAAAGACCCAGGTCGGAAAGTGCTTTTTCCAAGAAAGCGGCGGAATCTTCACCACGAACGCAGAAGCCCTTCGAGAAATCGGGATCCATATCTACATCCGCTTCCCAGTAAAGATACTCATACTGACGGCCGTTATTGTCAGTCAGGACACCATCCGCGGATGTCTTCACGGTCCAGCCGTTCGCGTCATCGTACTTCGGATAGGTGCATGTCAGCTCGCCATTAAGGTCGAGTTTCACATTCGCCTCTCGCTCCTGCTCATCGTAAAGATAGATGATCGGCGCATTATAGTGGATTTCAGTGATTCCCGCCGGCTCGCTGTACAGATTGGACACAAATGTAAACGCATATCCGCAACCGATCACAAAGGCAACCAAAGCGATAGAAAATAACGAACCTAATGCCGGTCTTCTATCCGCCATATTGGCAATAACAAAATAAAGAAGGATCGCTGTGCCGGCGATCACGAGATCGACGCCGAGCATGATCCCAAAGATATCAGGCAGATCACTTTGTATTACTTCATCTTCCACAAGTCCCGGCTCTTCTCGCTTATACGGGGGCACGTAATCATTCGCATATGTCGATGAGGAATAGGAAGGGTCATCAAGTTCGTCAATTGATTTCAAAACTATAGGGGATGTATAACACGGATAGATCTTTTTGTACGTTCTGTTGCACTTGAAAATATCTTCGCGTTTCGCTGTAAGGAATCCGAAAACAGCTATATCTGCGATCAGTGTGATGATGACCCATATCTTGATGTATGTTTTCATGTAATCCACCCTCCCTTACTTGAAAACCACTTCACCTATTAGACGAGTAATGGACTCATTTTGTTGCAAATACGCAGACCTTCTTAAGCTGCTTTGTTAAGCTAATTGTACTTCATTCGATCGGGCAAAGAAAAGACCTTGATTGCTCAAGGTCTCAGGATGATAATTCGTTATACTTCTTCAGGCCGAAGAAAACGAAAAGTGCGATAACTGACAAAACGCCACCTATGATCACCATTTTTAAGTCGCCCGAAGAAGGCTCCGCGAACTGTATATAGTAGTTTGAAGGATCGGAAGGATCGTAATTGATCTCAACGTAAATGCCCTCCGTATAGGCATAGTCTACCTTGCCTGTACTAAGCGTAGAAGTCCCGAAGATCGTGCTGTCATTAGGCTTGACTGTGGCAACATAAGTTGTTCTACTATTGTTCTCATCATAAGTTACATCCTTTTCAACATCTACTACCAAACCATATGTTACGGAGGAGCATTTGTCTGCGAACTGTTTGTGCTGTATGAATTTGAATCCTCCCCAGAGAACGAAAAAGATACCTACTACAAACACTACGATCGATATGACCATGGGACCCGGTCTATTCCTAAGTCTGTACAAATAAAACATACTTCCTCCGAAAATGCATATCACTTACATTTATAATGCAAGAATATTGTTATCATGGGAAGATAATACCATAGAGTCCTACGGGGCAAAAATCTCCTTTTTTCAGAATTACAGGAAGTTAATTCGTCGCATGTCGTATATAAGAATAAAGCTCATGTGAAGGGACCTGTCTTTTGCTTAGCAAGTCCTCACTTTCCGAACATTCCTGTTCATCAGATGTCTACCCAAGTGCCTGAATATAAAGCCTTTCAGCGCCCCGATCTGCTGATGGTGCATAAGAAGCATATCGTCAGGATTATCATATACGCCAAAGTCCTGATTGATCGCTGTACTCTGGATATATGTGTCGTTCCCGTTCCAATCGATCACCGGTGCAAGAAAATCATCAACACCTACACCATATTCGCAGAACGGCCCCTTACATTCGGGAAACTTCTTCTGCAGCGAAGTCAGATATTCTTTGTCAAGTATCAGCCCTTCGAGGTTATACCACTTCCTCTCGAAAAGCACCTCTACCCAGCTGTGAAAAACATTATGGGGAGCATTTCTATACACGAAGCCCGTCATCGCCCCGTGCTGAAGTTTCTTATCGATGGTAAAAGCATGCACACGGCACGGGATCCCGCAGGCACGAAGCAATGCCATGAACAGCGTCCCTTTCGTATTACACTGCCCATACCCGTCTCTCAACACACGACTCGCGGGAAGCGAATCATCGA
This sequence comes from Clostridiales bacterium, assembly GCA_017617525.1. Lineage (GTDB taxonomy): Bacteria > Bacillota > Clostridia > Saccharofermentanales > Saccharofermentanaceae > Scatonaster. The sequence goes on from JAFZWA010000023.1 coordinate 10,910, forward strand.
GGTTATAGCCGAAAAGCACTTCGTCTCTTACGAAGTTATATATCGCGCCGATTCTCTCGAACACCGGAAGATCCGGCCACCCTCGATCCCTGATAAGATCCTGAATGGACTCGTCACCGTAGTCGAGCATCTTCGTCGGTTCAAGGTATCTTTCATCGTTTTTGGGGATCGTCAATTCTTCTGTATCTACCGTCAAAGAATTCACTAAGCTGCCTCCTTGTTATATTAACATATGAACAACTGTTCATATGTATTATAGGAGCCAATCTCTTTCCTGTCAACCACATTGTCTCACGCGAAATGATCTGATCATCTTCTTCAAAGTGGTCATCTCTCTTTCCAATCTCCTGTAAACATCTCCGTCAATGTCTTATGAATCTGTTCTCTGTTTCAGGAACAGCATCGCTTTTATACCGTTCTACTGTCATGTGAAGGTCGTACTTTTCGCGAAGAGTAGCGATCGCCTCCATCATGGGTGTAGCGTGATGATTATCGATCGCCTCCTGGTTTTCCCAGCTGTCGATGAGAAGAATCGTCTCGGGATCATCGATCGACTGATAGTACTCGTATCTGAGATTTCCTTCTTCCGCACGGATCTTGTCGACAGTCCCGCTCGAAATCATTTCTTCAACAAAAAGCTTGGCGCTTCCGTCTTTTCCTTTGTATCTGAGATTTACTGTGATGGACATGATACTCTTCTCCTTAGTTTATCGACCTTTGTATTTATTCCTGAAAGCAGACAGGCGATCCCGAAAGAGATAAGGACGATCCCGGCAAAGATCAGGAGCGCCACGCCCCATCCCCAGCGGAGGAACAGATAAAAGTCATTATAATTCGGATATCTTTCACCCACTCCGTTGATCAGGATATTCAGAACGTAGACCACCCCATATACCAGAGTCGGCACAGCCGAAAGCACTTTCCACTTCCATTTCTTCGGCACATCGGAAAGAAGGACAAATTCGATCATAGACAGAAGCGGCACGATCAGATGGAAGAAAAGATTCGCACGCTTGTACATCCGCCAGTGTCCATAAAGCGGACCGAGGAAGAATAGAACAACGGCAAATGTCAGTCCCGTTGCTGTCGCCGACATCAGTTTTAAGACCTTCGTTGCTTTTCCCTGATAGAAAAGCGCCATCAGGGCAACGATCCCTGCAAAGAGATTCGACTGCACCGTATAGTAGCGAAGACTTATCGTCCCTCGCATCTGAAACTCCATGTATTCGGAACGGTAGGTCATCGTCATATAAAGACCGACCGCGACCAGGATCACGATGATGATATTGATCACACTATGCAGGATCTTTTCTCGTTTTTCCATTCTGATTACCTCGTATAGAACGAAAGTTGATCATTTACCATAACCTAGGTCCCTGACCCAATTTCTGACAGTCTCCTCGGATCCGGCGACCTTGCCGCCTCGGATCGAAAGGGCGTCGTCAGTTTTCACATCCGCGCCTTCTGCCAGTCTCTTGATCGTATCCAGGCTGCTCGCGCCGGTCGAAGAACCTTCGTGTGAAAAGAACGGGATCACCGTTTTACCTTCCAGATCTACACTCTCGAGGAATGTCCACATCGGCATCGGAAGGTCATACCACCATACCGGGAATCCCAAAAAGATCGTATCATATTTCGCGATCTCTTCCGCGGTCAGATCAATAGTGATCGCGGGGCGGATCCCTTCGTCTTTTTCTTTTTTCGCACGATCAGCTGTCTCGTCGTAGTCTTCCGGATATGGATCACTTGCCAGGACCCGGATGATGTCTCCGCCTGTTTCTTCCGCGATCCAATGACTCATCTTCTGAAGATTTCCGGACCACGAGAAATAGACCACGAGCACCTTTGTATCACCGGACAGTGCTATTTCATCGTTCTGGGCAACCGCGCTCGGCTTTTTCCTGCAGCCGGCAAGTGCCGAAATACAAAGTGTCATCGCGACGATCATCGTCATAATTCTTATCTTTCTCATTCTCTTTCCTCCCGAACAGTCAGTTCTCACCCGGCATTATTTCAATGCCATTCCGTCGGCAAAAGCACTGCCGACCTTCTCGCCGATGCCATAGTATGCGTTTCCGAACGGATCGAAGCTGATCGGCTTGACCATGCGGATATCGACTTTCCCGTCGACAACGACACGATCATCCGCGGAAACATTTACGATCTCTCCGATCAGGATGCCATCCTCAAAGCTCTTCACCTTACACTCCATGGCCAGCGGAAGCTCATCGATCAACGGGGCATCTACAAATTCACTCTTTGTCGCGTGGAAGCCCGCTTTTTCAAATTTGTCCGGGACTTTATTCGCGGATACAACACCCACATAATCACAAGGAACGACCTGATCTTCCGTTGCCATACTTACGGTAAAAGCACCTCTCGCGCGAAGGTTTTCCGTCGTCTTATGTTCAGAAAGGCTGATGGTGATCTCTCTAAAATCCGTGGTGATCCCCCACGCTGCATTCATCGCGTTCGGGACACCGTTTTCATCATAGGTGCCGATGATCAGTACCGGCTGCGGGTACATAAGCGGCTTTGCTCCAAAATTCACTCTGTTCATTTTAGTTATCCTCCTTGTATATTTCTTTTGCATAACCGAACGTGGCCCAAGCTTTCGGCCAACCGGAGTAAAAAGCCGTGTGCGTGATCAATGCAGCCATTTCTTCCTTCGTTACTCCGCTGTTCTTCGCATTCATGATATGATGCTTCAGTGCATCTGTTACTAGTCCCTGCGCCATGATAGCCGTAACAGTTATCATGCATCTTGTCTTGGTATCAAGAGCCTCGTCATTCCAATTCTCTCCGAACAGAACATCATCGTTATAGTGAGCAAAGTTCGGCGCAAATTCTCCTAAAGCATCTCTTCCCGCTGTTTGAACGATTTTTTCCGCCATATTGACCTCCTTCATGTTTTCTCTTTAGTTGTATTTGTTTTCCGTTTTCTGAAATCTGTAAACAGGATGTATCCGACGAGTATGAACAGCAGCATGACCGCTGTGAAATCCAGGAAAAACACGATCTTTGATTCACTCGTGTCAATAAAGGCGAACATCGTCTTTCGGAACATATACTCGTGCATGGATCTTCGAACAAAAACATATGCACCGTAACCGGCGATCGCACACCAGGCAGCATGGACTGCGATCCATGCTGTCTTATTCTTCCGAAGAAGTTTCTTTCCGGCAGGAACGAGGTGAGTTCCTGCATGGATACACATCAGCACAAACCCCCAGTAAGAAAGAAGCAGGTGGAGCTCTCTCGAAGTGGAAGCGGCAGAGGGCACGTTAATAAACGTATACAGGTGCTTTGACATCAGGATCCCGCTGATGGGAAGTGCAAACATGATGACCAGAAGAATCATATCGAGAGCGGTCCGGATGATCCGTTTTATCCCGTACTTCCCATGGAAAAGAGCCGAGTACCATTTCAGGTTCAGTACATGGTGAAGGATGCAGAGTACAAGCATCAGACTTCCGAGGATCTCATGATTCTGCTCACCGATAAGAGAGTATGCCATAAGAAGCGGGAGCATCACTGTCATGACGATATCCACGATCAGCCGAAGATTCTTTTTGTTCACTTTCTGCTCCTCCTTTCCCGAAAATCATTCTGACTCTCCTTATCCTTCGAACGGAAGATGCATGCCTGCATACTTCTCTACTTCTTCATCGGTCGCGTTGTAGTACTTCTTGGTGCCGTCGAGCTTGGCGATCTCTGCCATTTCCTCATCCGTCAGAGAAAAATCAAAGATGTCTCCGTTGTCTCGGATATGATCCGGATTTTTCGAACCGGGGATCGTGATGAACTGCATCTGTGTCGCCCAGCGAAGTACGATCTGCGCATTGCTCTTTCTGTACTTATCGGAAAGTCTTGTGAAGATCTCTTCCTTCACCAGTCCCGGATCACCGTGTCCCAGCGGATACCAGCCCATGAGGACTGTGCCGTACTCCGCAACTCTGTCTCGCACTTCCTTCTCTGTGCAGTAAGGATGCGCTTCAAGTTGCATGACATGGGGCTTGATCTCAACGTCATTAAGGAGTCTGTCCAGTTTCTCACCGTAGAAATTCGAGATGCCGAGACTCTTGGCTTTTCCCTCTTTATATGCTTTCTCGAGCTGACGGTAACCCGCCATGAAGTTTCCTGCCGGCTGATGGATGAAAAGAAGATCGACATAGTCCATGTTCAGTCTCTTAAGAGTATTTTCTACTGCATCTTCATTCTCATAGACCGATGCCCAGAGTTTTGTCGAGATGAAGAGTTCCTCTCTTGTTACCAGACCTTCGCTGACCGCTCTGTTTACGGCCTCGCCGACGGACTTCTCATTCATATATGCGTTCGCCGTATCGATGAGCCTATATCCCATCTTTATAGCTGAATATACGCTGTTCACTGTATCTTCCGGGCTGATCAGAAAAGTTCCGATGCCTAATACCGGTGCCTGTACTCCATTCGAAAGTGTTACATATTCCATATATCTGTTCCTCCTCAGGGTGTTCTTCTTTATGGTTTCAGTTTACAGTGACTTCAGAATGATGTACAATGCCAATAACGAATTCTGCTATAACCAAAGTGAATACTGAACCGTGAAGAGGCGCCTTTATGATCGACATCCATCTTCTTGAACAATTTCATACTTTCGCCGAGTGCGGCACGCTTTCCGCCGCCGCGGAAAAGCTCCATACGTCCCAGCCGGCGCTGACACGCGCTATGAAAAAGCTTGAGGAAGATCTCGGCGTAGATCTGTTTATCCGCAGTAAGAACCAGCTGCGTCTGAATGAGACAGGACTTCATGCAGCAAAATATGCAAGAGATGTTCTGGAAGCGGATGCGGATTTCGAGTCAAAGGTAAAAGCATACGACAAAAGCCTTCACACCATCTCCATCGGCTTTTGCGCGCCTGTCCCCCAGATCGTTCTGACGCCGATGCTCAATACGATATTCGAAGGCATGACGATCTCCGCCGACATGACAGATGATGTACACTTCGTCAAGCGTCTGAAAAAGCACGAGTATCACCTCGCCGTATTACACGAAGATCCGAAGGATGACGATATCTATGTAAAAAAGTGCGGACACGAAGACCTGTCCATCTCACTTATGCCCGGAGATCCTCTTGCGTTCTATCCGGAAGTGCATCTTTCCGACTTAGACGGAAAGACGATCCTTCTTCTGACACAGATCGGTTTCTGGATCAACTTCCATAACAACAAGACACCAAACACCAACTACCTTTTGCAGATCGATTCGGATTCATTTTTCGAGCTGTCGCAGAACTCGAATTACCCGTCATTTTCTTCCAGTTATTACACCAGCAGAGGATTCGAGACAAAAGGAAAGATCACCGTCCCCATCGCCGATCCGGAGTGCCATACCGATTACTTTCTCGCGTGCCTTTCCTCTGAAAAGAAAAGATACAGCGCGCTCTTTGACAGGATCACGGAGAAGACGATCAACTGACTCCCGGTGCTTTTTCAAAAGCACTTCTTACTATGATCCTGTGGGCACTTGTTCACGCATGCGCACTTATAGCATACTTCATTTTTGCAATTGCCTTGTGCGAAGTATTCCTCAACATTGGTAAGCGTAGTATCCGCAATATTTGATAGTGCTTCAGATGTGAGGAAAGCCTGGTGTGATGTCACGATGACATTCGGCATGGAGATCAACCTGGCGAGCGTATCGTCATCCACGATGTGGTTCGAATAGTCGTGGAAGAAAACATTGGATTCTTCCTCATACACATCCAGACAGGCCGCTCCGACTTTTCTTAACTTGATCCCTTCTACAAGGGCCTCTGCGTCGATAAGCGCGCCACGCGATGTATTGATCAGGACGACACCTTTTTTCATTTTTGCGATCGATTCTTCGTTGACCATATGCCGGTTCTCATCCGTGAGAGGACAGTGCAGAGAAATAATGTCACTTCTTTCCCACAGCTCATCCAGAGAAACATATTCGATACCGGATCCTTCCGCGGGGAATTTATCGTAAGCGATAACATGCATTCCGAATCCTTTACAGATATCGATGAAGATCCGTCCGATCTTACCTGTACCTACCACACCGACAGTCTTTCCATGAAGATCAAATCCTGTCATTCCATTGAGACTGAAGTTAAAATCTTTCGTGCGGATATACGCTTTATGGATCCTTCTGATCGATGTAAGAAGAAGTGCGATCGCATGTTCTGCCACTGCGTAGGGAGAATATGCCGGCACTCGGACGACGTGGATCTTCCCGTAGGCATATTCGACATCCACATTGTTATAGCCGGCGCAGCGAAGGGCGATCAGGCGCACTTTCATGTCAGCGAGTTTATCGATCACATTTCGGTTGATATCATCATTGACGAATACACATACTACATCGCAGCCCTCTGCTAAACGACAGGTATCTTCCGTCAATCTCGTCTCGTAGTATCGTATGTCGAATCTTCCGTCCGAATTTGCTTTTTCAAAAGAACTTCTGTCATACTCTTTTGCATCAAAAAACGCGATCTTTAATCTTCCCATTTTGTTCCTCCCTTTTCGGGCAGTGCCCTGAACCTCATTTAAAACTGGACGAGTTCATTATATATCAAGCATCAGCTGCCGATCGATCCAGCTTCTCTGATCGGCTTCGTGGATCACATCGCCCGCTTCACTGTTTCCGATAAGAAACGGCGATGCAGGATCATGTCTTTTCATATTTTCTTTCACAAGCGCCGCATTCGTATTCGCATAACAGTACTTACACAGGTGTCCGCATGTGTCATAGGCACCGATGTCGGTCCCAAGCAGACAGGCGCACTCACCGTTTCTCTGATTCTTATTTCTTCTCGGTACATCCATACGAGATTGAAGTGCCGTCTCAAAAGTCTTTACCGTCATGCATCCGGAACAGTCCGCGCCAAAAGGTTCCAGTTCTTTTCCCTCCGCGCAAGGCCGGAGCGTCATGCCATATCGTCCTGCAATCTCGATAAAAGCTTTTCCGATCGTAAGCCTGTCCTCCCGGGATACAGCTCTCGCCTCCGGGAAATTACGCTCCACTTTCTTATAGATATCGATAAAACTGATCACGCAGGTCTTCGTGTATCCCGAGAGCGTCTCCGCCATCTTCGAAAACTCTGAGATATGCCATTCTACGCTGTGATCTTTATCCACGAAGATAGGATCATAACGCCAGCCTATGCTGTCGATCCCCACGATCTTTGAAAGGCGCTTAAAATCTTCCATCACTTTCGCCTTGTCCGGAACATTCGGTTCAATGTCCGTTCCGTACGGAGTGATCGTCACAAACCAGTACTGTCCATAGGGTTTAAGGATATCCATATGGGGAAGCATGGGAGCCGGATCCTTCGTGCAAAAAGAGATCAGATCCACCACATCCGGTGACAGGCTATAGCGCGTCACCGAAGATGGATTATAGGGATTACGCACCAGGACGAATCCCTCTTGGATACGGTTACACAGCCATTCCGAATAGAAAGCGGGAATATCTGTCCGCATACCTGTATTGAGGATCATGGGATCACTTCCTTACATCTTCGAGTACTTGCCCGATATCGCCTTCGATACATATTGACCGGTCGCGGATCTGCTCAGGACAATCGGCATCACTGAAATTGATACAGACATAAGTAGCCTCCGGATTCTTCACCGTCATCTGCCAGAAGGGGAACTTAATTATGCCTGGCGTATTAAATCCGACTCCGAGCTCCAGGAAGATGATCTTCCCCGTCTTATGTGTCTCCAGGAATACTTCGTATCTCGAGCAGGCAAGCTTCCATCCGTCATCTTCGACGAACTTGTCGTCAGAACGAAGATTCATGGTCAGCGGTTTTCCGCAGTTCGGACACTTCGGCAAAAGTTCCGTCGGGATCTTCATATCGGCCTGTTTGTCCATCATCTCCCGGATGATCTTCTCGTTATCGTAGGTGACCTCTTTACAGGGTTCGCTGCACTGGAAAAGGCCGTAATCTCCCTGCGTATAGAAGAGTCTTTCCTTATCAAATCCGGCCTTCTGGAAGCAGTGGTCGACATTGGTCGTGAGCACGAAGTATTCTTTTTCTTTCACCAGATCAAGAAGTTCGTCATAGACGGGCTTCGGCGCATCCATATACCGGTTGATGAAGATATATCTCGACCAGTACGCCCACATCTCTTCCGGGTCCTTGTAAGGATAGAATCCGCCCGAGTACATATCCGTAAATCCGTACTTCTTACCGAAATCCGAGAAATACTTCTCGAACCGCTCACCGCTATACGCAAATCCCGCAGAGGTCGAAAGTCCGGCACCTGCGCCGATCACGATGGCATCTGCATCTTGGATCGCTTCTTTTAGTCTTTTTATCTTATCCGAGTAATTTCCTGTATATGTCATAGTCGATCTCCTTCCATACGTTAAAGATCACTTTCATGCTGCTTCTTTTTTCTTCCCGGTATTCCCGTACTGTCTTCACGGCGATTTCTGCCGCACGCTGATTCGGGAAATGGAATTCTCCCGTGGAGATGCAGCAGAAGGCGATGCTTTTCACACCGTTTTCCTCCGCGAGTTCCAGGCAGGAGCGATAGCAGGAAGCAAGAAGATCCTCGTCGTCTTTTCTAAGCGGTCCCATGATGATCGGGCCAACCGTGTGAATGACATACCTGCTGGGAAGATTAAACGCTGGAGTGATCTTCGCGCTCCCCGTCGGCTCATCATGTCCTTGCTTCTTCATGATGTCGGAACAGGCCTTTCGGAGCTGCACGCCGGCATATGTATGAATGCAGTTGTCTATACAACCGTGACACGGAGCATAGCATCCGGTCATGCCCGAGTTTGCCGCATTTACTATCGCATCACACTTGAGTGTAGTAATATCTCCCTGCCAGAGATAGATCCCATCCTCGACCTCCGGAAGATCAGAGATATCCGTGATTCCTTTCTCTGAA
>JAFZWA010000024.1 GCA_017617525.1 Clostridiales bacterium
AATTCTTTTCCATTACCAAGGGAAAGTCCCCGAAATATCCGAGCGAGGAATTACTCTGCCGGATAAACGCTGACCTTCTTCTTGTCACGGCCCATACGCTCATACTTAACATGGCCGTCGATACGTGCATAGAGAGTATCGTCGGAACCGATGCCAACGTTTGTGCCCGGGTGGATCTTTGTGCCGCGCTGTCTTACGAGGATGTTGCCGGCAGTAACGAGCTGTCCGTCACCCTTCTTAGCACCAAGGCGCTTAGATTCAGAGTCACGACCGTTCTTGGTCGAACCCATACCCTTTTTATGAGCGAAGAGTTGCAAATTCATCTTTAACATGGTCAAGCCCTCCATTTTCTCATTTTGTCTTCGTTGTCACCCGCAGATAACTCGTACCGTAATTCTCTTTGACACTTTCTTCTACATCCAGGATACCCCGAATGATTGTCTTGAAGATCACCTGGGCGGTCTCCCGCTCCTTTTCCGTGATGCTTTCCGGTGTCCATACCTCACAGAAATTACTTTCGTTTCCTGTGACCATATAGAAGTCATTCCAGTGAAGCTGCTCCTCCAGTGCGTTTACGCAAGTGGTAAAGAGCGTCGAGATCGAAGAACAGATGATATCTTTTCCTTCTTCCTCGTATCCCGCGTGGCCCTCACTTGAGAACCCCAGGATCCTTCCCTTTTGATCTTTCCATATGACGATCGAGATCATGATACAGGTACAACCTTCTAATTATCCGTCTCAGCCCTTGATGCCTGTGATGCGGACGCGTGTATACGGCTGTCTGTGGCCATTTGTTCTTCTATAGCCCTTCTTAGCCTTCATCTTGAATACGACGATCTTCTTGTTCTTGCCCTGCTTAACGATCTCGCCCTCAACGGATGCCTTAACATCAGATCCGGCCTTGATACCGTTATCATCAGCAACTGCGATAACCTGATCAAAAGTGATCTTCTCACCGGCTTCGCCCTCGAGCTTCTCTACGAAGATCTCGTCGCCCTCGGCAACCTTGTACTGCTTGCCGCCTGTCAGAATAACTGCATACTGCATAAAAACGTTTCCCTCCTGTTCATCCAGTCTCGCTGTCTTATCCTAGGCACTTGCCTTCTTTTCTTCGCGAAAAGCACTATGGTTCGTGCGTTTGCGCTCAAAAAAGGGCACAGATTTAGGAGCCCGGCACATGCGGTCACCGCAATAGAATACCATGGGAAATGAGGTGCGTCAAGTAAAAATATTATATATATACGAGTTTTGCGTGGCGGAAGATCATGTCTTCTGCTCCTCAGACAGTTTGCTTCGCAAAACTCGTCGCCGCCGACAGATCTTTCCGCCGCGCAGACGCGCAGATTATTTAATCTTTTTCACCGACGCGCCGAAGTCGATTACTGCCTTCAGGCGGATGTTTCTCGGGTCGCCGGTGTACTCTTCCTTCATGCGCTCGAGAAGGAGGCGTACGGCGGTCTGGCCGATCTTTCGGATCGGCTGGATACCGATGGTCAGTGTCGGATTATATACGTGCGCGATCGTCTGGTTCTCGAATCCAACGAATGACAGTTCATCCGGGATGACGATCTTCTTTTCGTTGATGTACATGACGGCGCCGCAGGTAAGGTCATTACCGCTTGCGAAAACGGCCGTCGGACGGTCCTTTTTCTGCATGAAACGGACCATGGCGGTGTATCCGCTCTCTTCCGAAACGTTTTCGAGGTAGAGAAGCTCCGAATCGACGGAAAGGCCTGCCTCTTCGTGTGCTTTTCGATAGCCGGCGACACGGTCGTCCGTGGTGTTAAAGCCCTGCGTTCCGCCGATAAAACCGATGCGCTCGTGACCGTTATCGATCAGGTGCTTCGTGATGCGGTAAGCAATGTCTACGTTATCGATGGTGACAGAATCACAGGAGACCTGCGGGTATTCCATATCGATGAAAACGATCGGGACGTCTGCTTTTGTCGCGCGGTCGATGTCCTCCTGACGGACATTCATCGGCTGCATGATGATGCCGTCGATCTGCTTGTTGATCAGGAAGTTGATCTTATCGGAAGCGCCCGTCGGATCGCCCTGGTTATAGTCGCAGATGATCATACTGTAGCCGTTGGCATACAGTTCCTGGTCGATAAAAGAAAGGATGGAAACGCCGTAATAGTCGGAAAGGCTCGGAATCAGAACGCCGACAGACATCGTCTTTCTCGTCTTCATGCCGCGCGCGACGGTATTTACCTGATAATTCAAGGCAGCGATCGCGTTTTCGATCTGCTGACGATTCTCTTCGAGTACATTTCCCCCGTTAATGAACTTCGAAACGGTCGAGATCGAAACACCTGCCATTTTAGCAACATCTTTGATCGTAGATGACATAGGCCCTATCCTCCTCGGTCAAAACATCATCCAGTAAAGGCAAGAGAACAGCGCGACGGACAAGGTCTCTCCCAAAGCTCCCCTTTTCACTACTCTTCTCATGTATGACGCAAGAAGAAGTGACACCGCAAGGAGGAATACCTTGATCGCGAACAGCTCTCTATTCATTATAATCGAGAAAACGAAAACTAGCACCATGGGAACGAGTCGAATTACCAAAAATTTCATAGAATCGAGGACGCTCTGACCGCTGCCCTGGATCCGTCCGAAAAAGTTGTCGGCCAGCTGCAGCATGGTGATCGAAACAAAGGCCATGATCGAAAGGACAAATTCGACCAGGAGGAAAATGTCGAGTTTCAGGAATCCCGCGCCTTTCCAAAGGAGCGTCAGCATGAAGACCACGCCCGCCAGAAGGAACGTAAAAGCCGCGTGGATCGGCCACATCGAGCGGTTCGATCTGACCTTTCTGTTCTTGACCTTTTTAAGAAACGGCATCAGGAAGAACGCGGAGCTTAAGTACGTCACGCATACCCAAAGAAGCATAACGACCTGAAAGGCCGACTGTTTTTTTGCGATAAAGAACAATGTTACCAGCGCGAAAAGCACTCCCAGGAAGCCCTGAAGCGCGAGAAGGTGGTTCAGAGAACTCCTGTACTTTTCCGCGATGGAACGACCGCGGAGCTTGCCGGCTCTGTTGCGAGAAAGGTCCGGACCGGCGCCTTCGCCCGGCGCGCCGGAAGCACCCGCACCTTCGCCCTCTTCTCCGGTGTTTTCGGCTTTTGCGGGCCTGAGTTTTTTATTCGGAGGAAGCGTTGCCGCATAGACAAAGAACGCGACGACCGCAAAGGTCGTGCAGAGCATCTTCATCGCCCATGTGTGAAGCGGTGCCTTGGAAGAGCCCTTTTGAAGCAGGATATGGTTCTTGATGTAGTTGACCATATACGTCTGCATCTGCGGGTTGTTAAGTACGATCACGGAAGCGATCTGCGGATTACTGCGGCTTCCGGTTCTTGCGTAGTAGCGGTTCGCGTCGGACGACAGGAAAAGCTCCGGTGCCGAGCTTTCGGATCTCGTTCCGGATGTGAACTTCGTATCCTCGCCGGAAAGTCTCTCATAGAGGCTGTCCGCGGTCTTGCCGGACTCGGCGAAGATCGCCACGCGGCAGCTCGGAGAAGTCATTCCGATGTCGCCCAGATCGGCATTGGTGTCGAGCTCCGGAGATACTAAAAACAGGTCGGTGATCTTGTCGCTTTCGGACGCGATCTGAAGACCGGAAAGCGCGTAGTCGCCTTCGCAGAAAAGGATCAGTCCGTTCGGCGCGGAGATCCTACCGATCTTCTCCTGCATCTCTTCTTTCGAGCAGGAGTCGTCGATCACGTAATACGACGCGATGTCCACACTGGAAAACATCGAACTGTAATCCATCTGCGGGAACATGATCTCTTCATGGACGAAGCAGACCGCGGCGCGCCCGCTGGAACTGTCATTTCGTCTCGGGAGCAGGATAAAAAGCGACGCGACGATCAGGATCACAGCCAGAACTATGACGCATATCAAGCGGATCAGGCGGATCTTCTTCATTGAATTCTCCCGTTACTCCATCGCGACGAGACGGTCGCCCAGCGCGCGGATATCCTCAGGTCCCAGGATAAGGATCATGTCGTCCTTATTGACGACGGAAGAAAGCTTGTCAACGATCTCGTCTTTCGAGTTAAAGAAGATCGCGTTACCGCCGCGCTTATTGATCTCATCGGCGATGTCCTTGGAGGAAATGTCGCCCGGATTGACCTCACGGTCGGAGAAGATCTCGTCGAAGAATACGTCTTCGCAAGGAAGAAGTGAGGTTACGTAATCCTCGAAAAGCACCTTGGTACGGGAGAACGTGAGCGGCTGGAAGACCACCCATGTCTTGTTGTGCGGTACATGAGACGCCGCGTCGAGAGTTGCTCTCGCGGCGCTCGGGTGATGCGCGTAGTCGGTGACGACCATCGCGCCCTTGAAGTAGCCCTTGATGGTGAAACGGCCCTCGGCTCCGGTGAACTCGGAAAGTGCTTTTCGAGCAGCCTCGCCGGTACCACCTGCCAGAGATGCGCAGGCAATTGCCGTCAGGGCGTTATAGACATTATGTGTGCCCGGGATCGCGAGCTGGATGTGCGTGTACGGACGGCCCTTGAAAAGGACGTCGAAGCCCGCCTTACCGTCGGTGTATTCGATGTTGACGGCGCAGAAATCCGGCTCTCTCTTAAAGAAGTCAAAACCCTCGCCTTCGAGGCCCGTGGTCAGGATACGCGGCTCTTCCATGCCGAGCTTAGCGCGTACGGCCGGGATCTTCTTGACGCACTCCTGCACGTTCTTATCGCCGGCCGGAATAACGAGCGTTCCCTCCGGAGAAAGCTTCTCGGTAAACTGGGCAAACACGTCGATGACTTCTTCGATGCTGGAATAGCAGTCAACGTGGTCATAGTCGATGTTCGTGATCGCCGCGATGGTGGAGTAAAACTCCAGGAAAGATCTGTGATACTCACATGCTTCGGAAACGAGGAGCTGGTCCTTCGATCCGAGATACACGCTTCCTCCGAAAGCATCGAGCTCCGCGCCAAGGTGAACGGTCGGGTTCGCGCCAGACGCCAGAAGGATAAGAGAAACCATCGAAGTGGTCGTCGTCTTACCGTGCGTTCCGGAAATGTTGATAACGTTATTGAAGTTTCTCGTAATGAGGCCCAGGAAGACCGAACGCTCCATGACGGTAAGTCCGTTTTCACGAGCATACGCGAGCTCCGGATTACCGGGAAGGATCGCCGCGGTATGGACCACGATGTCCGGATTAAATTCTTTAATATTTTCAGCGCTGTGACCGCCGTAAACGGTGATGCCGACTTCCTTTAATTCCTCGGTCCTTTCAGACGGGTGCATGTCCGATCCGCCTACGATCAGGCCGTAATTGACGGCGATGCGGGCAAGTCCGCTCATACTGATACCGCCGATTCCTACGAAAAATACTCTCTTGCCGGACGGCAAGTCCTTCATTCCCTCACTCATAATGTCTCCAAAATTCTCCCATTGTCATGTGATCGCGGGTATTTCTAAAAAAATAAAGATACCCTCACGCAAAGGCTCACGCATTTGCCCTATTATTATACCCTTTTTGCGCCGTAATATGATGAATATGATTAAAAAATATGTTATCCTACAGATTAGTGGGTATAAAGGTCCAAGGCAGGGCCGGGAGGTATGTATGGAAATAACTGACATCGTGATTCGCAAACTTTCTTTGGACAGCAAAATGAAAGCCATAGTTTCCATTACATTTGACCAGTCGTTCGTCGTCCACGACGTCAAAGTCGTCGAAGGCAACAATGGTCTTTTTATTGCCATGCCGAGCAGAAGAACTCCCGAAGGCGAGTTCAAGGACATCGTACATCCCATCAACTCCGAGTTCCGTGAAGTCATTTCTTCCCAGGTCCTCGCGAAGTACAAGGAAGCCATCGAGCAGCTTTCCATGCAGGTGGCCGATCTCTCTCCGGCAGAAGAGGCTTGATATCCCGCTCGAAAAGCACTTTTCCCGGACAACTGAATCAGAATTCATTTGAAAGCCGGCTTCGATCCGGTTTTCTTTTGAAGCATATGCTAAAAAAACTTTGAAACGATTAGGGGGATTTTACATGAAAAAGTTCACTGCTATCCTTCTCACCGTCGCCATGGCGCTCACACTCGTCGCCTGCACAGGCAAGAGCAAAGACACCAAGAAGACGAAAAAGACGAAGAAGACGAAAAAGACAGCGGTAGAAACCGACGAAACGGAGGAGCCCACCGAGACACCTTCCGAAACCGAGACGGAGACAGAGACCGAAACAGATCCTACCACTCTCCCGAACGTCCTGACCTTTGATGAGTCACTCGACTACATAGGACTCTCCACTCCGTATGAGGACTGGGGCTACTACGCCGTCTTCGACGAGAACCAGGGAGAGACTTACACCTATGCTCTGGTCGCAGACAGACTCGAGATCCCGACATCCGGTTACGATGATCTTCAGAATGCGATCGATTCCGATATCGCACAAATGCGTGACGCCGAGATCGACGAGTTCTTAGAAGAAGGTCCGCAGTTCCTTCAGGACCATGCCGACGGAAAAACGGTCTCCACTCTCATTAAGGGTTTCAGAACACCGATCTTCCGTGCCGATACAAAGATCTTCTCTTACGCCCTTACCGAATCCAAAGATCTTGAAGAGGGCGAATTCCTGACATATAACTATCTCTCCGAAACCGGCGATCGCCTCTACCAGGATGACGTTGTCCTGGACCGTCAGGGTCTGGCAGATTATTTCACCGAGCTCTTCCTTTCCTCGGATTCCGACGAAGAGTTCCGCGCCTGGGTACAGAAAAACGTAGGAGATATCCTCGACGGACATTTGGAATTCACCATGTCCTACGATGCCATCAACGTGCTTGGCGAGGGCTATAGCCTCGATAACAATTACTATGCATACAAGATCCCGGTCATCGGTCACGAGAATCTCTTTAACCTCGAGTATTTCGGAGATACTCCGAATGTTTATGCCATCCGTGGCGATATCAACGACAAACTCGTCTGGGACGTAGACGGTGACGGACAGCTCGATGAGATCGAAGCCGACAGCGTATATACCGGTGATTATGGACCGGAAACGGCCGTCCTCACCGTCCGCTATAATAACTACACCTTCGATTCCTCTGTCGAAAATCTCGACGTCATTTCTTACGATGTAGACGAGCTTCTTTTCATGAAGCTCGACGACGGCAACTACCTCTACGTCAGAATGACGGCTCCGGACGGTTTTGTCGACACCTACATTTTCAAGATCGAAAACAACCAGCTTACCTTCGTTGATATGTGCTATGACTTCTTCCGTTCCGGCGGTCTGATCGATCCGAGCTGTTTCGGAGTTGCAGGTATGATGGACACTCTCGGTTCCGGTATTTTCTATAACGAAGCAAGCGCTCTCAATAACGACGGTAAGCCGGGTTATCTTTACGACTACTGGCACTGCGAAGAAGATGCAGTTACTTGCAAAAAGGACATTAAGGGAACCGCAGTAGATCCGCAGACCTTAGATCCGATCGGAGAAACAACGATCCCGGCAGGCACATGTGTCCGTGTTCTCCTTTATAACCCGATGACACAGAGCCTGATCGTCGAGACACTTACCGAAGATCTGGACGAAAACCAGTGTGTCGAGCTCGACTTCAAGAAGGACGAAGACTGGAACCTCACCGTAAACGGAACAGACATCAACGATCTGTTCTACTCGATCATGTTCTGGGGCTGATCTTTCCGCAAGAAAGCAATCCGGGACTGATCTTCCCGCAAGAAAGCGCGTCATGGTATAATTTCATATAGATACAATATGCGGCGCCTGGCGGACCGGTTTTCGGACTGTCGGCGCCGCACATTAGATCACAAGATCACAAAGAACAAAGAAAAGGAAACAGATATTTCAGGAGGTATCAAACCATGAAACGTTTGATCGCTGTTCTTCTCTCCGCTTCCATGGTCCTCGCGCTCGCGGGATGTGGTAAGAAGGACGAGAAGGAAACCAAAAAGACAAAAAAGACAAAGGCAACCGAGGTAACGGAAGAGACAGAAGAACCGGATACCGAGCCTGAGACGGAAACCGAGACCGAGACGGAGACCGAAACAGAAACCGACCCGATCATCATTTCCGGTGACGCCGGCAGGATCGCGACTCCGAAGGATTATCCGATCTCAGATGATTTCGTGATCTCCCACGACGCGGAGAATGTCTACTATTCCAGAATCTCAAAGTTCAGCGCATACGGTGAGCCGTACGATAACAACGGCAGCACCCAAGCGTGTCTCATGCTTGAAGAGATCGATGAGATCCGTTTTGAACCGGAAGAGAAAGACACCTACAGTCAGCTCTGGAACACGTTCGAAGCAAGATTTAGTCAGCTGGTCATAAACTATGATGAACTCTACGAGAAGCTTCTTCCGCAGTTCTGCGATAATATCGCCCAGGGAAAAGCGAAGGATTACACGATGAAAGAAAAGCTCACTTTCTTCCGTACCGATACCGAGTATTTCTCTTTCATGATCAAACAGGATTATGACTGTGATATGGAGAATGCTTCGATCAAGACATATAACTACGCTACCTCTGACGGACGCGAGATCAGTTTTAACGATATCGTCACCGACAAGCAGGGCTTTTCCGATTTCTTCATCGAGTATATTTCCAATGGCGCTTACGATGATCTTGAGATCAGGCAGGCAAGAGATCTGGCAGGCAACATGCTCGTTGACAACGAATTTGCTTTCCCGGTAGAATTCCTTCTCGGTTATGACGGCATCTACTTCGTCTATTGCGAAAACAATGTATATCCGACCATCTTCAAGATCCCGGCCATGTATTGCGCCGATTATATCGACATGAGCTATTTCGGCAAAACGCCCGAAAACTACACGCTTTCCAACGACGGCTACGGCCGTATCACATGGGATATCTACGAGGACGGAGTTCTGGAAGAGATCCATCCGGAGTTTGTCACCGATGAATACGACAGTATTGTCGGCATTGACCTTGTCATGGACGATCTGATGCGTGTATCCGTTCCGGATGCCGATCTGGTCGAGGGCGAGCAGTTCATGGGCATGAAGCTCGTGAAAGGTAAATACACCTACTACGTGTACATCTCTATGGCTTTGGAAGAAGATGCATGCAACAACTACGTTTTCGAATTAACAGGAAGCGCGGGCTTTGAATACGTCGGCAAATTCACCGGCAACTTCACCGACACCTGGTATGATCCGGCACAATTTGTTCTCACACAGTACAGCGAAGTATTCGGAACGGGAATCGCCGGCAGGGATTTCTCCGCGGTAAATGGTCCTATCCCGGAACCGATCAGTGATTATTACTACAAGGATGCTGTTGTCGTCGCTGCCAAGGACATTCCTTGCAAAGATCAATCCGGAGATGATTATACGATCCCCGCGGGCACCGTCGTTTTTCTCTTCGGTTATGAGGCAGACGGTAACGAACTCGAAGCCATGACTTTGAACAAAGACGCGACGAAAAACAAGCTCGTATCGATCGATTATGCCATCGACGGCTACACCGTCCTTATCAACGGCGAGAATCAGGATGATCTATTCGAGGGCATCAGATACGCAGGCTGATGTACAAGGGATCAAGCGATCCCCCGCATCCGCACTAAACACCGAACAAGTCCCGAGGCTGTCTCACACGAGGCAGCCTCTTTTTTTCTATCTGTTCTGCGCTCTGTTCTACGTTTTGTTCTACAAAATCTCTTTTAGTAGAACACTTTGTTGAACAGAGCCAAGTCCCACACACAAAAAAAAAGGCTGCCCCGATAGGGACAGCCTTTCAAATCTCTTTTCAAGAAAAGAAGGTCTTAGTCCTTCTTCTCTTCCTTTGCCTCAGCAGAAGCATCCTCAGAAGCCTGAGCCTCACGCTCCGCCTTATCCTTCAGATCGCTCTGCTCGAGTCTTTCGATCTCCTTGGCGATAGCCGCGCTGTCGGCGAGCATCTCGTCAGCTGTTACGCCAACGCTGCCTTCAGAGGCACCCTCGGAGGCATCCGCGCCGGCACCCTCAGTGGAAGCGCCCTCGCCCTCAGAATCAGAAGCAGTATCCTCAACCGCCGCAGTAACACAAGCACCACCACTGACGTAGATCTCTTCGAACTCCGGTCCTTCGATCTTCTCTTTTTCGAGAAGTCTCTGGGCTACGGCATTGAGGATATCCATCTTATCGTTGAGGATATCGAGAACGTCCTTATACGCCTTATCGATGATACGAGCGATCTCGGCATCGATCTCGGCAGCGGACTGCTCACTGTAAACACGTGTGTGACCATAGCTCTTACCGATGAATACTTCATCGTCATCGTCGAAGATCACGTTCGGGAACTTCTCGGACATACCGTAACGGGTGATCATCTCACGGGCAATACCGTTGCAGTGCTGAAGGTCAGACGAAGCACCTGTGCTGATCTCGCCCAGGATGATCTGCTCTGCGGCACGTCCGCCCAAAGAGATCATGATGGAATCGATAAGCTGTTTCTTCGTTGTATAGTAGATGTCCTCATCCGGCTTGTGCGCGGTATAACCGCCGGCACCGCCTGCAGGGATGATGGATACTCTCTCGACGTGCTCGGTCTCGGAAACCGTACGGAGTACGATCGCGTGTCCTGCCTCGTGGAAAGCGGTCAGGCGCTTTTCCTTGTCGGTGATGACACGGCTCTTCTTCTCCGGTCCTACCATGACCTTAAAGACGGCCTCGGAAACATCTGCCTTAGAGATCTTCTTCGCGTTACGGCGGGCTGCCAGGAGAGCTGCCTCGTTAAGAAGGTTCGCAAGATCGGCACCTGTGTAACCGGGAGTGATCTTCGCGATCTCCTTAAGATCGACATCGTCCTCGAGAGGCTTATTCTTCGCGTGTACTTTCAGGATGTCCGCACGGCCCTTGATGTCAGGACGGGAAACAGCGACACGACGGTCGAAACGTCCCGGACGCAGGAGCGCCGGGTCAAGGATATCGACACGGTTTGTTGCCGCGATAACGATAACGCCCTCATTCGGACCGAAACCGTCCATCTCAACGAGCAACTGGTTCAATGTCTGCTCGCGCTCATCGTGACCGCCGCCCATGCCGGCACCACGGTGACGACCTACGGCATCGATCTCATCGATGAAGATGATGCACGGAGAATTCTTCTTCGCGCTGTCGAAAAGGTCTCTTACACGGCTCGCACCGACACCGACGAACATTTCAACGAAGTCGGAACCGGAGATACTGAAGAACGGAACGCCCGCTTCACCCGCGACAGCCTTTGCCAGCAAAGTCTTACCTGTACCAGGCGCGCCGTGAAGGAGGATACCCTTCGGGATCTTCGCGCCAAGCGCGGAATACTTCTTCGGGTTCTTAAGGAAGTCAACGACCTCCGTGAGTTCTTCTTTTTCTTCGTCCGCGCCGGCAACATCAGAAAAGTTGACCTTGTTCTTGGACGGGTCGAAAAGCTTCGCTTTGGATCTTCCGAAGTTCATCGCGGATCTGCCTTCACCTGCGTTTCTGCTGAAGTTGACCCAGATGAAGAATACCATCGCGCCGATCATCAGGAAGATCATGATACCCGACATAATCGCGGATACGTCAGTCGGCTGCTTATACTCGAAGCTCTCGATCGCGCCGGACTTTTCGGCTTCCATGAGGATCGTCATTACGTGGTCTTCGGACTCGTAAGGAACCTTCTTGCTGACTTCCTTCTTCTTTCCGGACTCGGGATCCTTGTACTTGAAAGAAAGAGTGTTGCCGTTCAAAACAACATCTTCTTTCACGATGCTCTTATCCTCGATCATATTCAGCGCTTCAGAAAGCGAAGTGCTCTTTCCGGAACTGTCATTCAAGAACATCATGCACGCGACTACCAGGATCACGATAAGGACGAGGTAGAACGGCAATCCGCTAAATGACTTTTTCGGTCTTTTGTCTGTTTGACTCATTTGTCACCTCCATCAAGTTCGAGTACGCAAACATCCGGGAGATTTCTGTACTTTCCGGCATAATCCAGTCCGTACCCGACGATAAACTCATCCGGCACCTCGATGCCGATGTAATCTGCCGAGTAATCCACCTTACGGCGGGACGGTTTGTCAAAAGCAGCGACGACCTTCACGCTGTTCGGCTCTCTCGCGCCGAGTTCACGGATCAGGCACTGCATCGTGACGCCGGAATCGATAATGTCTTCCACGATCAGGACATCCTTGCCTCGGATGTCATTGTCCACGTCCTTACGGATCTGGACGTTCCCGGTTGACTTCGTACCGTTGTAGTAACTGGAGACCTGCATGAAATCAAGGATCATCGGCACATCGATCTTACGGATCAGATCGGCAAGGAACACGGACGCGCCCTTTAAGATGCCGATGACAACGAGGTCTTTATCCTGGTAATCCTTCGTAATCTGTTTGCCCAACCGGTCGACTGCTTCTGCTATTTTTTCACGGGTGATCATTACTTCGGTAATCTTTTCCATCTTCCGGTCCTCCCATTCATGTCGTCTCTTCGGAAAATTCCAACACGCACAGGGTTTCTTCCCTGCCGTTTGTTTCTTTTTCCTTTTCGGCCCTGTACTTTTCCGCGGAAAAAGCATCCGTAAATCCTACGGCGTGCGCCACCCCCGGCAGCCACAAGGTCTCATTGCCCCTCCCTATCAGGAGCACCCGGTCTCGAAACCTCTGCGGGATATGCGCTTCATTCATAAATCGGCGCAATTCCTTAGTGCAGGAGCTTCCTGCCCGGCTTATGGTATCGCCCTTTCTCCGGGTCCTGATCACTGCGTCAGAAAGCACCGAGGACGGGAAAAACCACGTCAGATTATTATATACTATGTCCCCCTCATTCTCAAGAAAGCGGAGACGCATTGGCGCAAAACTTTGACAAAAATTTACCTTTTCCCCTATAGGGAGTGACGCGAGGGCAATTTCCTGATACTCCTGCCCCTGAGGCACCACGATTCCCGTGCCCTTGACATATCCGCCTTCTTCCATGGCAAAAGCACCTGTCCCGCGGAAGCTGATCCTGCCTCCTTCTCGGACCGCGAGCCTTTCGCCCGGAAGGTCGATGGACGCGGATCCTTCAGTCTTTTCGGAAAGCTCCAGTACCGCTTCCCAGTGGACGGATTCGATATCGACGACATCCCCGAACGTCCGGATCGCAAGGAGTCGTAATACTCTTCTTCGAAGCGCGCGCGGCATCTCAGCAAGCGCCGGCTGCGGGATACTCAAGTCCTCATCCCCGCACAGATCCTCCAACGCCTTCTCGGCAAGTGAGTCGAGAAAGTCGTTTTCTTCCGACACTCGTTCCGAAAGGCCGACCAGAGCGGAAACCGGGTCTCTTCCCGTTCCTTCTTCGATCTTCGGGAAGATCTCGTGGCGGAAAAAGTTTCGGTCATATGCGGTATCTTCGTTTGTAACATCGTTACAAACCTTGATATTTCGGGCTTTGCAGAACGAAAGGATATCTTCTTTATGCAGGCATAAAAACGGGTGGATGACGTTACCGTTTTTCGGTCTAATGCCGCAAAGTCCTTCCATTCCGGATCCTCGGAAGATGTGCATGGCGATGCTTTCCGCCTGATCCTCCATGTGATGCGCTACAGCGACGGTCCCTTTTTCTCCGCAGATCTCGTTAAAGAACGCGTATCTTTGGAGCCTTCCCGCGGTCTCAAGGCTCAATCCTTCTTCTTTGGCGATCTTCGGGATATCGATATGCGCGACGTGAAGCGGCACGCCAAGTTCCAGACAAAACTCGGAAACGACTTTCTCGTCGTGATCTGCTTCAGCTCTGATCCCGTGATGGATATGCGCGCAGGAAAGGGAGATATCCGGATACTTTCGGTCACAGATATCCTTTAAAACGAACAGAAGCGCCATCGAATCGGCGCCCCCGGATACACCGACCACCAGCGGGCCTGCCGAAAGCAGTCGGTTCTTCTCAATATATTCTTCGACCAAAGAAATCAGGTCTTTCACTTAAAAACTCCCGTCCTTAAAACTGCCCGGGATCGTCAAAGAAACCCGGCTCGGAAACTTCGCCCGGATCGTCGTACTTATCGGACGACCAGTCGATCGAATCAAGTTCTTCAAACTCCATCTCGGAATCCCCGCCGAAAAGCGCCGCGTCAAGGGCGTTTGGAGCACTCTTCGGGATCGGTGCCGGCGCAGGTGCAGAAGGTGCCGGAGCAGAAGCGATCGGAGGCAGGGGTGCCTCAGGCGCCGAAGCGATCGGAGGCAGGGATGCCTCAGGCGCAGGTGCAGCTACAGGAGCAGCCGGAGCGTTGTCGATGACGGCATTCGGGATCTGAAGAGACGGCTCACCGAAAAGCTCTTCCGGAACCGGTACCGGCTCATCTGCCCACGGCGGCGGAGCGTCCGCGTCCGAAGGACCGGAAACGGCATTCGGATCGGCCTTTTCTTTCTCGAAGAACGTCGTTCTGGAGCCGTTCCATGACAGGTAAACGTCTCTGGTCGGACCCTGACGGTTCTTAGCGACGATGATCATCGCGCGCTGGATCTCTTCCGCGTCGTACTTCTTGAACTTCTGCTGATTATTGTTGTTCTCTTCTTCGTCATCGGATTCTTCCTTGTGCTTGTAGTAATCCGGACGATGGATAAACATGACCATATCGGCGTCCTGCTCGATCGCACCGGAGTCACGAAGGTCAGAAAGGATCGGACGGTGGTCGTCACGTCTTTCCGATTCACGCGACAGCTGGGCAAGCGCGATGATCGGGACTTCCAGTTCTTTTGCCATGAGCTTTAAGGCACGGGAAATATCCGAAACTTCCTGCTGACGGGAAGCGTTCTTTCTTTCCGATACCGGATTCATGAGCTGCAGGTAGTCGATACAGATGAGTCCGAGCTTCTTGCCGAGGCGGTTCTGCAGTTCTCTGCAGCGCGTTAAGATCTCGGCGGTATTTAAGCCGGAGTGCTCGTCGATATAAAGCGGTGTGTTACCGAGTCTCGGAAGCGAGGCGTTGATCCTCGTGAACTCATCCGAAGACAGGGACTTTGATCTCTGAAGAGTCGAGATCGAGATATCGCAGCGGGAGGCCAGGATACGGTTGGCGATCTCCTGCGCGTTCATTTCCAGTGAGAAGAAAGCGACCGGAAGGTCATCTTTCAGCGCGACATTCACGGCGATGTTAATAACAAAAGCCGATTTACCCATGGAAGGACGGGCCGCGACGATCGTGAGCGTACCCGGACGGAAGCCGTTCGTAACGTAGTCGAGCTGCGTGAAATGGCTTCGAACGACCTTATCCTTCGGCGGATTTACGATATTGGCGACGGTCTCCTTAAGGACATCTTTAAGGGAAACCAGTGAGTCAT
This sequence comes from Clostridiales bacterium, assembly GCA_017617525.1. Taxonomy (GTDB): domain Bacteria; phylum Bacillota; class Clostridia; order Saccharofermentanales; family Saccharofermentanaceae; genus Scatonaster. The sequence goes on from JAFZWA010000024.1 coordinate 15,271, forward strand.
CGGACTTACTGTCACGAAGCTCGGCGAGCCTTGAGATCGCGATCTCGATGAGGTTGCCCGGATCCGTCTCGCCCTCGTAGGTCTGACGTGTCAGGTCTTCCATCGACTTGATGATCTTTCGGCTCATGGACTTCTGGCGGACGATCCTGCAGTACTCTGTCAGGTTCGAAAGAAGAGCGTGCGCGTCCACGATGGAGCTTAAGTACGCCATACCGCCGACTTTGTCGAGTTCACCCTGTTTTTTCAGTTCATCGCCGACCGTAATGAGGTCGATGGACTTTGATTCGGAATAAAGACGATAGATCGTCTCAAAGATCTTCTGATGTGCCGGAGAATAGAAATCGTTCGCGACAAGATATGCGGCAACGGTCGGGATCACCTTCTGTGAATCCAGACAGCAGCACAGTACCGCAATCTCCGCGTCGTTATTCTGCGGGGGTACGCGTGTCAGGATAGATCTATCTGTCGTCTCCGGATTTGGCATTCAAAACTCCTTACTCAGCAGCAACGACTTCTACGTTGACCTTAACGGAAACCTTCGTGTGCAGCTTCGCGGTAACTTCGTAGGTGCCGCAGGACTTGATCGGGTTCTTGATGTCGATGTTCTTCTTATCTACCTCAAAACCTGCCTTCTTGATGGCCTCAGCCACATCCATAGCGGTTACGGCGCCGTAGAGACGTCCGCCTTCACCGGTCTTTACTTCGAGCTTAACGGTCTTTCCATCGAGGAGCTTACCATTGGCTTTTGCTTCCTCAAGGACACGACGGGCATGTTCTGCCTCGGAGCCCTTCTTGAGCTTGTTCTTATTCATGTTATCTGCGGTAGCTTCGCAGGCCAGTTTCTTTTTCAGAAGGAAATTTCTGGCATATCCGTCATTTACCTCGACGATATCATCTTTCTTTCCGAGACCTTTGACGTCTGCTAACAAAATGCACTTCATTTCCCTTTTCCTCCGGATTCCTTGTTTTTGCTTATCGCCCTGCCACGCTTTGCATGAAAGCCCGAATCTCAGGCTTTCCACGCTCCCTTGCGCGGCGTTTTTCGGCAAAAAATAAGCACCCGTATCAATAATACAGGTGCTTATCATTATAAACTCTAAAAGCCTTTATGTAAACGGAAATTAGTCCGCTACGAACGGCAGAAGTGCAACATGTCTTGCACGCTTGATAGCAATTGTGAGCTCTCTCTGGTGCTTAGCGCATGTACCTGTCATACGCTTCGGCAGGATCTTGCCGCGCTCGGAAACGAACTTTCTGAGACGAGCTGCATCCTTGTAATCAATTGCTTCAACCTTATCAGCACAGAAAGCGCAGACCTTTCTTCTGGAACGTCTCTGCTTCATGCCGCGGTCACCGAACTCACGAGCCGGTGCCTTAGGTGCTCTATTTTCAGCCATAGTAATGTAATCTCCTTTCGAAAGATATCGGACACATCAAATAAATAACGTGTCCCTTTCCTGTTAATAACCCATTACGTCAAAAGGAAGCTGGGAACTATCGTCTGAATCTACAGATGCCTCGAAGCCGGGATCGATCTGCTGTGCCGGCGGCGGAGTCTGTGCTACGACAGATGCCGTAGAAGCAGCCGGAGCTGCGGACTGTGCCGGAGCAGAAGCCTGACCTTCAGCGCGTGTATCGACGAATTCGATCTCATCGACGACGACTTCGGTCACATATCTCTTCTGACCACTCTGGTCATCATAGCTTCTGGACTGAAGGGAACCGACCACTGCGATACGGGAACCCTTGTGGAAATAGTTTCCGAGAAGAGTTGCCTGCTGACGCCAAGCGACACAGTTGATGAAATCAGACTGTCTCTCGCCGTTCTGGCTCTTAAAGCGTCTGTCACATGCGATCGTGAAAGAGCAAACAGCGATATTGCTCGGAGTCTGCTTAACTTCCGGATCCTTGGTCAATCTACCCATTAGAATTACTTTGTTCATAGTCGTTACTCCCTTTTACCGAATTACTCCTCAATGCGGATAACAAGGAAACGCAGTACGCCTTCTGTGATCTTCAGCACACGCTCGATCTCCTTCGGGAAATCGGCATCAGATGTGAAGTTGAACAGAAGATAGAAACCGTCCTTCTGATCCTCGATCTCGTAAGCCATACGCTTCATACCGATAGACTCCATAGAATCAACAGTAGCGCCGGACTCGATCTTAGCCTTGATTGCCTCAGTTGTAGAAGTAATACCTTCATCACCGAGTACAGGACTCAGAACGACCATCATTTCATACTTGTTCGCCATGATTTCTCACCTCCTCCTGGACTAGAACGGCTCTCATACCTATTTCGATGAGAGCGAGGATATTTCTCACATATAATCTATATGTTAACTGCATCCTTCGCAGCACGAGATAGAATATCACATGTTACAAAGTCGGTCAAGCCCGAAGTTTCAAAGAGAGAAACCATTTTTCCTTCTCCGCCCGAGGGCAGAAAATATCTTTCCTCAGATACGGCCCTTCCCCCACACCGAAAAGAGGGAAAGATCGATCTGACAAAATCAGTATATCGCGGATGCTGTCCAAATATCTACATGATATATGAGTAGTTGGAAAAATATTTTCACCGACTATACCAAGGCAACACATTTTTCTCCATAAAACGGCAAAAGCGCGTCATGCGTAAGGAAAGTGAGATTTTCGGCCTTTGCCTGCGCGATCAGGATGCGATCAAAAGGATCCGCATGTTCCGGCGCGTCGTCCTCTCTTTTCAGAGTCTCCAGAGCGTAGACATGCCTGTCTCTCATCTCCACCTGAATGTATCCGGCTTCTTGACAATAGCCTGACAGTTCTTCACCTGAGAAAGTGACATTCTCCGGATGAAGCATATGTTTAATGGAGACTTCCCAGATGGAGACGCTGCTGTAGTAGACCGCATTATTCGGATCCAGGATCATTTCCTTCGCTTTCTTAGGAAGCCTTGCGTCATCGTTCAATGCCCATATGAGGATGTGCGTATCTAAAAGCAGATTCATAGATCCCCTCCAAACATCTTCGCGATCTCCTTGTTATGCTTATCAAGATCCTTCGGAGACTTGAGTTTCCCCTTTGCGACACCTATTCTCTTCGCTACAGGCGCTTCATTGTATACGACCATCTTTACCACCGGCTTTCCGTATCTGGCTATGATCACCTGTTCCTCCTTGCCGGTTTCGATCAACCTAACAAGATTGGACAGATTTGTCTTTGCTTCAAGAATATTGACCTGCATATCTATCCCTCCTTACATCTGGCCATGTTGACCATGTTGGTCTTCTTGACCATATTATATATCGGACCAGGGAATTTCTCAAGGCATACATCGATACAAAACCAAGTATGCGTGCCGCAGAAACAGAAAATCTATATTATATATGAGTAGTTTGGAGATTATTTCAATAAATGCTATAATGACTTATTGAAAAAGGAAAAAGATAATAACCACAGTCTGGAGTGCACATACCATGTTGAAAAACAAAAAGATCATCACGCTTATCGTTGTAGCCGCCCTGGCCCTGATCCTGGCAGTTGTCCTGATCATCCGAGGCTGCTCGAAAAAGTCCGGTACGACCGACACGACGGATTCCTCTTCTTCTGCCGTTCAGACAGATTCAGACGGAAATACCATCGCGCCGCCGAGCGACAGCGACACGGATAACACCGAGAACGGAACGACAGCATCCGATTCTTCCGATGTGACCGATCCTTCCGACCCGTCGGAAAGCGCCGATCCGAGCGCAAGCGACAGCTCCAAGTCCAAAGATCCTTCCAAGAAGGAATCTGATCCGACCGACGGAACAACGAAAGAATCCGAGACCAAGTCCACCAAGCCTCTCGAGACACAGCACGAGGGCGAAGGCGAGATCGTGATCATCGACGATGATACACCGGCAGGAAACGGTAACGGAAACGGAAATGGCAGCGGTAATGGAAACGGTGGCGGTAACGGCGGATCCAACTCCACGACCAAACCGACATCCAAGCCGACACAGTCCCAGGCTCCGTCCGCGATCGAGCTCCCGTTCGTCCCGATCGAAGATATGTGATCCAAAAGGAGGCGCTAAAGTGAAACTTTCACCGAATTTTCTGATCCATGTACAGGACGATGAACATCTTCTCATCCCCGTCAGCGATGCCAAGTTTTCCGGCGTCGTCCGCGGCAACAAGACCTTCGGCGCGATCATTTCGTGCCTGAAGGACGAGACCACCGAAGAAGGCATCGTCGAGAGCCTGAAGGCACAGTTTGAAGGTGCTGACGAAGAAGTCATTAAAGCCGACGTGGCAAAAGCACTTTCCGAGCTTCGCAAGATCGAGGCCATCACGGACTGATCCCATAGCCACAAAACAAAGCAAACAAGAAGCGGCTCGCATCAAAAAGATGCGGAGCCGCTTTTGATTCGGTAAGAAATTGACCTCGGCTGAAAACCGGCACCGGCGGAAACAAAAGCTTTCGCGCCGCCCGTCGCCCGTTCCCCGTCACTCCTGATTCAGCTCGTCCAGAAGACCGAAGCGGTAGCCCTCATTCTCCAGAAGAGTCAGGACCGCGTCGAGCTCGTTGACATTGCTCGAAGAATCATTATGCATCAGGGCGATCGCGCCGTTATGGTGATACGTCCGGAAGTGATCCGTCACATACCCCGGCTCCGGCTGGGCGCTCGGCGTGTAGTCGTTATACGCGATACTCCAGAACACCGTCGTATAGCCCGCATCCGTAAGGATCGTCATCAATCGCTTGGTATAAGTGCCTTTCGGGGTGCGGAAATATGGATCCAGGGTATAGCCCGTCTTCTCATAGAAATACTCCTCCGTATCGAAGATCTCATTCGCAATCTCCTCGACCGTCATCGGCACCAGATCCGAATGCGTCACTGTGTGGTTACAGACCATGTGGCCCTCTTCCTTCATTCTGACCGCGTAATCGGAGCATTCCTCGAGATACATCTTCGTTACGAAAAAGCTCGCCTTGGCGTTGTGCTTTTTGAGCGTATCCAGGATCGCCACCGTCTTATCCGACGGATAGCCGCAGTCAAACGTCAGGTAGATGACCTTATCGCCCTCCGGCACGTTCAGGTTGGCGTAGTAGCCGTTATATTCCTCAATATCGAAAAACTCGTAGGAGCCCGAAACCGAGTGGTCCGTTTTTCTCTGGAAGCACCAGCTCTCCTTCATGGTGTTGTCGAGCGCGTCATATTCCGAAGCCTTGGCAACGATCGACTGGCGCAGTTGCTGCAGAATCGTCAGATAGTCCGATCCCTCATTCGGCGAAAGCGTCAGTTCCGGTGCCGAAGGCTGTGTCGCTTCCGAAGAAGATTCCGATTCCGAGGAAAAAGCACTTTCCGACGTCGCGTCCGTGATCACCGACTGCGTTTCCGACGGCGGCGCGATCGTGTTTACATCGCCTTCAGAACTTCCGCTCGGCTCCTTTCCCGAATAACCGGCAGACGATTCAAACGGACGGCTTACCGACGTACTGTTCGAACAACCGCATAGAAGCCCGCTGATCACAGACAAAACTAAAACACTTGCAAATACTCTTTTCATGAGTTACCCCAACATTAAAAACTAGAAGGAAGAACGCTCTTTTTTCCTTCCACTACCATTATATAGACGATCGTCCTTCCTGCGTGACAATTCGGTAACGAAAGGATGTGAATACAAAAACAGGGCCGCGTTTCCGCGGACCCTGCCTTGTTCATGCAATGAAAATGAATCAAATTATCCGATTGCCTTATCCGTGAGCTCGACCTCGTAGTGCTTAATCGAGTCATCCCAGGAGAAAATCGCGAAATTGACCGAGATGGTCGTGGCCGGAGTTGAAGTATCCGGGCTGCACGAGAGCATGACTTCAGTGACACTGTGCGGCGCACAAGAATCGCTCAAGGTCGCTATGCCCGGTTCCACACCGTTAAGAAGCACACCGCGGTCCTGGATCGTGAGAGAATACTGAGTAAGGTTCTCAACATCAAAGACAATGCCCTTTTCACGGACTTCCTTAAAGTAGATCTTCACGTTCTTATCTTCGTGGAGCAGTGTTCCTGTCGCTGTAGGAGCAGCTACCGTTACGGAAGCATCGACCACCACATTGTCCAGGTGAACCATATAGTTGCCCTTTCTCTCTGCCGGGTTCGCGATGATGAAAGCACCGCCGATCATACCGACCTGCTGAGAAGCATCGACTTCACCCTCTGCGAGGAATCTGCTGACACTGTGCGGAGCCGTATAGTAGCTGAGGTATACGTCATAGATTCCGACCATGTTGATGGACAGAGACTCAGCCTGAACGATGATTCCTACGTCCGTCAGGTTTTCGACACCGAGGATCGGGCCTTCCGGAGACAATCCGACGCAAGTGATCTTGACATTGGAGTCTTCGTAGATGACCGTACCTTCGAGAGCCGGAGGCGTAACCGTTACATTCGCGTCGATGACCGTTGTGTTGACCGTAGCGTAATATGTGTTGTACTGAGATACATCGTTATTGACCTCGAACTGAGCACTGATCGTGCCGACCGCCTCAGACGGATCGATCGAATCATCCTGAATGGTTACAAGATTGCCCATGCTGTGCGGTGCGAGCTCGCAGTCATACCATGTCGGATCTGTGATGTTTCTGCCGTTGATCGCAAGTGCCGTGATTCTCGGCTCAACATCCTGAGCTGTCGGGTTGACCATCTCAAAGACAGCACCATCGCCCGTCAGTTCCTTAAAGTAGACCTGCAGATAGTCATCCGAATAGAGCAGCGTGCCTGTCGGAGCCGGTGCCGGTGCAACAGACGAATCAATCACAGTCGTATCGAAAAGCGCCGGATATGTATTCGAATAATCATCGAAGTCAACGATATTGAGCTGGCCGCTGACCGTACCGATCTGCTGAGGGATAATCTCCAGTTCGCACTTGGTAACGACTTCCGCGGAAGTACCGGCCGAAACCTTATCACTCATGATGTAATCCAGAATGGAAATGCCGTCGATAGCAAGAGAATCGCACTGAACCGTTACTTCGTATGCGGCAAGGTTATCTACCGTGAAATGTACGCCGTCAGAGTCAACTTTGTTAAAGTGAATGACTGTCTTGTCGTCCTGATAAACGATGACATCGTATTCATTCGAAGTTGCCTTCGGCGGATCTGTCGGTCTCGGTGTCGGAGTCGGATCGTCGTCGAGCGACTGTGTCGTCGGCGGTTCTTCCGTCGGATCCGGGAGACCCTTGATCTTTCCGAACGCAGCATTGACTTTCTCGAGATCTCCGCCAAAGAGATCACTTACCAGGGCGTCACCGTTTGTAAGTGTGTAATCTTCTTCGTCGACCGCGAACTTAAGAGTCAGGTCGATCTTGGTGTAAGACTTTTCCTTCTGATCCTTGATAGCGTCGATGAACTCGTCTTCATCCTCCGCATCCTCGAGCGCCGCGCCCGCATCCGGAAGCGTAACGACAACTTTCACGGTCGTACCCTTCTTAGACTCCTTGATGCTGTCCTCATCGATCTCAAAAGTTGCTTTGTCCATGACCGCCGAGATCGCGTCGCAATCTTTCATGAGGTCGATCGTCATGAGCGATCCTTCTGAAAAATCACCGGTCTTCTTCAGCTTCTTCTCGTTTCTTCCGATCAGCGCTTCCATAACGTTATTCGCTGCATCGGTCAAACCACTCGGCGCCTTGCTCGACTTTTTACAAGCGGCCAAAGAACCGATCATAATAGCTGCCATCGCAAAGCATGACAGTCTCTTAGTAAGCCCTTTCATCCATTTACCTCTTTCTTCTAATAACTGTTCCCTTCTCCATGGTCCCAGCTAAAACCGTTTCCTCGTATTGAGGAGTATAACATATAGACGATTAAGAATTTCTGTTTGTTGCAAAAATCCTGAAAAACACCGAAAAATTAAATAATCTCGAGGTTTAGCAATATAAGCCTTCTCGAAAAGCACCTTTCCGCACGATTGTTATGGTTCAGTGCAAGATATTCGTATTTTTACCACCGCAAAATTTGATATGTTAGAAGTGGCATAACGAGATCACAACAAGCATAAAAGATACGGAGGTATAGCATGGGGAAAACTATACTCTTTGACGACTCATAAATCCCTCAATTTTGAAAAAAATGAATACGGCGTGATGATCTTTCGATCGTCATGTTCTTTATATCGTTATGCCATCTAAATTGATATAAGGGAGTATATTCGTATGAAGAGCTATAGAATGAAATTCATGGCCATTCTTTTGGCCTTGCTTATGTGCGTATGCCTCGTTGATACTCACGCCTTAGTGGCTGACGAAGCAAACGGTCCCGTCTACGAAAGCGGCGATCTGACGTACACTTTTACCCTCCAGGGATCCTGGAATTCGGGATACAACGCATCTATCCGCATTGACAATCACTCGGCACAAGCAATCGAAGACTGGCGTTTCGAAATGGAATACGCAGGAAGCATTTCGAACATCTGGAACGCCGTGATCGAAAGCAACGCCGATGGAAAATACATCATTAAGAACGCAGGCTGGAACCAGGATATCGCAGCAGGAAGCTACGTAGAATTCGGTCTTTCCGGCGCGGAAGCGTTCGACAAATATCCGTCCTCCTATAAGATGCTGACAGGCATTGCCGAAAACAGCAGCGAAGATTTCGATGCAGTTTTCGAGATCACCAACGACTGGACTCAGGGCTTTACCGGCAGAATTACCATCACCAATAATACTGATGCCGTGATCGAAGACTGGGTGCTCGAGTTCGACGGTGAAAACGAGATCTCTACACTCTGGGACGGTCAGATCGTTTCTCACGAAGGCACACACTACATCGTAAAAAGCGCTGACTACAATCAGAACATCCCCGTCGGCGGCTCTGTCTCCTTCAACTTCAATGTTGACTTCAGATCCTCTGACGCAGAATTCACAAACTTCGCCCTCAGCAGCTACGCAGATCTTTCCCAGATCACTCCTCCTCCTTCGGGCGGCGATGACATCCACGAGCCTGGAGAGTTCGATGATGTCGGAGAAATCTACATAAAAGAACCATCAGAAGATGATTTTGTATTTGACGAAGAAACAGGTCTCACATATGTTCGAAATCAGCTTCTTGTCAGTGCTTTCATGGGACTGGAAAAGAGTGTCATGGAAGATATTTGTGAAGAAATCGGAGCAACAATTGTTGGCTATATCGAACTAACCAACGACTTCCAAATCGAGTTCATCGATGATATGACCCTTGAAGATCTTTCGATTATGGCAGACTACTTGAATAGTTATTCTTTCGTTATCAACGTCACGCTGAATTTGAGTTGCCCTATGGGGGAAGACGCCGTAACAAACGATTACAGATATAATGATGGTACTTCTTGGGAAGGTAGTTATGTTGCCGATTCTTGGAATGAATCTGCGCCGGCAGGAGATACATGGGGATTAGCAAAACTGAAGGTGTTTAGTGCATGGGATTACGAGAGCACTTTTGCCTCAGTTCGAGTCGGCATATATGATACCGGATTTGCCCCATATCACGAAGATCTTATATATGCCGGTTTATCCAACAATTCAAACGATTGGGATCATGGTACACACGTTGCAGGAACCATCGCGGCAATTCATAACAATAACAAGGGTATCGCCGGAGTTGCTTCAAATGATGCAACAACAAACAAAGTAAAGCTTTATGCTTGTGGTGTTGGAACTGTTGATAGAGGCATCATGGGTGCAAAGGAAGGCTTTACAAAACTAATTGGAAATCATGTAAAGGTAATTAACTTAAGTAGCCATTTGGGAACTTCCTATACTTTATGCATCTCCGCTTCCCACCCCGAGATTGGAGAGGGAAGTCAAAATGCCAGAAATCAATTAAATGCGTTAGCTTCCGATATGGAATCTTTCTTAACAAAATTCATATCGGCAGGCTATGATTTTGTATTCTGCTGTTCAGCAGGTAACTGTAACGATAAAACTAGAATTATAGATAATAGTGATAATGGCGAATACGGATTACGTGAAGTCACCGATTCGGATGATCTCTCCGTGATTCCGGAAAGCGACATTATTGTCGGAGCAGACGCTCAGTACAACTCCGTGTTAACAGCTATTACTGGAGACATCGTAAAAGAACGCATTATCGTAGTAGGAAACATGGAGAAAGGTAATTCTCTTGCATCTGACAGTTGCGTCGGATCACGTGTTGACGTAGTAGCGCCAGGAACATATATACTTAGCACTGTACCAACTTCTTTCAACTCAACCGGATATGCCTATAAGTCTGGAACAAGCATGGCCACTCCTCATATTACTGGTATCGTCGCATTAATGTATCAGGCGAATCCGGAATTAAGAGCGCACAAGGTGAAAGAGTACCTCATTGCGAGTTCTACAAATCCCGTCATAACAGGCGGATATTCATATCCAGTTCCGCGGGCTAACAAGTGTGTTGAATCAGCACAGTCTTTCAGCACTTTCTTAACAAACGATGTCTCTTGGCCCTCAGGAACATTGACTTTATCAACGCTGTCGGGAGTATCATTCTCCGCTTTTAGAACAAGTTCAGGAGACTATAACGTCGGCACGTATAGCGCAGGCAAATACAGTTTCTCTTTTGAATCGGATGATGAAGGAAATGTCTATACTGTTCTGCCACAAGGAGTATATGACATTACTGTATACAAAGAAGGCTACCTGCCGTTCAGCATAAAGAATGTTACTATTAACCCTGATGAAACTACTGCTCTAGGCTCAGTATCGCTGAGTGCTTGGAATTCCAATCCTCGAGCTAAATACACCGTTCAAGGAACCGTTAAAAACGCTATTTCAGGAAATCTTGAAAGTGGAGTCACAGTAAGATTCCGCAAGGGATGGAATAATCAAGACAGCGCATATGTCAAAACCGTCACAGGAACAGTACAATCAACAACTACCGACTCTTACGGCAAATTCACTTACAGCCTGTCTGCAGGAGCATACACAGTTGAGATTTCAAAGAATGGATTTGTCACCGGATACTACAATGTTATTTCTACTGACAAATTAAAAGTAGATTCTAACGATCGTGATTATGAATACACAATGGTCATCAGCCCTGTTCTCGATGATGATGAGTATCGAATCGTACTCACATGGGGTTCGACTCCTAGCGATTTGGATTCACACCTGACTTTCTATGTCAACGACGTTCTGACAAGTCACGTCTACTTCTCAAACCATTCCGCATCTTACCAAGGGGAAACAGTTGCTGTTCTTGACCTTGATGACACAAGCAGTTATGGTCCTGAAACCATAACTATCACATTTAATCCAAGTCTTGTAGAAGGAGGAAATCACTTCCGCTACTGTGTGCATGATTACAGCAATAAGGAGTCTACAAACTCTACTGCTCTTTCCATGTCAGATGCCGTTGTGCATTTCTACAAAGGTAATACATTGTGGAATACCTACTTTGTCCCCAAAAACAATGTAGGAACAGTATGGCAGGTATTTGACATCGATGAAAACGGCATCCATACTGTAAATGGTTTCGATAACGAATCGAACGCTAGTAATGTCGGGTAATATTCTATGAAAAAACCAATCCTTCTTTCGTTAATATGTCTGCTTGTTTTGTCCAGCTCGTGCGGAGTCAAAGAAAAGCCTTCCAAAGATAATCTCAACAAGTTAGAGGGTGTTATCTCTAGCACATCCTCACAATCTGACTTTGAGATCGCTCAAATCGCTTTCCTTATGTCAGTGGACTATTCGCCTGTACGTGAGGAAGGACCTCTCAAGACATACGTCCTGTACGACCAAAATGGCGATGTTTTCTACACAGAGGACCCTGAGATCACTAGCATGAGTTGGGATCTGCTGCTTGAGAAGTATGTAGACGGTTCACTTTCGGACAAACTTACCAAAGTCAAGACGATTGAGGATAAAGAAGGAATGCAAAAGTGTATTGACAACTTACAGGCCATTCTTCACAATCCGGACTACAGAATTGTTGACCCGGGATCTGCACCGGACGTAAATTGGGAAATCACCAGATGGGAAGGTGTGTACTATGACGAGAATTACGAACTCAAGATGGTTTATTTGCGCTATAGCGAGTATTCGGATCAGAAAGCCAATGATCCTCGTGCAGATGAGATCATCGAGTTCTTAACATCGAACTGATCTTGATTCAAGACTAACAAATTGGCAGGGCTGTGGTATCCCACAGCCCTGTTTTTTATTCTACTCATTAATCCATTCCGTACGGTTGTGCTAAAATTATCTTAACAAAAACCTTGGGGAGGTTCTTTTATATGGCTATTGTATGTGGTTCTTGTGGTTACACGATGGAAAATGGTTCGGCGTTCTGTCCGCGTTGCGGGGAGAAGATTCAGATGAAGCCAAAGGTTGAGGCTCCGGCTCCTGCCCCGATGGCTGCCCCGGCACCTGTCGCGCCCGCTCCGATTCCGGCACCACCAGCACCGGCTCAGACGGCAGCTCCGGTTCCCGCTCCGACAGCAGCACCGACAACTCCGGCCCCGGCGCCCAACATCGACACACAGACTTCCACCGCTCCGGGCGCTCCCGGCACATTCCAGACCCCGTCGCATTACAGTATTCCGGCTGACGCGTGGCTTGTCGATCCCAACGAGAAGATCAAGTTCTCTCTGAAGAACGGCTATCTGATCAACGTGATCTCCAACGAGGGCTTCATCAGCGAGGACGCCGTCATTACCGACAAACGCCTCTACTACAACATCACGTCGATGGGCCTTGTGAAATACAGAACGGAAATGAAGATCGACCTGGAAGACATCACCGCCACGACGATCACAGACTCTAACCCGGTTGTCCTTTTAGTCCTGGCCGCGTTTACCGGACTGACCTCAATCATGATGTCCATATCAAAAGCACCGGTCGGTCTTTGGATCGGTTTCCTGGTCGCAGCTCTCATTCTCGTCTGCTACTGGTATATGCTTCGAAAGACATACTTCAAGATCGAATACGCCGGCGGCTCCGTCAACGGTTTTCAACCGAGCGGCTCGCTTTACTTCAGCGTTAAGAAGTACGGCATGGACGCAGTAAGAAACTTCCAAAGAGAACTTCATCTGGCTAAATCGGATCTCAATGCAAAGCGATATAAAATGTAATCACAAAGAACCGGAAAATCAAAAAGCGGTGGTCATCCGGGCCACCGCTTTTGTTATCTCATGTATGGATCCGACGTCTATCTTCATCGGAACAATTTTAATATCTTCCGCGCATACGCTTTAAGTGTTGAGAGCCATCCCCCTGAAGATGACGAAGACTCAGAAGGTGCTGTTGTCGGAGCAGGATCCTGGGACTCTTTACCTTGCTTCGGCGAATCCGGCTCTTTTTTCGAACTGAAAGGTGTCGGAGTCGGTGTCGGTGTCGGATCGGGCTCCGGCTCCGGTTCCCATGAGACAAACTCTACATGGACCGTCACAGGCGTTTCCGACCGCGGCATGTATAATCTGTAGACTCCGTCACGATCCGGCAGGATGATATGAGAGATCTGGTATTTGCCACTGATGATAGAGACCCTGTCCACTTCATAACCAAAGTCCGCTCTCACGGTCAGTTCAACACATTCGCCGATATCGGCATGGTCCTTCCCGCTCACCGTTCCATGACCATTGCTCGAATAAAAGATCATGCGGGGGGATGTGATAGTGATCTCCGGATCGCAGTTCGAAAAGGCGGAAGGATCCACAAAAGACGGATACCCTTCGTACTCAACAGTCTTTAGGCGCGGGGACCAGCTAAATGCATCTTCACCTATTCTATCTACCTTTTCCGGAATGAAAATAGATGTTAGATATATAGAATTGAAGAATGCACGACCCGGGATATCGCTTATATTTTTCGATAATTTCACACTGGTCAATCCGCAAGAGTAAAATGCCCCATACTCGATCGACGTCACCGAGTCAGGTATTTCGACGGTCGAAAGCCTCCGGCAGCATCGAAATGCCCCTTCTCCGATAGATCCCACAGAAGAAGAGATACTGACATTCTCCATTTTTTCACAATTAGCGAAAGAATATCGGCCGATGCTTTTGACGCCATCATAGACGCGGACTTCTTTGATCTCATCCTTCCAGGTATACCAGGGAGCAGTCCCCTCGTAAAAATCCTTCATCTCGCCCCGGCCGGAGATCAATAACATTCCTATTCCCGGTAAAAACGTCCAGTTAACGTCACGGTCACCCTTCCCGCAATAGCCGTGGGTATCCGTATATGCATTTACCCGGGTCTTTGTCATAGGAAACAAAGCGAACACGAAAATCAGGGACATAAGTCCCGCTAGAAATTTCACTGATTTATTCATTGCACGACACACCTCCAATGCCACTATTTTAAGGCACGGAAAGCACTGCATGCGATAATAATCAGACTAGAAGGTATAACAATATTTCGGAAAGACGATTTTCCGCCACGCCAAAAGAACCGGGTCACACCACCCATTGCAAGCCAAAGCACACATACTTGCCTTCATCGATGTAGTAGTTGATCTGAAGATGGTGGAATGTCTCATCGCCGGTTCTCACGCTGTAGTGCCCGAATTGCGAATCCGGCACTTCGAAAACTCTCTCGTGATCAAATGTCGTGTCGTACGGCGCGAATTGCCTGAACTCCTCGAAAAACTTGTCGGGATCCTTGGCGGCATATTCGTCGACCTGCCTCTTCAGCTCCGCGTATTCACTTAAGGAATTCTGGGTGATCTCCTTGCCCTTCACTTCTTCCCAGGACTTCGCGAAATCCTTGTAGTGCTTCTTGATATAGCCCGCGCCCTCGTCCAGATCCGCGACCACATCACGCGCCGTAAAAAAGTCGCATTCGATCCCGATATCAGCGACCATGCGAACACCGATCGCGCCGTACCAGTCCATCCAGTCCGCGATCTCCGAATATTCCTTTTCCCCGTTGATGACCTTCAGGATATTCGTGCAGAGCTCCTCAGCCGAAGCCGCCCCTGCGTGCGGTTCCCGCTTCTTCTTGCACCCCGTCATCGCGAAAAGCATCGATACTGAAAGCACCAGCGCCCCCATTCGTTTAAGTGTGTTCATACCCAAATACCCCAAGCATCTTTCAATTCAATCACTCAGCACACGTAGTTGATCCCGAAGCAGACATATTTCCCGTCATCGATATAGTACTGGATCTCCAGATAGTGATACTCTTCATCATCGATCGGGATGCTGTAGGACCCGAAATCGGAATCTTCTCTTTCATAGAGATTATCTTCGTCGAACTCATTGTCATACGGCGCGAACTCACGGAACTGCTCGTAGATCTCTTCCTCATCGTCCTCAGTAAGATCGTCGATCTCTTTTTTGTACTCGATATACTTTTTAAGATCCTTCTTATTGATCTCATCGCCCGTGGCGTCTTCGTAGGCCTCGGCGAATTCCTTGTGGTGCTTCTTGATATAATCCGGACCCTCTTCCAGATCGTCGATCACGGCGCGCACGGTAGGAAAATCACATTCGATCCCGGTCTTATCCCCAATGTAATAGGCGACCCAGCCATACCAGTCGATCCAATCCTTGACCTCTTTAAACTTGATATCCCCGTTAATGTAATCGATGACCTTCGTAACCAGCTCCTCCGCGGACTTCGCCCCCTCGTGAGCCTTTGCCTTCTTCTTGCATCCGGTCATCGCGAAAAGCACCGTCCCCGCAACCACCAGCGCCCCTAATCTTTTCAGTGTTCGCATTCCTGCTGTCCCCCTATTACTAGGCAGATAGAGAATCTTTTGATTCGATCTGTCATTGGAAATATTATATACCAAAATCCTTGCCCATGGTTTCCCGCCTGGTCAAGCGAGATTACTGGCAAAACACCTGCTCCATTTGACGTTTGCAAGTTTTCGAGAAGAATAATGGAGAATAGAATCTCAGATTCGGCTCGAAAAGCACCTTATTCTCCATCCTGTTCGATTTTTCGAAAAAAGATCAAACAAAATGGAAAACAGAGGGGAAAATACAGTTTTTCGCTCTGATTCATTGGCAATTTACAAGCCCTCGATACGAAGAACGTCCAACGGAGATTCCCCATCGGACGTTTTTGCTGTCTCAACCTCTCATATTACAAACGAATCCACGTGAAAACCACTTATCCCGCCTCTATTGGTAGTTTTGTTCGATTTTTCGAAAAAAGGAATAATCGGAGAATCAGAGAATTATCCGAACACATTCGGATTACACAAAACGGCTATCGCCGTTAAATCTGCGGCAAGTTCCGCTTGTTTCGCAGCGCGATATGTCATCTCCATCTGAACTTCCATGTATGATCTATGGTGGTCCTCAAGGATACAATTGATCGCTTCTTTGATAGTATCCGCACGACCGGCTTCAATCGTCGATTTGATAGAATAAAGGATCTTGGGATTTGAAAACTCATATCCCACAAGACATGGTCCAAAAGCCTGATAGTGATTATTCAGTTCGATAGATATCTCATTGATTCGTTGAGCAATACGGTTAACCTCGCTTTTTCGATCCATACGTTTCTTGGTCACCAGCGCCATGATAAGAATCCCGACTACCATCCAAAAGCCTCCAACAGCTGCAGTGGAACTCTTCGATAATGAAGTCAGGCCAATAAAGAAAAGAATTCCTCCGATCCAGTAGGGTAACGTTTTCAGATACCCATACTTTAACCATTTCGAAATCCATCCCATATTAGGATCCGGTGTCGGGCAGAGTTCTTCGATCCCGTTCTGAAGAATTTCATACTCATCGTAAATAGCTGATTTCTCACTAAAATATCTGAGCATCCGATTCACTTCAGACAGACTGTCGGATCGGGTATGAATCACATCTTGTGAAACACCGGAGCTGATGTTCCGCATGGCCGATGAATCAATCACGGAAGGTTGGGCGATTTGCATATTTGAAGCGTCCTGACGTGTCCCGCATCCCGGACAAAACTGCATCACATCTTTAAGTTCCATACCACAGTGCCAACAAAAAGCCATACCCGTATTCCTCCGATGTCAACCCAGGATGAGTTAGGATAGTCTTGTAAAGACTATCCTAACCTGTTAATCGTAGGATAACAGGCGCTTCATCTTTATGAGAATTTTCAAAAAAGTAGTTTACAAGACTACCGTTCCATGATATTATGATGTCACGAGTTAGTTTTAGCAACTAACTCAACATAGACAAAAAACTACGAAAGGAGGCACAACAACTTTATGATGGATGACTATAAAGAACTTGGCTATGAAAGCCCTTATGACATTTTATATGAACTGTTTGGAGTTGAGAATGAAGATGATCTTGAAGATGCGCTCGACTCTTGGAATAACTGATTATTTATGTGGATATATAACAAGATCAAACTAAAGAAAGGAAGATTATACTTATGAAGAAGATTATGATCACGATTAAAGATGAGACTTTCGATATACTCGACGCCAAGGCCGCGGAAAAGAAGATGACGGCACCCGTTCTTGGTTCGGAAATCATCGAAACTGTATGCAGCACCTTCACACCGACAAACTCTTCCACACCGTGCACGCAGCAGATCATTAATGATACGATCGATGCAATCAGAGATTATGTAAAAACACTGGCACCCGGAGATTCTTTCGTCCTTTGCAACGTGCAGAGCTACACTGACTTACCTCACGGCCACAAGATAACTGTAGGCAAAGTTTGGAATCAGCTTATCAGCTCCGGCAAAGAAGCAAATGTACAAAGAGCTATGAACCGTAACGGTAACTACAAGAATCGCGGTTCAGCAGCCGTATACACTCGCATCTGAATTTACTTACCCCAATTGTCCAATTAAATGAACCCCCGGAGGTAACTTCCGGGGGTTCTTTTTTTCAAAAGGTGGCCAATTCATCGCCTTTTTCTAAACCAATCATTTTGGTGGATTGCATTCATTCCATCTTATTTCTTGGAGTTCTTCAAGTTCTTCCTGATCAATTTTATACTGCTTCTTTGTCCGAAGATAACCAATAAAGTTGGCAAGCCAGAGAAACGGAGCAAACACAGCCTTGAAAATGAAGTTCAATATCATGTTGCTGATCGGGAAATCATATTCGAATAATGCATCCTGCACCTGACTCTTTACCGAGCCTTCGCTTTTCTTTGCACCGATACTCAAAATAGCTCCACCTATCGCCCACCATATCATTACCTCAAAAATGGTATTCAAGTACCCTCCTCTGATTCTAAAGGAAAATAGTTGATAGCTTCTCAAATTGATAAAAGCCAGACGCACGATTCCCAGAGCGATAAACATTGCACTGATAATCAGTTGGATTTGCCTGTTTCTTATCCATCTGCGTTCAATTTCCACTCTATTCGCCACTTCATTAAGCCTACTATGGAAATATGGGTCCATACGAGAATAATCCCCTTTCACTCAATCAGAGAGTGTTAGGAGGGGCTTATCAAGCCCCTCCTAACCTGTTAATCGTAGAATAACAGCGAGCCGTAAAAAAGTGTTTGACCCTCCACTGATGCGGGTAAACACAGTGCGCAAAAAGACCTCAGATACTGAATACCTGAGGTCCCAAATCACATATAGTTATACTCTTTCAGATCTTCCTATACAGCCCCTCGATCGTCTCCGTATCAAGCGCGATCGGATGATTCTTCAATCTTACCGGGTTGACGGACTTCTTCAGGATCTCGATCTGCTCATCTGTCATCGTCGGACGATCGAGATTAAGAACCGCGAAGATCTCCTCGAGTTTCTTTGCGCCATCTTCCGCATTGGCACCGCCCAGGAGCACACCCAGTTCATCCAAAGTCTTGCGCAGGTACTCAACTCCACGCGGATCGCAGCACTTCGCCTCGGCACCCTCGCCCGCGACTGTCTCCACCATCCATCTAAACAGCACTCGGTCACAGAGCATTGCAGCATGGCCGTGGGCAAATCCAAACATGCTCGTGATCGTGTAGCACATCGCGTGACCTGCCGTCGTCTGGGAAATGTTGATCGCCTTACCTGCGGCATGCGCAGCCATGAGCATACCCGCATTCCCTTCATCGGTATTCTGCAGATAGCCTTCCATGTTGTTGAGCACACTTGTGAGCGCGAATCTTGCAAAAGCCTGGCTCTCCGGCGTACTGTTCACCGACCAATAAGACTCGATCGCGTGACAAAGCGCGTCGCACATTGTTGCCTTCTTCTGATATAGGGGAAGCGTCTTAAGCACATTCGGATCCATAAGGATCGTCTGCGGAATGATGCTGTTGCTCGTAACACTCTGCTTATCACCTTCATAGTAGATAACTGCGTAGCGCGTCGCCTCAGTTCCCGTTCCGGCCGTAGTCGGCATGGCAAGCAAAGGAATACCATTCGGCACGATCTCATGGCGCAGGAAGCTGCCGTTCTCACCGTTACCGGGCATATTCGAATAGAGTTTGATACACTTCGCTACATCGATCGCAGAACCTCCGCCGACTGCCATGATGCTGTCGCAGCCTTCGTTTCGGAATACCTCAACACCCTTCACAACAGAGTCATATTCCGGGTTCGGATGGAAGTCCGAAAAACGCACCATCGGCACTTTGCAGTCCAACAATTTGCGGTTCAAAACAGTATAGTTATTGATCGACTCGCCGCAGACCAGAAGCACCTTCTTCTTATCCACCAACCAGGAATCCAGGCCCGAATACCGGTCTGTTGTGTCAATGATCCGCGCCTCGACGAACTGAGCCGCACCTACAGACTCCTCCTGCTTCGCACGAAGTTCCTCCGGCGAAGGCAGATCCGATCTGGTCTTCGCGTCGATATCTCTATACTTCTTATCCGTCGAATACGGATACTCGACCATCTTTCCGCCATAGGAAGAAAGGATCTCCAGGACCTCGTCTCTAACCGGCTTCTGCACACCTGTATTCCAGTCGTCACCGTGAACGACGAAGTCCGGCTTGTACAAAAGGAGATTGTCCTTATAGCTCAAGGTGTTCTGGTCGACGACCTTATGCACACCTACGATATTCTCGATAATGACCTTTCTTTCGGATGCCGGGACGAGCGGCAGGTCCTTATACGAAAGCATTGCCTCATCGGAAAGCACTCCTACGATGAGTTTTCCGAGTTTTTTGGCCTTTTTGATGATGGCGATATGTCCGCCGTGAATGATATCCGCGGCAATACACATATAAACAGTGCGGTTCTCAAGTTCCTTGAGTTTACTGGAAACGACCGCCAGATCTTCTGGATTATCGATCTCCGCGCAAAGAAGATCCTCCACATCCAGCGCCGCAATATTCGCCGCCCC
>JAFZWA010000025.1 GCA_017617525.1 Clostridiales bacterium
ACGCCGGAGATCGAACTCTAAGATTGACTGTCTCAATTTCAACACCACATGGGTCAGAAGGGCTGCCTTATCGGGGAAGGCAGTCCTTTTGATTTGTCAAAAGGATAACGAACGTGTTAAGAGATGGCGAAAGAATTGAAGTCGAAAGGCATTTTCGATATAGTGTAAAAAGAATTATCAGGGGTGAAGATATGATCGGTTTTTATAGAATAGCGGATATGATCATACGTGTGGAGTCCATCTATGAGGATGTCCATGAATACTGCCGCAGTTATGGCTGCGAAGAAACGACGCCCGACATCGATGTCGTGATCACCCCGGACGATCTCCTTTACGAAAGAAAAAAATCCGAAGCCGAAGCGGCCATCAGCCCGAGAGCTTTTCAGGGCGGGACCGATGGCATGCTCGAGGAACTGGCTGTCTATCGAAAGATGTCGGAGACTCTTCCGATCCTTAACGACACGTTCCTTTTCCACGGTTCGGCCATTGCCGCTGACGGAAACGGCTATCTTTTCACGGCATCCAGCGGCACCGGAAAATCCACACATACCGCCCTTTGGAGAAAATACCTCGGCGAACGCGCCGTGATGGTCAACGACGATAAGCCCCTGATCCGCGTGACGGACGACGGTGCTTTTGTATACGGAACACCATGGAACGGAAAACATCGTCTCGGTAGCAATATCCGTGTTCCGCTGAAGGGGATCTGCATCCTCGAGCGCGGCGAGAAAAACGAGATCAAGAAGGTCGATGCCAAGGACGCGTTTCCGATGCTTTTGCAGCAGGCGTATCGTCCTTCCGATATAAAAGCACTGGAGAAGACCGTGAAGCTTCTTTCGAAACTCACAGAAAACGTCACGCTCTTCCGCTTGAAATGCAACATGGATATCGAGGCGGCGGAAGTGGCCTTTACGTTCATGAGTGAAATGGCCGGGGAGAACCGGAAATGACGAAGACGATCGCGGAGTTTTTGGAAGAGAACGGAAAGCTGACGTACACGAATGTCGGCGTTTCCATGATGCCTCTTCTTCGTCAGGGGAAAGATCTGTTCACCATCGAAAAGAATAACGGGCAGCGATATAAAAAAGGCGACGTAGTGCTTTTCGCGCGGGGATCGAGCAGGTATGTCCTTCACAGGATCATCAAGGTCCTTCCGGACGAATATGTCATCCTCGGCGACAACTGTGTCAGCTGTGAGCGAGGCATCAAGGACAGCGACATCCACGGCAAGATGGTCAGTTTCGTTCGAAACGGCAAAGAGCATAGCGTGACCGAAAAGCGCTATCGCGCGTACACCGCGCTCGTTCTGTTTTTCAATCCCGTCCGCGTTTTCTTCAAGCGCATTTGGATCAAATTCAAGCGACTCGTCAAGAAGGTTCTGAGAAGAGCCTGAAATTCTGCTATAATAAACTTGTTGGGTTGGCATTTTTATGAGACGGGGGATTGGTTATGGAAAAGAAACTTCACTCTCTTAAAAGAACATTTTCTGTTTTATTGGCACTCGTGATCCTGGTCTGTTTTACAGGCTGCATGCGCTACTCGCTTACGGCCAAGGTCGATCGAGACGGAACCGTGGATGTCGTATTCGTTTACGCGATCATGGAGGATTACGCGGAGGGAATTACGGAGTCACGGGAGGCCCTGGAAGAGGCATTAGGAGATTCCGACTATGAATTCCGGATCGAAGATTATGATGAGGATGGATTCGTAGGATTTACCATCATGATCGACGATGTTGACATCAACGAGCTCGAAGATGTGATGGTTTACGAGCTCGGTATAGATAGTTTCTCTCTTAGAGAGAAGGATGACGTATATACGATCAAATGGGATACTTCCGCTGAAACGTCTGAAGCAAGTAGTTCCGGAATCGACGCAAGTACGCTTTCAGATTACGACGGATATATGAAATTCAGCATCGAGCTTCCCGGTAAGGCGTTCGAAGATAATGCCCAGATCGTGTCCGGCAATACATACGAATGGAACCTTATGGATATGGATGAGCCGATCTTTATCTCCTTTGCGTTGAGAGGTGCCTTCCCGTTCCCGTACAGCACAAAAGTTACGATCAACAAGGATAAGACCGCGGATCTCGAAGTTCTGATCGCGGCGGTCGAAGAGGAAGATGACGCGCTTGAAGATCGCATCTCGATCTTCGAGGATAACGACTGGGAGATCACTGAAGAGGATGGAAAGAAGGTCACCGGGATCTTCGGCGAGAAGCATGGACTCGAGATCGAAGAGATCGGAGAAGAACTCGAAGCACTCGGTATCGGATACGATGGCTTCACGGTAGATTTTGACGAAGATGAAGGTCTTTATTCTATTGACTGGGACGCTACTCTCACTGCGCAGAACGCAGACACGTCCGAGATCAGTGCTTTCGCGAAGAAAGACTTCGGAAAGTATATGACATTTGTACTCGAACTTCCGAATTCCGCCGAGGATGAGAACGCGACGGAAGCAGACGGTAAGATCCTAACCTGGGAACTTCTGGCGATGGATGAAGAAGTCCATGCCGAGTTTAAGATCAAAAAGTCCGGTATCGCGCCGTGGTTGATCGGCGTGATCATCGGTGGTGTGATCATCCTTGCGGGTATCATTGTCATGATCATTATCCTCAGCAAGAGAAAGAGATCCCCGAAGGATCCGGCTCCTGTAGCGGCACCGGTCGTTCCGGCACCGGCTCCGTCCTATATCCCGACACCGTCATCGTCGGCGACTCCGATCGGTACACCGACGCAGCCGATCTCGCCTTTTGCCGCGCCTTCACAGCCGGCTTCGCCGTTTGCCGCGCCTGCGCAGCCGAGTCCTGTCGTTCCGCAGGCTCCTTCGCAGAGTATGCTTCCGCAGTTCGGTCAGCCGAACGGCTTCCAGCAGACGAACGGACTGCCGCAGGTAAACTTCCAGCAGACGATGGGACTTCCGGTCGTAGGCATGCCTTCTTCAAATGAGAGCACGCAGCCGAATAACGATAATCAGCTGCCTCCGACGGAAGATCAGAATGAAAATAAGAAGTGAAAAAAGTGATACAACTGAGCAGGAAGATTCAAGATGCAGAGAAAACAGATCAAGGGGATGACATTTGACGAGGAGCGCGCGCTTTATAACGAGACGCACGCCGATGTCGTAAACTGTAATTTCAGCGGTCCCGCAGACGGTGAGTCCGCGTTGAAAGAAGCGCGCGATATCAAGGTGAAGGAATGCACCTTTTCGCTTCGCTATCCGCTCTGGCATGTCGTTGATTTTTCCGTTGATGAAGTCACCATGGACGATAAGACCCGTGCCCCGATCTGGTACGCGAAAAACGGGCGTCTTCAGAACTGCGAGATCTATGGTGTAAAGGCTGTCCGCGAGTGCGAAGATATCAAGATCGAAAACTGCACGATCGATTCCGTGGAATTCGGATGGAAGTGCGACGGTCTCTCTTTGGAAAGCACCACCGTTACTTCCGAATACATCTTCCTGGACAGTAAAAACGTCAAGCTCAGTAACGTCACCATGAAGGGCAAATATTCCTTCCAGTATGTTGACGGACTTACGATCGAAAACTGCGACCTGGATACCAAGGACGCGTTCTGGCACAGCAAAAATGTTGTGGTGAAAAACTCGACCATCAAGGGCGAATACCTCGGCTGGTTCTCGGAAAATGTCACGCTCGAAAACTGCCGTATCATCGGCACGCAGCCGCTGTGCTACTGCAAAGGCCTTAAGATCATTAACTGCACGATGGAAGCCTGCGATCTGTCTTTCGAATACTCCGATGTGGACGCCGATGTCATCGGCCGGATCGATTCCGTGAAGAACCCGAAGTCCGGAAAAGTTATCTGCGACGAAGTAGGAGAGATCATCTCCGGCGACACCGTTATGGAGTGTTCCGGACAGGTGCTTTTGCGTAAGGATCTGTGATATTACGTCGCGAAAAGCACCTTTGTACAGCGGTAGTATAACCCGCTTGCCAATATCAGGGGCGCGTGTTAGTATCGAAAATGTAAGCAGCGGTATGCTGCGACTTAACTTCAAAGAAAGAGCGCGGGAGCCGCGTTTGGGGTAGACCAATGAGAAAGTGATGATCGATGAAGGAAACACATTTTTGAGTAAAGACCCGGAAGAGGTCTTCTTGTGTGCGCTTCATGGAATCATCGCGGCATTGTTCCTGCTTCAACTGAAGGATATAGGAGAATCGTGTGAGTCTGTTTCTGCGTGCGCAAAAGCAGACTTTTTGTTTCGGGCAGAAAGAGGACAACTATGGCGAAAATTCAAGTAAATGATCTCACTTTCTCCTATGAGAGCAGCTTCGATCCGATCTTCGAGCACGTTTCTTTTACGATCGATACTTCCTGGAAACTCGGATTCATCGGCCGTAACGGAAAGGGTAAGACAACGTTTCTGAACCTGCTTCTCGGTAAATACGAATACAGCGGCAGTATCTCCTGTGATGTGCCGTGCGATTATTTCCCTTATAGGATCACGAATGAGGATCTCGATAAGACCGCGGATGAACTGATGGAAGAGTGGAAGCCGGGCGTCGAGAGCTGGCGCGTCATGTGCGAGATCGCGGATCTTTCCGTCGACGCGGAGCTTCTGTATCGGCCGCTTCGCACACTGAGTTTCGGCGAGAAGACAAAGGTCATGCTGGCGGTGCTTTTCGCGGGGGAGAATGATTTTCTTCTCATCGACGAGCCGACGAATCACCTCGATAAAGAAGCGCGGGAGATAGTGAAATCTTACCTTGCGAAAAAGAAGGGATTCATCCTTGTGTCGCATGACCGTGACCTTCTTGACGCGTGTGTCGATCACGTGCTTGTCCTGCAGAGATCTTCCATCGATGTGCAGAGCGGAAACTTTTCTTCCTGGTGGGATAACAAGGAGCGCGCGGATGCTTTTGCGAAGGCGGAAAACGAGAAGCACATGAAGGAGATCGGGCGACTCAAGGGCACGATGCAGCAGAGCCAGAGCTGGGCGACGAAGGGCGAGAATACGAAGATCGGATATGATCCGATCAAGGAGCATGACAGAACAAAAAACGCGCGCACGTATATCAGTTCGAAGACGAAGAAAATGGAAGCGCGCGTGAAGGTTTTCGAACAGCGTATGGAAAAGCAGATCGTGGAAAAAGAGGGGCTTCTCAATGACGTCGAGCAGATCCGTGATCTGAGGCTTTCACCGATGAAGCATTTCAGGGACAGAGTCGTTGAGACGAGGGATCTTTCACTGCAATATAAAGATGCGGAAAGGCCCGTGTTCGAAGGCCTGACATTCGAGATCCGAAACGGAGAAAGA
This sequence comes from Clostridiales bacterium, assembly GCA_017617525.1. GTDB lineage: Bacteria > Bacillota > Clostridia > Saccharofermentanales > Saccharofermentanaceae > Scatonaster. Next base: position 5,284 of record JAFZWA010000025.1, read on the forward strand.
GTATTCCTGCAAGGCAAAAACGGATGCGGAAAAACGAGCCTCATCAAGGCCATCCTTGCGCAAGCGGAGGAAGGTGAAAAAGAAGAGCAGAGCTTTTCGATCGATGGCACACTTCTTACCGCCCCGCACCTGAAGATCTCGTACATCAATCAGGATACCTCGCACCTGCACGGCGATCTTAGGATGCACGCTTTTGAAAACGGCGTGGACTATAGTCTCTTCCTCGCGGTGCTTCGTCAGCTCGCGCTCGAACAGGCGCAGTTTGAAAAGAACATCGAGGACTTTTCTGAAGGACAGAAGAAGAAGGTCCTGATCGCGACGAGCCTGCTGACGCCGGCGCACCTTTATATCTGGGACGAACCGCTGAACTACGTCGATGTCTTTTCGCGCATGCAGCTCGAAAAGCTCATCTCGGAGTATCAGCCGACGATGCTGATCGTGGAGCATGACGTGCGATTCCGTGAGAAGATGGCAACGAAGGTCGTGGAACTGTAAAGAGCGCGTCTCCGTATCTTCCTTATTCGTGTGCTATAATGTGTACACGTATTATCCTGTGGGAGGGGTATTCCCGAAATGAAGATCATCGATATTCTGAATAAAAAGAGCATGTCTCTGTCGTTTGAAGTTTTTCCGCCGAAGAAGGAGACTTCTTTCGAGAGCGTAAAGGAGACGACCGAAAAGATCGCGGAAAGTAAGCCCGCGTTCATGAGCGTTACTTATGGCGCAGGCGGCGGAACGAGCCGTTTCACACTCGACATCGCGAAGACGATCGAAGAGAAGCACGGCGTGCCGACCATGGCACACCTGACATGCGTCAGTAGCTCCAAGGACATGATCCACAGTAAGATCGAAGAGATCCATAGTCTGGGTCTTCAGAACATCATGGCGCTTCGCGGCGATCTGACTCCCGAACTCGAGAATACCGACAGAAGCAAGTGGGATTACCGCCACGCGGTCGAGCTCATCCGTGAGATCAAGGAGAGCGGCTACGATTTCTGCATCGGCGGTGCCTGCTATCCGGAGGTCCACCCCGAGAGCTTAAACCAGCACGAAGATATCAAGCACTTAAAGGAAAAGGTCGACGCCGGCGCGGACTTCCTCGTCAGCCAGATGGTATTCGACAATAACCTTTTCTATAACTTCCTCTACAAGATCAGAGAGGCCGGTATCACGGTCCCTGTCGTTCCGGGCATCATGCCGATCACAAACGCGATCCAGGTAGAAAAAGCGATCAAACTCAGTGGCTCTTTCATGCCACAGCGTTTCAAGGCGATCGTCGATTATTTCGGAACGGATCCGGAGTCCATGAAGCAGGCAGGTATCGCCTACGCGACGGATCAGATCATCGACCTTTATGCCAACGGTGTCACGAACGTGCATGTGTATTCCATGAATAAGCCGGACGTTGCCGAGGCCATCATGAACAACCTTTCCAACATTCTCTGGAAAGACTACGGCGTGAAGTAATATGGATCGAAAAGCACTGATCGGGGAAGCTCTTGCTTCTGATAAACAGACGATTCCGCAGTATCTCGACTACGAGACTCCCTCGCTTAACGTGACCGAGTGGCTTCGTTATTCCTGCATTCCGATCTACGAGCAGGAGAATGCCGCGAAGGATCCGGAGCTTGCTTCTTCCATGGAAAAAGCACTGTCCCTGATCAACGGCGCGCTTTCTTTCCGTGTGGGTTTTATGGTCGTTCCGCTTTCCCGGGATGAGGATGGGTTCCCGGTCTTTCCGTTTGAGCAAAGGTCCGAGAAACTGAAGAAGAATCTTGAAGGCTGCGACCGGGCGGTGCTTTTCGCGGCGACGATCGGATCCGGGATCGACCGATTGATCCGAAGATTTGAAAAGGCAGATCCGAAGATGGGACTTCTGCTTCAGGGCTTAGGCGCGGAGAGAGTGGAATCCCTGTGCGATGCTTTCAACGATGAGGTCAAGGAGATCTGCAAGGAAGCAGGACAGAAGACGCGCATGCGTTATTCGCCGGGATACGGCGATCTTCCGATCGAAGTGCAGAAGGTTTTCCTGCCTCTTTTAGATGCCGAAAGAAGACTCGGCATCACGCTTTCCGAATCGTGTCTGATGGCGCCGAGCAAGAGCGTCACGGCGATCATCGGAATCGCGAACGATCAACAGTAAAGACGGGCCGGTTCATTTCTCGGAGGTACCTTAAGAATGAATGACGCCAATACCGGAAGAAAAACGAATAAAAAGTTCATGGTCCTGTCCGCCATCGGTATCTGCATGGTGGTGGATCTGCACTGCGATAACGCCATCGGTCTTATGACCGCGTTCCTTCCGTATGAGTCGTTTTTTCTTCCGATGTTCATATTCATTTCCGGCTACTTTAACAAAGTCGATAACCGCACGGATCTTTTCGCGTATCTGAAGAAAAAAACAAAGCGGCTTCTTGTACCGTATTTTCTCATCGCGTTCGCGACGATCTTTCTGGAATGGGCGATCAACAGCATCAAATTCGGAGTGGCTCAGCCGTTTACGATGGAGAATATCTGCGTTCCCATCATCAATATTTTTACCGTTGGATATCCGGTACTGCTTTCGAGCCCGATGTGGTTCGTAACGGCGCTGTTTTTGGTTCAGCTTGTATATGCGCTCATTAAAAAGCCTTTGTATAAGAAATGGAACAGCATAGTCGCTTTTGTTGTATTCTGTCTTCTCAACATCGGCGTGGTCTGGTTTTCTAAATCTTTCGGAACGGACGATAATTTCATCTTCGCGCTGCAACCCTTGAAGTGTCTGTTCTTCCTGCCGTTTTTGGAACTCGGTATCCTGTACAGAGAGAAGCTGGAACCGAAAATGGATAAGATCCGCGCGGAGTGGAAACTGATTCTACTGATCCTTCTTCCGCTTCTGAATGTGATAAGGATGATGATCCTTCCCGCCGCTGCGGATATAAGATTCGAATCGATGTATAATCTTGCCGGATTCACAAGTCCGTACTGGATGACCCCGATCATATCCTCTGTCATCGGAATACTTTTCTGGGTGACTGTGGTCGACTTGATCGGAAGCGCGTTTTACAGTAACCGCATCGTAAACGCTTTATCTGAAAACACATTCTTCATCATGGGTGTCCATCTTGTGTTTATTAATCTGGTCAACTGTGTTTTACTCGCGATCCATGATCATCTGACTTCGATCCCGGGTTTTGATGTTGATTCGTTTAGAAACCTGACATACTACATCTGGGAGAAGTATCCCGCATTTAAACTTGTGTATTTCATAGTGGGTCTCGGAGGAACGCTTCTGATAAAGTGTCTTTTCGATACGGGAAGGCAGGCGCGTCATCCGAAAATGTGATACAATCCTCGCATAGACTTGTCTAAACGAGGGGACCTGCATGAATATTCGCGACTACATGAAAGACAATTTCCTGTTCCTTGACGGAGGAATGGGCACGCTTCTTCAGGAGGCGGGACTTCAGCCGGGAGAGCTTCCGGAAAGATGGAACGTGACTCATCCGGAGGAGATCATCAGGATCCAGAAGTCCTACTATGACGCAGGTTCCAATGTTGTTTTAAGTAATACCTTCGGCGCGAACGGATTGAAGTTCGACGACGAAGAACTCGAGCAGCTCGTCACGGCGGCGGTTAAGAACGCACGTGAAGCGGCCCGCCAGAGCACGGGCACCCAGGAAAAGTATGTCGCGCTAGACATCGGCCCCTTAGGAAAACTCCTCAAGCCTTATGGCGATTATGAATTCGAAGACGCGGTCGCGATGTACAGTAAGACCGTAAAAATCGGTGTGGCCGCGGGTGTCGATCTCGTATTCATCGAGACCATGAACGACAGCTATGATACGAAGGCCGCGCTCCTTGCGGTAAAAGAAAACACGGATCTTCCGGTGTTTGTTTCCAATGCCTATGGTGCCGACGGAAAACTCATGACGGGCGCGTCCCCGGCCGCGATGGTCGCGATGCTCGAGGGAATGCATGCTGACGCGATCGGCGCGAACTGCTCACTTGGTCCGGACCAGCTGATCGGCGTTGTGGAAGAGTATCTCGAATATGCTTCCGTACCGGTGCTTTTGAAGCCGAACGCGGGCCTTCCGAGATCCGAGAACGGAAAGACCGTTTACGATGTATTCCCGCCCGAGTTCTCCGAGTCTGTCGGAAAACTTCTCGAAAAAGGCGTGCGCATCGCGGGCGGCTGCTGCGGTACGACACCTGACTATATCCGCGCAGTGGTCGAAAAATCAAAGTCCATCACGCCGGTTCCGGTGACCGAAAAGAACCTGTCCCTCGTTTCGTCTTATACGCACGCGGTCAAGTTCGGCGAGAGCCCGATCCTGATCGGTGAACGCATCAATCCTACGGGAAAGAAGCGCTTCCAGCAGGCACTTCGCGAAAACGATATCGACTATATCCTCGGTGAAGCCTTGAAACAGCAGGACGCGGGAGTCCAGCTTCTCGACGTTAACGTCGGTCTTCCCGAGATCGACGAGCCGGCTTTCCTGCTTCGCGCGGTCAGGGAACTCCAGGCAGTAACGGATCTTCCGCTGCAGCTCGACACGACCGACCCGATCGCCATGGAAGCAGGACTTCGCGCTTATAACGGAAAAGCAATGGTCAACTCCGTGAACGGTAAAGAAGAAGTCATGAGCGTGATCTTCCCGCTCGTTGCCAAGTACGGCGGTTTCGTTGTTGCCCTGACACTCGATGAGGGCGGTATCCCGGATACGGCAGAAGAACGTGTGGCGATCGCCGAGAAGATCATTAAGAGAGCGGCCGATTTCGGCATCTCAAAAAAGGATCTCATCTTCGACCCGCTGGCCATGACGATCTCCGCGGACACAACGGCGGCACTTGCCACGATGCAGGCCGTTCACCGCATCCGTCACGATCTGAAAGTAAATACATCGCTCGGTATCTCGAATGTTTCTTTCGGACTTCCGAGCAGAAATATCATTACGTCGACTTTCTTCGCCCTTTGTCTTCAGGACGGACTTTCGGCGGCGATTATGAACCCGTACTCCCAGGAGATGATGAATGTTTACCATGCGTTCCGCGCGCTGCATAACATGGATGAGAACTGCATGGACTACATCAGTTACGCGCAGAATCTTCCGGCTCCGACCATGACGGCACCGGCATCGGGAGCTCCCGCGGAGGCGCCGAAAGCATCCGGGGAGAGCGGCGAAGGCCCGACCTCGGAACTTCAGAAAGCGATCGTAAGAGGACTGAAGGAAAAGACGGGGGCACTCACCAAGGCGATGCTCGCCGAGAGAAAACCGCTCGAGATCATCCAGTCGGAAGTAATCCCGGCACTGAATATCGTCGGCGCGGATTTCGAAAAGAAGAAAGTTTATCTTCCGCAGCTCCTTATGGCGGCAGAAGCAGCGAAGAGTGCTTTTGAAGAAGTAAAGGTAGCGATGGCGGCAAGTGAAGACGGAAACGCGGGATCCTCGCGCTGCGCCTTCGTAATCGCGACCGTACACGGCGACATCCACGATATCGGCAAGAACATCGTCAAACTCATCTTGGAGAACTACGGGTTTGCCGTATCGGACCTCGGAAAGGACGTTCCGGAACAGACGGTCGTCGATGAGGTAGTAAGGCTCCACGCTCCGATCGTCGGACTGTCAGCACTCATGACGACCACGGTTCCCGCGATGGAAGAGACCATTAAACTCCTGCGAGAGCAGGCTCCTTGGGCGAAGGTCTGTGTCGGCGGCGCGGTCCTGACACAGGAGTATTCGGACGCCATCGGCGCCGACAAATATTGCAGAGACGCGATGGAGACCGTCCGTTACGCAGAAGAGATCGATGAGGCATTAAAGAAACAGTAAGAGCAGTACCACGGGGGATGAGGTAATATGCACTACAGTGTTCTGATCGTAGACGATGAACTCGAGCTTTCCGAGTACACATCGAAGTATTTCAACATGTCGGGAGTGTCGGCAACTTACGTTACCGACAAAGATTCCGCGCTCGATTTCTTTAACGAAAACACCTGCTCCCTGATCCTTCTGGACATCAATCTCGGCGAAGATTCCGGCTTTGAACTCTGCCAGATGATCCGCGCGAAGATGAACGTCCCGATCTTTTTCATCAGCGCCAGATCCGCTGAAGACGACATGCTCCTGGCACTTTCCATCGGCGGAGATGACTATATCTGCAAGCCCTATTCGCTGGGCGTCCTTCTTGCCAAAGTCAAGGCGGCCTTGAAAAGATACGAAGAGGCGTCACAGACTGCATCCGAAAAGAATGATCCGGAGGAAGAGAAGAACCTCGTGAAACTCGGCAATGCGACGATCGATCTACTACGCGCCGTTGTCATTAGAAACGGCGAAAAGACGCCGCTTAAAGCTATGGAATTCCGTCTTCTGGTCTATATGCTCAACAACAGAAACCGCATCATCAAGAAGGAAGAATTCTTCGAAAAGATCTGGGGCACTGAGTTTGTCGGTGACGTCACGCTGAACGTTCACATCCGTCACCTTCGTGAGAAGATCGAAGATGACGCGAGCAACCCTGCCTTCATCAAGACGGTCTGGGGATCCGGATTCATCCTGGAGGATCAGCCGTGAAGACGAAGTCCTTCCTGTTATTCGCCGCGTTCTTTCTTCTCGTTCTCGTGGTCGTGTGCTTCCGCATCAATTCCATCACTTCGCAGAAGATCACTTCCTATCCGACGGAGATCAACCGTCTGACCATCGCGCTCGGAAAAGACTGGGAGAATACGAAGTCCCACAAGAAAGATCTCATCCCGACCGATCAGCCGTTTGAGTACGCCGTGATCGATAACGAAGGAAACCTTCTTATCTACACCGAAAAACACATTTCCACGTCTGTCTCCTCCGCGACGACGAACTATGACGTCATCCGCGACATCGAGACCGAGGACGGAACGGTGGTCGGAAAGCTCCTGGTACATAACGATTACCGCGATCAGCAGGCCAGTAGGAACCGCCGCATCTCTTTGATCTGCGGAATCGTTTTATTCCTCATGCTGGCAGCGACGCTGGGCTATTTTCTTTATCTTAAGAAACGCATCGTCGATCCTTTTAACAAGATGCAGCACTTCGCGTCCGAGGTCGCCGCGGGCAATCTCGATGTCCCGATGCAGATGGATCGAAACCACGTATTCGGTGCTTTTACCGAGAGCTTTGACATCATGCGCGAAGAATTAAAGGCCAGCAAGCTTCGTGAAGCCGAGGCCGTGAATGCTCGAAAAGAACTTGTCGCGCAGCTTTCTCATGACATTAAGACTCCGGTCACATCCATCAAGGCGATGGCGGAAGTCATGGAACTTTCGGCGCATGACGAGGAAGAGAAGAAAACGATCCGAAGCATCAATGCCAAGGCCGATCAGATCGACAGCCTGGTATCGAATCTCTTCCACGCGACGCTCGAGGAACTCGAGCATCTGGAAGTAAAGCCCGGTGAAGTGACTTCGAAGGATATCGAGCACTTCATCTCGGAAGCCGACTACAAGAAAAAGTTACCGGAGGTTAAAATCGAAGAGGCTGTCGTTTCCGCCGATCCGCTTCGACTGAATCAGGTCATCAACAATATATTTGCGAATTCCTATAAGTATGCGGACACTGAAATGACGGTCGGAAGCCGCATCGAAAAAGGAGTCGGCAACACCCGTTTCCTGGTCGTTGAGATCGGCGATCATGGCGGCGGAGTTCCTGAATCCGAGATCGAGACGGTCTTCGGAAAATACAAGCGCGGAAGCAATGCCGGAGAAAAAGACGGCGCCGGCTTAGGCCTTTACATCTCCCGCTACCTCATGGAAAAGATGGGTGGCGAGATCACGGCCGCGAACCACGACGGCGGTCTTCTCGTTGTTTTGAGGCTGCCTCTTTTATAAGCTCACGATAATCATCGGAAAAACCGAAGGCGCCTCCGCAGGCGCATAGCGACGAGGACCAGCGCCGATAGGTTTTATCCGATGATTGCAATTAAAAAACGATTAAAACTTCGACAAAGATTTTAAGGACCCACTTCGCTATACTCGAATCGTAACATCGAAAGGAGTCGACAGAAGTGGACAAGAAAGTCATCATCAAAACCGATAAGCTAAGCAAGAGTTTTTCCGTTTCCGGAAAGCAGTATCACATCATCAAGAATCTTGACCTCGAGATCTACGAGGGCGATTTTACCGTCATCATGGGTTCCTCCGGCGCAGGTAAATCGACCCTTCTGTATGCCCTTTCGGGTATGGACAAACCGTCTCTCGGACACATCGAATATGCGGGAAAAGAGATCACCGACATGAATGATGACCAGCTCGCGGTCTTTCGACGCAAGCACTGCGGATTTGTGTTCCAGCAGGTACATCTCGTCGACAGCATGAGCATCATGGACAACGCGATCAGCACGGGCATGCTCATCGGACAGAAGCAGAAAGATCTGAAGAAAAAGGCGACGGCGCTTTTCGAGCGTGTCGGCATTAATGAAGATATGACGGATAAGTTCCCGGCCCAGGTCAGCGGAGGTGAAGCCCAGCGTGCCGCAATGGTCCGCGCGGTCATCAATGATCCGGATGTCGTCTTTGCCGACGAGCCGACGGGAGCACTGAATTCAGCCGGCGTTGAGGCCGTTCTCAACGTCTTAACCGACATCAACAACGAAGGCCAGTCCGTCGTGATGGTCACTCACGATATCAAATCCGCGCGCCGCGCCAACCGTATCCTCTACCTCGAGGACGGCGGCATCAAGGGCGAATGCAACCCCGGCAAATATGTAAGCGGAGACAGAAAGAGACATGAGATGATCAGAGGTTTTCTGGAGGAGATGGGATGGTAAAGCTGATTCGTGCCAATATGAGGAAGGACAGAAATGTCCTGACGGCGTTTCTCTTCGTTCTGATACTGACCTCACTCCTTCTGCACACCGGCCTTTTTGTCGGACAGTACAGCTCGATCTACGATGAGAAAGTCGAAGATACTAAGGAAGCCGACGTCATGTCTTATATCATCGGTTCCGACGAAGATATCACAAAAGCACTTTCCGGTCTTCCCGAGATCTCTGATTTTTCCATCCAGGATATGGTCATGCCGGGCACCGTGATGCTTCGCATTGAAGGCGAAGACGCGGAGTTTGACCTCGACAGCTCCACGATCACGAGGATCGGTGAATATGGTGTCTCGGAAGAGTATGCCTTTCTGAAAAGAGATGAATCGGAAGAAGGTCCGAAGATCTATTTTAATTCGTATTATGCGAAGACCAACAACATCAAGGTTGGCGATAAGATCCACATGCATTCATCCGCAGTAGGAGATATCGACTTTCACGTGGCAGGTATCTACGAAGCCTTGATCGGAGGCAACTCCTACGGCTGGATGTCCGTGATGGTCGACGCGGATTCTTTCTCGCAGATGTGGGATTACGCAGAGAAGTCTTATCTGGAAACGAACTTTATTGCGGACAGAAAGATGGTCAAGATGCACTGCGCGGAAGGTTTTGACCAGAACGAAGTCCTTCAGGCCAGCAGAGACACTCTGGCCGCCGAAGGCCTGGAGTTCTACTCATATGCCCGCGATCTTGCAAAGGAAGGCTACACCGCGATCGCGGATATCCTCTCCGGTCTGGTAACGGCATTCTCTGTAGTTGTCCTTGCGGTCTGCCTGATCATGATCGTCTTTACGATCAATAACAATATTGACAGAGATATCAAAAACATCGGCGCGCTTCGCGCGGTCGGTCACACGATCAGTCAGCTCCGACTGGCCATGACGCTTGAGTTTGTGATCGTCGGCATGATTGGCGGTGTGATCGGATGTATTCTTTCCTACATCACCATGCCGATCCTCGACAGGGAAGTCTTCCAGACGATCACGGGTGTCCTGTGGGTACTGCGTTTCTGTCCGGGTACAACGCTCATTATCTTAGGCGGTATCGCGGTCTGCATGATCGTCGTGGTATTCCTTTCCACGATCAAACTGAAGAAGCTTCATCCTGCGACAGCCCTTCGTTTCGGCCTGAAATCCAACAGCTTTAAGAAGAACTATCTGCCGCTTAAAGACACGAAAGGCGGACTGAATATCCTTCTTGCCCTGAAGAGCATGCTGCAGAGTCAGGGCCAGAACATCATCCTTCTTTCTGTCATGAGCGTGGTCGCTTTCATGATCATGTTCTCGGGGATCCTCTTTTACAACAGCAAGGTCAATCCGACCGAGTTCGTGCACCTCATCAACGGCGATGTTCCGGATGCGTTCATCAACGTCAACACGGATACCGAGGAGACCCACCGCATCATCGAACAGATGACGCATGTCGATGGCGTGAAGGAAGTGTACGGATGTAATTTCGCGAACATCTGTATCGAAGGAAACGAGACGTTCACCTTCTTTACGGATAAGCCGGAATGCATGGACTGTGGCGTGTATGAGGGCGATTCCTTCAAAGAAGACAATGAATGTGTCATCGGAAGCGTCATCGCGGATCGTCTCGGTGTCGGAATCGGAGATGAGATCGAAGTCCAGTTTGGAAATCACACCGAGCGTTTCATTATCACGGGATTCCAGCAGTCCATCATGAACCTCGGCGAGCGTATCTTCATCAGTGAAGAAGGTGCGAAGAAACTCGGTATCGATCCGAACTATGAAATCATCCGTTTCCGCATGGAAGATCCGAGTAATGAAAGTATCGATCAGGCGCTTACCGATATAAAAGCACTTCTCGGTGAGAAGTGCACGACGACCGAAAATGTGTACAGATCCGTCCATAACGGAGAAGGAACGGAGATCTCCGCTGTATCCCTAATCGTCATGATCATGGTCGGGTTGAATATCGCGATCATCCTCCTGGTCATCAAGATCCTTCTGAAGACTCTCTTCATCAAGAAGGAGAAGGAGTTCGGCATCAAGAAAGCCGTCGGCTTTACCTCCCGCCAGCTGAAGCTTCAGCTCTCTCTTTCGCTTCTTCCGGTCACGCTTATCGCTTCCGTGCTGGGCGCGCTCCTCGGATTCGTACTGGTCAACCCGCTTATGACCGCGATCCTTTCGGGATTCGGTATGCATAAGATCGACTTCATCATCTTCCCGGTGCTGATCTTTCTTACGATCGCGCTGATCGGAACTCTGGTATTTGCCATGACCTATGTCATGTCCGGATCGATCAAGAAGGTTTCCGCGTACGAACTGATCTCTGAATAAACCATTCTACTGCGCGGCGCCGCCTTCCCCCAAGGGGCGCGCCGCGTTTCCCCCTCTTTTCAAAAGATATCTGAAAAGTGCTTTTTCATAAGAGTTTTCGTCTGATATAATAGCCTTATCATGTTCATATGAGGAGAGGGCACATACATGAAGACTTGGGAAGGTTATCAGAAGGGTGTCAATCTGGGCGGCTGGCTGTCCCAGTGCGATGATACCGAAGAAACATACAGCACATTCGTTGTAGAAGAAGACATCAAGGTCATCAAGGGATGGGGCATGGATCATGTCCGTCTTCCGTTTGACTACGAACTGATCGAAGACAATGACGGAAACCCTGTCGAAAGCGGCTACGGTCATATCCAGGACGCGATCGACTGGTGTGGCAAGTACGGTCTGAATTTGGTCTTGGACCTGCATAAGACTATGGGCTATTCCTTCGACGATGCTTTCGGCGAAAGAGGATTCTTCGACAGCGAAGCTCTTCAGGAAAGATTCTATAAGCTCTGGGAGAATGTAGCAGCGCGCTTCGGAAAATACGAAGACCGAGTCGCTTTCGAACTTCTCAACGAAGTCACCGATAAAGACTACTGCGACCGCTGGAACAAGATCTCCTACGAGTGCATCCGCCGTATCAGGAGAATCGCTCCGACCATCAAGATCCTGGTCGGCGGTTACTGGAACAACAGCGTTGATTCCGTAAAAGATCTGGCGATGCCTTATGACGAGAATATCATTTACAACTTCCACTGCTATGAGCCCTTGATCTTTACACATCAGGGCGCACCGTGGATCCCTACGATGGATACATCTTTCCGCATCCACATCGATGCTCCGTATAAAGAAATGGATGAAGCAGGTGTGAAGAACCTGTCTCAGGTCACCACGGGCTTTGCCGGCTTCTCCGGTGATGAGCTTCTTTCCTCGGCATACTTCGAGAAGATCTTTAAAGAGGCGATCGATGTTGCCGAAGAACGCAATGTCGCTCTTTACTGTGGTGAGTACGGCGTTATCGACCGAGTTGCTCCGGAGGACGCGTTGAAGTGGTATAAGATGATCAATCAGGTCTTTAAGGCAAACGGTATCGGCCGTTCAGCTTGGAACTACAAGAAGATGGACTTCGGTATTTCCGATGAGCGCATGGACGCAGTAAGAGACGAACTCGTACAGTATCTCTGATGTGAAAAGGCGCGGGAGATTGACAAAAAGCGCCTTCATGTTACACTAAACAGGTCGAAAAGAACTTCCGTCGGCATATGGATCGACGGTCTACGAAAGGGGAAAGAAGAATGGCAAAGAGAAAAGGCAGCCGCTACAATACAGCCGCAAGAGTCCTTGCGATCGTGCTGGCATTGATGATGCTTTCCTCGATCTTCGTTTTGGTCGCGATCGCGCTCCGCATGAAGTAATAATCGTAAAGTGGATAACAAAAAAAGACTGTCCGGCAACGGACAGCCTTTTTTGTTTTGCGTTGTTTTTCTTATAGTGAGATCCGTTATGACGGGATATCGTCGATGTACTTTAATCCTTCCTCATGGAACGTATAGGAGTACTTTCCGATATTGCTGCTGATGAATTCCTGGTAGTTATCCATACGGATAAAGCTGTTTACGCGGTCATACCATTCCGGATTCGGAGATGCCTCGACATAGAACAGGATCAGACAGTCATATTCTCTCTGGAGCAGGATCTTGTCGCCGGGCTTTCTTTGCGGATCGAAGATCCATTCATCGATCTCGGCGGGATTCTGTCCCGGATACAAAGATGTCTGCTGCGCGGCTCTCATCGAACCGTCCATAAGTTCGTCCGCATAAGTGGTCTCGAGAGTGATCATGCTCGCTTCGTCCGTAATGCTGTCGAAGATCGTCTGGGAAAGAACGAGGATATCGCTTCTCGGAACGCCAGGTGTGCCGTTTTCTTCATCTTCCATATTGATGTAGAAGAAGCGGACATTTCGGAGCGGTTCTTCCTGACGTGTGCGCTCGACGAAACAGAAGACGAGAGGGAATCCGTAATCGTCCGGAATGATGACACAGTCACCCGGCTGGCGGGAAGTGTCGAACAACCAGTTCCTCCATTCGGTATCGGTCACCTCAGAGTAACGGACTTTCGCGTGGAGCGTGGAATCCGGAACCAGAAGTCTCTGCTGCATCTCGCCGGAGAAATGCTCGGCCGCGACGGACTCGAACTTCGTCTGATCGCCGGCTGTGGCGTCGATGATCTGCTGCGCGTGAATGTTCGCTGTCTTGACGTAGCTGTCTTCACGCTGCTCGAATGTGATACGGATCATGCGGTAAGAAACCAGGTCGTAAGAGTTTCTGGAATCCTGATATGCCTGCTCTGCCTGTTCCGGCGTCGCTTTCAGCTCCTCCAGCTTCTGATGACCGGAGTAATCCTCGGCGAAATAGACTTTCGGAAGGATGGAAAGGATCTGGCTCTTACTGACGTAAGGACCGAAAGTACCCTTGATGTATGTGTCCAGATCGACATGGATCGCGTCTGCTTTGGTCTTGAGCCAGTCGACATAAGCCTGCGCACGGTCTTTGTGATCCTGTGTGATGGAATAACCGTGAGCGATGGCGTCGTCATAAAGCATATCCGTGGCCTGGATCTCTTTTGCGGTAACATCCAGGAAGTATTCGCGATAGGTGGCGAATCCGTTCTCGCCCGGTGCCTGGAGCATGGCTTCGGTGTTTTCCTTAAAGATATCTACACCGTTTTCCAGAAGCACATAGTGATACATGAAGCTGAACTCCGCGTTGGATACTTCACGGTCACCGACGGTGAGAGGACTGCTCATACGCTCGTTGAGATTGCCGAGAGAAATGACCGACCAGATCAGGATCAGAAGAGCGATTACGGCCATGATGATCAGGAACATTCTCGGCTTCCAGTTCATCTTCTTTCCGCGCTCCGTAGGCGTCGCGTCTGAAGGCTTCGTGGAGATCTCGGAGAAAAGGGGAGCGTCCGGATCGTCATTATCGATCACGGTATGGATCTCGTGCTTTCCGAGTTCCATGGTAACCGGCTCGACCTCGACCCAAGGTTCTTCTTCGGCTTCGTCGATATTGAAAAGATCTTCCGACTCATCGATCATGTCCGGGTCATCAAGAAGATCCGGATCATTCGCGTCGTAAAGCACTTCAGCTTCATCCTCGATCAATCCGTCCGCGACATCATCCGCGGAAGACAGATCTTCCACGTCCGGCGCTTCCTGCTCGAAAGGCACTTCCTGCATGTCGTTTCCCGGCAGACTATTTATATCTTTTTCGTTTTCACGTCTCTTTTTCATAGATTCATTTGCTCCTGAGCAAGCATTAGAATTCCTCAATATTTACTCTAACATAAAAGACAGGTGAAAACTATTTCGGTAACGTTACAGAACAGCCATAAAAGCCCGCTTATTGAACTCCGACGGTCTCCCAGTTATCCTTATCGAAAAGATCCTGGCCGGTAAGCGAGCACCAGAGACCGGGGGCGAATGTGTTTCCTTCGTTGAGGGATGCCTCCCACTTATCCGTATAGAAGACGTACAGCTTCTCGGCGTCTTTCGGGGATGTGTCATCGAGTCTGGTTCCCGTAAAAGGATTGACCGGCGAGTCGATGATGCCAGAGAGCGCCAGGGAAGGGGTATCCGCGTTTGTCATGAATGTGTAGTCCGTGGCAAAAGCACCGTTACTGTTAAAATCCTTCACAAGGAGAAGCGCGTTATAGACCATGGCATCTTCCGGGTTGAAGTCGGTCTCATCGTTCCAGGTTCCTCCGAAACGCATGCTCTCGAATTGTCCGAGGCTCTGTCCGTGGTCGGAAACGATAATGATCCTCGTATTGTCGTAAAGCCCCTCTTCACGCAGATAGTCGAGCCATTTTCCGATCTGGATCATGGCGCACATGTTTGACTGGTAATGCGCCATCAGGTAGGCAGATCCCACATTGATGCTCTCTCCGTTATAGGTCAGCCGGTCCTGATGTGTAAGGTCATATTCGGTGTTGTCGATGATCAGCGCGGGCTCATATTCCGGCTCGGAAAGAAGAGCGACGTTGTGCGTCATGCTGTTAGTGAGCATGAGGAAATGGTTCGAATCGTCATCGGTGGGATTCGTCATTTCCGGGTACGCGGTAAGTGAGTAATATGAGTCCATAAATTCCGTGTTATAGCCGGTCGACTCGCTCATGCTGCTTGTGCGCTGTACGGATGTCAGACTGTCGTTCGAGAAATAGGTGCCTTCCTGATACGCTGTGTCCTGCAGGAAAAGCGGCATCATCTTCATGAAACTGTAGCAGAAGAAGTTTCTGCGCCAGATCAGTTCTTTATCGGCGTTGTCGGTCTCAAGGTCGCGGAGCTGGCCGTGCTCGGTATTGTAAGCCTTGATCTGCGGATAGTCGTCATAGATCGACAGGTCCGGGATATTGCTGTAACCCGCGTATGGCGGATCGCATACCGTAACATCGAAGCCGCCTTCAGAGAATACGACAGGCATGACCGTAAGCGCCTCGTTATGCTTGTCCACCATCTTTTCGTCTTTTCTTTTGTTCATCTTCGCAGGCGTATAGTCATATCCGCCGAAAAGCTCCGGCGCGCCGGCGATCGTGTTCGCTCCCAGAGAGAGCGTGTTCGGATACCAGGTGAACCCGGAGAACTGCGTTTCAAGTTCGGGCTTTTCCTGGAAGATGTAAGGCAGATACGGGCTCAGACCTCGGTCGACCATAAGGACGACTACGTTCTGCCCGTTGCGGCTGAGCGTAAAAGAAGGCTCCTCTGTCGTCTGATGCGAAAGCACTGCCTTGATCTGCGGGAGTGCGCGGTAGATCTTCACGCTGTTGAAAACTCCCATTCCGAGAACACTCAGAACGAGTACCGGATAGATGAAAGTGACGACTTTGCGGAACTTCATGTAGATCTGGAAGAGAAGGACAGTTGAGACCAATACCACAATGGTGTTGATGAGAAACTCAGATGCGGGGATGCGGATCGAGAACACAGCATAGTGAAGCTCGGAAGTCAGCATTCCCAGTCCTTTTCCGAAGAGGAAGTAATCGATCGCTCCTACGATGGAGAAGATCCATACCGCACAGGAGATATTCTTTCGGATGCTTCGGCTTCCCAGATAGTAAAGGAGTCCGAGCCAGATCACGAAGAATCCGGTCGAAAGAAGGAGTGACGCGACCAGATGCCAAAGCGGAGAACGATAGTAGGAAACAAGGACAAATTCTCCCGGAGAAGAACGTATTACTTCGGAAGGAATAAGAAGTCCCGTCAGAAGAGAAAGGAAGATCGCGCCGAAGATAAAGCACTTATTGTGCGACTTTGCATCCTTATCTTCAGCGGCTTTTATCTTCTTTGCTCTGACGGTATTATTCGAGTGCGAACCGAGCTCTTTGTCAGGCAGCATACGGATCACGGGGATCAGAAAGATAAGCGAGAGCGCGAGCAGGATCGACCGATAGGAAGAGTCTCCGTCAAAGAGCACGAGGGCGTAGAAAAGAATGGCTGCGGTGATCAGTGAATAAGCGATACCCGCGGCGACCTTCGGATTCGGAAGCGAGGCAATGATATTTTTGACCAGAGAGAACAGATTGTTCAGTGTCCAGTAGATGACGAGACCGCTCGGAGAATTGTAGAGCAGTACAAGGAAGATCAGCGCCATACCGTGAAGCTGCAGTCTGTCCTTCAATGACTTGCCTTTAGAATAGATCTCGCTGGAAATGACGTTGATCAAGGTCATCAGGATCGGAAGAAGGTTGATCGAATGACCGCCGACGGAAAGGAGCTTGTCCGGCGCGCCCAGGTCCGAAAAACATAAGAAACGGTAGCCGGAAAGCGGAGCCAGATTCGAAAGGAAATGATATGCGGCGATGAAGAACGGTATCTGAAGCAGGAGAGGAAGAGAACTTCGCAACGCGTAGATCGGCTTATAACCGTTCTCCCGGTAATATGCCTGGATCATCATATAGCGCTCATCGCCGTGGAAAGTCTTCTTGATGTGAGAAAGGAACGGAGCCATCTGCTTTTGGCGGTCGGCCTCTTCACGCTGGATCGAGTCCGCGCGTTTGTAAAACGGAAGAAGCAGGAGATTCACAGCCAGGCTCAGTGGGAAGATCGCCCATCCGTAACTTTTGAGAATAATAAAGGAGAAACCGTAGACCACCTCGATCACGATCTCCAGAGGGAAAATTAGCAATTGATAGAGCAATTGACCGAAAGACATAACCCAACCTTACCTGTTTACTATCCGTTCAGGGTCGTCCCGAAACCCCGAAAAACACAATCATGATATCACGATTGCATGGCTTTCTCAATGAACGCCAGGCTCCCGTGCGTATTCGTTTCCTATGTGGTACAATGGTGCTTGCGGAATTTTTATTCCTATATTTATATATCAGGAGTTTGGGACAAAAGACATGCGACCTTCAAACAAACGCTTCATGCGTAAGTTATCGGAACGTCAGTTTCACATATATTCATTCTTCATCCCGGTATTCATCATGACCGCGATCTTCGCGATCCTGCAGGTACACCCTTTCGGTTCCGGCGAGAACATGATCCTGACGGTCGACTGCTATCACCAGTATGCCCCGTTTCTGATGGAACTTCGTAACAAGATCCTTCACGGGGACAGTCTGTTCTTTTCCTGGAACGTCGGTATGGGAACAAACTTCTGGGCCGTCTTTGCCAACTACAGCGCGAGCCCTCTGAATCTTCTTGCCGTCTTTTTTCCTGCGAAATATATCGGCGACTGTGTCGCTTTACTGGCGATTATCCGCTGCGGTCTTACCGGTCTTTTCATGTCCTTCCTTCTTACGAAACTCGATAAGAACAGAAAAGATCTTCTTCTGACCGCGTTTTCTTCTTTCTACGCCCTCTGCGGTTGGACGATCTCCTATTTCTGGAACATCATGTGGCACGATGCCGTAGTGCTCCTTCCGCTGATCGTGCTCGGCCTGATCAAGCTCATGAAAGAGAAGAAGCCGCTTCTTTACTGCCTCTCTCTTGCAATCTGTCTGATCTCCAATTTCTACTCCGGCTATTTCGTATGCCTGTTCCTGATCTTCTACGCGCCGATCCTTTATGTGTCCATCACGGAAAAGATCACGCTTAAGAATTTCTGGTCCGCGGTCTGGCGCTTCGGCGCGTATTCCCTGATCGCGGGCGGCCTGTCGGCATTCCTTACGCTGTCGACTTATATCACGCTTCAAAAGTCTTCCGCTACCGGCGGCACTTTCCCGAAACAGTTCTCGGTCACGAATGATCTTTTCGATTTCATCAGCCGCTTCCTCGTCGCGCCGAACCCGAACATCCGTGACGGTATGGCCAACGTATACAGCGGCATTTTCGTCGCGATGCTGATCCCGCTGTTCTTCCTTTGCAAGAAGATCCGTCTGAGAGAGCGAATCGCATACGGCGTCGGACTTGCGATCATGTACGTAAGCCTCAGCAGCCGTATGATGACATACATCTGGCACGGCTTCCATTTCCCGAACCAGATCCCGTACCGTCAGGCGTTCCTTATCTCCTTCATGATCGTGATCATGGGTTATAAGACGCTTCGTAATCTCGGTACTTTTACGAAAAAAGAACTTATTGCTCCGTGCCTTTGCATGATCGCCTATCTGATCCTCTACGAAAAGGTCGGAGAAGGACAGGAAGGATATCTCGCGATCTGTATCTCATTTGTATTCCTGATCCTCTACACCGCGATCATGCGTGTGATCGGTGAGAGAAAGAAGAGCGCGATGTTCCAGCAGATCCTTCTGTTCTGCGTCCTTTGCGCGGAACTGGTCGCTTCGACATTCGCTACCGTAAGCCTCGTTGCCGCGCACGAGAGCTTTACCGGATGGGATTTCTACGGCTCCCACTACGACGACATCCAGACACTTAAGGACGAGTCCGAACTTAAAAACGAGTATGGCTTTGAGCGTTCGGAGATCTATCCGGCCTATATCTGTAACGAGCCCGCTCTTTACAACATGAAGGGCATCTCGATCTTTACGTCTACGGCCAGAGAGAGCTTCGTCAAATTCATCAAGAACCTCGGATTCCACAACAACGGTATCAATAGCATGCGTAACTTCGGTATGACGCAGGTCACGGGTACATTGTTCGGTGTAAGGAATATGTTTGATCTCTACGCGAGCTCTCCGATCCCGAACGGTTTCGAGGAAGTCGAAAATGATCTGGGCATCCGCCACTTCGTCAACAAGGACTCTCTGTCTCTCGGCTACATGGTCGACGAGGCGATCCTGGAGTATACGATGAACCAGACATCCGTTCCGTTCCTTTCCATCAACGCTTTTGTGAAGAGCATGGGTATCGAAAAAGATATCTATGAGCCGATCGAACTGAATTTCGATATGACGGAAGGCGTAAAGGAAGGCGGCGGTGTTCCGAGAACCGGTTATAAGTACTCTTTCGAGAACAAGAGCGCGGCGACGATCGTGTTTACTCCTGATACTGAGGCCGTAAATGACGGCGACCATCTGTATCTGTACCTCGTATCGGCAGATGCCGCGAAGGTCACGATCTCCGATCAGCAGACGGTTCCTTTCGAAACAAAAGAAACAAAGATCAACGCGAAGACATACCAGATCGTTGATCTCGGATATTACGAAGAAAGCTTCTCCAAGGTCATCACTTTGGACTTTAACGATGATGACCTCAACGGCAATCTCTGGGTACAGTGCGTACGCCAGGAAGAGTCGGCATATCAGGAGATGCTCGAAAAGCTCAGTGATGAGCAGCTGTTCGTCAATTCTTATGACTCGACGCACGTCGAGGGTACGATCACGGCAAAAGAAGACGGCGCTCTCTTCCTGACGATCCCTTATGACGAGAGCTGGGTCGCTACCGTAGACGGTGTCGAGGCCGAGATCCTGCCTGTCGATGACGCGTTCATGGCGATCCGTGTTTCCGCAGGTCAGCACTCCATCAAGCTGGAGTACTTCCCGGCGAAGTTCGGAATGTGCGTAAAGATCTCCGTTGCGTCGCTTATCGTTCTGATCGTCTTTACGATCATCCGCCGCATCATGGAATCGCTCGCGATCAAAAAACGTCTCGAGGAGTCCGAAGATTCCGAGTTCGATGTAGACGAGGAGGAAGAGAATTCCGAATCCGTTGAAGATAACGCAAATGAACCGAATTCCGAAGTCGAAAAGGATCCACAGGAACAATCGACAGAAGAAGGTTCGGAATCTGAAACCGAAGAAGCCGGCAAGCCGGAAGAAGCGGAGGAATCATGAACGTCTTCCGCAAAGACAATCTGATCTCATGGAAAGAAACAAGAACGAAGATATGTCTTCTTGCGTCTTTTTTGCTGCCGGTCGTTGTACTTCTTCTTGTGGCGTACAAATTCAAACTGTACCCGTTTACTTCCAACTGCCTGATCACCGAATCCATGCAGGAAACGTATCTTCCCGTAGTGACCGAGCTTCGAAGAAAACTCTTCGCCCGCGAGTCCCTGTTCTACACATGGAATGTCGGTGGCGGCGCGAACTTCTGGGCATGGATCGGCGCTTATGCCATGAGTCCTTTTACTCTGATCTATCTACTGTTCCCGGTAAGTAGAATCGCGCAGGCCACAGAGATCATTTTTGTTCTGAAGGCAGCGACGGCTTCGCTCTGCTTGTTCCTGATGCTCTGGAAAAAAGAGAACGTCGTTTCGCCGATCAGCGTCGGACTTTCTACCGCTTACGGTCTTAGCGCTTACGTTCTTACCTATTCACAGCAGCCTTGGATACTGGATACGGTCATCTTGCTCCCGCTTTTGATCCTGACACTTCACCAGCTGATCCTCGGCAAAAGGAACTGGGCGTTCGCGATTACCTGCGCGCTGGTCGGTATCACCTGCTGTCAGGCCGGGATCTATATGCTGTTCTTTGTTGTCGCGATCTTCCCGCTTCTTTACCTTCAGGCCCGTTTTGACGGAAAAGAACTTCCCAAGTTATCGGAGATCATCAAATATTTCTTTATCTATCTGTGCATCGGCGTCGCGCTTTCCGCCATCGTGTGGGTCCCGTACATCCGCGCTCTTGGACAGACGGTCCCGGGCCATCAGACTCTGGACATCTTCGAAGATCTCAAGGCCGATATCAAGACATGGGATTTCATCGAGCGGGCAGCATTTTCTCCGTCGCTGATCTTCCCGTCGGACTCCGTGCAGGATCCTTCCGTATACTGCGGCATCTTCACGATCATCCTTGCAATCCTGTATGGTCTTTCTTCCAAGATCCGATTCACCGAAAAGCTTTATTCCTATTGCGCGATCGTCGTGATCTACGGCACCATCGCGTTCCGTCCGACCCGCTTCATCATGAACGGATTCCACTATTCGATCGAAGGTGAGTTCCCGCAGACGATACTGATCTCGTTCCTTCTCGTCTTTATCGCCGGACGACTTCTTTCCCGCGGAATACTCATTGAAAACAGAAATCAGCTTTGGTTTGCCGCAGGACTCCTGGCCACTTTCATGACGCTCCGCGCCGCCATCTCCGATACCGCTTCGTACGCGTCCTTCGCCGTATACATGGCGATCGCGCTTTTGATCATTTACTTTGCTTCGACATATAAGCTTCACACTTCAAAGAGCAACGAAACTCCTTTCTGGATGGCGGTCATCGCCCTTGCCATGGTCGTTGAGTCGGGTCTTTCTTTCTATGGCCCGATCAAGGAAAAGTACTGGCATCAGGTTGCTCAGAGGAACATGCTCTTCGCCGATACTTCGGAAGGATTTGAGCTGACTCCCGAAACGATCGAAGAAGTGAAGAATAACAGGGTCTATCAGATCGACAACTCTGTGCTCTATAAAGAGTCGGATCCGTCTAAAACAGAATTACTCCGCTCGAAAAGCACTTTCGGACAAAATGGGTCTTTCATGCTCGTCGAGGATCAGACCTCAGACAATTACGGACTTCTTTATGGCATTCCGTCGCTTTCTTCCGATTCCTATCTGACACCGAAGCGTTACTCCGAAGTGCTTCGCATGCTGGGAATCAACAAGAACACCGACGGCACGAAGATCATCCCGCGTTCGGGAACAAGGATCACGGATCTGTTCCTGAACCTTTGGACCTCAAAAGCCGAAAACATTACTGCCGCTGAAAAAGAACTGGCGGAATCCCTTTACTCAAACGGTTACTTCCTGACGACCCCGAATGTATTTGAAGACATTTTCGTTTCGGATGACCCGTTTGTGGTACAGAATAACCTCGCTTATCAGCTCGCTTCGGTCAAGCCCTTTACGAAAATGAGGATGGAGACCATTGATACGGATAACATCAGTCAGAGTGACGACGGTTCTTTCCGCGCGGTCGAAAAGGACAAGCGCGCGGTGATCGAACTTGAGTCCGAGGACTTCTTAAGCTCTATTAATATTCCTATATATATATGTTGCACCAGCTCCTGCGCGGTTGGTATCGATGTTGAACTCGAGGATATCGAAGGCAACGTTAAGGTGATCGATCGTAAGTCAAACGTAAGCGGAGCCATCATCAATGTCACAAACGGAGAGACGATCAACAGAAGATTGAGAGTCGTAGTAAATATTTCCATGACTGACGATAAGGATTTCAAAGTCAGTGTCGTTACGGCTGACCGTGAGAAGCTGTCATGGATGGAAGAGATGATGAAGAACAACGCGTTTTCGATCACATCCCATAAGTCCGACTCTATGGAAGGTACGATCAACGCGACTTCTTCCGGCGAAGTGGTATGGGGCATTCCGTTTGACAGCGGCTGGTCCGTTTCCGTCGACGGGAAAAGAACCTATACTTTTGCCGCGTATAAAGCTTTCCTCGGAATCCATATTCCGACGGGCACTCATGAGATCAAGCTCACTTACACAACTCCGGGATTCGTCCTCGGCGCGTGTGTGTCCACGGGAGCGCTGCTCATGATGAGTTTCCTTGCCGTGATGAGTAAACTTCCGAAAAAGAAGAAAGAGGAAGAGACAAAAGAAGAGAAAGAGGACGAGAAAGCATGATGAATGAAAATGTTTTCCCAATGACCTTTGTTGTATTCGACATGGAATGGAATCAGCCGATCCCGTACATGCCGTCTCCGGTCGACCCCAAGATCCTGCCGGGTGAGATCATCGAGATCGGTGCCGTGAAGGTACAGATGAATTCCGAAAATGACTACATCCTGTCCCAGCCGTTCTCCATGGTGATACGCCCGACCTACTATCGCATCATGAACAAGCAGGTCTCCAAGGTCATCAACAAGAGTACGGATGATCTCAAAAGCGGACTGCCGTTCGAAGAGGTCTACCGCAGATTCACGGAATGGTGCGGGGAAGACTTTGTTCTTTGTGCGTGGGGAGATTCGGATATTTCTATCTTGAAGGCCAATCTGAAGATCCACGGACTCTCTTCGGAGATCAACGACAGATTCCTGGATATCCAGCCGCTTTTCGGAAGAGTGGCAGAGAATACGGCCCAGCAGAGAAGTGTCGCGTATGCCGTAGACTTTTACCGGATCCCGAAAACAGACGATTTCCATAGCGCCGAAAGAGACGCCTGGTACGAAGCCCGCGTTCTGAAAGAGGCATTGATCGATTATTTCGTGATCCGCAGTAAAGATCCGGGAAATGAGAAGGACTGTCCGCATCTTCGTACGTATATTTCCAATCCGAATCTGACGACTCAGAAGAAATGGCGAAGTGAGGTCTTTTCTTCTGAGAAAGAAGCGATTAAAATGACATTGCGCGAACCGATGAATTGTCCGATCTGCGAATCTCCTCTTGATTGTGAGATCGACTGGTTCGCTTCCGGTCACAGCTGGCTTTCGCTGTGGATGTGCCCGACACACGGATCTCTTTCTGGAAAGATCAGGGCGAAGAGAACTCCCAAACAGGAATTCTTCGGCGGCGGTCAATTGAGATTCGTAAATGGAAATGCAGCACGATATGTTCGTGAAAAATGGCAGGAGAAAAATGAGAAGGAGGATAGATCTGCTGTAATTGCCAACGAATGTGAAGATAATTGTGAAGAAATGTGAACTTTCCAGTTGAAAGGCTTTATTTTTGCATTTATCTAAATATAATGATAATTAAGTATAACCAAAAAAATGTAACTTAGAAGAATTGATTCAAAAATTGAGACAGAAAATTGGAGGCAACAAAGATGAAGTTGTTACAATTAGATAAGTTTCACAAGAAGAACAACAAGCGAGGCGGCATGCTCGTCCTCGTTCTGATGATCTTCGGTGTTTCACTTATCCTCATTTCATCTGCACTGTCGATCACAATGTCCAGCCGTTCCCGTTACTATGTTGACGTGGAGCGCAGCCAGGAAAGACTGACTCTTACCTGCGCAGCTGAGGCAGTAATCGATGCCATTCAAGCACAGGAACTTACAGACGCCCAGCTTCAGCAGATGTCGTCAAACACTCACGCCGTGTACAATATTACCGGTTCGACTAAAACATCTGTGAAACAAGGCGCTGCTGCAGCAGATGGTAGTGCTAATATCGCTCCTGGTCTTTCGACCAGCGCGTCTAATGGTACGACCATGAAGGTAAAACCTGTTACGGGATCACAGGATCTCATCCTTGACTTCCAGACGAAGATCATCGTTACAGGCGATAATACCAAGGCTGAGGGCCTCAGAGTATACCTGAAGTACACACCGCCGGCCCCGACACCGTCTGTTTGTGAAAACATGGTTACTTGCGGTGAGGATGGTTCTTATAACGACATCCCGAAGCTCGAAGTAAACGGTACAGAATCCTTTACAGTATTCCATGGTAACGTAGAGCTCGCATCCGGTTCCGGTTCCTACATCTACAACCCGACAGTTATTACCGGTGTTGTAAAGGGTGGTGCAGGTACGGTCTACCACAACGACGTTGTTTTCTACGGACCGAATGCAGGTATCGACGTAGTTTCCCCTGGTAACGGTGTCACGATCGCTTCCGGCGAAGGTGACTTCTACTTCCTGGGTATTACTATGGGTACTAACTCCTCAAATCAGAGCGTATTCAGAAACTCATCCGGTTCCGCAGCTGTTCCGAATGGATTTAACGTAAAAGCTGATGGTGCTTACTTCTACAAGGCCAACATGACAGTTAATGACTGGACAATGCGTGATAGCGGCGCTGGTACAACATACTGGGTATCCGGTTCCGGAAGTAGCCTTAACCGTACAAATAACTGGGGTGGTAACATCGCGATCAAAGATGGCGGTCAAGTAAACTTCGCTTCTGGCGCTGGTACGGTTTATAACTCCATCTCTGAAGTTAGTGATACTACTACTCAGAACACTTACAATCGTCTGAAGAACAAAGCGGATTACTATCTGTCGAGTTCTGCACTTAAAGCAGCTGCTGAGAGAGAAATCCCGACTGCTGCGGAACAGCAGGCGATCTACGGTGCATATAGAACAGGTGAGACGATCCCGAATATCTCCGGTGTTCAGAATCTGCATGGTAATAAGGCTTACAAGCTTACGGGTGGTACCTATTCTTATGGTCGTGTTCGTATCAATCTTGCTGAAGGTGATACAACGATCTATGTCGCAGGAAGCTGCACATTCAAGTCGTTCTGCTTTGAAGTATCCAATGCTACTACTCATAAGCTGACATTCGTTCTTGATTACGGCGTATCCTTCAAGTTCGTTGATCAGCCTGATTTCTGGAGCAGCGTTACGGATCCTACAACCGGAACAAGTTATCCGTACGTTCAGGGTATCATTGCTTGTGACGTACGTAACGGATATGCCTTCAACAATCCGCACGGTGGTGACCTCCGTGGTAAGGAAGGTGAAGAGCCGGCAGCAATCGTTGTAGGTCTTGGTAAGAACGTATTCGAGGCTGGTCGTGCACAGGTTGTAGATGCTTACATCTCTCTGGCCGGTAAAGGCACAGACGCTAGTACGGTAACTCTTAAGGATAAGGTTCACTTCTATGGTCGTTTTGAGGCTGTAAAAGTTGACACAGGTAACTCTGATAACCTTAAGATGCAGAGCTGCCCGAAGCTCGGTGAAGGACACAACACACCGACTCCGTTGACAACTTGCTACACCGCAGAGAAGTACGAGTATTACACTGCGTAAGTTATTGCAAGAGAATTAAGACTTGTTAACCTGAGGGGGGCTCGAAAGAGCCCCCCAAATTATTCCCCGGCATTTTTTTGTACATCCAGTCATTCGATCCGCAATAAAGAGCACGAGAGTACATAAGCAATCCCTCTTAAACAAAAAGCCTTCCGTCCAAAGAAACGGAAGGCTTTGTTGTATACGAGCTTATTTGGCCGAAAATCACGCGAGAACGTTCAAACAGTATCGTAATCACATATATGCATCCACGAAGCTCACGGCACCGTAGAAGACGAAATACGCATATGGCCAACAGGAAGAATTCGCATAGTCTCATACGAGGAAATGAAAGAATCCGGATCAGAGTGTATACGTCAGATAAGTAATCTGAACTGGTTGTCGTATAGGCAGACACGCCAGAACGTGCAAATGAGACCTTTCGAGCGAAAATAGATATTGCATATGTATCTGTTAAGATCTCGTGAAATAAGACGTATCTGGAGCGCTACAGTGCATATTCATTTTAAGGATCCAACACATATATGAGGCGTTGAGAGCCGATTATCTGAAAGAGCAGAGGAATCGGTTGATCACAAAAATATAAAAAGGTGAGAAGCGCTCTATATTAGAACTCATGATCGTAGCAAGAGAACGCAAAAAAAAGGCTGTCTCTTTCGAGACAGCCTCTTAATCACTTGAAAGATATGTCAGCTGATTGGTTCTACTGTTGTGTAACTGCAATACGGAGAATTCGTAAGAGGTTCGATGTTCTCTGGTTTGCAAGCTGCGAGATAAATCGTTACAGAGTCACTGTATGCTACTCCTGTAGAAGGATCAGCATTGTCAGTCATCTCAATGACAACAGTCGCAGTCTTGGAAGCCGCATTTGTCGAGATCTTCAAATTGAGTCTCCATCTTGCATCGCCGCTTGATGTATGGTACTGAGTAAAGCCCGGAAGAGCACTGGCATTATGAATCAACACATACTCACTGTTTCCGTCCAGCTTAATATCCTCACCACCACCGATAGAATCAGCGTTGCACAACTGCTTCTCGATCGCCCTCAAGCAAAGTGATGCATAATCGTGCATATCATTTACCACAGTGACCTTCTGATGGCTGAAAGCAACCGTCCTAAAGGTAGAGTAGAGATAGAACGACATCATCATCATGATGGCAATAACCAAAACCATTTCGAGAAGGGTGAAACCAGCTTTTTTCGAGGCTTTGTTTTTACAAATACGAATCATAGCTTTTCACCTCCTCAAGAAAACGCTGCTGAATAAGTGCAACTCGGTTCGGTACACTTTGCAACATACACAATGTTTCCGCCGGAAGTCTCCTGGAAAAATCCCAGAACACCACTACATGAAGGACACATTCTTGCCTTATACACAAAACCGTGACGGTTGGTAGTATTCAGGAAGTTCGCATCATCCGTAAAAGAAGATCCGGATGAGAAGATACTCATTCCGCCTGTTTCAGCGAAAGCATGTACCTGGAAAACACCCTTATAACCGGTACCGGAAACCATAATTGCCGTAGAAGTAGTACCTGGATGCAAGCTCGTAGTTTCTTGACCCATTGTTCTGTAACACGTACCTGCATTCTGATTGCTGACACGCTCAGCCAACGCAGTATCACCTGCATAGTTAAGAGTGGTCATGAAACCTTCATATACAATAAGTGTTACGATGAGCAAGAGAGCAACAGAGAGCATTGTCTCAAGCAAAGTAAAACCGCGCTTGGACGCTTTATTTACACGAAACATTTATCTGACCTCCTCAGAAACCAGCAGCAACAAATGCTGCATTCTTGGCTGCATTGTTAGATTGGAATGTTTCACGTTCTGTTGCGAGGCTTTCAGATCCCGAACGGCCTCTGGTCATATACCCAGCAATGGAAAATGTAACAACCGCAGCTAACATAACTATAATAGCAATGACAATCACGATCTCTACGAGAGTGAAGCCACGCTTCGACTTATAGATTCTGCTCATAATTTCCTCCAAGTATAACCACGCTCATTATATCACACCGGAATCACGGTGTGAATACCCAAATTGTTAATAAAGAGTTAAAAAAAGAGGGGGCTAAAAGCCCCCCCTCTGTTAAGTCTTAACTCTCAACTATTAGGTGATCTCAGAAAGTACATCAGAGATAGCCTGATTGTGCTCAGAAATGGATGCTGTAGCGGACTTAGCCTTGTTGAGGTATGTGCTTACTGTAAAGAATACAACTGCAGCAAGGATAACGATGATAGCGATAACGAGTACCATTTCAACGAGTGTAAAACCTTTTTTGTTCTTCTGAATCTTCTTCATAAAAAGTTCCTCCTAAATGTTTTTTTGAGTTTGTAATTACATTATAGCAGGTGAATTTTAAAATGCAATAGCAAATTTGAAATTTCTTCACATTTTTGTGAAAAAAATTCATTTTCAAACAGAGAAAGTGTAAACAGGACCATCTGGACGGCCGGATCCAATATAGTTTTTTACTTTCTGTCTGCATGGGCACATTGCCGAAAACGCCTTAAAACAGGCGTGTCTGATGCAAAGCGCTGATCGTAGGATAGAAGAAAGGGATTTATACGCGCAAATTGTTTTGAGCACGCCCAATTGTGAAGAAATGTGAAAAGGGGATCATCTTACGATGATCCCCTTTGGGAAATTTACTTCAACCTGAGAATTAGTCATCCGGAGTAGAAGCTGGCTCGTCGGCCGGCTTTTGACCGGTAAGAGCAGCTAACTGCTGATTGTATTCTTCAGTGGAGATTGCACCAATGTGGTAAGCGACCTCAAGTTTAGCAAGGAACGGAGGCTTAGAAGAATTCTCTTCAAGAACAGCCTTAAGAGTCTTCCATTCATAACCCCAGTGGCTCCATGCTGCGAAGCAACGATTTACTTCGAAGTCATAAGAGGACAGTGCAAGGTATCTGCCGTAAAGCGGAGAAGACTGCGGTACGTTGTAGAGATCCGGGTTAGTTACTACGAAGTAACTCGGGAGACCAACGATACCACCGGTTGCGATGTTCTCAGCGCCGACCCATGTCATGTAGTTCATGTTTGTCGGAGCAGCAGAGATACGGTCAATAAGGTCGTAAGCAAATACGTCAACAGCTGCTGAGAATTCGCAGAAGCCCTGTCCCATATCTTCTACCTGGATGGATGCGATCTTAACATAGTCCGGAGCATCAGCCTGAATTGCCTTGATAGCAGCAACGAACTCATCATAACCAACGTAGGTGTTAGATCTGATCTCGTTAGCACTTGTAAGACCAAGTGCCTGAGCGTCAGGATTTACGGTATTTGTGTCACCCAGCGGGATGGAAAGCTGATTATAGAATACGCGATAGTCGATTCCACGCTCAATCTCTTCATCATGAGTGATCAACCAACCGTCAGTACCGGATACTCTGATAGTATAACGGGAAGACATTACACGGTTGGGGCTGACCTTACCGTCAGTCATGTTTACCAGTTCGTACTCGAGAGGAGTATTGCTGACTTCTACAATAAACGGAATACCAGCATCTTCGAAGTGCTTGAAGAGCTTTCTCTGGATAGCACTTGTGTAGAGCTCAGGGAGAAGCTTATTCTCGAGAGTCTGAAGCTGATTCTTAAGCTCTTCGCGCTGTGCGTCAAGCTGTTCTGCCTGCTGGATGATGGCATCATTCATAGCTTTTTCCTGTTCAACCTGGCTCAACTCTTCTTTGACAGTATTCAGTTTGTCAAGATTCTTCTTGATGATGCACAGATAGCATACTGCGCCAAGAGCCAAGATAAGAACCAGAAACAGTAAGAATGTATCTTTACCGCCGGAATTTTTCATCAGGACTCACCTCCATTATCTTTTGTTTCAGTAGCATACATGAATTCAATATTCGTGTTGCTGGAAATCTTACCAACCAATGCATCGCTTGCGATGATTTCGCTAAGTCTATCTGCAGAAACTGCAGTACCGTTGATCTTAACGTTTACCAACTTGTAATCAACGCCATCCTGCGAATATGTAGCGATCTTTTCGAGCTTGTACTCTGCGCCGGAAGAGAAAGACTGAGTGTGCAGGTTTGTAAGAGGTGTCGGTGTAGATCCGTCAAGGAAAGAAGCGTAAGACAGTGTGAAGTGTCCCTTAAGTGTGCATTCGAAATGGAATGTGTAACCGAAGTTAGCATACATCAGGGTTTCTTCATTAAGGTCAAAATCATTCGGATCGAACGGCGCGATCTTATCCTGAACGAAGCTGAACAGATTCTGTTCTTTCAGAAGGTGGAGATAGTTCATGGCAGCCTCTCTTGTAATGGACTGGCCATCGATCACTACGATTCCGTCTTCATCCTTGTAACCTGTAAGGATAACATCATCCGGAAGATTCTCTTTGCAAGTAACGAGAGTCTCGGCAAGTGCTGCGTACTTACCAGCTACTCTGGAATCAAGAGTAGAGAGTACATAGTAGTAAGAGCGGAGATCTTCGACCTCAGACTGAGACTGGTCTTTAGCGGCAAGTCTCTGCTGATACTCGGCAGAAGCCATTGTCTTCTTGATGTCATTGATCTTATTCTGCTTATTCATGATCTGAATTCCACATACGATCCATACGATCAATGTGATAGCCAGGATCGCTACTGTGGCAAGCAGGAAGAATGGGAATGATGACGATAATTGTTGAGAAGCACCGGAACTGAATTCTGAGAAGAAGTTCATGTCCTTTTTGGAAAAGTCATTTTTTGATTTTGCAAAACTCATAATCTCGCCTCCTTTCAGTTTTCACGAATGAGTGCGCCGCACGCATTCACATAATCACTAAGCATGAAGTCCTTCGGACCCTGAACTGTGTTCAGAGAACCAAGTACTTCAACCTGTGTACCTAACTGGCGAGCGAGCTCTTTGTCCATCTTTCTGTATCTCGCACCGGATCCGTAGAGGAAGCATGTGCTGATAGCATCGAGATGATACTTGGAGATCGAGAACTGAGCTGTTCTGGAAATAGCATCTGTAAGGCTCTTGAAGTAAGCCGATACAGCACTGTTCAGAGAAGGCTCGTCCTTAACGGTCTCGTGCCATACATCAATGTCAGAAACATCTACTGTGGAGATGCCTTCACCCTTAACTACCTGCAGACGGCGGGTGAGGATGGAAGACTTGTTCGCGGAGTTACCCTGAACCTTCTTAACAGTTTCTGCTACCTGACGGATGTTCGAGTGACCGAACTGAAGACGACGTGTCAGTACCGGGAATCCCTTATCGAGAACGGTAATGTTTGTTGTCTTCGAAGAAAGTTCGATGAGAAGCAGTGTGTTCGAATTGATGTTTGTTGTACCGTTGATCGTACCGCTCTTGAAGAGCTTTCTGATCGCGTTCGGGTTAACATCCAGAGCAACCGGTGAAAGAGCACTGGTCTTCATGAGCTCACGGAAGTCATTAGCAACATCCTTCGGAATCGCTGTAGCACGAACTTTGTACTTCTGCTGCTTGGACTCCTCATCGAGTACCTTATCATAAATAATGTATTCTACGATCATGTCACGATTGTTTGTGCCCTGACCGAGAATTTCGTAGCGGACCATGTCGCGGAGCTGATCGCCCTTAACAGCCGGCAGTTCAAGATCTCTTGTGTGAAGATAACTACCCTCAACTGTTAAAATTGCACGCTTGTCCTGAATGTTGCTCTTTGCAAGAGCGTTCTTCAGAGCCATTACCACACCAAACTGGTCTGCGATAACGCCATCTGCGATTGTGTCGGACTCGAGCGGGATAAGACCAAACTTATCGATCGAAACTACACCGGTTTTACGGTTATAGCCGCCGAGTACCATTTTCATGTTTGAGCTGGAGACGTCAATAGATATCTCTCTGCTGGTTCCAGTTCCAAAAGCCATAATTAATCTCCTTTCGAGTTATCATCACATAATGTTCTTGGTCATTGTGAGTACCGGCAGACCGCAGGCACCTACTACGACAAGAACGACACCGGCCATGATTACGATCATGATAGGCTCCATAGCCGCAGTCATCTTTGCTGTTGCGGCATCGGCTTCATCTTCGAAGAAGTCGGCAGCCTTATCCAGGATGCTGTCCAAAGTACCGGATTCTTCACCGATCGCTGTCATTGCGTAAATCATAGGAGGGAACTCCTTGATTCCACGGATTGCTCTGGAAACAGAAGAACCTTTACGGATCTCGTTTCTGGATTCATAAAGCTGAGCTTCGAGCCATTTGTTTCCAAGAGTATGGCTGGTGATCTCCATGGAGTCCAGAACGCTGATACCGCTTCGCAGAAGCGTGGACATTGTTCTTGTGAAACGAGCCGCCGCGGTGGCTTTCTGAGCCTTTCCTACGACCGGCATGGAGAGCTTGAACTTAGCCCAGGCCATGCCACCCTTTTCAGAGTGCTTCCAGAGACGGAAAGCAACTACGATTGCGAGGATACCACCAAGATAGAGATACCAGAAATCAATGAGACTGTCACTGAATGCCATTACGGCTTTGGTAAGACCCGGCAGTTCACCGCCCAACTCATCAAGAGTCTTGGCGAATCTCGGAACTACGAGAGTCATCAATCCGACTGTGATACCTAAGGTAACAACTGCGAGGATGATCGGGTAAACCATAGCGGCACCGACTTTGTTTTTCAACTTCTGTTCTTTTTCAAAGTGTGCAGCCAGACGGGACATTACTTCGTCGAGACGTCCGGATTCTTCACCTGCCGAGATCATGGATACCATGATGGTCGGGAGAGCTTTAGACTGTTCACGGAAAGCTTCGGACAGTGTTTTACCGGCTTGGATGGATTCATATACAGAACCGATAACTGTCTTCGCCTTCTTACTCTCTAACTGCTGATAGAGCATATCCAGTGAACGGATAACCGTGATACCAGCGCTCAAAAGAGAAGAAAGCTGACGTGTGATGATCATGAGATCCTTCGTCTTCAGCTTCGGACTTCCGATATTCATCGAGAGAATACCGGCGCCTGTGTCCTGCTCAAGTGAAGCAATGAAACGACCGTCCGCGCGGAGCATCTTTGAAGCATCTGCTAAAGTTGCGGCTTCAATGACGCCTTTGCTGGAGCGACCCGCTGCATCAACTACTTCATATTTAAAATTTGGCATGAAGCGAACCTCCTTCTTTTTTATTATCAGTATTCAAGAGTACTAAACAGGCCACTTGATACAGAGTTCGCGGAACCTGCAGAAGCCAGGTAACGACGATACTCATCAGGATCTTTACAGCGATTGATCGCTGTCTCGCGGGTGATAAGACCTTTCTTTGTGAGCTCGGCGAGATAGTAGTCGAGCGAGCACATACCCATCTTCAGGTTTGTGGCGATCGTGTTATCGATCTGATAGGTCTTACCCTCACGGATAAGGTTACGTACAGCGTCATTTGCGATGAGGATCTCAAATGCTGCTACACGTCCGGAACCATCAGCACGCGGCAGAAGTGTCTGAGAGATAACGGCAACGAGAACGGTACCGAGCTGGACACGGATCTGATCCTGCTGATGCGGAGGGAATACGTCAATAATACGGTTGATGGTATCTGCCGCACCACTTGTGTGGAGGGTGGACATAACCAAGTGACCGGTTTCTGAAGCGGTGATAGCGGTACTGATCGTGTCAAGGTCACGCATCTCACCGACCATGATAACATCCGGGTCTTCACGAAGAGCGGCACGGAGGGCGTTTGCGAATGAAAGGGTATCCTCGTGAACTTCACGCTGGTTGATCATCGACTCGCCGTGACGGTGCAGGTACTCGATCGGTTCCTCCAGAGTGAGAACGTGACAACGTCTGTTCTGGTTGATGTGGCCAACCATGGCAGCCAGAGTTGTCGACTTACCGGAACCCGTAGGACCGGTAACGAGGATCAATCCACGCGGTTTCAGAGCAAGGTCTTTGAAAAGTTCCGGAAGACCAAGTCTCTCGCAGGAAGGGATCTCCGTTGTAATTGTACGAGCAGCCAGCGTGTAACTTCCGCGCTGCTTAAATACGTTGCAACGGAAACGGCTGTAATCCTTAACTACGTATGAGAAGTCGATCTCACCACGCTCGTTGAGGTACTGCTGTCTGGACTTGTCCAACATGGACTTACACAGATACTCAGTGTCACTCTGTGTCAGGATGTTGGAATTCAAGGGCATGAGTTCACCGTGTACGCGGATCATCGGTGGCAGACCAACGGTGATGTGCGTATCGGACGCCTGGCGGCGAACAGCCTCTGTGAGAATGGCATCCATACTTAATGTAAATTCTTCCACTTTCTTTCCTCCTTAACCGTCAATGGAATATGTTACTTTACTCATCTCTGCAACAGTAGTAATACCCTCCAGTACTAACGCTGCAGCTGAGTCGGCAAGCATAAGTGTGCCTTCGGAGACTGCCAGAGCGCGCATCTCATCTTCACCTGCGCGACGCTCGAGCAATGCTCTCATAGCCTTTGTCATGATAACTACTTCGTGGATAGCGATACGGCCTTTATAGCCTTTCTCACCGCACTCGGAACAACCGGCGCCACGATAGAGTTTCTGTCCGGGCTTAAGTTTCAGAAGTTCGACTTCATCCGGACCAGGCGTGTACTCCTCACGGCAGTTGGTGCAGATACGACGAACGAGACGCTGGGCAACAACTCCGATAAGAGCGGTCGAAACCATGAATGGCTCGATACCCATATCGATCAAACGGTTGATTGAAGAAACAGCGTCGTTGGTGTGAATTGTGCTGAATACCAAGTGACCAGTGATAGCAGCACGCATGGCGATCTCGGCGGTCTCACCGTCACGGATCTCACCGACGAGGATGATATCCGGGTCCTGACGGAGAATAGAACGCAGACCACTGGCGAATGTCATACCCGCTTTTGCATTAACCTGTACCTGGTTAATACCTGGGATCTGGATTTCGACCGGGTCCTCAACAGTTACGATGTTCGTTTCAGGAGTGTTCTTCTCGGAGAGAAGGGTATAGAGGGTAGTTGTTTTACCGGAACCGGTAGGACCGGAGATAAGACATACACCCTGTGGTACCTTAACAATCTTGTCGATCATCTCATTGTTGTGTTCGCTGATACCAAGATACTTACGGTTCAGGTTGGCGTCGTTCTTAGCCAAGATACGGATAACCGTTTTTTCACCGTGTACTGTTGGGAGGATGGATACACGCATGTCAACCGGTTTGCCGTTGATGGTGGTCTGAACACGACCGTCCTGAGGAATACGCTTCTCGGCAATGTTCATGCCGGAAAGGATCTTAATACGAGTGATGATGGCGTCACGGGCGGCAACAGGGTTGCTCATGATCTCCTGGAGCACACCATCGATACGGATACGGACTCGAACGCGATCTTCCATCGGTTCGATGTGAATATCTGAGGAATTCGCACGGATAGCAAACTCGATGATGGAGTTAACGAGCTTAACTACAGGTGCGTTGTTTACTTCGTCGGTGATCTCGTCGCCGAGCTTCTTCATATCGTCGATATCAAGGTCGGAAGCAAGGTCGTCAGCTGCCTGCTTGGCAACTTCTCTACCATAGTTCATCTTGATCGCGGCAAGGATCTGCTGCTTTGGCG
The DNA here is from genome assembly GCA_017617525.1 of Clostridiales bacterium. Classification (GTDB taxonomy): domain Bacteria; phylum Bacillota; class Clostridia; order Saccharofermentanales; family Saccharofermentanaceae; genus Scatonaster. Next base: position 41,009 of record JAFZWA010000025.1, read on the forward strand.
CAAGAAGGGTAACGATGTCTTTTCCGGTACGGAAACGAAGGTCATCGGTTACAAGGATATTGAGCGGGTCGTAAATAGCTACGACGAGTTTCTTGTTGTCGTCATCTCCGTCAAAAGCAACAGGAATGATCAGGTTCTCCTCGCAATACTGCTCGGTAACAACCTTTGTTGCTTCCTGGTCGATATCTACCTGTTGAAGATCGATAATAGGGAGATCGTACTGGCTGGAAATTGCTCTTAAGATATCCAGCTCTGTCAAAAGGCCTTTTTCTACGATGATTTCTCCGAGTCTTTTCTTGGAGCTATCTGCGCGCTGTGCCTCGAGCGCCTCCTGTAATTCAGCCTGTGACAGAAAACCGCTGTCGATAAGAATATCGCCTAATCGTTTCATCATACCCTCCCAAATTGATGTACGTTAGAATTTTGCGGGAAAAACACCCTCCCGCGAGGTTATATGTCGATAATAGTAATTTACACCCAAACGGCGATGTTTGTATAGTCTTACGAGATAAACAAAAAATTACAATTTCGCTGATACTACCAGCGAAACTGTTATAATCTTGTAACCCTTTCCCGAACTGACATAGTGCAAAACCATTGTCTTTTTCTCAATAAATATACATGGATTTTGCCATTTTTGCAACTAAAACTGACTATATTGTCAAAAGATTTGCAAAAAACTTTGATAAAAACACATTGATTTTGCAACGTTGTTTGCAAAGAAAACGCATTTATACTATTGTTATAGAGAAATCAAGAGGAGTGTGAAAGTATGGGTCCCGAGACAGTTTTAGCAATCTTGAACATCGTGTTGGCAGGGATGTTCGGTGCCGTTATCGGCAGCTTTACCAACGTTTGTATCTACCGAATTCCGGAGCACCGCACGGTCGTTAAAGGCCATTCGATGTGTATGACATGTGGTCATGAGCTGGGTGCTCTTGATCTGGTTCCGATCTTCAGCTGGCTCTGCCTCGGCGGGAAATGCCGTTACTGCAAGACTCCGATCTCCTCGAGATATATTAAGATCGAAAGCCTTACGGCTCTGATGTATATTCTGATGGCGGCGACACATCTGTCGATGTTCATGGATCCGACAGCTGTTGACCCGATGACGAACATCTTCCCGTTCATCGAACTTTGCGCTCTGTTTATCATGATCAACATCATCATCGTTGAAATGATGATCATGCACGATACGGGTTCTTCCATGTACGGTCTGTCAGTCGCTCTTCTGATCGATTTTGCGGTCCAGCTCTTCGCGCGCATCATGAACGTTGTCAATAATGACGCTTCAAAAGAACTGGGATCGAAGATCACGGGATGGGGCATCGAGTTCGTAGTCGGCGCGGCGATCGCTTTCCTCGCTGTCGTGATCGCGGTGCTTTTCTCGAATAAGCCGAAAGAACTGAAGAGTTATCTTCACGATAGCAAAGGCAAGGCGCTCCGTACTTCCGACTTGTTCGCGATCGTACTCGGCGGCGTGATCGGAATCGTTCCTTCGGCAGTCGCTTCGATCGTTTATCTCATCGCAAGGATCGCGATCGGAAACGGAAAGAAAGTAAAGTATCTCGGAAATATCCTGGCGGCCGGCGCGGCAGTCGGATTCTTCGGATATGCCGCTTATCTGATCATCAAATGATAAGTTGGCTTATATATAGGTAAGTGCTATAATACTGTGTACATTTTTATAAGGTGGAGGTTTTCCTATGTCCGGACATTCCAAGTGGAATAACATTAAGAGAAAGAAAGAAGCATCCGACGCGGCAAAAGGCGCGGTGTTTACCAAGATCGCGAAGGAGATCATGGTCGCCGTTAAAGCAGGTGGTCCGGATCCGGAAAATAACTCGAAACTCAAGGACGTTGTTGCCAAGGCAAAATCGGCAAACATGCCGAACGACAATATCAACCGTGCCATCAAGAAGGCAGCGGGCGCAGGTGAAGGCGATGATTACGAAGAGATCGTATACGAAGGTTACGGTCCGGGCGGAATCGCCATCATGGTAAGAACACTGACAAATAACCGTAACCGTACGGCGGCGGATGTTCGTCACATCTTCGATAAGTATGACGGAAACATGGGCGTTTCCGGTTCCGTTTCCTTCATGTTCCAGGAAAAGGGTACGATCCTTATCGACTCCGAGGAGTTCGATGACGAAGAGACCGTTATGATGGACGCGCTCGATTGCGGCGCCGAGGATTTCAGCGCAGAAGACGGCTATTACGAGATCCTGACGGATCCTTCCGCTTATTACGAAGTAAAAGACGCACTCGAAGGAAAGGGATATACATTTGTAGATTCCACACTCGGCCCGGTACCGCTCAACTGGTCCAAGGTCGAGGATGAAGAGATCGCGGGCAAGCTCGAGACAATGCTCGAGAAGTTTGACGAGAACGACGACGTACAGGAAGTTTTCAATAACTGGGATAACTGATTATTAAAGAGGTATAGTAGGAATGGATCTGCCGAAGCAAAAAGGCAAGGAACAGACTGAACACCCGGAAGAGAGGCAGGGAGCTTCCCGCCGGGGCGTGTTCATTCCTGAGCTTCGCGCCACTTTGCGACGTCTCGAGAAGAACGTGGACACACGTGCGCACGCCAGGACCGAGCGTCAGATCGAGACCGCAGCCAACGACGAAAAAGAGATGAGGGAACTTCTTTCCCAGATCGCGGTTGTCGCGTTTGTAGGTCCTTCCGGTACCGGTAAGAGCACACGTGCCATTCGTGTCGCCAAACAGAATTCCATTCGTTTCATCATCGACGACGGCCTTCTCATTAACGGAAGCCGTATCGTCGCAGGTAACTCCGCGAAAAAAGCACCGACCAAGCTCGAGTCGGTAAGACAGGCGCTTTTCGAGGACCCGAGCCGGTCTTCGATCATGCGTCGCGCCCTCGCGGAGAATCTTCCGTCGACACTCATGATCCTCGGAACCTCTGATGCCATGCTCGAAAAGATCTGCACGAACCTCTGGCTCAATCAGCCGGCGATGCTGATCCGTATCGAAGACGTCAGTTCGGAAGAGGAGATCACACAGGCGAAAAATACCCGTATCCGTGAAGGCATGCATACCATCCCGGTTCCGAGCATGGAGATCAAACATGAGTTCTCCGGTTATTTTTCCGACCCGCTGAACCGACTTCGCAGAAGATGGGATAAGGAACGTGGCGTCCAGCCTGTCGCTCCGGATACCGAACGAACGGTCGTACGACCGACGTTTTCGAGTTTGGGTAGTTATTCGATCTCGGATGACGCGCTCCTTGACCTCGTAAAGATCATCTTAAGAAAAGTCCCGGGCGTGCACGATGTCGTCGGTTTTTCTTCGGAAAAGCGCGTTTACGGTGTCGTCTTAAGTATCGACCTCGAGCTTTATTACGGATTCAACGCCCAGGAAGTGCTTTTCAATGCGCAACAGCGTCTGGGCAGATATATTGAGGAATATTCCTCGATCAACATGGTGGCGGTAGATGTGCGGGCCAAGCGCCTGATCCACGAAGATCCGGCATGATGCCGCCGGGAAGGATATTGAAATGAAAGTTGAAAAGATCTACACCATTCCGGTAAACGACGCATATTCCTCATCCTGCGCCTGCCCGCTATGCGCGCTGAAGGCAAAGGTAGAGGCAGATTCTCTCGACTACTATCTCGGGCCGTCCCTGATGGAGCCGGATAACCGCGTTTTGACAAATAAGTCAGGATTCTGCGGCGATCACTTAAACAAGATGTTTGGCCGTGAGATCAACCGTCTCGGCATGGGACTCATGCTTCATACGCATGTCCAGGACGTGAAAAAAGAGACCGATCCGCTCTGGGAAAAGGCGGCTCCGGCGAAGAGATCGCTTCTTTCCGGAAAGGACGCCGAGTACAAAAAGCGCCTGACGACGCTTGCCGATAAGATCGATTCGAGACTGGAATCGTGCATCATCTGTGACAAGATCAACACGACCATGAAGCGTTATATGGAAGTCATCATGTGGCTTTATTTCGAAGACGCGTCTTTCCGCGAGACATTCGCGACAAAGACCTATCACTGTCTGCCGCATGTGGCGATGCTCCTTCGCGCGGCGGCAGAAGAACTGAACCAGAACCAGGCATCCGAGTTCGTTGCGGCACTCGCCAAGACACACAACGAGGGACTGGATGAACTCATCAAAGACGTGGAATGGTTCACACTGAAATTCGACTACAGAAATAAGGAAAAGCCTTGGGGCAACAGCAAAGATGCCGTCCCGAGAGCAATCGCCATGCTGGGCGGACAGTCCGCTGACGCACCTTCCAAGGAAAAGGAGAGCGGGAAATAATGGAAATGGGAAAGATCTTTACCGAGGGAAATACGGAAACTCTTCCGCAGATCGCGCTTTCGTCCCGTGAAGGAAGTCCGAAGCGTGTGGTCCTCGTATTCGAAAGCGAGATCATCGGCGACAACAAGGGTGACGGCGCTTCCGAAGAACACGGAAAAGAACTGATGCTCCATACATTGCAGAGCTTAAAGGACGCAAAGATGGTCCCGGATGAGATCATCCTTCTTCACGACGCGGTCAAGCTGATCTTGCCGGAAAGCGAAGTGTATTCCTGCTGGAAAGATATCCTCGACCGCGAGATCATGGTCAAAGCCTGTAACGAGACGCTTTTTTATTTGGGAAAGATCCCGGAGGATCCGAGGATCATCTGTGAGGATATGTCGGACCTTCTGCAGAGCATGCTGACGGCCGATCGTGTGATCAGACTGTAAATCCCGAGGACGAAAGCAATGGCTACTGTTAAAAGGTATAAGAAAGAAGATATGGTGACATACTGTCTCGGGGCGACCGTCAGTATGGAATACCTGAACATCCGTCCGAAGGATGTAAAGCAGGTATATATCCACAGTGCTTTTTATGAATCCGAAACGAAAGAGAAGATTAAGAAGATCTGCGCCGAAAACGGAATCCCCGTTGAAGTCAACGATAAGGTGTTCCAGATCCTTTCTCAGAAGGAGAACTGCTTCGTGATCGCCATGATCAGAAAGTACACCTGCCGGCTGGAAAAGGACGCTTCGCACGTCGTTTTAGTCAATCCGGGAAACTCGGGAAACGCGGGCACGATCATCCGCTCGGCGGCGGGTTTCGGTGTCACGAATATCGCGATTATCCGTCCGGGTGTCGACTTTTTTGATCCGAAGGTGATCCGTGCGTCGATGGGCGCTCTGAGCCGCATCAACTTCAAGTACTACGATTCGTGGGAAGAATACGAAAAGACCGACGGGGCAGGGAACAGGCACTTCTATCCGTTCATGCTCGACGGAAGTACACTCCTTCATGAAACGAAGATCGAAAGTCCGTTTTCCCTGATCATGGGTAACGAAGCCACCGGCCTTCCGGCCTCTTTTTCGAAAGTCGGCTGTCCGGTAAGGATCGAACATACGGGAAATATCGACAGTCTGAACCTGCCGATCGCCACGAGTATCGGGCTTTATGAGGCGACGAAAGGGAATTTTTGACAGAAAAGCAAAAAAACTCTTGCGCCACTCAATTAAGCATGGTAAAATGTCTCGGTGTCTGAATAAAGATTAATACTGATGGAGGTGAAGGAAATGCCGAATATCAAGTCTGCATGTAAGCGCGTTAAAGTAACTGAAAAGAAGACTTTGGCCAACAAGATGAAGAAGAGCGAGATGCGCACCATTGTCAAGAAGGCAACGGCT
>JAFZWA010000026.1 GCA_017617525.1 Clostridiales bacterium
GAGAGCCTTTTGGCTCTTTGTTTACTTATGTTTTCAACTCTATGAATTGAACTATTGGCTCGTATAAAGTAGTAATTACTTTCTGCTCTTCTATTCAATTTTCAAGGTCCGTTGCACGCCGCTTCCGCGAAGCGCTTGATTATATTATCACCTCACCCATGGAGTGTCAAGCACATTTTTGATTTTTTCGCACCTTTTTTTCGGGTATTTGGTTACGGTTCATTTACAGCGTGAAACAGAGGCGAAACAAGCCCCTGTTTTCAGTGTTTTTACTTAAAATGGAATTAATTACGCGCACGCGCATATATAAGAAGAGATTTCAAAGTCGAAAAAGCAAAGGCCGGGAAACAGGTCCCGGCCTTCTTTTACGATAAAGTAATGGATCAGAAACGGCCTCCGCCGCCACCACTGTGACCGCCGCCTCCGCCTCCGCTGAAGCCACCTCCGCCTCCGCCACTGAAGCCGCCGACTCCTCCCGAAGAACTATTGCGGTAGACACGGGTGCTTTTCCTTATGACTTCGTCTTCTCTTTCGATCTTCGTACTTGACTGTTTGTCGAGATACTTCTTGGATTCCGGAACCGGATCGAGTTTTCCGTTGTATGTTCCTACAAACGCGACTAAGAACGCGATGATCAGCGGAATGATGATGCTGCAGCCGTAGATGATCACAAGACCGGTCATGTGGTACTCATACTCCATAAGATCATCCATGATGCCTTCGACGGCTCCGGAATAATCCTCGGTCTCAAGCAAGTAACGGTGACTCTGGAAAAGCTGTGAGCACTCATCGTCACTGACGGCAAAATAGGCAGATCCGTAAGTGTAAAGCCAGAAAAAGCGACCGCCCGGATAGTCCAGCGTCAGGTCGATATAGATGCATATTCCCGAGTTATCCTGAAGGGAGTGCGGGATGCAGTGTTTCTTATAGACCTTACTCGCATAGTCCTTGCAGGCTTCGTCCGATTCCGCGTTCGGGTTATCACAGGTCGTCACGATGACGACATTGATATCATTTTCATCTTTGAGTGCTTCCGCGGCTTCTTCCAGATCCTCCAGCTCACTCTTGGAGAAGATACCCGCTTCATCTTCGATCACGACCTTTTTCGAAGGAACTCGGTTCATGAAGATAAACGAGCCGATCGAAAAGATCACGAGGCCAATAACGATCGCCATGAAGATTCCGGAAAGGGCGCTAAACTCGCTCAGGATACTCTTTCTTACATTCTTGAGATCTTCGTTTTTCATCCTACAAGACCTCCGAGTATCAATCCCGCGATCAGGCGGACGATTGCCGCGACAACAGCCAGGACCGCAAAGAACAGAATGATCCTTTTCAGACGGCTGACCGGCGGAATTCCGGCAACTTCTCCGGTCTGTCCGTTCATGCAGAAATCGTAATCCTTTCCGCCATAGGAATAGTGCAAGAACCATACAGGAAGCATGGCGTAGTGCAGGTTCAGTTCCTGGAGTTTCGTGTCATCCTTTTCGATCTTGACGCCTCTGTTGAACTTGCTGTATGTGGGCGATACTTCCTGTCTGATGTAAGACTTTACTCTCTCCCACATCCTGGGCTTAACCTGATCGCCCGTATAGTCGTATCTCTCCGCGAAAAAGCCCTGCATATACGCAGGATCGAAATCTACCATTTTCTTGAAGTCAAAGGGCTCGATCGATTCCATCATCTTGTCGTCGATACGGCTCGCGCCGTCAAACGGGAGATGCTTCCACGTAAGGCTTCCGTAACGACGGATCTTGAACTCGGTCGTGGTGACCGTCGTTGTGCTTCCGGTGGAATGGGACTCTTCATTTTTCGCCGTACCTTGCATATCTACATCGGCCTTGACGTCAAAAAGCCAGAACGGCACATAAAGACCCGTAAGCTTCTCGATGTTCTTCTCACTGACGAAATCAATCGGAGTCCATCGGCCGCCTTTGCACCATTCAAAGAATTTCTTGACGGCAGCTTCTTTTCCGTACTTGAAAGGAAGGATAAAGTCCGGCGAAAACTCATCCGTCATACGCTGGCTGATGATCGCGGGAGAACCGCAGAAAGCACAGAATGTCGCGCTGGTGTTTTTGTCCGTGACGACCGTCGCGCCGCAGGCATTGCAGATAAACTGCACGCCTTCATCCATCAGGCTTTTCTTGATGTGTTCTTCCGCACCCTCGGCGTGGATGCGGTCGCCTGCCGTACTGTCCAGAGGAGCTTCCGGAACGATCGTGTTCTCAAGCTGTTCGGCGGTAAAAGTACTCAAACAGTATTCGCAGAACATCACCTGCTTATCCGCGTCAAAGATCAGGTTGGCGCAACAGTTTGGGCATTTAATGGAATCAGCCATTTCGGACCTCCTCAAGGATTATCAGTATGATTATAACACTTCGCGTCTTGTTGCGTAGTCGGACGGATATGGTACACTTGGGATAAACAAAAAGATGATGAGGTGTGGCATGCTTTTATCGATTCAAAGCGTGGATTTTTATATTCTGGATTTCCTTCAGACCATGGCCAGATCCCCGTTCTGGGACAAATTCTTCGCCACGTTCACCACCTTTGGCGACCCCGTCATGATCCTTTGTTATTGCGCGCTCCTCATTGTCTTACAGAAGACTCGAAAAGACGGCGTTATGGTCTTAAGCGGATGTCTGACAGGTCTTGCGATCGGAAACGGACTTCTTAAGCTCCTGATCCGCCGTGACCGTCCCTGCTGGATCCGTCCGGAGATCGAGCTTCTGGTCAAAAACCCGACGGACTATTCTTTTCCGTCCGGGCACACCATGCACATCGCGATTCTGTCTGTGATCCTGATCTACAGACATCCGAAGCTTGCCTATGGCCTGATCCCGTTAACGCTTCTCATGGCATATTCAAGAATGTACCTGTATGTGCATTTCCCGAGCGACGTTCTGGCAGGACTTGTTCTTGGTATCGGCATCGGTCTTCTTACCTGCTGGTGGTTCCCGAAGGCAGAAAAAAAGTTTTCGGGTCGAAAAGCACTTCCCGAAAACTGATTTCCTTTTTATTCTGATCCGTTTTCATGCGGATCTTTGTTTATCTCTCGATGTAGGCCGTGATCTCCTTGATGATCATATCGACTGTTTCGTCGAGTGAGTATTCTCCGTAGTAATAATGTCCGATGTTAAGTCTTACGATCTCGATGACCTTCGGGTCGCGGATGTATCTTCGCATCGGAGCATTCATGAGCTCCTCGTATTCATCGATGAGCGCGTCCTTATTTCCCGCGTAGAAATCGACCCAGTTATACTCTTCATCCATAGCGGTGATATAGACATCCATATATTCCTGCAGTTCATCGTTCAGAGAACGGAATGCCTCTTTGTTCAGCGGAATATAGTTGGCGGCTCCGTAAAAATCCGTGTACCCCGAACGGCTCAAGTCGATCTGAATGTCTTCGCTTAAGAAGTACTTGATCACTTCCCAGGCCTTTTCCTTCTGTGTAGACGACGCCGAGATTCCGACAGACATATCACTCTGCACGATGAAAGATGATCCTGTCGATCCCGGATATCCGTACCACGAAAGGATTTCCGGAAGGATCGCTTTCTGCGCGTACTCTCTGACATTATTCAGGGAGCTCGGTTCAAATGCCGCGTTCTGCATGTAGATCTCCACATTGGAAAGGCGGTTTTCGGAACGTGATCTCGGATCGATCGTATAAGTTTGCGGGAACCAGAAGTTGCTCGAGACCAGGCCGTAATCTTCGGCGTCATGGATCAGTTTATTGGTTACGGTTACCACCATGTCGACCAGAGCGTTTCTGTCGATCGAAACTGTATCGTTTGAGTAATTGATCCAGGAGTTTGTCTCTCCTTCAACCATCATATTGCAGAGTTCCTCAGCCGTGATCGCACTGAAAAGATCCACTCCATCAGGGACCTGCGAATCCGCGTCGGCAAAATCGGTAAGTGTCATCTCGGTCCTATCGCCTACCAAGGCGCGGTTGCCGATAAGTCCGTATACACTGAACGCCAGCGGGATCTGATAGAGTTTTCCGTCAGTTTCAAACGCGGAAAGCACATTATCGAAATAGTCTTTTCTGTTGATACCCGAGATACCGTCAACGTACGCGTTCAGATCGGTAAGGGTGCGGCTGTTGTCGAAAATACCCGTTTCACCTGCGCCGATGATAATATCCGGACCCATTCCGGAATTCACCTGTGCCGCCATCTTTTCAAGCGCGTTCTGCGTTTGAAGATCGTCCACCGTGTACTTGTCGTAATCGAATCCCGCATAGTCATAGACCTTGATCCAGACATTCTGGGAGTTGTCTTCATTGAAGCGCGCGATACAGGTCATCAGACCGCTGCTCGTGATGCCGACTCCGCCGACCCAAAGGATATCCTGTCCCTCGTGCGGGTTTTCATCCGCAGGAGAAAGAAGATAAAGTGACGGTTTCATCTCATTGTCGACGAGTTCCATCGCGGTGATCGCGATAGACGTCTGCTTATCAGGATCCACATCGGAATAGTCAGAACGGGGCGCGTCCGTGACATCCGGCAGCGGATAATCCGAACCAATCGCTTCCATGACCATTACGGGCTGGGAAGAACTTCCCTCAGAAAGGACTTTGATATTTCCGAAGAAAACCGTACTTCTGTCGAGATCCGTCTGGTTCCAGTCCAGAAGGCTTGCGAACTCACCGGACGCAAAATCGAGTTTTCCGAGCGCATTTCGAGTAGATGCGTAAACGCCCGTATTCGTCTGATACATTTTCATGGAAAGAAGGTTCGTAGCGTCTCTTGCCACCGATCCCATATTGATGTAGCCGTTCATACCGATCTCGATCTGATAGATCACCGCGCAGTCCATGCCGTTGTCGTCAGTTTGCAATTCCTGCATATAGAAATTACCGTTTTCTTCCCATACATAACAGCTGTCCGGACCGTTTTCGAATGAAAAATTGGACTTCAGATCACCTTCCTGACCGATCTGCACGATCTTGTGTTTTGAGGCTACGATGAAATCACCATTCTCATCGTTAACGGCCATGGAAAGACAGTCGCTGTATTTATCCGAGAATACATAAGTCGGCGCAGCGATAAGATTTCCGTTGGAATCGAATCTTACCACAGAGATATCCGCGAACCATTCCTCGTCTTCATAGTGGTAGTCCGCGCACGCGGCGACAATATTGCCCGAAGCGTCTTCGTCAAAGACGATATGACTCGGAAGCTCCTCCGTGCGAAGATACATCTGGTAATTACCCTGAAGATCGAAAACATGCCAGAAAGAGAATTCGTAATAATTCTCCGGATCATCGGAATCCGTGAAATAGTAGTTCGTACGTACAAGGATATGATCTCCTACGATCACGGGATCCTCATAGTAGGAGGACTCATATTCGCCTCTTACCGCTTCCTCCGGGATCGGTGCTTCCAGAAGGATCTTTCTGGAATGATAGAAAGGTTCCGCGTCGGAAACGGTCTCGGGAGAAGCCTCGGTGATCGCGGCATTCTCGGAAAAGAGAGGATTGTTGTCATCTTCATCATCGACAGTCGCGCGACGGGCACAACCGGTCACAAACGCGACCGACAGCGTAAGCGCGGTGATGATCGAAATCCAAGATCTTCTCTGCTTCAAACCGAAAACTCCTTTCCGACGGGTATAACAAAACCATTTTATATGATGCATTGTATAACAGATCTTCGAAGAAAAAGTGACAATTTCGACATTGTATTATATAATCTGATCGGCTGGAGATTTTTCCGCCCAAACGTGTTTTATTCCGCAGGTACCTTTACGGATCTGACGAAAGCACCGGGGCCTTAAGATCAGAAAGCCACGTAATTGTATCCTCGCAACGAGGAATAATAGCAAAGGAGGGGTTTGTACTATGAAGAAACAAACTCAGAAAACAAAAACAATTGCATTGATGGGCATTTTAATCGCGATCATGATCCTCATGTCGTTCACGCCTGTCGGGTACTTTAGATACGGTACCATCGAAGTTTCCCTTCTCATGATCCCTGTCGCAATCGGCGCTGTCGCTCTCGGTCCTTGGGCCGGTGCGGTTCTCGGCGGTGTGTTCGGTATCACGAGTTTCATCCAGTGCTTCGGCATTTCGCCTTTCGGAACATTCCTGTGCGACATCAATCCGTTCCTGACATGCGTTATGTGCATCATCCCGCGTGTTCTCGCAGGTCTCTGCGCAGGTCTCGTCGCCAAGTGCTTTTCGAAAACAAAGAGCAACGGTATCCGCTTCATCGGTTATTTTGTCACGGGTCTTTCCGCGGCGCTCTTTAACACGCTCTTTTTCATGGCGTCTCTCATTCTGTTCTTCTGGAAGAGCACGACATTCATCGACGCCGTACATGAATGGGGCTACAAGACAAGCAACATCCTTCTGTTCTTCTTCGCGTTCGTCGGCATCAACTGTGTCTTCGAGCTGCTCGTAACATGTGGTGTTACAGGCGCTATCGGAAAAGCACTTGAGAAGGCAGGTCTCGTAAACAAGGACCTCGCGAAGAAGTCTGAAGAAATGATCGAAGAAGCATCTGAAGACAAGGAAACAGAAACAGCTGAAGCTTAAGGTCCGATTCCATTAAGACCCTTCTGGGCAGGAGAAAGTCTATGATCCTCGCAGTTGATATCGGAAACACACATATTCTTTTAGGCGGCTTTGATGATAAGGAGATCCTTTTCACCGAGCTTCTGACCACGAACCGCAACTCGACCGATCTGGAGTATGCCACTCTGATCGAAGCGGCGCTCCGAGTAAATCTTCTGGACTTTTCGTCCGTTGACGGAGCGATCGTTTCCTCAGTGGTACCGAACGTCACGAGCTCGATCTGCCGTGCCATCGAAAGATTCACCTCGTGCACTCCGCTTATCGTCGGACCGGGCGTGAAGACGGGACTTAAGATCCGCACCGATAATCCGGCGCAGGTCGGTTCCGATCTCGTCATGGCCGCGGTTGCCGGCATCAAGGAGTACAAGGTCCCGCAGATCAACATCTATATGGGAACGGCGACCGCCTTTTCTCTCATCGATGAGACAAAGACATTCGTCGGCACCTCGATCGGCGCGGGCATGGGCGTTGCCGCAGACGCACTCTGCGAAAGGACTTCCCAGCTGCCGAGCGTTGCTTTTGAAACACCGAAGAAGGTCATCGGTACTAACACCGTAGACAGCGTTAAGAGTGGTCTGATGTATCAGACCGCGGCGACGATCGACGGCATGATCGACCGTATCGAAGAAGAATACGGGAAACCCTGCACCGTCGTCGCTACAGGCCGTTACGCCGCTTCCGTCACCAAGCTCTGCAGAAGAACGATCCACACGGATCCGGATCTGATCTTGAAAGGCCTGATGGAAGTCTACGCGAAAAACGCCTGACCCAAATCGTTACTTTCTGGTGAGAGCACACCCTCCCGGACAAGTGCTTTTGCCAAGGTAATAAAAGATTCACCCTGAAAAAGAACCGCTTTTTCGGGGTGTTTTTTTCATTTTTTCCTGTTATACTCATAGAGGCGTATTTTTGAACGTTTAGTTTGGTAGGAAATGTAGGAGGAGTTTGAATATGCCCATTACTGAGTATCTTGAGAGAAACGCAGATCTTTACGGTGACGAAGTCGCACTGGTGGAATTGAATCCTGAACAGCAGGAGACCGCGCGCATCACCTGGAAAGAATTTGAACTGATCCAGCCCACAAAGACACAGGCATATCGCCGTCAGATCACATGGAAGGTCTTCGATGAGAAGGCGAACCGTCTGGCAAACATGCTTCTTTCCCGTGGCATCAAGAAGGGCAACAAGATCGGTATCCTCATGATGAACTGCCTTGAATGGCTCCCGATCTATTTTGGTATCTTAAAGACCGGCGCCCTTGCGGTACCGCTCAATTTCCGTTACACATCCGATGAGATCCTCTACTGCTCGAACCTTGCAGAACTGGATATCCTCATCTTCGGTCCGGAGTTCATCTCCCGTATCGAAAACATCGAACCGGCACTTCACAAGAACAGAGCCCTCATTTTCGTCGGCGAGCAGTGCCCGTCTTTCGCAGAAGATTACCGCCTCATCACAGGCGACTACTCTAGCACTCGTCCGAACATCCCGATCACGGATGACGATTTCGGCGCGATCTATTTCAGCTCCGGTACGACCGGTTTCCCGAAGGCGATCCTGCACCGTCACAGAAGTCTTTCTCACGCGGCTGCCGTTGAGCAGAAGCACCACAGTACTTCCCGTGATGACTGCTTCCTCTGCATCCCGCCGCTTTATCACACCGGCGCGAAAATGCACTGGATGGGCTCTCTCGTTTCCGGTTCCCGCGCCGTGCTTCTTCGTGGCACAAAGCCGAAGTACATCCTCGACGCGGTCTCTTCCGAGCACTGCACGATCGTATGGCTTCTGGTTCCGTGGGCACAGGATATCCTCGACGCGCTCGACCGCGGCGATATAAAGCTTGAAGATTACCAGCTCGATCAGTGGAGACTGATGCACATCGGCGCGCAGCCGGTTCCGAAGTCCCTGATCAAGAGATGGCTCGCATATTTCCCGAAGCACCAGTATGACACGAACTACGGTCTTTCCGAGTCTATCGGACCGGGCTGCGTTCACCTCGGCGTTGAGAATGTCGAGAAGGTCGGCGCGATCGGTATCCCTGGCTACGGCTGGGAGTGCAAGATCATCGACGAGAACGGCAACATCGTTAAGCAGGGCGATGTCGGTGAGCTCTGTGTTAAGGGTAACGGCGTCATGGAATGCTACTACAACAATCCGGAAGCTACCGCCGAAGTTCTTAAGGACGGCTGGCTCCTGACCGGTGACATGGGCCGTCAGGACGAGGATGGCTTCATCTATCTCGTCGACAGAAAGAAAGACGTTATCATCTCCGGTGGTGAGAACCTCTACCCGGTTGAGATCGAAGACTTCATCATGAAGAACGACAAGATCAAGGACGTTGCCGTTATCGGTCTTCCTGACAAGCGTCAGGGTGAGATCGCGGGCGCGATCATCGAGGTCAAGGAAGGCATGACAATGACTGAGGAAGAAGTAAACGACTTCTGCCTGCAGATGCCGAGATATAAGAGACCGAGAAAGATCATCTTCGCTCCTGTTCTCCGTAACGCAACAGGCAAGATCGAAAAGCCAAAGCTTCGTAAGATGTACGGCGAAGAGTACCTCGTAGCATACGAGAATCAGGACTGATACGTCCGTCTGTTCTACATTTCGTTCTATTTTTCGCGCATAATTAGAACCAAACATAGAAAAACAGCTTTTGTTCTATGTTTGGTTCTATTTTTCGCGCATTTTTAGAACGAAACATAGAACATCCTGTCCATGCTCTAGGTTTGGTTCTAAAAACCACACACTTTTAGAACGAAACCTAGAACAACAAAGTCGAACAAGAATCATTTCCGCGCGAAAAGCACTTTTACCGCATCCTCAGCATTATTCAGCCACATCAGCCGCACCTGCTGCCTCGGAAGCATCCACACCCGCAGCCTCAGCCGCCGGTGCCGGTTGCCTATCCTTCTTGATGCGTTTTTCCTGCCAGATATAGCCTACGATCAGAATGATGATCGTCAGCAGGATGCAGCTGTAAAAGGAGATACCTCGTGAAAAGAGCGCGAGGTTCGCGGTACTGGCGACATCTTCGATCTGGCAAAGGCCGCTCAGAAGAAGAAAGTCCGCGACACCCATGCCGCCCGGAATCGGAAGGCTGTAAACGCCGACGAGAACGAGGCAGGAAACTGCCGTGACGCTCGCGAGATTACTCATCGAGCCGCCGAACGCCAGATATACGAGAACTGTCGTACTGACAAGCGAGAAACGCTGCAGGAGATTTAAGAAGAATGCCGCGAACATCGCGGGTTTATTCTTGGAGATCAGGTCCGCGCAGTTCTTATACTGTTCGATCGCGGAATCGATCTTTTTGACTCGGCCGTCAACATCACGGATCAGGTGCAGTTTCTTTGCGAGACGAACACATTTGACCGCGACATTTCGGATCCAGCGCTCCTTCTTCAAGACCAGGACAAAGATGACACAAAGTCCCAAAAGGATAATGAATCCGATCATGACAAGTGTTTGCGCAAGCGTATCCAATCCATAGTAGATCGAAGGATCTAAAACGAATCCGATGACGCCGACGATGGCGAGGGCTCCCGTGTAAAAGAGCATATTCAGAACAAGGATAACTGCCGACTTTGCGACGGGGATCCCGTCACGCGACATGAAGAATGCACTTGCCGGCTGTCCCGCGGACGCGGAAGGTGTGATCGCGGAAAAGTAGATATCCGCGGCCGAATACAAAATGCCGTGGCTTCGGATCGGCTTCTGCCCTTCCGTTTTCGTTAATGTGCGGACGAGGATATCCAGCGCGAAGCCTTCGAAAAGGACATTGCAGAACATACCCAGTACCGCGGCAACGAGCCACTTCACGTCGGAATGGATGAGCGTTTCGCGAAGAAGCGAAGGCGAGAAACTATCGCTTCGGGACACGACCGCCCAGATACTGAAGATCATCAGTACCAGGAACAATAACATCCACGGAAGTTTCTTCTTAAGCATATAAGGCAGATCTCCTCACGGTATCAGGAACGGATCACTCCGCGTCGGAAAAATCGTCCCAGGTGCGGTCATCTTCAGTATAGCCGCTCTTGCTCTTGTACTTAACGACCGCCTTGATGATCAGACCGGAAAGGATGATCAGAAGGATAACTACCCAGCCGAAGACGATGTTCGCCTTAAGTGTGTAACCATCGTTCTTGCCGTAGATACCGCCGCCACGAACGAGGTTTACGATATTCCAGATAAACAGACCACTGAGGACTGTCGGAGCGATGACCCTGATCGAAGGCAGGAACCACCAGGACGGCATTCTGAAATTCTTTGTGTTTCTGTTGATCTGATCGAGGATCTTACTGGTCTTAAAGAACCAGCCGGCAACGATCACTTCGAGGATACCGGTCAGGATCAGCGTGTAGCTGTTGATGAAATAGTCTACGATATCGAGGATCGCAAGACCCGCGCCCGTTACGTAGATCAGGCTGATGACGCCCTCTACGATGCAGAGCGTGAGCGTCGTCTTTTTCTTACTGAGCTTAAACTTATCGGAGATCGCTGTCGAAACACCCTCGATGATGGAGAACAGAGAGTCGATCGCGAGCGTGATCAGGCAGAAGTAGAAGACAAAGGCGAAGAGCATGTTGACCACGCCGCTGTCCGAAAGATTGACGATCGCCTGCGGATAGATGATGAACGCCGTAGAGATACCGGAAGCGGACATATCGTCGAGCATGCCGACACCGGCCATGGTCGTGAACATTACGATACCGGCCAGGACACTGATGATCATGTCGGAGAACGCGATGATGATGGCATCGACCGCGATGTTGGCTTTTTCATCGAGAAAAGAACCGTAAGCGAACATGATCGCCATGGCAACGGAAAGCGAATAGAATACCTGTCCGATCGCGTCGATCCAGAGGTTCGAATCGGAAAGCGCGCTCCACTTCGGGATGAAGAGCTTGCTGACACCGGACAGCGCACCCGACATCGTAAAGCCTCTTACCGCAAGGATCAAAAGGCAGATAACCGGAAGCGAAACCGTGTATTTAACGACCTTACCGACTGTTGTCGTGCCGTTACGGATGCAGAGATAACAGAGTGCCCACGCAAGCAGAAGGCATCCGAAAACCGGCCAGGCGATCGTCTTAAATCCGGAGACGACGCCCGTTGTCTTAATGGTCTTCAGCCACAGCGTGCTTGCCGCTTCGTTGTCGCCGGTCATGTTCATGAACTTAAAGCTCATGAAGAACATCATGATGACCCACGCGAAAACGGCCGCGTAGTAAATGGAGATGCCGATACCGTTGGACACGCCGAGCCAGCCGACGTGTTCCGCGTGTTTATTCAATGCGCGCATCGATCCCGGCGCGCCGCTCTTTGTGTGCCTCGATACAGAGATCTCCAGCATCAGAAGCGGAATACCGATGACCAGCATCGCGATCAGGTATACGAAGAGGAAAGCACCTCCGCCGTATTTTGCCGCCAGTCCCGGAAAACGCCAGGCATTTCCGAGGCCTACCGCAGAACCGATCGCTGCCAGAATAAATGTTGATCTTGATGACCACTTGTCACGCATGAAAACTCATCTCCCCTGTTCACTGTGTTTTATTTCTGTTTCATCTGCTCGTAAGTAACACCATACTTAAGAGCGATATTTTTCGCGTAGGAAGTCGTGTCCGGCGGACTTCTTTTCAGTCTGAACGTGTTGACGTTGTCCACGATCTCCATGACGATGGAAACGACTGAACTTTCTCCGTCCCACTTATTCATATCATCGACGTTCTTCGCCAGCGCGTGGATATGCGTATTGAAAATGACCGCGGCGCCCTTTTCCTTCAGGATATGAAGAAGATCCTCGGAAAGATAGTACGCGTCCGATTCCGACGTCGTCGAATATGTCTCATTGAAAAGCACCAGTGTCCGATCGTCTGCCTTCTGAACGATGCTGAGTACGCGCTTTGCCTCTTCACCGAGACGGCCGTAATTCATCGTCAGATTCTCATCGATCGGGAAGTGCGTCAGGATGTTTCGAAACGGAATACCCTCACACGAAGTCGCGGTTACGAAGAATCCCATGGAAGCCATGATGGAGACCTGACCGATCGCCTGCTCGATGATCGTCTTACCGCCTCGGTTCGGGCCTGTCAGGATAAACATGTTCTCTTTCTTCGAGAAGCTGAAATCGTTCTTTACGATGTCCTGCTTCTTTAAGATCGCGAGACGAAGATTGTAGAGCTCCTTAACAACAAAGGATCTGTCCTCGTCTTCAAAGATCTTCGGCATGCAAAGCACATAATCTGCCTTTTTAAGTGATGCCGCAAATCTGGAAAGAGCCACATAGAATGTAAGACCCTCATACATCTCCGTAAGAAATCTGGAGTCCATCTTCGTATATTTGGAAAGGATCTGCTTGATATCGGAAAAGTGCTTCTTCAAGTGCTTTTCGAGCTTCGGCGCGATCGCCGCGAGAAGCGGATCGTCGAGTTTTCCGCCGTTGCCTCCGAAGTTTCGGGAAAGTGCCTGAGCTCCCTGGCCGGCCTGAACGATCGGGCCTAACAATGCGGCCATCTGGACGAACTTGTATTTCGATCTGGTCGGATAAGGCAGGAATTCGATGGCGGATACTTCCGAGATCGAAAGATCCGGATTGAAGTTCACGCTGATCAAGGCAGACTGCACTTTAGAAAGATCTTCGAGGATGGTCTTGATATCCTCTTCCGCCTCGGCGAATTCTTTCGCGTTCGTGAGTTCTTTTACCTGAGCTTTAAGCGCAAGAAGAGCTCTCGACTTAAGGTCATACTTATCGAGGTGATCGTTCAGAAAACGAGCTGTCTCCACATAGACAGACAGCGAGCGCAGATCGGAAAGCAGCGTGAAGAGCGCGTTGTCGTTATCGCGGACGGCTCTTTTCGCGCCGGCAAAATCACGCATGGTCTGAAGCTTGGGAAGGATCTCTTCAAGATCTTCGCGAAGACCTTCGTTCTCTTCCATGTCGGAAAAGATCTCCTGACGAAACTTGATATCCTCCGGGTCATCCGGAAGCTGGATCATGATCGATCTTAATGTCGCCTTGTCGTAAACACCGAGAGCGATTCTGACGATGATATCATCCAGTCCCAGATCTTTTACGGTCTCATCGGGAAGCTGTGTGCAACTGCATTTGGAACCTTCGGCAAATAGAATATTCATGCGATCCTACCCCGAAGTGATCAAAGAAGCGGTGTATCGTTGTACTGAGGTCTGTCAGACTTTCTCACCTGAATAAACATGTTGTGCAAAAGGTTGACGCTGGACATGATACACTCACCCTGATTGAGTTTTCGGATATGTTTCATCGCGTAGTCATCAAGGTGATTCTGAACCGTGTTGATATCGTCGTTGAGCATAAGTCTGTGGATGAGAAGCGAACCGATCTGTCCGAAAAGAACCGAAGATACGTCTGTCGGTCTTTGTGTCGTCAGGAAGAGGAAGATACCCTTCTTACGGCCTTCTCTTGCGAGGAGGGTAAGACCGCCGTGGAACTCCTTATCAGAGTATCTGGACTTGGCATATCTGTGAACCTCATCGATAAAGAATACGAACGGATAGACCTGATCCTGGGAGATAACGTAATTACTTACCAGGTCGATGACCATGCCACCGATACCTTCCGCGGCACCGAGTGCGGATGTGTCGATATAAAGACTGGAATCCGGCTCGTAAACGAACTGGTCGATCGCGTCGAGAAGGTTATACATCTGCGGGTCATTCGAGAAGAACGTAAGGAATCTCGTGTTCGTCATCTGATACTGGATCTTCTGAACGAAGGACGCGTTGGCGTTTGCCTTCAGCGTGTCGTAGCAGTATCTGAAGTTGTAGTTGTTATCTCTTGCCGGCTCGCAGACAGACTCAGCCTGGATCTGCTCCGGGAGAAGTTCGATGTTAAAGTCGGTATCGTCATTGGAAACAGAAGCGAGGTTCTCCTGAACTTCGTCGATGTTCGCGCCGACCTTGTAGTAGTAGGAATCGTCGCCGATCTTCTTCATGAAACGAAGAGATGTGATCGCCTCGGAAAGCACCGCGCCCTGACTGCTGTTTTCTGTTTCGAAAAGTTTCTCCCACTGCTCCATGCGGATCTTGGAAGGAGAAATAGTGGTATCCACACCAAGGGTCAGTTTCGTGACTTCAGCATGTGTGAACGCGTCCCTGTACTCACCTGTCGGGTCGATGATCAGTGCTTTTCGACCGGTGGAAATGAGCTTATCGAGGATCGCCAGAGACGTAGTGGACTTACCACTGTTGGTGGAACCGATGCACATGAGGTGACGGTTGAAAAGCGTACTCGGCTTGACCAGTACATCCGCGTTCGTTCTGTCGAGGAATGTCGCGAACGGCGGAAGCGGTTCTTCCTGCTCGCGGGAAGTCTCGAGGGACTTTAAGTACATCTGATAGATCTTATCCGTTGCCAGGTAGACCTTGTCCGTGATACCAAGCGTCTTAAATCCGGAAAGAACGAACCTGTCGGACTCGGGAGCAATGAGCGCGATCGTATCGATACTGATCTCGTGATAATCTTCGTTCGCCTCATCGCCGAAAGTAGAGAGAGTTTCCGGATCTTTTCGGGAAGCCTTGTTCTCAAAAACTTCACCCAGGAAAATACCGGCCGTCGAATCGATCACTACATAGTAGTTGATCGTATTCGGAAGGAATGAACGGTTGAACTTACTTCTGTCCGTCATAAGGGATTTTCCGCTTTCGATCTGAGCGATGCTGCAGCTTCGGTAGACCTGCGTGATTTTTCCCAGATAATAGTCCTGAAGATTTTCGCCTTTGTATAGAGATTCAAGTGTCATTTTATTCCTCCCGGGTGGTATGTGTTTTACGTCAAAATCGAGATCGTCTTTTTCATTTATGTCGATTCGCAATAAACTCTAACATTATACCATTTTCTGTAGGTTTTTTCTATCCGGGAGGATGGAGTGACACTGCGTATTTTTAGTACTCCGAAACGATGAGAGAAGTACGGTTATCGATGAGTTTTAAGACCTCGTCCATACTTCTGTCTCCGGCAAAATACGCGGCGGCTTCCTCCGATATGACATCGAACATGGACTGATCGATCACGCAGGAGACATCGGCATGATCCATCAGAACTCGAAGTTCGTCGATATCCTCTTCGGTGATCTTCGCGAAAATATCCGCCGGAGGCAGTCTTCCGAGTTTTTTGACCCAGTCATCATAGACCCTGTTTTCTTCTTCCATTTCGCGTCGGCACTGTTTATCGAAGACGCTGCGATTTACGGAAAGTCCCATATCCTGCACATCTTCAGGCACATCATACATCAGATAGGCGCGGATAAAATCCCATGCCAGATCTTTGTTGCTTCCGGACGAAACGATGCCCAGTGACATCCGAGGCGTGACCGCCATTCCCGTCCTCTGCGGACCCGGGTATCCGATGAAAGAAACACGTCCCTGGTTCTGATTGGAATCCAGGCAGTATTCATTTACGGAATAGATCTTTTTGTCTCGAACGGCCAGGATCCCCTCATTGAATTTGTCTCTCGTAAAATCATGGATGCCCACTTCATAGATCTCGGTCCCGTTTGATTTCGACACCACTTTCTTTCCCTCGTCCCCCGGGATGATGCGCACGGCATATTCGTTCGTCATTTCAAGAAGTCTTCTCATGTCATCATTTTGGACATCGACCTTCTTTTTCTCATAATCGACGAATCGGGGAAGGCTGGTGCTTAAGAAGATCTCCAGCATATCGTTATGAAGAGTTCCTTCCATAAAGCTGACCTGTTCCGGCATCGATCTTGCCGCCTGATCGAATTCGTCATACGTCCATCCGTCAGGATACTTGACCAGATCCGAGTTCACCAGAAATCCGGAAAGGTTGACCTTAACGGGAACATGGTATAGTTTCCCGCCTCTCTCGCAGGCACGGAAGATATTATCGAAGAACCCATCACGGGAGATCCCGTTCTCTCCGTCCATATACGGATTGAGATCTTCCATGATCTCTCCGTTTCGGAAAGCTTCCTTATCGCCCATATTCACGAGAATATCCGGGCCATTTCCGGAAAACAGATCCAGATAGAGCTGTCTCTCCACGTCGTCTCTGGGATCCTGCATCGTCAGTCCTTCCGCATAGTCAACAATGATCGCTCTTGCTTTTGACTCAGGATCACGATTATAGGCATCCACAAAGGACATGAGCTCATCGTCTGTGAGGAACATACCGCCGATCACGATCATACTTTTTCCTGCGTGCGGATTCTTTTCGGCACGCGTCAGATGGATCAGGTATGGTTCTACAGTTGTCTTCTTTTGAACGATACTGACGGCGAAATACTCGTTTTCATCTTTGGGTGTGAAGGAAATGCGGCCGAGCATGGTGCGATCCACATCCGTATCGTTCCAGTTGAATACTTCGGTGATCTCTTTCGTGTCCATATCGTATTTGCTGCAACCGCCGGAGGAGCTTACGAATATTCCCTGATCTGTCGACTGGATCTCACCGTAGCCGGCCAGTTCTCCCGCGTCGATCCCTTCACCGAGTTTTCCGGTCATGACATCAACTTCTTTCAGCTTGATATCCTTCTCCCGGCCATATCCCGGATTTACGGAAACAACATAGTATTTCCCGTTGTTTCTGATCAAACGGCCTTCGATCGTTCTGTCAAAACTGTCATAGCACTTGCAGAGTCTTACGCCTTTTTCGTTATAGGTGTACATCTTGCCGTTTCCGACGATCGCGACTCCTCCGTCATCGAGCATAGTGATCTTCGTATCCGGAACTTCTTCAAGCATTTCGGCGGAAACTACTTCTGCGGCATTACCGTCGTCATCTACGATTTGATAGATCGGCGGATCGTAGATGATGATCGAACGGATCTTGTTTCCCTCTGCGTCTAAGACCTCGACCTTGAAGTTTTCCGATAAACAGGTATCGTAGTAAGAATAAAACAGACAGACGTTTCCGTCTTTATCCGTAGTCACATCATAAACAGTCGCCGAGTCTCCGTTGAGATAGCGCACAAGATTTCCATCCACGTCGAAGATGGCCGTACTGCGCTCATAGTATAAGTCGCCGTATTCCGGGGTTATCGCTTCTTCCTTTGTTGCCTTTCCTTCAGGAAGTTTGTAGTGGATCTCATAGGAGATGAGAGCGAGGTCTCCGATATACTCACAGGAGTGGATGTGCAGGTTGTCGATCTCTCTTCCCGGCCTCTCCGGGAACTTGACCGGACTTACCTTTGCGTCAAAATACGGATCTGTTTCAGAGATCTTTTTTCCCGACGCGTACCTGTTCTCATTTTTGTTTTTAACGGATCTTTTACAGCCGACCGCCGGCAAGAGCAAAGACGCTGCTAATATGCCCGCCGCTGTTTTTCGAAAAGCGCTTTTTGCGCGACTACCCGATAAGTGAACATTTGCCATACTGCTTCACTCCTAACCACTGATCATCTGCATTATTGCCCCAAAGCAGATGTTTCCCATTACGACACCTGCTTTTATGATATATCA
>JAFZWA010000027.1 GCA_017617525.1 Clostridiales bacterium
GCCACGGCTTTCGGACTGGAAGGTGATCTTCAGTTTGCCGTTTGAGATCTTCGCGTCTTTTACAGAAAAGATCTTGCCGTTTGTTTCAGTAGTGATGACATATTCGCTGATATCGGATCCTTCGGGGGCGTCGATCTCATACGTGTAGGAGTTTCCGAACATCAGCAGAATAGAGAAACTGATCAGGAAAAGAAATGCTCCGATTATCCATAATGTACGACGTCTACGATCCATGTTGAAGTCCCCAAATGATGTGTCCGGCGGCGATGAAGACCATATAAATGGACTCCTTGTTTAGTAGTATTGTATCACAGGTAATAGATTAAGTGCATGATGTGTTGACACCATATATGACACCACATATAATAGAGGTGAAAAGATGAATAAGTGGGATAAGTTGCTAGACAAAATATTGTCGTTATCTAAAGACATTAGATTTGACGAGCTACGAAAGGTTCTGGAAAACTATGGGTATGTGATGTGCGCCCCAAGAAGCGGAAGCAGCCACTACACGTTCCGTAAATCGGGGAGAAGCCCGATTACGATACCTAAACATGAGCCGATCAAAAAAGTGTATGTAGAGATGGTACGCGAAATCGTTGAGGAGGAGATGCAGAATGAAGACAATTGAGTATTACATGAAGCTTCCTTATAAACTTGAAATCTTTCCGGATCCGGATGAGGGCGGATACGTTGCAAGCTATCCTGATCTTCCCGGATGCTTGACGATGGGTGAAACGATCGAAGATGCTATTCGTAATGCAGAAGATGCCAAAAGAGAATGGATCGGAGCAGCGATTGAAGATAAGATCGATATAGCAGAACCTGTCAATCTTGATGAGTATTCAGGTCAATTCAAATTGCGCATTCCCAAGAGTCTGCACAGAAGACTGGCGGAACGTTCGAAAGAAGAGGGAGTCAGTATGAATCAGTACTGTGTCTATCTTCTTTCGCAGAATCGCTGAACAACAGCCACGGAGGTTCGAATATGATACACGAAACGATCAACTTCACAAAAGACGGCAGAGTGAATCTGCAGACATATATCCCGGATGTGTATCGGGAAGACATTCCGCTTAGACCTGCCATGATCGCTTGCCCGGGTGGCGGATGGGAATTCCACGGCATTGCCGAGGGAGAAGGGGTAGCCCTTACTTTCGTTGAAGAAGGCTATGCAGGCTTTGTTTTGAACTATTCTCTTGGTGAACACGCATCGTTTCCGAATCCTTTGGTGGAGATCTCCTGGGCGATCAAGACTGTCCGTGAACATGCTTCGGAGTGGCATATCGATCCGAACAAGATCGTTGTTTCCGGATTCAGTGCAGGTGCGACAGTTGCTGCTTTGTCTGCTACGCAGTGGATGGATGCTCGTATCGTTGAGGCACTTGGTGGTGAGCGTTCTCAGTATAGACCGAACGCAGCTGTTCTGGCTTATGGTGTCTACGATATGTCCACGATCTTCAGCGGTGTAGATCTAGCGTCGATCCCGAAGGAAGTTGCCATCGAGCAGGGGATGAAGATGGGATTCACGCTGGGACAGATCGTTGCCAATCTTGCCCCGGAAGTAAATGTTGTGAACTACGTTACTCAAGATACCGTTCCGACATTCTTCTTCCAGAGCATTACGGATGGGTTTGTTCCGATATCTAATCCTCTGAAACTGGCTGAGAAACTGGATGAGAACAAGGTGCCTTTTGAGATGCACATCTTCGGATCCGGACGACATGGAATGTCTGTGAATACGAAACTGGTGGATCCCGAGACGGATATTGATGAGAGTGCAAGTCAGTGGCTGCCGCTGTGTGTGAAGTGGTTGGAAGGACTGCTGGGCTGAGAAATATTAAGCAGATTAATATTTCTGTGGTTTTGTTCGGGATAGTGGAGAAGAGTTTATGTTGGAGTCGTTTTTTGATGCTATCGGAAATAAGGATCTGAGTGAGTTTTCCTCAGTGCTTTTCAACGTGTATGAGGATGCGGATTCGTTTTCGATCGAGGCGTGTTTCGATGAGGGTGCGCTGGTGATCGGACGCGAGCAGCCTTATGTGATCTGCGGGTCGGATACTCCATGGAAGAAAGTGGAGAAGAAGGTCGGGAAGGCTCTGGAGAAGTACATCAAGTCGAATAAGAAGCTGTATGAGCATTTCGATTCGATCGCGTACGGGTTCGTTGACGGGGATCTGAACTATATCAGAAAGTCGGAAAAGAAGAAAGAAACGAAAGAACCGGTGCATTTCACGGCGGAGGATTTTAGGGAGCTTGCGCCGGCGAAACTGAAGGCGTGGATGACGATCTACCTGACTTCGGAAGCAAGTGAACGGAGCCTGAAGGAATGGTTCATGGTCAAGTTTGAAACGCTTTCAGAGGAGCAGCTCCAGCACTGGAGAGAGTTCCTGGCCGATAATTTCGACTATGAGAAATACAACAAATTGAAGTAACAATGGAGTTTTGACAGATGCTGACACAAAAGGACATAATAGATTTTCTGAAAGAGAACGGTATCGTGCCGAGTGATAAGGTGACGGTGCATGCTTCGCTTCGTTCGATCGGGGAGATCGAGGGCGGAGCGGACGGGCTGATCGACGCGATGAGCTCGTACCTTAGTTCCGGACTTCTGATCATACCGACACATACATGGGATGAAGTGGGAAGAGATCATCCTTTCTATGACGTCAGAACATCGGTGCCGTGCATCGGAACACTTGCCAAGGTCGCTGCTTTTCGAAAGGACGGAGTGAGATCACTTCATCCGACACACTCGGTGACGGTATTCGGTAAGGGCGCGGCAGAGTTTGTGAAGGGCGAGGAACGGTGCGGTTCGCCCGCGCCTGTTAACTCCTGTCTGAGCCGACTTTATGAGGAGCACGGCAAGGTCCTTCTGATCGGTGTCGGACATGAGAGAAATACATATCTTCACGCGGTGGACGAAAGACTCGGGCTTCCGGACCGATTGAACCCGAATCCGTTTGTCATCACCATCAAGGACTACGATGGAAACCTTCTAAAGTCACCGCCGTTTCGGTCACACTTCTGCGCGGCGTCCGACCAGTGTGTCTCGGAATACTATCCGAACTATAAGGAAGCATTTGAATATACCGGGTGCGTCAAATACGCAAAGCTCGGTGAGGCGCTTGTATATATCTGTGACTGCGTCGGCATGACGGACACGGTAAAGGTGCTTTTCGAAAGGTCTGATCACGATCTGGTCATTCGAAAAGAAACTATCCCGGAAGAGTATTACAAGGGATAACAGGGATCACTCTTCGTACTGGTCAAGGAGATTGCTTAGGAACTCCTTGGCTTTTCTTTTCTCGATGGTGTTGCCGTTTTTCATGATGAACTTGAAGCGCTCAAGTGCTTCGATGAAGCGCTCTCTGTCAAAGCCCATGGTCTCTTCGATCATACGCTCGGTCTTTGAGATCAGGAGCTGTTCCTCTTCGTCCTTGTTTTCACTGAAACGAAGCTTATCGAGTTTTCCTTTGATCTGCTCGATCTCCTTTTCCGACAGATGGACTTTTTTATCGAGCATGACCTTGCTTACGGTCTGCTTTTCTCTGTTCGTGAGATCGACGATCAGGATGCCGTTGATGTCATATGTCATACGGACTGTGGCCACGAATTCGTGTTCCCGGGTCGGAGGACAGCTGATCTTCATCTCGCCGAGGAAGATGTTGTTCTCGGGGATAATGCTTTCGCCCTGATAGATCTTAAAGTTCACTTCCGTCTGGCGGTCTTTGACGGCATAGTAGTCACGAGAGACACTGCAGGGCAGCATAGAGTTTCTCTCGATGATGAAGGACATCGAGATCTCTTTGTTGTCGTCTCTTGCTCCGACGCCAAGAGAGAAGGGGCAGATGTCCGTCATGACGATATCTTTAAGCTCCTGGTTTTTTGCCTTAATGCCCGTGTAGACGCCCGCGCCGACGGCTATTGCGGTATCGGGGTTGATGTCGGTACTGGGCTTCACTCCGGTGACATCTTCAATAAAGGCCGCGACCGTCGGCATCTTGCAGCTTCCGCCGACAAGTACGATTGCCTCAAGATCAGAAGGTTTTAGACGACTGTCCTTAAGAACTTTCTTTATAGGAACGACGATCTTTTCAAAGACATCGTGCGCGATCTTGATGAGCTCGTTGTTATCCATCGTCAGCGAGTATTTTTCCTCGTTGATGACAACGGTCATGTTCGCGATCGCGTTTGTGGAAAGAGCGATCTTCGTGGCTTCTGCCATTCGGTAGATGATCGCCTGCTGTTCAGGTGTCAGATCTTCGCTGTTAAGTCCGTTGCTCACACAGAAATGGTTATAGATCGCTTCGTTAAAATCCTTGCCGCCGAGCTGGTTGTTACCGGCTACGGCAATGATCTCCATGATGCTGTCAAAGGAGTCGATAATGGATACGTCGAGCGTACCGCCGCCGAAGTCGACGACCATGTAGGTGCCGTCTTTCCATTCGTGCTTGTGAAGATAGGCAAGAGCTGCCGCGGAGGGCTCGTTGATGAGACGCTCGCACTTAATGCCCGCAAGCTCTGCCGCCTGTTTCGTGGCCGTTCTCATGCGCTCGTCAAAGTAGGCGGGAACGCTGATGATGACTTCTTCGATCTCCTCGCCGATGATCTCTTTGGCATCCGCGACGATCTTCTTAAGAAGGATCGAGGAGAGTTGCTGGGAAGTATATTTCTGGGATCCGAGTTCATAGAGAAGATCGGTTCCCATGGTGCGCTTAAACTCCGAGACCGTCAGATCCGGGTGCGTGATGAGTCTTTCTTTTGCCACTTCACCGACGATGAGATTGCCTTCGTCGTCCAGACCGACAACGGAAGGGATCAGTGCATTTCCCGAAGAATTACGGAGAAACTTGACGCCTTCGCTTGTGTACTGTGCTGCCAGACTGTTTGTTGTTCCGAGATCGATACCTATGATCGCCATATGAACCCCCTGTTTTCCTTTGCCAACTTTACTTGATTATACCTTGCTTTGTTTCTGTGTGTCATCGTTCGTTTTCTATTTATTCGCCTGGAGCAGGATCATGTTGAGAACGATAAATATGAGCACGGCAAACGCGATGAGGGATGCCAAAAAGACCTGATCTCTCTTATCTTCTTTCGCCTTTGTTTCTTCGCGCTCGGCTTCTTCTAACGCGAGCTGCTTCTCGAATTCCTCGATCAGGGCTTCGATCTTGATCCGAGATTCGCTGCCCGAAGGAAAGTATGTCCTGATCTTATGACGGAAGTCCTGGTTATAGAGCATCTGCTTCATGAGTGGCTCCTTGAAAAAGACATTCCAGGTAGAGGTCTCGCCGGATCTCATAAAGAGTGAACCATAGAGCTTAAGAAGCTTCATACCGTGCATGTCGAGTGTCGTGACCTTCCAGCGCTTGACGTTTTCCGGAGTGTCGATCCCGTTTTCTTCCTTGTATGTGACGATCTGTGCGATGATCATTTCGATCTCTTCGGAGAACTGCTGTTCTTCGTGAACGATCGGGGAGAAGTCAAAGCTCTTCTTTTTCTCGTCGTCTTCTTTCGGGACTTGCATGCGGGAAGAGGGACGCGGGGGTACTTTTGCCTTCTTGCTTTTCTTATTCAGATCCGGCTTTTCGACAGAAGTGAAGTCAAAGCCTTCCTTCTCTTTTTCTTCTTCTGTGACTTCAGCTGTTTCTTCCAGTTTGGGGAATTTGGGTACTTGGTATGGGAGGGCGCGACGAGAAATCGTAATGCCTGCGCCGGGGATTTCGCCGTTTCTTCTTTTCGGATCTTTTGCGTGGGAAGCATATTCCAGAGCCTGCTTATAGGCGGTATGGATACGTCTGTAACCGTCGGGATCATCTTCCGGGGAGATCTGATGGGCAAGCTTCGCAAAGGCCTTCTTGATCTCCAGCTTATCGGTCGTCATGCCAATTCCGAGTATATCCCAACAGGATTCAAACATTCCCCTTGCCTCTGTTATTCCGTATTTTCTCCCCAGTTCAGTTTATCAGATGAGGAAGAGCTTTGGAATATAGTGATAATGTACATCCGTTTTCTCTTTTTTCGGGGAAAGGATATCTGTATAATTGGTGAAAGTGAGAAAGAGAACAGGAGAATGAACCGATGGATCTTAAAGCGGTGATATTTGATTTTGACGGGACGCTGGCGGACACGAGAAAACTGATCGTTGCCGCCAAGCAGGAGATGATGAAGCAGCTGGGGCTTAAGGTTCTTGACGAAGCGACCTGTGTCGCAACGATCGGACTTACGGCTTATGACGCTTTCAGTAAAGACTACCCGGAGCTCTCCCCGGAGGAGATCGAAGTGGTCGTAAAGACTTATAGAGCCAAGTTCGATGAACTTAAGACCACTATGCCGCCGGAGCTTTTCCCGGGCGTGGATACGGTTTTTGCCGAACTGAAAAAGCGCGGGATCGCGCGTACGATCGCGACGTCCAGAAATAAGAAGTCTCTTTATGAGTTTGTCGGAAACTGGGGCATGACCGATGATTTTGCTGTGATCCTCTGCGCGGAGGATACGGAGAAGGTCAAGCCGAATCCGGATCCGGTACTGAAGACACTCGAGGCTCTTTCCATTTCAGGAGATCAGGCGCTCGTGGTCGGCGATATGCCCGTGGATATCCTTATGGGAAAGCGGGCAGGTGCTTTTGCATGCGGAGTGTCTTACGGAAACTCAAATAGAGAAGAACTTCTTTCGGCCGGCGCGGACTTCGTGATCGACTCGATGGAAGAACTGCTTGATATCCTCTGACCATCCATTTCGTTCTACATAAATAGAATAAGAGTTGACAATGTTGCTCTACACATGTAGAATGAGCGTGGGAAGAGAGGGAAGAAAGGAGCAAATTCGTGAAAGACTATTCTATTGGTGAAAGTGAATACAAACTGATGGAGCTGATCTGGGAGTATGCCCCGATCTCTTCCGGCGAGCTTTCGGACATCTGCGAGCAGGTTCACGGATGGAAGAAAACGACTGTTTATACCATGATCAAAAGGCTCTGCGATAAGGGCTTCATCGCGAATAACAAGGCCAAGATCACGTATCTTGTGCGTCGCGAGGAGGTACAGCATCAGCAGAGCAATGAACTCGTGGAGAGAAGCTTTAAGGGCTCGCTTCCGAGTTTCGTCAATGCTTTTCTGGGCGGCGAGAAGAACTTAAGCCGCGACGATGCGCAAAAGCTCATCGAGATGATCGAGAAGCATACCAAGGACTGAGGCACTCCGAAGAAAAATGAACGTGATATTTGCCAAGATACTTGAGATGAGCCTTTACGGCAGCATTGCGATCCTTGCCGTTCTGCTATTTCGTCTCATCTTCAAAAACCTTCCCAAGCGCGTTCTGATCGTATTCTGGATCGCGGTCGCGGTCCGACTTGTTATACCTTTTAACTTTACTTCCCCGTCGAGCCTTATGAATGTCGGGAAACTGTTTTCAAACGGTGAGACCGAGAAGGTCGAAGTCGTTTCAGATGAGGCGGGGGATACTGTTTCCAATACAGACATCGATAATGTGGCGCTGCCGCAGGACGGCGGAATCGTCGGGCGGGACGGCGCGATCGCCGATAATGGCGGCGCTATTTCTTCGGATCTGTCTTCTTCTTCGGAAGGTGGTGCCGCGGCGGAAGCGGGGAGACCGGTGGTTACTGCCGATACTTCTTCGGGACCGCTGACCGGTAAAGCGGCGCTTACGATCCGTATCCTTGCCGATATCTGGCTGCTCGTGATGGCGGGGCTCGTGATCCTTTTCACCATCCGCTATCTTCTTTTCTATTCCAAGGCAAGATGGGACTCGAAGTCCTACGACGGCAAGTACTTCGAGACAAGGATCGCGACACCTTTTGTTATCGGATTTATCAGCCCGAAGATCTTTATCCCGATCCATTTTGACGATGACGAAAAAGAATATATCCTCAATCACGAGTGGACACATATCAAGAACAAAGACGGCGTGATCAAGCTGTTCAGCTATTTCGTACTGTGCATTCACTGGTTCAATCCGCTCGTGTGGCTTTCGTTCATCATGCTCTGCGCGGACATTGAGATGCGTGTTGATGAAGAGACCACGGAGCTTTTCGATCTGGATATGGTCAAGGAATACTGCATGTCGCTCGTAAAGCACGCGGAGGCCGACAGAAGAGGGTCGTTCCTTCAGAACACGGCGTTCAGCGGCCTGGGATTCGGCGGTATGGAGACCAAGCTTCGCATCAAGAACCTTCTTAAGAGCAAGCACATCTCAAAGGTCATGACGATCCTTTCTATCGTCGTTACCTTCAGCGTCGTATTCTTAGTATCTTCAAGAAGTAACGGGTCCATGGTCGAGGATTATCTCGACCGCGCGGGACAAAGGGAAGAAGCCGTGGAAGAAGTAGCGCCTGAAACTTCGGAGACGACGGAGACAACGGAGCCGACGACAGAAGCGACTACGACACCGAGTGAGACAGAAGAGCCGACGGAGTCGACAAGGGCAAACCGTTACACCTGCTTCGAAGACGCGTATCTGGGTGTCATTGAATCGTTCGGTGGTGAGGAAAACGATCACGTGAAGTATTCGATCGTAAATATCGGATGGGACGATACGCCGGAGCTCGTTGTTTCACAGTTCTGGGACGACAGACCGGATGATTTTGACCTGTTTGTCTATACGTTCCGGGTCGACCGTGTTTATAAGGTCATCGACCAGGCGGTCGCGGATTTCGGATCCAGGATGTTCTACTGCTATGAGCCGCATGGTGATTATATCTGCGAATACTGGATAGTCACAGACAGCGAAGGACCGGATACGCAGCCCTACAATGTCTGCCAGAGGACGATGGATGAATGGCTCTATAACTCGGGCGGAGATTATGTCACTTATTCATATGAGACACCGGACATTGTCCTTGCCGGGTATGACAGCGCCAAGACCATGATCGGATATCTGCAGTCCGGCGAACTTCCGCATGAAGGAAATTACTGGATCGATCGTCCGCATCTTTATCCGAACTCTTATGATCCGTCGCAGTCTTCGTCGAACGAGACCTACGAAACGCTTCCGGATGTCACGGCGCCTGCTGATACGAGCAATCCGGGAAGTTCTGATCCAGCGACCACCACCGTCAATGAATTCAGTAAGTACGACGGAGTATATAACAATTCCTACACCCTCATGAGCCTGGGACTTACTACTGCAAGAGACGGGTATATCTGGATCTATTTTAACAAGTACCAGGATATTTCCATGGATTGGTCAGAGGTCAGGCTTATAGATAACATCGCCGTATCCCACTTTACGTATGATTACGATATGGACGGAAACGGTGTGATCGATCCTGACGAGACATACTACAGAAAACTGACTCTCGAACTTTGCGACGGATATGTAAAGATCACATTTAACTATCTCGACGCATCTGAGTATGACGTAAACCTCAATTACGGAGTAAGAGTCCAGGAGGCGTATCTGCTCGAGGATGATGAGTTCTACACATTCAGTATGGATAGCAAGACGCTCTTGGAACAAGGTGACGTGTAAGACCTTCCTGATCCGATATTTAATCAATTCATATTCGATAATAAATAAATCAATTATGGGCTGTCCTCCGAAGAAGTATCGGGAGACAGCCTGTTTTTATGGGCGGAAGGTGCTTTTCGTTTGGTAAAATTCTACAAATATAGAAAATTTTTCTACAAATGTAGAAAAATCTATTGACACGGGTGTACTACATGTGTAGAATGACCTTGCAATGTTGCAAAAGATATCTACAAAAAACAAGCAAGAGATTAGATTTATCGGAGGATAAATACAATGAAATCGATGAAGATAAAGATGGTACTTACAGCTCTTACGGCAACGATGGCTCTGGCCGGTACCGGATGTACACTGAAGTTCGACGGAGACACCAAGCAGATCGAGAGCATTCTTTCCAGTCTCGCTGAAAATGTTCAGGTCGTACCGGACGAGACACAGGAAAACACGAACGCGCAGGGCGAGGTCATGAACGCGACAAGAGATCAGCAGCCTTCGGACGCGGAAGGACAGCAGGTCATCCGCCCGTCGGATAACGCAGGCGCGGCCTCGGATCCTTCCGGATTCACACCTGAGAACGACGCGGGTCCGAAGCCGGCACAGTCTTCTGAATTTGCACCTGAAAATGACGCAGGCCCGATTCCTTCTCAGACGAAGGAGACACCGGCACAGACACCGTCTGCACCGAAGGAAAATACACCGGCGCTTTCCGAGCCGAAACAGGAAGAAACACCGGCTGAGGCTCCGGCAGTACCTGCAGAAGAAAACACGGAAACAGCGTCTTATAAGGATAAGGTCTTCTACTGCTACGAGCAGGCCTATCTGAAGATCGTCGAAGACCTCGACCAGACGACTGCGGATAAGGTCAGATACTCCATCGCTTATATCGGATGGGATGATACTCCGGAGCTCGTTGTATCGCGCTTCTGGGATGACCGGCCGAATGACTTTGACCTGACGGTCTATACATTTAGAGATAAGCATATCCAGATCGTGCTCGATCACGTGGTCGCGGACGCAGGATACGACTCATTCTTCTGCTATGAACCGTACGGATATTATATCGAACACTATCAAACGCAGAGATATGATGACGGCAGCCTTTACAGATTTTCGGTGTTCCAGCAGTCAATGGATTCCATGATCTACCATCAGGGCGGAGAGTATATCGCTTGTGATTCCAATACGCCGAGATTTGTACTTATGGGTCAGGACGATCCGGCCACAATGAAAGCTTATCTTCAGTCCGGAAATCTCCCGCAGGAAGCTTTATATCTGAGGGAACCGGCAGACGGGCAGATCATAGCCACGTTCAGGAATGACGATAACGAAGGATACAGTTATGAACGGGTAAAAACACAGATCGACGATTACAGCGTCTACAACGGAGTATATAGTGAATACGGCTCATGGAGCAATATGGGACTTTATGCTGTAAGAGACGGTTATATATGGGTCTGCTTCTATAGGGGCGATGGTGTTTGCATGGATTGGTCCGAGATCAGGATCGATGGTGACACCGCAGTATTCCACACTTCGTATGAGCACGACGCAGACGGAAACGGAGTGATCGATCCGGGAGAGACATTCTACAAAGAAGGAACTCTCTTGCTGGGCGAAGGATTTGTAAGACTCATTCTTCAAGATATCGACGAATCCGTGTATAACGTAAATCTCAATTACGGGTGCTACATAATTAACGCTCATCTGCTCGCAGACGGCGAAGGATTCGGATTCCTGATGGACGATAGATCAGACTTCGCATCTTAATACACCCCTCCTAAAACCGTATATATAGGAAAATGAACTGCCCCGGGGACCCGCTTCACCACCCCGGGGCGGTTCTTTTTGCGCGGAATCAAAGGTACAGAAAATAAAGATGATTCTGTTATAATGGAAAAGGATCAAGTGGCAATCAGGGAACAGCGGGGGAAGATAATGCAGGAATTAAATTGTGCGAAGTGTGGCGCGAACCTCAAATTCGATCCTATTTCTAAGAAGATCGTCTGTCCTTTCTGCGGACGGGAAGAGGTAGATGAAGTAACGATCGAAATGATCGATCAGGCGATCGAAAACGATCAGTTCGGCAAGGCATCCCGTTATGTCGTTGAGATGAGAAAACTCTCGGATGAACCGGATCCGAAACTTACACTTCGCTCTGCTTACTGTAGTTTCCAAAGTAAAAGCTTAAGTGAGCTTCTCACGAAAAATCCGAAAGACACGAGCTATTTTGAGAAGATACTGGAACATGAGTCTTTTAAGACGCTTGAAGAGGAGCTTCCCGAGGAAAAGAAGGTACTTGTCCAAAAGATCGATCAGTACAGCAGAAACAGTATATCGATCCTTACCGGAATGAGTGACCGTGCGAAAAAGAGGCAGATCGAGAAGGTGCAAAAAGAGGGGAAAATGGCCAAGCTTCCTTCTCTTAAAAACGCCGTCTATGAATCGGGCCTTTATATGTGGATCTGGGTCGGGATCGCCGTGGCCGTGGCACTATTTGTGACATTCGAATATGGCGACGATAGAGGTCGTTTTAACATAGAAAATTTCATCGCGATACTTTTCCTCACTCTGCCGGCTATGCTCTTTATCTCTCTTGGTCTCGGCAAATTTTTCAGATGGCTTTCGGACGAAGACAGCAGCGGGATCGTTATGGATGAGTCGGCCTGGAGACAATCGGCCGACGGCGGAAAAGATAAACTGATGACGGAAAAAGAGATCGAGACATTGAAAAATGCGAATGCTGACCTTCTTTCGAAGATCGAAGAACTCGAAAAAGAAGTGAGATAATAAACTAACGCTGTAACAGCAAAGCAGAGCCTAAGGTGTAAAATACTCTCATGATGCAAAATGATGACAAGTACAGAGAGAAGGTCTTACGGCGCTATCGGAAGAAGGATATTCCGATCCTCTTGGTATGTGTTTTGATCCCCGTTCTTTGCTGGACCTTGGCATTTATCCTTCCGGGTGTCGTCAGAAAAGTATTTCTGGCCGTTGCCGTCATGTATTCGATCCCAGCTTTATTCATTCTCTATATCCTCTTTCGAAGCTATTATCGTGTGAAGAAATGGGATGTATCAATGGGATATGTGGAAGAAGTTTTTACTGAGGATATGGAATTCGCTCCGATCGTTTTTGCCATGATCCGCTTCGAGGCTTTCGATGGCGGGATCCGAAGGGTCAAGATGGTGGTTGAATCGTACGGGGACTATGAGGAAGGGTGCGAAGAGGAAGTCAATCAGATGCTGCTCAATAGCAAAGAAAAGTATGAACACGGGCGCGTCCCGGTCTTTTACTCATGGAAGAATCCGGATAAGTGGTTTTCGTACCTGGAAGATTTAGATAAACTGTTCGTAGTGAATGAATAAAGGAGAAACCTATGCCGCTTGTAAGAGTAGATATCATCAAGGGAAAGAGTCCCGAATATAAGAAGACTTTACTTAACTGTATCCACGAGAGCCTCGTCGAGACGCTCGGGATCGAAGACTGGGATCGTTTCCAAAGGATCGTGGAGGTCGAAAAGGAAGATTTCGAGACGGCGCCGGGTAAGACCGACGGGTTCATGATCATTGAGATCACGCTGTTTCCGGGAAGAACGAAGGAGCAGAAGAAGGACCTGATCGAGAAGCTGACGGCTTCACTTGTGGAGAATCTGAAGATCGAACCGACCGATGTCTTCATCGTCATTCATGAGCCTGCGCTTGAGAACTGGGGCATGGGAGGTAGACAGAAATGAAACCACTGGTAGGAGTGATCCCGTTATGGGACGATGAAAAGGAAAGCATCTGGATGCTGCCCGCGTATCTGGACGGCCTTAAAGAAGCAGGCGCGTCCTCGATCATTTTCCCGATGACGCAGGATAAAGAAGAGATCGCTCGTCTTGTTAGTATGTGCGATGGCATCCTTCTGCCCGGAGGACATGATGTCACTCCAAGCATTTACGGCGAAGAGCCATTGGAAGGAAAGAGCGTCTGCTGCTTCGAAAGAGATGAGATGGAAAGAATGGTCTTTGAAGAAGCCATGCGCCAGGATAAGCCTGTTTTAGGCATTTGCAGAGGTATTCAGTTTCTTAACGCGATCCTGGGCGGAACCTTATATCAGGATCTTCCGACACAGCATCCATCTTCTGTGGAGCACCATCAGACACCTCCTTATGACGTTCCCGTCCATGAAGTGAGCATCCGAAAGGGAAGCCCGCTGTATGAGCTTCTGGGTTCTGAACGTATCTCGGTAAACAGCTATCATCACCAGGCGGTGAAGGATGTCGCGCCGGAGTTTTCTGTCATGGCCGAGGCGGACGACGGTATCGTCGAAGCGGTTTATCTGCCTTCGAAAAGATTCGTCTGGGCACTTCAATGGCATCCCGAATTTTCCTATAAGGTCGATCCGAACAGCAAAAAGATCTTCCGTGCTTTTTCCGATTCCATGAAGAAATAATCGACGATTTTGATGGGGAAGAAGAGTGGTTTTTGCGCCTTATATTTCGTATAACAGTGTTACAAATGACGGAATAACTGCGTTGTAGGAACTTTTTGCGTGGGAAACAAAGCAGATAACCCGTTTTTTAAATGCTTGCAAATGCTTGCAAACGCAAGGATAGGCATCTATAATATTCTTGAAAGGATGGTGGTATCAATGGCAAATACATCTGCAGTTTATGCTCGTATTGACTCCGGGCTCAAGGATAGTGCTGAAAGTATTCTGGCACAACTTGGGATTTCGCCTTCAAGCGCGATTCAAATGCTATACAGTCAGATCGTTCTCCAGAATGGTATGCCGTTCGAGTTGCGACTTCCTGCTTCTAAACCTACCGCGATCGGTGGTCTGTCCAAAACTGAGTTAGATGTGGAACTCATGAAAGGAATCGAATCACTCAAGAACGGTCAAGCTTATACAGCTGATGAAGTGGATGCTGAAATGACTAGAGAGTTTGGCTTATGAAAGAAGAGTATAAGGTTTTATATTCTCCGGCTGCTAAAGATGATCTTCGAGGAATATACAGATATATCGCCGTTGATCTTGTAGAACCCGGGTTTGCAAGAAAACAGATTGATAGAATTCGCGAGAAGATAAGAAATCTTGGCGCTTTCCCGAAAAAGCACCAGGCAGTAGATTGGGAACCTTGGGCATCCATGGGGATGAGAAGAATCCCTGTAGATAACTACGTAGTTTTTTACCTCGTTAACGATAGCCATAATCAAGTAATGATAGTCAGAATTTTCTATGGCGGCCGCGATATTGAGAACATCATCAGTGATATCACTAACGATAAAGGAGATAGCTTAAATGGCATCAAGTAAAGAATATCTGGATTTTGTTTTGGAGCAGCTTTCCGGCTTGGATGATGTTTCCTATAGAGCCATGATGGGTGAATTCATCATCTACTATCACGGCAAGGTCGTCGGAGGGATCTATGACGATCGTTTTCTCGTAAAGAACGTAAACGCGGCGCGTGAACTGATGCCGCAGGCGGATCTGGAGCTTCCCTATGAGGGCGCAAAGGAGATGCTTCTTGTAGATAACGTCGAAAACAGAGAGTTTTTGGTAGAACTTCTGGATAGCATGTATCCCGAGCTTCCTGCTCCGAAGCCGAAGAAGAAAAAGTGAGGAACTGAGTTTTTACTATGTTTGAAAGTGATTTTGCAAAAAGTGAATATATCGAAAAGGATAATGTAGTGCTTCATGTATGGAAAAAAGAAGCGCATTTCGATGATTACAGAGATCCGGTAAAGGCTTCTCTTGAGATGCTACGCGCAAATAGAGACAGCATCTTTATCGTGGACGCGAGAAACGGGTTCGAAGACGTTAAAGAGGACGTGGAATGGGGCTTTTCCTACTTCCTTCCTGAACTGAAGAAGACCGGCTGCAAGATCTGGGGATTCATATTGCCGGAAGTGTCTGAAATCGAAGGAGAGATCGATCTTTGGACCAAAGAGATCGAGAAGAACTTTCAGGTGATCAGAGCGGTGACTTACGAAGACATTTTGAAGCAGGC
>JAFZWA010000028.1 GCA_017617525.1 Clostridiales bacterium
GAAGAGGGCGAAGATGAGAGAGAATGCTGCGCCAGAGAGCTTCTCGAGGAGACCGGCATCAAGATCCGTCCGTCCGCGTGCGTCCTTGAGATCGATGAATTCTACGAAGACTGGAAGTTCGTAAGTAAGTATTTCCTCGGGACCGTGGAAGGCGAGGGGGAGATCCATCTGACCGATCGCGAGATCGAAGTCGGAATGGAGCCCAGATGGCTATCGGTTCAGGAGATCATGGAGATCTTTTCACATCATGCCGACTATGCCGACACAGACGAAATGAGAAGGGGCATGTACCTTAGAGAGTACACGGCCCTTTCCGAACTGCTTCCGCTGCTTGAATATTGAATCTGATCAGTTTCCTGAGATCGTCTTTGATTCTTCCAGGAGTCTTGCCAGCTCTTCTTCCGTATGCTCGACCGGAAGTGACGCGCCCTGCTTGGACTCGCTGTCCTTCGGGAAAGCTCTGTGGAAGTTCTGTTTTCTGTATTCTTCCGGTGTAAGTCCCGTCTGCTTTTTGAAGGCCTGAATGAAGTGGCTCTGCGTCGAGAACGAAAGGAACTGCGCGATGTTCAGGCAAGAGTGATCCGAATGCTTGAGCATGTGCTTGGCGGCCTCGATCTTCTTGATGCGGATGAAGTCACTGACCGAAACACCCGTTTCCTTCTTGAAAAGCTTAGAGAAGTACGCGTCGTTCAGACCCAGATATTCCGCGAGGTCCGGAACGAGGATTCGCTCCTGAAGATGACTGTAGATATATTCGATCGCGCGAACGACGTGCTTACTGAAGATGTTGTCGAGACGAAGGGCACGCATTCTCGTGCAGTAGTCCTCGATGCACTGCTGCTGGATCTTATCGAGCTGTGCCGTAGATGTCGCGGCATCGCACTTCTGGATGTAGATATCCGAAAGCGAATACGAAGTTTCGACGTCCATACCGTAGTTGATGCAGTATCTGGCGATCAT
Source organism: Clostridiales bacterium (assembly GCA_017617525.1). Lineage (GTDB taxonomy): Bacteria > Bacillota > Clostridia > Saccharofermentanales > Saccharofermentanaceae > Scatonaster. The sequence goes on from JAFZWA010000028.1 coordinate 961, forward strand.
GGCGATGGAAATGATCAGGTGATAACGGACATTTCTTAAGCGGTCAGGGGAGAGCGTGCCGACGCCGCGCAGCTCAGAGATGTGATACTCTTTGACCTGGCGCATGACCTCCTCTAATTGTCCGGTCGCGACTAGGTCGTAAAAGTCGACCTCGTGCTCGTAGGAAGAACGCACCATCAGGTGCTCTCTCTGCATGAAAAGAAGTCTCTGGAGTTCCTTATTTACGTCTTGATCCATGATTGTCACCCCCGTTAAGAACACTTGAAAAGCACCTCCCCAAATAACGGTGCTTTTCGAAATGCTACCTGACAAACCCCAAATGTCAAATAATCTTACACCATTATTATGACACAAAGTGCAAAAATATGGTATCTCAAATTTTAATAATGAGTAGAATAATAATCGTAGGGGGCGGTGTGAAACAGACAACCCCAATGCCTCCGTTAGAGAAAGTTTGCCATCTTTCTGACGCACACGACTCTGGCCCCCCACGCTTGTTGACAACTTCTTGCATTTGCACGACACACATTTTGATGCAAGAAAAGATTTCGTTACTGCATCCCGTAGCTGCAAAGTTGCGGGATCGGTTTCGTTTTAGGGGTTTTTTCTGATTTTTTTCCCTTTTTTCAGAAGATAAGGTTGCCGATCAAGGTGATGGCGTATGCCGCGATCCATGCGATCACGCACTGGAAGATGACAACGCCCGCGGCCCATTTCGCGCCGAGCTCGCGCTTGACGGAAGCGACCGCCGCGACGCATGGGGTGTAAAGCAGACTGAATGTCAGAAGTGCCATTGCGGATACCGGAGTCAGAAGCGGAAGGATCGCGTCGCCGGAACCGACAAGTACATTGAGGGTAGAAACGACGCTTTCTTTTGCCATGAAGCCGGAAATAAGGGCAGTCGAGAATCTCCAATCACCGAATCCCAGAGGGCTGAATACAGGAGCGATATAACCCGCCACTACGGCGAGGATGCTCTTACTGGAGTCATCTACGAGTGTCAGGCTCGTATCAAAGGACTGCAGGAACCAGATCACGATCGAAGCGATGAAGATGATCGTAAAAGCGCGCTGCAGGAAGTCTTTTGCCTTTTCCCATAAAAGCTGGCCGACGTTCTTTGCGCCCGGCATACGGTAGTTCGGAAGCTCCATGACAAACGGAACGGCCTTGCCTTTGAAGAGCGTTCTTTTGGAAATAAGAGCGACAATGATCGCCATGAAGATACCGATGAAGTAAAGCGCGATCATGATCAGACCGCTGTATTTCGGGAAGAATGTGCTCGCGAAGAAGCCGTAGATCGGAAGCTTTGCCGAGCAGCTCATGAACGGAGTCAGAAGGATCGTGAGCTTACGGTCACGCTCGGACGGAAGTGTTCTGCTGGCCATAACGCCCGGAACGGTACAACCGAAGCCGATGAGCATCGGAACGATCGAACGGCCGGAAAGACCGAGCTTTCTTAAGAACTTATCCATGACGAAGGCGATTCGGGCCATATAGCCGGTGTCTTCGAGAAGTGACAGGAAGAAAAAGAGCGTGACGATGACCGGAAGGAAGGAAAGAACGCTTCCGATACCGGTGAATATGCCGTCGATGATCAGCGAATGCACGACCTCATTGACGTTCCAGGAAACAAGCGCGGAATCTACGACTTCCGTAAGGGTGTCGATGCCGCTTTCCAGAAGTCCCTGGAAGAAGGCACCGATGACGTTAAACGTCAGGAAGAAGACGGCGGCCATGATCAGGACAAATGCCGGAATGGCGGTGTATTTACCCGTCAGGATCTTGTCGATCGCGCGGGAACGCTGATGTTCTTTACTTTCCTTCGGCTTGATGACGGTTCTGTCAACGAGCTTCTGGATGAAGGTGAAACGCATGTCGGCGATCGCAGCGGATCTGTCCATGCCGGATTCTTCCTCCATCTGAAGGATGATATGCTCGAGCGTTTCTTTTTCGTTCTGGTCCAGATTCAGTCGGTTGAGAACACGCGGGTCGCCCTCGACGAGTTTGGTCGCGGCAAAACGCTCGGGGATACCCGCTTCCTTCGCGTGATCTTCGATGAGGATCATGATACTGTGCAGGCATCTGTGGATCGCGCCGCCCTTATCGTTTTCGTCGCAGAAGTCCAGACGTCCCGGACGCTCCTGGTATTTGGCGATATGCAGGGCATGGTCGACAAGCTCGTGAATACCTTCGTTCTTGGCTGCCGAGATCGGTACGACCGGCACACCGAGTTCGTGCTCCATCTGGTTTACGAGGATGGAACCGCCGTTGCCTCGAACTTCGTCCATCATGTTCAGGGCGAGTACCATCGGGACATTAAGTTCCATAAGCTGCATGGTCAGATAGAGGTTTCTTTCGATATTGGTGGCGTCGACGATGTTGATGATGCCACAGGGCTTTTCATCGAGGATAAACTGACGGGAAACGATCTCCTCGGCAGTATAGGGGGACATGCTGTAGATACCCGGAAGGTCCGTGATCTCCGTTTCCGGATGTCCTTTGATGGCGCCGCTCTTTCTGTCAACGGTAACGCCCGGGAAGTTTCCGACGTGCTGATTGCTTCCCGTGAGTTGGTTAAAGAGTGTCGTCTTACCGGAGTTCTGGTTTCCCGCGAGCGCGAAGGTGAGCTTCGTTCCGTCCGGGAGAGGATTCTCATCCGCTTTTACGTGATAACGTCCGCCTTCACCGAGACCCGGGTGGTCAATGATGATGCGGCGTTCTTTTTTCTTTTTCTTGTCTTCAGGTGTATCGGAAGAACTCTCCTGCGATTCGGCCTTTTCGATCTTTTCGATCTCGATCAGGCGCGCGTCGTCTAAGCGGAGCGTCAGTTCGTATCCGTGGATCCTAAGCTCCATCGGATCGCCCATAGGCGCCAGCTTTTCGACTTTTAAAGTTGCACCCGGGATGACGCCCATATCCAGGAAGTGCTGACGCAGTGCGCCTTCGCCCCCGACTTTCAATATGCTGGCATGCTGGCCCGGTTTTAATTCGGCAAGGTTCATTCTTCTTCCTCGGTTCTTTTTCTAATTAGTCGATTACACGGATCTCTTTGATGACCGGCTGGTTTTCCGGATCAACGGCGCCGTTGTCGCCATAAGGAACTTCCGCCATCGCGTCAACGACTTCCATACCTTCTGTTACGTGTCCGAAAGCGGCATACTGGCCGTTTAAGGACGGATAGTCGACCTGGCAGATGAAGAACTGCGATGTCGCGCTGTTCATGTTATCGCTCGTTCTGGCCATGGAAATGGTGCCGCGAGTGTGCTTGATGTTATTCGTTGTTCCGTTCGCGGAAAACTCGCCGTGGATATTCTTCGGCGTTTCGCCTGTCCAGTTAGAAGGAGCCATACCACCCTGGACCATGAAGTTCTTGATGATCCTGTGGAATGTGGATCCGTTGTAGAAGCCGCTTTCCGCGAGAGCAACGAAGTTGTTGACTGTTACCGGAGCCTCATTTGTCAGAAGCTCGACCTTGATCACGCCGTAGTCCTGAACTTCGATCTCGACATGGTGATTCGGGTAGGTCGTTTTCTCATATTTGGTCTTCGCGCAGGAAGGAAGAAGGAAGACCAGGGCAAGGATAAGAAGCGCGATCGCGAGACTTACCAATACGCGGCGAAGCGGAGATTCTGAGTCGCCTTTTGTCGGGAAAAGGATTTCCAGGATGTTTCTTCGTAAAATTCTGCTCATAGTTTCTTACTTCCTTTCAAGTTTGACATCGTAAAGTGGTTCGATGCTGAATTTTCTTCCGCTTAAGCGTGTATGCATATTTCCTTTCGGGATCGATCCGAAAAGAAGGGTGGACGCGAAAAGCTGCTGATAGCGGACCTTTCCGCCCTTAAGATTGCTAAAGTGAAGGTTGTACTGGTTTCTTCCGTAGTTGCCGTCGCCGATGATCGGGTGACCGAGGTGGGCAAACTGCGCGCGGATCTGGTGAGTACGACCGGTAACGAGTTCGACCTCGATATCGGAAACATCTTCGCCGTCAGGACCGATCCCGGAGAAGACTTCTAAAACGCGGTAACGGGAAGTGATCGGAAGATCGCCTTCCTTCGGGATATCGTGGATAAAGACATTTCCGGTCGCCGGCTTTTCCAGGAAAGCGGAGATCTCTTTCATGATGGCCTCATCTTTACAGATGACATTCTCGCCGACCTTCGGGACGCCTCTTACGAGACAGCGGTAACGCTTCGTGATCAGGTCGCCCTTGAAAAGCTCGATCGCGTCTTCAAGGCTCTTTTTATTCTTGGCAAGAAGAATGAGGCCTCCCGTATTCATGTCGATACGATGGCAAAGATCCATGGCCGGGTCGTGATAGTCTCTTCTCAGGATATCGATGAGGCAGTCGCCGCTCATGCCTTTGCCGCCGTGTACGGCAATGCCTTGACGCTTATTGACCAGAAGAAGGTCATCAGACTCGAAAACGACTTTGTAATCATCAAATGCCGGCTTCTTCGGCTCTGCCTGTTTTTCGAACATGGCGTCCGGAAGCCATATCTCAACGTCATCTCCTTCGCTTACGGTCATGTCGGAAGAGATGCGTTTGCCGTTGATACGGATATCTTTGTGCTTAAGTGCTTTTTGCAAAGAAGCAGGCGTCAGATTCGGAAATTCCAGGATCGCAGCCCGGATGACCTTCTTGCCGTCACTCTTCGCGGATACAGTAAAATGCTTCATTTGTGTCCCCTTTGCATTTGTAACCATGCATATTATTTACTATTTTTATATAAATCTCAAGACAGTAGCAGGTCGAAAAAGAAGATCTCTCCTGCGGCTCAAACAGTTTGTTTGCACAAAACTCGCCGCCTGAGAGATTTCTTTTTCGATTCTCTATTGCTTCGCGGCAATTCATGTTAAAATCTAGTGCATAAATTGTTAGGAGTAAGTGAGATGGAGAAAACTGCCTGCCTGGTCAGCATCAAGACGGCCTTTGAAGAAGAGGAGAAGCGCTACGAGGGATCCTTCGAACAGACAAAGGAGCGTATCCGTGTGTCCTGGATGCAGCCGGAAGAGAATAAAGGCGAGGGGGACACGAAGTTCCTTTTGAGTTATCGTGTGGCGGAAAAGCTCCTGCGTCTTACCCGAAAAGGATCGACGGAGATGGAACTGACTTTCCGTGAAGGAGAGATCACGGAGGGCATCATGCAGACTAGCCATGGTGACTTTGACATCTCGATCGAAACGTTCGGCATCCTGTTCTTCCCGGAAGCAGGGGACGAAGAGGCCGAAATTGAGGGCAAAAAGTACTGTGTAAAGAACGCGATGCTCGAGTACGATCTTCGTTTTCCGAATCAGGATCCTATGAGAAATACGATGTTTTTTAAAGTACATCTTGCCAAATAAGAGATTTATGTATAAAATCTTTCGGTAACTCTTTGAAAGTTGCTTGACAAAGGGTTTTCATTAGTGCATAATATCTTTCGCGCCTCAGGGTTTAGTGTGGCTGCGAATATATTAGAGAGATCTAAGATTTGTATTGGAGGTGGATGCGATGGCTCATCCGAAGCGTAAATGGTCGAAAGCTAGAACTTCTCGTCATAGAAGTGCCTGGAAGCTCGTTTTGCCAGGTTTGGTAGAGTGCCCCAATTGCCACACTAAGATGTTGCGCCATAAGGTTTGTAAGACCTGCGGTTATCTTGATGGCAAGGAGATCATCAATAAAGCTGATGAGATTGCTTAATAGCTAATCGAGAAGTACTACTACGAATAATCGGCAGTGTTTCGAATAAAATTGAATCACTGCTTTTTTCTTGCTTGTTTCACATTGTTACATTCCCCGAAATTTCGGGGTAGATCGCGATCTGAGACAGGCGCACGAAATAAGACAGAAAGGAAGTGAAAAGGATGGGAAAACCGGTCGTCGCGATCGTTGGTCGCCCGAATGTAGGAAAGTCCTCGCTCTTTAACGCACTCTATGGTGAGCGTATCTCCATCGTGCATGATGAGCCGGGTGTAACACGTGACCGAATCTACGCCGAGTCTATCTGGCGCGAGCGTGAATTCGTCATGATCGACACGGGCGGTATCGAGCCGAAGTCGGATGACGTTATCTTAAAGGGCATGCGCATGCAGGCTGAGATCGCCATCGAGACCGCGGATGTCATCCTTTTCATGTGCGATATCCAGTCGGGTCTGACGGCTGCAGATGAAGAGATCGCAATCATGCTTCGAAAAGCAAATCGCCCCGTCGTTCTTGCGGTCAATAAGGTCGACCATGTCGGCGAACCGCCGTCTGAGCTCTATGAGTTCTATAATCTGGGACTGGGTGAGGTCTATCCGATCTCCTCGTCTCACAGACTGGGACTCGGCGAGATGCTCGACGCTATCTACGAATACTTCCCGAAGGAAAATGAGAATGAGGAAGGCAACGAGACGATCCGTGTCGCTCTGATCGGTAAGCCGAATGCCGGTAAATCCTCTCTCTCCAACTATATGACCGGCGAGGAAAGATCTATCGTTTCCGATATTCCGGGTACGACTAGAGACGCGATCGACTCCGTAGTTGAGAATAAGCACGGTAAGTTCACGATCGTCGATACCGCGGGACTTCGCAAGAAGGGCCGTATCGAGGACCAGATCGAAAAGTACAGTATGATCCGCTCTTTGTCCGCGATCGAAAAAGCAAACGTCTGTGTCATCCTGATCGACGCGACGGAAGGCGTTACCGAACAGGACACCAAGGTTGCAGGTTATGCCCATAACGCGGGTAAAGCCTGCATTTTTGCTGTTAATAAGTGGGACCTCGTCGAAAAGGAGACCGGTACTCTCGAGGCGATGGAGCGTCAGCTCAAGGACCGTTTCGCGTTCATGAGTTACGCGCCGGTAGTCTTTATTTCCGCCAAGACCGGACAACGCGTAGATAAGCTTTTCGAGCAGATCAAGCGTGTTTATGAGAACTCCGGTAAGCGCTTAAAGACAGGTGTCCTCAATGACCTCATCACTGAGTGTGTCGCGATGGTTCCGACGCCTCAGGATAAGGGAAAGCACTTAAAGATCTACTACGGCACTCAGGTCGCGGTATATCCGCCGCAGTTCGTCCTTTTTGTCAACGATCAGAGCCTGATGCACTTTTCATATGAACGTTACTTAGAGAACCAGTTCAGAAAAAACTTTGATTTCGCCGGTACGCCGATACGAATATATATGAGAGAAAAAGATAAGAAGAAAGATCTTAGACCAGAAGGGGAAAAGAAGTATGACAAAGATTGAGAATCTGAGAAACATTGCAATCATCGCCCACGTTGACCATGGTAAGACAACGATCGTTGACTCCATGCTCAAGCAGGCGGGTATCTATCGTGAGAACGAGCAGATCGTTGAGCAGGTCATGGACAGTAATGACCTCGAGCGTGAAAGAGGTATCACGATCCTTGCGAAAAATACCGCTATTTCCTATAAGAACTACCGTATCAACGTTGTAGATACTCCCGGTCACGCCGACTTCGGTGGTGAGGTTGAGCGAGTCCTGAAGATGGTTGACGGTGTTCTTCTGGTCGTAGACGCATATGACGGACCGATGCCGCAGACTCGTTTCGTTCTTCGAAAAGCACTTGAGATGGGCTTAAAGCCGATCGTCTGCATCAACAAGATCGACCGTCCTGACGAGCGTGCCCTGGAAGTAGTCGACATGGTATTAGAACTCTTCATCGAGCTCGGCGCGGATGACGATCAGATCGATTTCCCGATCATCTACACATCCGGTAAGGTCGGTATCGCGACAGAAGACCTTCAGGAGTATATTGACGGAAAAGAACTCAATTTCTGCCCGCTCCTCGACGCGATCATCGACAATATCCCATGCCCGGAAGGAGATACGGAAGGACCGCTTCAGCTGCTCGTTTCTAATATCGACTCTGACCCGTATATCGGACGTATCGCGATCGGTCGTATCGAGAGAGGTTCCATCAAGCAGAACCAGCCGGTCGTTGTCTGCACATACGATGACAATACAACAAAGAACGCTCGTATCGTAAAGCTTCTCCGTTTCCAGGGCCTCGGCCGTCAGGAAGTTCAGGAAGCATCCGTCGGTGAGATCGTTTGCGTTGCCGGTATCCCGGAGATCAACATCGGTGATACCATCTGTGCGCAGGACTGCCCGGATCCGATGCCGTTCGTTGATATCGACGAGCCGACCATCGCGATGACATTCTCCGTAAACGACAGCCCGTTCGCAGGTCAGGACGGTAAGTTCGTCACCTCCCGTCACCTTCGTGACCGACTCTTCAAGGAGATGGAGACAAACGTTTCCATGAGACTTGAGGAAACAGATACAACTGAGGCCTTCGTAGTTAAGGGCAGAGGTGAGCTCCATCTTTCCATCCTCATCGAGACCATGCGTCGTGAAGGATACGAATTCCAGGTATCCCGTCCGCAGGTCATCCTTAAGGAAGTCGACGGCGTTCTCTGCGAGCCTGTTGAGATGCTCCTGATCGATGTTCCGGAGGACTTCGTAGGTGCCGTTATCGAGAAGCTCGGCGCAAGAAAAGCGGAGATGGTCAATATGTTCCCGCCGGAGAAAGGTTATACACGTCTTGAGTTCAAAGTACCGTCCAGAGGTATCCTCGGCTATCGTACCGAGTTTTTGACCGACACTAAGGGCAATGGTATAATGAACAGCGTAATCAGCGGATTTGAGCCGTTTGCCGGCGAGATCGAGACACGCTCCCACGGTGTACTGGTAGCGTTCGAGAGTGGCGAGGCAATGACTTACGGTCTTTATAACGCACAGGAAAGAGGACAGCTCTTCATCGGTGCCGGAACACCGGTCTATGAGGGCATGATCGTCGGTATCAACCCGAAGAACGAGGATATCACGGTCAACGTCTGCAAGAAGAAGCACGTTACGAATATGCGTGCCGCAGGTTCGGATGATGCGCTCCGCCTGACACCGCCTCTGAACTACAGCCTCGAGCAGTGCCTCGAGTTCGTAGGAGACGATGAGCTCTGCGAAGTAACACCGAAGAACATCCGTCTTCGTAAGAAGATCCTTTCCACAGAGCTTCGTGCGAAGGACCGCGCTGCTAAGAAGAACAGCTAAGGTACAGGTGCTTTTGCCGTAGAATCGGCGCAAAGGATCTGCCGGAAGGAGATATAAACGTCATGTTTTCGAGAAAAGTATCGATTGCATTGCGTGTTCTGATCGCAGTTACTGCGTTGATCGTCTGCGGAGTGATCGGCGTATTCCTCGGATATAACTACGTCATTTCCCAGAATGCCCGTTTTAAGAATCTGGAGAAAAGGATCGAGACGGAGGAACTGGTCATTAACCAGGATACCCCCGGCGCGGTCATGATCGTTATCCGATCCGGTGATACCACAGGTGATATCGCGGACAAGCTCAAGGAAGCGGGTCTCATCAAGAACACCATGACGTTCTCCATCATGAGTAAGTTTAACGGCTTCGACGGCGGTTACCTCGCGGGTACCCACTTTTTGACGCCGGACCTTACCTATGACGAGATGATGTATCTTCTCTGTCAGGAACCGGAGGTCGTCCGTATCACATTCCCGGAAGGACTTACCTATCGTGAGATCAAGCTGAAGCTCAAGGAAAAGGGACTGGCCTTTAACGAGGCGCACCTTGACGAGTGCATGAACAGCCCGGACCTTTTCGTTAACTACCCCTTCGTGTCGGCAATCTCGACGAACGAAGACCGTGACTTTATCCTTTCCGGATATCTCTTCCCGGATACTTACGATTTCGACATGAACGCCAGTGAAGAGGAGATCATCGCCACCTTCCTGCGTAACATGAACAATAAACTCTACGACGAGTTCTATGAGCGTGCGGAAAAGCTCAATATGACCATGGACGAGGTCATGACGCTTGCGTCCCTGATCCAGAAGGAGACGACAGATCGTACCGATATGCTCTATATCTCCGCCGTATTCCACAATCGTCTTAAATCTGAAGATCCGGATATGCAGTTCCTGGGCTCCGATGCCTCGATCAACTACCTGCGTGAGCAGGAAGGAAAGAGCCACGTCTGGGCCGCGACTTCCGAGGATCTTGCCTGGGATAACCCGTACAACACATACATGTACAGAGGACTTCCGCCGGGACCGATCTGCATGCCGAGTCTTGACGCGATCCAGGCGGCGCTTTATCCGGAGCCGAACTGCAACTACATGTACTTCTGCGCCAAGGGTGACGGAAGAACCGCGTTCGCGGTAACCAAAGAAGAACACGAGGCGAATGTCGAGAAGTATAAGGATAACTGGAACGACAACGCCGTAATCGATGACGATCCGCCGATCGGTGACGAGGGCTGAGACCCCGAAAGAAAGGGAACAGGACATGAGTGATCTTTTCCGCGCGCCGGAAGTACTGGCTCCGGCAGGAAATCTCGAGAAACTGAAGACAGCGGTAGCCTATGGTGCCGATGCTGTTTATATGTCCGGCAAAAGCTTCGGTCTTAGAACATTCAGCGATAACTTTACCCATGACGAGATGAAGGAAGGCGTCGAGTATGCCCATTCTCACGGCGTGAAATGCTACTGTACCGTTAACGTCATGGCGCACGAAGACGATATCGAAAAACTGGACGATGAGATCCTTTTTCTTTCAGAGATCGGCATGGATGCCCTGATCATCTCCGACGCGGGGATTTTCCGAAAAGTAAGAAAGCTTGCGCCTGACATGGAGATCCATATCAGCACACAGGCCAGTGTCACCAACAGCGAAGGCTGCATGTTCTGGTATGAACTCGGCGCAAAGCGCGTCGTTCTCGCCCGTGAACTGACACTCGAAGAGATCATTAAGATCAGAAAAGCGATCCCCGCGGACCTTGAACTTGAATGCTTCGTACATGGTGCCATGTGCGTTTCCTATTCCGGAAGATGCCTTCTTTCCAACTATTTCACGGGAAGATCCGCGAACTCCGGTTCCTGCGCTCAACCGTGCCGCTGGGGCTATTATGTCGTCGAGGAAAAGCGTCTCGAAGCACCGCTTCCGATCCAGGAAGACGAGAGAGGTACATATATCTTTAATTCCAAGGATATCTGCATGATCGGTCATGTACCGGAGTTGATCCAGGCAGGCATTACGAGCTTTAAGATCGAAGGAAGGATCAAAGGTGCTTTTTACGCGGCATCGGTCACAAAGGCCTATAGAGAAGCCGTTGACCTTTACATGAAAGATCCGTCCGCGTACCAGGAAGACAGCAAGTGGCAGGAAATGCTCGACCGTACGGTCCACAGAGAATTCGCGACCGGCTTCTTCTACGATAAGCCCGGCGAAAACGCCCAGATCTTCCCGGATAAGACATATCACCGCCCGGCATTTGTCGTTGGTGTCGTCACGGGTTATGACGAAGAGAAGGGCTGCGCGATCGTCAGCCAGAGAAATAAGATCTTCCGCGGAGACACATTGCATGTCCTGATGCCGGAAGGTTACACCGAGCCGATCGTGGCGGAAGAACTCTGGGACGAGGAAATGAATCCGATCGAGTCCACGCCGCATTCGGAAATGAAGTACTATCTGAAGGTAAGTAAGCCGCTTCCCGAGTACTCTTTCTTAAGCCGTGACGGTGATAAGGACGAAGGTATCTATAAGAGTGGAGAGCAGCCGACACAGTCTAAACCGTAAGGTGATTCCTATGTTCCGAAAGATGCGTCGATTTAAACAGGAGTTAAGTCAGAAAGAGTGTATCGAGATCCTGAAAAGTGAACCTCGAGGTGTCCTCTCTATGTTTGGTGAAGACGGGTATCCTTACGGCATTCCGATGTCGCACTATTACAATGAAGAGACCGGAAAGATCTACTTTCACTGCGCCAAAGAAGGACATAAACTCGATGCGATCCGTGCCTGCGACAAGGTAAGCTTCTGCGTCATGGACAAGGGCTTTCGTAAGGAAGGCGATTGGGCTCTCAATATCAAAAGCGTCGTTGTTTTCGGAAGGATCTGTGAACTCACCGACGATCAGAAGAAGAAGGATTTCCTGATCCGTCTTTGCGGCAAGTTTTCCGATGATCCGGAGTATCCGGAAAGAGAACTGAGAACCTCGTTTTCGAGAGTATGCTGTCTGGAGCTTACGATCGATCACATGACAGGTAAACTGGTCAATGAGTCCTAAAACTATGCTTAGACCTGCATTTCATTTCACACCGGATAAAGGCTGGATCAACGATCCGAACGGCCCTGTTTTTTATAAAGGGAAGTATCACCTTTTCTATCAGCATGACCCGAACAGCCTCGTGTGGGACAGAATGCACTGGGGGCACGCGATTTCCGATGACCTTATGACTTGGGAACATCTTCCGATCGTACTGTATCCCGATGATATGGGAGACATTTATTCCGGAAGTGCCGTAGTGGATAAGGACAACGTAAGCGGTCTTGGATCAAAGGAAGATCCCGCGCTTCTCATCTTTTATACTTCGCATCACATGGAGACAAAAAGGGAGCAGCAGTGTGTCGCATATAGCCTGGATGGTCTGACCTTTACCAAGTACGAAGGAAATCCGATCATACCGGGAAAAGAACACACTCCGGCGAGAGATCCGCACGTGATCTCTAATCCGATCCTCGGCGGTTTTACGATGACGTTTACCAAAGAAGATGAAGTCGTTTTCTATCACTCGGAAGATCTTCTTCATTGGGAAAAGACAGGGGAGTTTATTCCTCCTGAAAAAGCACTTCACGGCATGATCGAATGTCCGTGTATGTTTCCTGCTTCCGTTGAAAATATTGGGATCAGCAAGTATGTGCTGATATTGAGCATGGATATTCCGGAGGAAGAGTTTCCTAAGCTTCCGGAAGGATGCGAGCCGCATAAGCGCCTGATGCAGTATTTTGTCGGCGATTTTGACGGGAATAAGTTCGTTCTGGATGATTCCTATAACGGACCTCTCATGGTCGATAACGGACCGGATTTCTACGCGGGAACGATCTTCAGTAATGTTCCGGATCCGATCCTGATCTCATGGCTCGGAGACTTTTCCGAAGGCGCCGGGATCCCTATGGAAAAAGAAGGTTTCCGAGGTGTGATGAGTTATCCGAGAAAGCTTTCACTTGGCTTTGAAAACGGCGCGTATTTCTTAAAGCAGGAATTCTATCCTGACCCAAATGAGATCAGCTTGAAGCATAGCGCAGATCCGGACGTTTCCTATGTCAACGAAAACGGCCGCGAAACTATGCGTGATCACTGTGTGGAAGAAACGATCGTGGATGGAAAAACCGCGCTCACACGTTTCGTGAAATAGTGCTTTTCAAACGGTATTGTCCGCATGGTATAAAGCGGATGACAAAAGGATTTCCGTGTGTTAGTTTCCTATTAGGGTACAAAGAGTACCGGGAGGAAATCGAATGAATATCGACAACATGTATTTTATAACAGGAACCGCGTATGCCGGAAAATCCACGATGATCAAGCTTCTGGCGGAGCGTTTTGACGGTATCGCCTGTGAAGAGAATTATCACGATCAGCTCCTGCCTGAACTGGACAGTAAAGAGTTTCCTGCCGTGACATATACCCGAGATATCAAGGACTGGCACGACTTCGTAAAGCGCTCGCCTCAGGAGTACAGCGACTGGTTCGATCAGGCGAAAGCAGAATGTGAGATCCTGGAATTGCGGATCCTCGAAGAACTGTCCAAGCAGGATAAGAAGATCTTCGTAGATACGAATATTTCACTTGAAACGCTGCGAACGAGATTCAATCCTGATCACGTCGTCATTATGCTCGCGGAGCAGGATATTTCCGTGAAAAGATTCTTTGAAAGACCGGATCCCGAAAAGCAGTTTTTGTATCAGCTGCTTCTTGAACTCCCGGATCCTGAGAAGGCGATCGCGAATTTCCGTGAGGGTCTCACGATGATCAATTCCAAAGAGAATTATGAGAAGATGCAGAATTCGGGATTTAAGGTGATCTATCGTGATGAGACTAGATCAAAAGAAGAGACATTAGATCTTGTCGCGCGTTATATGGGGCTTATCAAATAAGGCCTGAAAAACGTATAATAGAGTAAGAATAAAAGCTGCAGGAGAAGAATATGAGACTGGTCATTATTCGTCACGGAGATCCCGACTATGAAAGAAACTGCCTGACCGAGCTCGGTAAAAAGCAGGCGAAACTCATGGCGCAGAGACTTCTGAAAGAGGATATCACGGAGATCTGGTCTTCTCCTTACGGACGGGCAGTAGAGACGGCCGAGGCTTTTTCGGAAGTCTCCGGCATCAAGGACATTAAGATCCTCGATTTCATGAAAGAGATCCGCTATGGAAGACTTGATGCACTGTACCAGGACTTAAATCCCTGGTTCGGTGTGGACGATATGATCAACGAAGGCTGGGATATCCGCGATCCGAAGTGGAGAGAACATAATCTCTATACAGAGAATACAGCTGTTCTCGATGTGGATATGATCGCTGAAGAAACGGATAAGTGGCTCTCGACTCTCGGATATGAGAGAGAAGGTCTTTACTACAGATGCACGGCAAAAGAAGAGACCGAGCGTACGATCGCTCTGTTCTGCCACGGTGGTTCCGCGACGGCCATGCTGTCCCGAATCTACAACCTGGCTTTCCCGTTTCTTTGCGGAACGATCCACATGCCTTGCACGGCGATTTCGATCCTTCGGTTTGATAAGCGACCGGGCAATCTGAATCAGCCGATCGTGGAACTTCTTTCTGACGCGACGCATCTGAAAGAACTGGAAGAGAATTAACGAATGAACAGTTGTTCAACATACAAATATTGAAATATAGCTATATGACGAATAGCAGGTGATAAAATGTCTGGTTTGAAGAAGAACATTACTTATAAGAAATTGACCGAGAACGAAGTGAATGAACTGATCCGTCTCCGTATCCTTCAGCTTCGAGAAGAAGGTGCAAAAGAGGATATCGATCTAGTACCGAATCTGAAGGATTTCTATAAAAGACACATGGCGGACGGTACTTTCGTATCGTGGATCGCGATGGACGGTGATAAGATCGTCGGGACCAGTGGCATGTCTTTTATCGAAAAGCCGCCGTACTTCAGTAACCCCACAGGCAAGATCGGACTTCTTTCGAGCATGTATACCGATCCCGAGTATCGTCGTATGGGTATCGCGAAAGAACTTCTGTCTCGTGTTGTTGATGAAGCACGAGCATACGGTTGCGGAGTCATGCAGATCACCGCTTCCGATATGGGTGTTAAACTATATAAGGCATTCGGATGTACGAATAATCCGAACTTTATGCAATTGAAACTTTGATCACAGATTAAGACAGAATAAATGACGTAAGGAGAGACATCATGGATCTGAAAGTAGCATTATTACAACTTGTTCCCGGAAAGACACAGGAAGAGAACTTAAGAAAAGGCATGGATGCATGCATTATCGCAAAAGAAAAAGGCGCTGATGTAGCGCTTTTTCCGGAGATGTGGAATAACGGATATGTGATTCCGCAGGAAACCGCGAAACTTGAAAAGATGGCGGTCAGTAAAGACAGCAATTTCGTTCAGAGCTTCCGAAAACTGGCATTTGAACTTGAGATGGCGATCGGGATCACGTTTCTTGAAAAGAACGATCCGAAGCCTCTTAATTCTGTTGTTTTCTTCGACCGAAAAGGAAAAGAGATCCTTCACTATTCGAAAGTCCACACATGTGCTTTTGAAGCGGAAGCAATGCTCGAACCCGGCGATGATTTCTACGTAGCCGAGCTTGATATCGGAAATGATGTGATCCGCTTCGGTTCCATGATCTGCTTTGACAGAGAATTTCCGGAGAGCGCGCGTATCCTCATGATGAAGGGCGCGGAATTGATCCTTGCCCCGAATGCCTGCCCGATGGAGATCAACCGTCTTGCGGCGCTTCGTACGCGTGCTTATGAGAACATGGTGGCGGTGGCAACTTGCAACTATGCCGAGGGGCAGCCGGACTGTAACGGCCACTCCAATATCTTCAGTGGGGTTCCGTGGAAACGCGATGAAGAGGGCGTCCGCGATATGTGCGTGCTTGAAGCGCCGGGAGAAGAAGGCGTCTATGTCGGATCGATCAACATGGATGAGCTTCGCAAGCACAGAGAAAACGATGTCATGGGCTGGAAATTCCGCCGCCCCGAAAAATATGACATTTTGGTCCAAAAGGAGAAATGAACATGAACTACAAAGTAGTAGATCTTGATTCGTATTACAGAAAAGGCGTGTATCGCCATTTTACCGAGGATTGCAAGTGCAGTACCTCGATCACGGCAAGGATCGATGTGACAGATCTTGCCGCTTATTCGAAAGCGAAGGGCACGAAGTTTTACATCAACTTCCTGTACCTTCTGAGTAAGGTCTTAAACTCCAGAGACGACTATAAGATGAACTATCTCTGGCAGACCAATGAAGTGGTGTGCTATGACGTCATTCATCCGACGCAGTACATTTTCCACGAGGATACGGAGACATGTACTCCGGTCTATACGACGTACTACGAAGATTACGAGACGTTCTATGCAAAAGCACTGGAAGACGTGGAAAAGGCAAAGGAAACACGTGAATACGGCCTTGACGCGGCAAATCATCCGAACTGGTTTGACGCATCCTTTATTTCCTGGCTTTCCTACGATTCTCTCAACATCGAGCTTCCGGACGGATATCTTTACTATCTTCCGATCGTGAACTGGGGAAAATACAGAGAAGAAAACGGAAGACTTCTGATGCCGGTCAGTGTCAGAATGAACCACGCGATCGCGGACGGATTCCTGATCGCGAACGTTTTCAGACTTTTGGAAAAAGAGATAAGTGCTTTTTGCGCGGAATAATCGAGGAGAACAAAATGCTTAGGATCAGACCATATAAGAGCTGTGACGCGAAAAAGATCGTTACATGGCATAAGGATGAAAAAACATTTCTTTACTGGGGCGGAAACCTGATCGGTTCTTTTCCGTTAAAGCCGGAAGAACTCGATGATATGTACAAAAACAAAAACGGGCTTTGCGAGGAAGAAGACAACTTTTATCCGATGACCGCTTTTGACGATGACGGCATCGTCGGTAGCTTCATCATGCGATACATCAAGGGAGATAAGAAGAATCTGCGTTTCGGCTGGGTCATCAATGATCCCGAGATCCGTGGAAAAGGATACGGAAAAGCCATGCTTCAGCTGGGCTTTCAGTACGCTTTTGAGATCTTAATGGTCGATAAGGTCACGATCGGTGTATACGAGGATAATCTTCCGGCTTTTAAGTGCTATCAGTCCATCGGGTTTCACACGGGCGGAGAGCTCGAAGATCACTACGAGGACGTACTTGGCGAAAAGTGCAAGGTCGTTGAGCTGGAAATCAAAAAGGAAGAATGGCAGCGCAGTTGATCAGGACATGATCCAGCAAAGCGCCAGGAACGCGGCTCCGATGATAAAGTCAACATGGAAGTGTTCCTTAAGCGGGATGGCGAGCGGCTTTCCGTCTTCAGATCCGCAGCGGATGTCTTCGTTTTTCTGAAGATAACGGACCGTTCTGAGCTGTCTTATTACGACCAGCATCATGACAATACCCAAAGAAACACCGATGATCGATGAATACAGGGTCGTTCTGTCGTAGTCGATCGCGTTTTGAACAAGATCCGGATCCTGAAGCGACAATATCGGCGCAAGAAGGATACGGAAACAGAAATAGCCGATCCTTGTCATGCACGAAGCAAGCGTGTTATCGGTGTAGTATCGGACGATGGAGCAGCAGATGCCGATCACAAGAAGAGCAGGAAGCTCAAGACGATTCACCGCAAAAAGCGTACTGAGGATCGCCGGGATCGTGATGCGAAGCCACCATCTGTCCGGAATTACTGCATAAACAAGACCTCTGAAGAAGAGTTCTTCGATCAGGATCGGGAAAATCACGACCATGACAAGAAGTAAAAGAATGCCGTAGACTGACTTTTCGGAAGTGACGTAGTAGTAGAGCTGCGGCGGTATCGGGTTTTCCATCTTAAGCTCAAGATAGATGAAAAGGTTATGCACGCCGACAGAAATCAGCATGGACGGGACACCGACGAGAAACGCCATGAAAAAACCGCCGAGACCGGGGTTTCTTCCCCATGTGTGATGTTCTCCGATCTTGTAATGCTCAGTAACAAGGACATAGACCAGAAGCAATGCGAGAAGACGGCAGAGCGTGACCAGAGAGTAGCCGATCAGCGAAGTCTTCGAATAGAAGAGCTTTTCGTCAGGATAGCCCGTCCATATCATCTGGATGAGAAACGTCAGCCCGAAAGCTCCGGCCATCACGATACCCAGATTCGGGTATTTGGACGGGCAGAGGAAGGGTATAACGTAATCTTTAAGTACGGACATGAAGGTCAGGTTGCCGCGTTTCTGATGATCACTCATTAAACAGCCCCCATGACGCCGAAGTAACGATCAAACAGTTCCAGGAAATATGGCTCATACAGCAGGAAAAGCACTGTTCCGAAGATCAGGAAAGGTCCGAATGCCAGGTAATCCGGGTCGTCCGCGAAGTGCATTTCGCGCTTTTTCTTCATAAGGATCTTTCTGGCTCTTGCCGGATCCGGACTCTCTCGGATCTCTTTTTCTTCTTTTGCGATCCTCATACGCTTCTTGATGAGCATAGGAACGGCTACGACACCTGCCGTTACAAAAGAGATGAAAACGACGAATATCAGGCCTTTCAGACCGGAAAGAAGACCACAGAGGAAGAGGAGCTTAACGTCTCCCATACCCATGGCTTCGGCCTTGGCGATCGCGGATGAAATGAGACCGACGAGAAGAAGGATACCACTGCCGATAAGGGCGGCGATAACACGGTTTAAAACGAAGTAATACCAGGCTTTATCGGATGCGATCCAGATGTTGCCTTCGACGAAATCGGAAACAAAGTACAAAAGACCGATCGCGATGCTCAAAATGACGATCTGGTCGGGAATAATGCGGTTTAAGGTGTCCGACATGATGATGATCGTAAAGCCCGGAAGTAAAAGCAGAAGCGCGGTCACGCGGATCCAGTTGTCACCGCAGAGAAAATCCGGATAGATCGCGTTGCTGAGAAAGACCAAAACAGCGTAAATAACGGCAAAAACGGCGATGTGATAGGGCTTTAAGCGCTTCGCCCAGCGGACGTTTTCGGCATTTGGGTCAAAGTCATAATCCTGAAGCCATGTTTCAGGCATTTTGTTAAACATGAAAAAAGCCGGAATGGCCATAAATGCTGCAATTAGCGTGAGTACAATAGTTTGAGACGTTACTGTCATGATCATCCTCCGGAGAATACTATATATAATAATACTTTGATTTGCAGAAATTGTGAAGTCTGCTAAAATATGCAATGTGGTTTTAGACAAACCTATGGGGAAAAGGAGGTGCAACGTTATGAGTGAACGTGCACAAAAGAAAGAAACACAGAAGACAGTAAAGAAAACCGCTACAGCAAAAAAGGCTGCTCCGGCCGCTAAGAAAGCACCGGCAAAGAAGGCAGCTACTACTACGGCAAAGGCGCCGGCGAAGAAAGCAGCTCCAGCAAAGAAAGCCGCTTCTGCAGCAAAGGCTCCGGCCAAGAAAACCACTACTGCAAAAAAGGCTTCTCCTGCTAAGAAGACTGCTACAGCTTCTAAAGCTACCGCTAAGAAGGCAGCTCCGGCAAAGACACTGGATCGCAAAAAGATCGTTGTTCATCCGGAAAAGACACACAACATCACCGCTCAGGAACTTCACGACATGGTTGCTTTCCAGGTCAAGTCCTGCTCCGGTAAGAGCGCTGACAAGGGTACAGCAAGAGACTACTGGCTGGCTCTTTCCCGTTCTATCGTAGAGATCATGGCGGACGATTGGGAGAAGACACGCGAGAAGTACGGTAAGGTCCGTCAGGCACATTACCTCTCCGCAGAATTCCTGGTCGGTCGTTCCATGCTCAATAACCTCGTTAACCTCGGTATCTACGAGCAGGCAGTTGAAGCCATGAAGGGCTTCGGCATCAACCTCACGGATCTTCTCGAAGAAGAAACAGACGCAGCGCTCGGTAACGGCGGTCTTGGCCGTCTGGCAGCCTGCTTCCTGGATTCCTGCGCAACACTGGATCTTCCGGTAACAGGTTACGGTATCCTTTACCGTTACGGTCTGTTCCGCCAGACATTTGAGAACGGCTTCCAGAGAGAGCATCCGGATTCCTGGATGGAGAATGGTTATCCGTTCGTTATTCCGAGATATGAGGACAAGATCCGCGTACACTTCAATGACTTTGATGTATGGGCGATCCCGTGCGACATGCCGATCACGGGCTACAATACACATAACGTAAACCGTCTGCGCCTTTGGAAGTGCGAACCTGCTCAGGAATTCGACTTCAATCTCTTTAACTCCCAGCGTTTCGATGATGCTGTTATCGAGAGAAACCGCGTAAACGATATCTTCAGAGTGCTTTACCCGAATGATACATCTTACGATGGTAAGGTTCTCCGTGTACGTCAGCAGTACTTCTTCGTATCTGCCTCCCTGCAGGATATCGTTAGAAACTATAAGGCTGTTCATGGCAACGACTTTTCTAAGTTTGCCGAACTCAACAGCATCCAGCTCAACGATACACACCCGGTTATCGGTATTCCGGAACTCATGCGTATCCTCGTTGATGAGAACGGCGTGAAGTGGGAAGATGCCTGGGAGATCGTTCGTCATACATTCGCTTACACAAACCACACTATCATGGCTGAGGCTCTGGAGAAGTGGGACTGCAATATCTTCCGCTTCCTGTTCCCGAGAATCTTCGAGATCGTCGAGGGCATCAACAACCAGCAGCGTGCTCAGTTCTTTGAGATGGGTATGTATTCCGAGCTTGTTGACCGTCTGTCGATCCTTTCCGACGGTAAGGTTCAGATGGCCTGGATGGCGATCTACGGTTCCTACTCCGTTAACGGCGTAGCTGCTCTGCATACTGAGATCCTTAAGAGAGATACTCTTAAAGAGTGGTACGAGATCTATCCGGAGAAGTTCAGTAACAAGACAAACGGTGTTACTCCGAGAAGATGGCTCCGTGTCTGCGACCAGGATCTGGCTGCTCTTATCACAGACCTTCTCGGTAACGAAGACTGGGTAACTGATCTCGATCAGCTCAAGAAGCTCGAAAAGTACGCGAACGACAAGAAGGTTATGGAGCGCTTCCTCAAGGTTAAGCGTGGAAATAAAGTAGCTCTTTGCGATCACCTGAAGAAGACAAAGGGTATCGAAGTCAATCCGGACTCTATCTTCGACGTACAGATCAAGCGTCTGCATGAGTACAAGAGACAGCTCCTGAACGCGATCTACGCTCTGAATCTCTACGATCGTATCAAGGAAAATCCGAAGCTCGATATGCCGCCGGTAACCGTATTCTTCGGCGCGAAGGCTGCTCCGGGTTACTTCCGTGCTAAGGCGATCATCAAGTTCATCAACGAGATCGCTAAGATGATCGACAATGATCCGGCTATGAAGGGCCGTCTGAAGGTCGTATTTATCGAGAACTATAACGTAAGTAACGGTGAAAAGCTCTTCCCGGCAGCAGATATCTCCGAGCAGATCTCTACAGCAGGTCTTGAGGCTTCCGGTACAGGTAACATGAAGTTCATGATGAACGGTGCGGTTACCCTCGGTACATGGGACGGCGCTAACGTTGAGATCGCACAGTCGGTTGGTGATGACAATGTCTACATCTTCGGTTGCCGTGTCGAGGATATGGAAGCTACACGTGCTTACTACAACCCGAAGTGGCAGTATGAGAACATCCCGGGTCTGAAGAAGGCTCTCGATCGTCTGGTTGACGGTACATTCAACGACGAGGGAACAGGCATGTTCCAGGATCTGTTCAATGGTCTGATCTACGGCAGCAACTGGCAGCCGGGCGACACCTACTACGTACTGGGTGACTTCGACGATTACAGAAAGACCAGAGACCAGGCATACAAGGACTATGCAAACCGCATGGCTTGGGCAAAGAAGTGCTGGATCAACATCTGCAATTCCGGTAAGTTCTCTTCTGATAGAACCATCAGCGAGTACGCGAAGGGTATCTGGAAGATCAAACCTGCAAAGATTAAGTAAGCGTCCTATAAATAGAGCGCGATAAAAAAAGAGTTTTCTGTGCTGACCTTCGGAGGCACTGAAAACTCTTTTTTATTCGCGCTTTAGAGGGACGCTTACTTTATCTTTGGGTTCTCTTGCGAGAGGGTGGGGTGCTTACATTGGATTTCTTTATTCTTTCTTTAACTTCGGTTGACGATGGCTTTACCTTTTGTCGGTAAGATAGAGACATAAACAAGGAACGCACCGGAGGGTAACAACATGACGAACACAATGAAAAAAGAGAACAAGACAGTAATTACAGGCAAGCAGATGGTACAGTACCTTGTACTTGTAGCTTTGGGATTGATCGTGCTTATTTCACTCAGCATAGCGGTCATTAAGATCTCCACAGTATTGTTTAGCATCTCGAGTGTGAACGCGGTTGCCCTCGGCGGTAAGATCGGTCTTCTGGTCTGGCTTGTATTCCTGGGATTTATTACAGGAAAAGCCGTTAAGAAGGCAAAATCATAATCAGCATACCCCTCAAATCATAAAAACCACCCTCTAGTTAGAAGGCCCGACCGAAAGTCGGGTCTTTCTTTATTCTTTCTTTAGATTCAATTGACGATGTATTTACCTTTCAAAAGTAGAATGGAATCATGAAGCACAGGGAAGTGGTTCAGGAAAGAGGATTTGCAACAATGACAATTCAGCTTAGTAAGACAATGAAGAGAGCAGAAGACCTGATCAGAAACAACAGAAATGTAAGATATGCAGCTTATGCGGTTCTCTTTCTGGCCACTGCCTATGCGTGCTTCGGCCTTGGTGAAAGATTCGGCGCGTTCGCTTATATTCTCACTCACTGACGGAAAGGAAATAACATTTCAGATATGGAACCTGAGAATATGGATCTCGGGACGGGCGAATAAACGGATCGGCAGGAAGCCGTTACCGACGCCTTTACTGATGAATCCTTTATAACCACGGAATTTAAATTCGCCTGCGAGGATCCCCTCTTCGCGGGCGATCCTATCTTCTCGGAAGATTCGGAATTCGAGATTTCCGGGAAGGTGGACCTGTCCGCCGTGAAGATGTCCGCAGAGCATATAGTCGAAGGGAAGATCTTCCCCGTCAGAGGATGAACGGTCAGGAAGCTCGTAGGTGTAATCCGGATTATGTACAAGAAGGAGACGGAAACCGCCGAAATTACTGAAATCAGAGGGGATCTTTCCCCAGGGACGGTTTCCTCTTTCGCTGTCGGCGATGCCGCAAACGGCGATCTTACTGTCGAAGGAGAGTTCTTTCCAAGCATCGTCCAGAAGGATGACGCCCATCTTATCGTAGTCGGATCTTTCCAGCTTCCAGTCGTGGTTTCCGTGAACGATGATCAGGTCGATGTTCTTTTCCTTAAGAAGCGCGGAGACCTCGGTAAGGAGTTTGGTGTCCGCGTTATGGACTTTTTTGTGATGCACGCAGTCGCCACCGAAAAGAACGACATCACAGTGCTTTTCGAGAAAATGACCGGCGATCCATTTCGGAGAGCGAAGGCAGCCGAAACCGTGGGAATCCGAGAAAAAGCCGATCGTAATTTCTTTGGTGTCTTTTTGGTCCTTGTTTGTCGGATAAATATCCCGAATGTCCACCTTTACGAGGGCGGCGGAAACGACCATGAACGCGACAAAAAGAACGCCGAGAGCAACCAGGATAAGAAAGATCTCGAGGATGGGGATCTTAAGTGAAAAGATCGTGGCGGCAATGAAAAAACGGTGCATAGAAGTCGGTTCTTTTTCCTTTCGGGAGAATTGCTCTTTTAAGTATATATATAATAGCATATATGGTATAATCATGAGGTATTACAAAGAAATGGTTCGCGCGTAAGGATTCTTGCCTCTTTGGAAACGCGTGAAGGAAGGAAGTAGAATATGCCTGAAATTAAGTCTGAAGTCGTTAAGGAGATCGGTATCCTTTCGACAAGTAAATCTAACTGGAACCGTGAAGTAAATATCATCCGCTGGAATGACGGTAAGCCGAAGCTGGATATCCGTGACTGGGCTCCGGAGCACGAGCGTGCAGGTAAGGGCATTACCCTGACAGCTGAAGAAGTAGCTGTTCTTAAGGAACTGCTCGCGGACTACGATCCGTACGAATTCGAAGAGTAATTATTTGTTCTGAAAGGCTAAAGCCGTGCGAAGTGATATCCGGGCATTGATCGTTTCCATATTGTTGTTTTTACTCTGGGGAACTGTGCTCACGTATCCTTTTCGCATAGATTCGGATCTTATATGTGAATCAACAGAAGCAATTGTGGGTAAGTTAGGACTGCCCGCGATTGCTTTTGCTGTTATTGTGCTTTTTATCGTCATGGGCATCACCTGTGTCGCGCTCTATCTGGGAAGGATGGAGATCAGTGACGGTGTCGCGCTGGCCATGGCGCTTATCGGCAGCATCGCGTACAGTGTGCGAGTAATTACATCGCGCTCTTTTTCCATCGAAGCGGTCTTCGTTGCTATCGTTCTTGCGGGAACAATGGTCCTCGTACTTGCGCGAAAAACGGAGTGGAACCGTTATATCGCGGACGCGTATATCATGGCGCTTCCTGTACAAATGATCTATGAGTGCATCATGAACCCGCTTTACCGTCTTCTGAAAAAGGACCTGTACCTGCTGTCGCCGTTTATCACCGTTCCGCAGACGAGTATCTTTTCCAAGGTCGGAAACCTTCTTCATGTCGACCTTCTGGTGTGGAGCGGCTTCTTTTTCGTGCTGTCGCTTCTTCCGGTGATCTATCTTTCCGGAGGAAGAAAAGAGGGTAAGATCCGCAGATAAGGGGTGTTCCGGTATGGAAATATGGGAAAGAATGGAGTTCCTTCGTACAGAACTCGAAAGACATAACAAACTCTACTACGAGAATGACGCGCCGGAGATCTCTGACTTTGAGTACGACGCGATGCTCCGTGAACTCGAGGAACTCGAGCAGAAATTCCCGATCTACGCGACACCTGATTCTCCGACAAAGCACGTCGGCGGACGAGTTAATGAGAAGTTCTCCAAGGTAACGCATGCCGTTCCGATGAAGAGCTTAGGTGATATCTTTTCCAAGGAAGAAGTATTCGAGTTTACTAACCGCGTGCGTTCTACCGTAGGCAGTGAAGGCCTTTCTTTCGTAGTGGAAAGAAAGATCGACGGTCTTTCCGTTTCTGTCGAATATGAAAACGGCCGCCTGATCCGCGCTTCGACCCGTGGTGACGGACTTGTCGGCGAAGATATCACGGAAAACGCCATGACCATCAAGAACCTTCCGAAGACGATCGATCCGTCGATCCCGTATCTGGAGGTCCGTGGTGAGGTATATATGCCGTTTGAAGTATTCCTGCGTGTGAATGAACAGGCGGAACTTCAGGGTGAAAAGACATTCGCCAATCCCAGAAACGCGGCGGCCGGCTCACTTCGCCAGTTGAACGCGAAAGTGGCTGCAGAACGCCAGCTTTCCATTTTTGTATTTAATATCCAGGCGATCCGTGGAAGAGAGTTTTCCTCTCACGCGGATACGCTCCGATTCCTTTCAAGCCTCGGTTTTGAGGCAAGTCCGGGCTTTATTGAATGCCGTACCGATGACGAGATCTGGTCAGCGATCGAGAGCATCGGTGAGTCCCGTGGCGAACTGAGCTATGGTATCGACGGTGCCGTCATCAAGGTCAATGAGATCGCTCTTCGTGAAAAGCTCGGTGAGACCGCGAAGATCCCGCGCTGGGCGATCGCTTATAAGTATCCGCCGGAAGAAAAGCAGACAAGACTTCTTTCAGTTGAGGTCACCGTCGGAAGAACCGGAAAACTCACGCCTGTCGCGATCCTGGAACCTGTGCATCTTGCGGGTACCACGGTAAGCAAGGCGACTCTGAATAACGAAGACTTCATCCGCGACAAGGATGTCCGTATCGGTGACATGGTCGTGGTCAGAAAGGCCGGCGAGATCATCCCTGAGATCGTTTCGGTCAATATCGACGAGCGTCCGGCTGACGCAAAGCCTTTTTCTATGCCTGAGGTATGTCCGGCATGCGGGGAGAAGGTCTTTAGAAAAGAAGGCGAGGCGCATATATACTGTCTCAATGAGCTCTGCCCGGCGCAGGTATACCGCGCGATGATGCATTTCGCATCTAAGGATACGATGAATATCGACGGAATGGGTCCCGGCATGATCAACCTGCTTCTCGATGCCGACCTGATCCATGACGTTGCCGATATCTACACGCTTTCCGATAAAAAAGAACTGCTCGTCGATCTCGACCGTATGGGCGAATCCTCGGCGGCAAACCTTCTGGCGTCTATCGAAGAATCCAAGAGCCGTCCGCTTTCACGCCTGATCGCGGCACTCGGTATCCGAAATGTCGGTGTGGTCGCGGCAAGATCTTTGGCAAAAGCATTCGGCAGCATGGATAATCTCATGCGCGCGACGGTCCTGGAACTCGCGGCACTTCCTGATTTCGGCATGGTCACGGCACAGTGCGTATCCGACTTCTTCAGCAAAGAGAGCAATATCGCGCTGATCGAAAAGCTCAGATCGCTTGGTGTAAACATGGAAGAGACTTCGGACGGAAAGGCGGGAACCGCTTTTGCCGGTAAGATCTTCGTTCTGACCGGAACTCTTTCCAAATACACGAGAAGTGAGGCTTCTGAGTTGATCATGGCTCAGGGCGGAACGTGCTCCTCGTCGGTATCTAAGAATACGTCTTATGTTCTTGCCGGAGAATCGGCAGGATCAAAACTGACGAAAGCGCAGAATCTTGGCGTTACCATCCTTTCCGAGGATGATTTCGAGAAGATGTTAAACGAGGCCAATGAAGCTTCGGGAGAGACCGTATGAACGGCAATGCCCGAAACTTAAAAAAACTGACGAGAAGGGTACTTCGCGACAGAAGAAAGCTCTGCTCCGGCAAAGAACCCGTAATGGTCCGGGATATTGAGAATTGGCCGAAGAAGTGGCAAGATAAGATTGTAGGCGCGAACATCGTCGCTGCTTACATGCCGATCGATGAAGAACCGCTTCTGGATGGTGTTTTGAAAGTCCTTGCGGAAAAGAACGTGAAGGTTTGTTTTCCAAGGGTAGAAGGAGACGATATCGTCTTCTACGAGGCTTATTCGGAAGACTCTTTTGAAGAAGGGAGCTTTTCGATCAGAGAACCGAGATCGGGTCTTTTGTTAGTAGAGCCTTCAAAGATCGATGTCATGCTTGTTCCGGGCATGGCTTTTGACAGAAAAGGAACCAGACTCGGAAGAGGAAAGGGCTTTTATGACCGCTTCTGCCGGGATCTTAAGGGGAACGGACGCCTTAGTATCATCGGCGTAGTTTCCGAAAAGAACCTGCTTCCCGCAATACCACGGGAACCATGGGATCTTGTAGTCGACGCGGTCGTGACGGAATCGTCCTTTACGGATGTTTCCGAGTATGAAAAGAATGAGGTGGATCAATGAGTTATTTCTGGGCAAATCTGGCAGGACATCTTCTGATCAGCCTGATCCTTCTGATCGTTTTCCTGTGGACAGTAAAGAATACCCAGCATAACCGCTGGAAACACGGCTATCTGATCTTCGTTCAGGTAGTACTGGTGATCATACTTCTTGTTCAGATGGCACTTTGCTCGATACCGAGACTTCTGGATACGACAACGGTCCTTCGTTCCACTTACCGCATGAGTAGCGGAAAGATCGAGTCCGTAAGCCAGTTTAAGGACAGAGTCGTGATCGACGGAACCAGCTACTATATCAATCCGTTTTCTTTTGACCTGAAAGAGGGCGATGAGGTCACGGTGAAATACACACCGTACGCCCATTATGCCTATTCTCTGGAGCTTGAAGAGGACGATAATTTCGACAACAGCGGCGTCGGCTGAGTTCTTTTCAAATTGTTTTCATAACTACTCATATATCATATTGATTGCTCTTATCCTTCCGTGATTTAATACAGAAAAACGACGGGAGGAATGAGGTATGTCTTCTTATAGCACGAATGTAAAAGAGGCCCCTTCGGCCTCTGTAAGATACTCCAAAAGCGAATACGGATTCTATATCGCCTGTGATGACCGTTCGATCTTAAAATGCGTCAATTCCATGCTCCTCGACAGCGGCATGGTAGGCCTAAGCGATACGGAAGGGAAGATCCACTATCTGATCGACGGAAGACGCGGCGGAAACTACGTTTTAGGCCGTGTGAAAGAAAAAGTCCTTCCGCTTCGGGAACCGTCTCCGTCGGAATCCGGCTATGAGGACGCGATCGTATATCGGGCGATTGATTCCGTACTGGAAAGATACGGGTTTATCCAGACTTTGACGGGAACGAGAATACTTCGCTTTTTGCTGTTTACGCTTTATCGAGAGCCGAAGCTTCAAAAGTCTGCGGCAAAATGCCTGTATCCGCTCGCAAAGCCAGAATTTCAGATGTCATCTGCCCAGGTGGAAAGAAATCTCCGCTACGCGATAAGGAAGAGTCCGAAACTGAAGGATGAAACAAGACTGATCCTTATCCTTCGAAAACTTCTCGATAAGACGATGGAAGAAGTGCTGGAACGCTACGGTCGGGCTTATTAAGACAAAAAAGAACCGTCTCGGATGAGACGGTTCTTGAAAAGTCTACTTAAGCAAAAATTACTTCTTGTTGACCTTGTCCTTCAGACCCTTACCAGCCTTGAAAACAGGAGCCTTGGAAGCAGGAATGTTGATAACTTCCTTTGTGCTCGGGTTTCTGCCCTTGCGAGCAGCGCGCTTCTTTGTCTCGAATGTACCGAAACCAACGAGAACAACCTTCTCCGGCTTCTTAGCAGCGAGAGCGTCGCCGATAGCATCGAGAGTAGCGTTGATAGCTGCCTCAGCCTGCTTCTTTGTCATGTTTGTCTTCTTTGCAACTGCATCAATAAGTTCTGATTTATTCATTTTCATTGCCTCCTTCAGGGCTTTATTTCAAAGTTATTATGTACGTCAAATCGCCTATTGTCAAGGGTTTTTTCGCTTTTTCGTCAAAAAACGAAAAGAAGCATATTATTTTATTTTGTCAAGATGCTTTTCTAATTTGATTAAATATCCATTTCTTCAAAAGCAGACAATCCTTTTGTAGGAATAGCACGGTTGTCGCCATGCTTTACGAAGTACATCGTGCAAAAACTCAAAAACGCAAAAAGCGCCGCGTAGGGAAACAGGATCTTGTAGCTCACATGCTTAAGTAAAGCGCCCGCAAGCACTGGTGTTACTACCTGAGCGCTCATTGATGCGGTGTAATAGTAGCCGGTGAACTTGCCCGTATCTGCTCCACTACACATCTCGACGCACATAGGAAGCGAATTGACGTTGATCAAGGCCCACGCCGCGCCGACGATGAAAAAGTCGATGTACATCGTGAAAAGCGCGCTGTCATGGCCGCTTGTGGTGATAAAGTAAGCGAAAACGAAGCACAGACCGAAGGAGAAGGTGCCGATCTGAATGGTCTTCTTTCTGCCGATCTTCGATGCCAGGATACCGGCGGGGATAAAGCAGATGATCGCGCCGACGTTTGTGACCAGGAAACACGTGGAAGCAAAGCCGAGGTTTTTGTTCATGAGCGTGGAACAGTACGTGGTAAACCATGTGGTCAGAGCGTTATAAGCGAAATACCAGAGCGCCACGGACGCAAGGAGGAAAAGCATGGAGCGAAGAACGGGGCGGGGAAGCTTACTGTGGTTTCCCTCGGTCTTTTCGGTCAGATCCCATTCGGGATGCTCCTTTTCGATCAATTCATTCTCCTTGGACCATTTCGGTTCTCTTACTGTCAGGAACATGATACCGACGGCGATGAACATGAGGGCGGAGATGAAAACGAAGAGCGGCTGGTAATTGACGTGGTCCAGTGCTTTTGTCTTGGATTCCGGATACATGAGCGCCGAGAAGATCAAGTAGATGATCCCGCCGAGCGCGCCCATCAGGTTGATGATCGCGTTACCGCGGGAGCGCAGAGGCTTCGGCGTGATGTCCGGCATCAGGGCGACGGAAGGTGAGCGGAATACGGACATGGCGATCAGAAGAAGCGCCAGTGTGATGGTAAACGAGATGAACTTGAACTGCGACGGTGAAGACGCGTAGCTGTTATCGAAGAAAGGAAGAAGGTTTGTAAGGATCACGGCGATGCCCGTTCCGAAAAGGATATAGGGCATTCTTTTTCCGATCCCGGTATTCGTCTTATCGGAAAGCTTGCCGAATAAAGGCAGAAGGAAAAGCGCCAGGATGTTGTCGGAGGCCATGATCGCGCCGGTCACGCTCTCACTTAAGTGAAAGGTGTTACCGAGGATCAGGGGCAGCACGTTATCGTACATCTGCCAGAAGGCCGTGATGGCGAGAAAGGCAAGTCCGGAGAGGAGCGTGCGTTTGTAGTTCAGTTTCATGCGGGCCTCCTGTTTATGTCTTATGTAATCACTATAACATGAAACTTTCTGTCAAAAAATCAAAATTGAAATCTTACCGAAGTCATGGTAAGGTACTTATTGTATGAATTTGAAATAAAACCACCGGAGGAAAAAGATATGGCTATTACTAAAGATATGATCATCGCAGAAGTTCTCAATGAGCATCAGGAGCTCGTTCCTGTATTCATGAACAGTGGTCTGCACTGCCTGGGCTGTGCTATGGCTCACGGTGAGTCCATCGAAGAGGCTTGCGCCGTACACGGTCTGGATTGTGACGCGCTGGTTTCCGCTCTGAATGTGGCTCTTGGCGAGTAAGACTGATCAGTTAACTGATTTTAGATCCAAGTAAAAAGAACTGCTCTTTGGGAGCAGTTCTTTTTTATTCTTCATCTTCGGGTTCTTCCTCGAAACTGTACTTCGAGGCTTTGAATACGATGTGGAATTCGGATCCGACACCTTCTTCGCTCTCTACCCAGATCTTGCCGCCGTGCTTATCGACGACGCTCTTAACGATAGAGAGACCTAAGCCCGAACCGGTCTTGTTGATGCCCGAGTTCTCGGCTCTGTAGAATCGGTCGAAGACATACGGGACTTCGTTTTCGGGGATACCGACGCCGTTGTCCTTGATGATGACTTCGACCGCGTTTCCGCCGAGCATGGCCGGATCTTTATAACGGTGACAGGTGATGTCGATCTTTCCGTCATCGTGCGTGTACTTCATGGCGTTGACGATGATGTTCTCGAATACTCGAAGTAGCTTCTTCGGATCACCGTCGATCAGAAGGTCGTCATCTTCCGGCGCGTGGAAGGAAATGACCTTTTCGGAGCCTTCGCACTCCGCGTGATACAGCTGGTAAAGATCACCGACCATTTCCTTGATGCTGATCGGCATCAGCTCGATGGTATCGTTTTCGGATTCCATACGAGTCAGCTGTACAAGGTCGGAAATGAGCTGTTCCATCTGTACGCTTCTGGTATGCATGTTCGAAAGATACTGCAGTTCCTGTTCTCTCGGAAGAGGTTCCTTGGCGTTCATCATGAGCTCGACATATCCGCGGATCGCCGTGATCGGTGTTCTTAAGTCGTGCGAGACGTTGGACATCATCTTCTTTCTGGCTTCTTCGTTTTCCAGAAGTTTCTGGTGGTTAGAAAGAAGATCCTGATTGACACGGGTGATGTACTTCGTCTTTTCCTCAACTGCGCTCGCAAGATTGCGGTTATTATCCTGAAGCTTCTGATATGTCTTTACATAGTCCATAACGAAGTAAAGCGTGAATCCTACGGCGATGAAGAGCAGAAGGAACGCGTGCAGCGTGATATATACGAAATACTGCCTTCTGCAGAAGTAGGAAACGTGCATGCTGCAGCATATGATCATGGAGCCGGTATAGAGGAACTTGCCGTGTTCAAAGCGTTTGATCATGTAGAATACTCTGAAAGTACAGTACAGATTCGTGATCAGCACAAGAACCATCAGCGCGACAACGGAAGACTTCAGGTAAAGAAAACTCGGGAATCCCCAGAAAACTACAAGATAACATGCAGTCAGCATGGAGAAAAACGCGAGGTCGACAAAATGCAGCTTGTCGAAAAGCTTGCTGTGACCTTTCGGATAGAGGGATCTGAAGAACATGAACATCCAGAAGTTGGATACGATCATGAGCGTGATCTTGGCAAGCATATTCCAGTTTTCCGGAAGGATCGTGACCATGGGAGAGAAGATCTCGTAGAGGATCTCACCCAGGAACATCAGAAGGAAATAATAGAACTTTGCCCTGTTCGCGAATGTTTTGGATACATAATGACCGCCTATGGCAAAGAAGATCCAGAAAGCGATAAGCACAGTCAGGTACATACGTACGGAATACTCGATCGTGCCGATCGTGGCGGTGGAAGCGATCGCGGGGCTGCAGAGGATACCTCCGTATGGAGAGGAGTAATTCGCGCAGTCGATAACGATCTCGACTTTTCCGTCTTCCGGCTCCAGCTGGATATCCGTACAAACCTGCGCAGGTTCGTAATAATCTTTATTTTTGGTGACGTTACCGTAGTGACGTACGGCTTTTCCGTTGACCCAGATCGTTGCGGACTGAGCGATCTCCGGGATGTTCAGTGTGATAAAGTCGACCGTCGGGTTTAATACAAGCTCGATACGATAGGTGCCGACACCGAAATTGCCCATCTCCTCCACTTCCTGCCCGAAAGAATAAAGCTCGGCGTTATCTCCCAGATCGGACCAGCCGTTTGAGGAGATCGTTACTCCTTTGTAGTATGGGTAACGGACCGTGGAGCTTTCAAGTCGGCTGACACGGATCATTTCCGGAGTCAGGAGCTGATCAGGATAGAATTCCCATCCCTTTGCGAGGGTTACCGGCCTGCCCTGGTTCTCACCCCAGTATGTCAGGTTAACCTGCCCGTAAATGGTATAGGAAAAATCGCTGCCTCGTCTTTGGTTGATCAAAAGAAAAGCCAAAGACGAAACTGCGACCGATAGCAGTAGAATAAACGCGAAAACGCCGACAGATAAGCGGCGTTTTTCGGCAGTTTTAGATTCCGATGACATAACGAACTACGCTTCCCGAAGTAGGATTACTCGGCGCGCATGGTGTTGCGGATCGGCGGGTATGTGAAGGAATAACCGGAGCCCCATTCTGTCTTAACGAACTGAACGGTCGGATCCGCTTTTTCCATCTTCTTGCGCAGGTAAGAAATGTTTACCATGACGAGGTGGTTGTCGCAAAGACCGTCATCACCCCAAACGTGGGAGTATATGCGAGCGAACGGAACGATAACGTTCGGTGTCTCAGCCAGGAGGCGGAGGATATCGAACTCACGATTCGTCAGGTGTACGGGAACATCGTTGAGTGTGACCTCACGAGTCTTGACATTCATGGTCAGCGGCGGGAATTCCATAAGGAATCCGTCACGAGTCATGTTTCTTCTGATGTGAGCAGAGATACGAGCGGAAAGCTCCGGAAGATTATACGGCTTTGTCATATAGTCGTCGCCGCCGGCCTTAAAGCCTGTGATCTTATCTTCCAGCTGATCCTTAGCGGAGAGGAAGATGATCGGAGCGTTTGTGTATACGTGAATCTTGGAAGGAAGATCATATGCGTTTCCGTCCGGGAGCATAATGTCCAGAACGATACAGTCATAAGAGTTTGTTTCCACCTTCTGAAGCGTCTGAGCAATGTTTGTCGCGACGCTTACGTCGTAGCCTTCATTCGTCAGAAAAGAACGGTTGATCTCCAAAATGTCGGTATCGTCGTCAACCAATAAAATGCGATGTTTTGCCATACTTACACCATCCTTTTGAAATACATGTTTCCAGTTTTGCTGAATCCCCAAATTTACAATTACAAAAAAACTTGTGTTCTTCGACATTATACATTTTTCGTATCCAAAATGAAAGCAATATTTAGAATTAATAATGACCAAATTGTAAATCTGTAGAAAAACGGACTTTGGTGTGATAGAATAAAAACAAACAAATGTTTTGCGAAAGGAAAAACGGTACTGATGGAGTCGCGAGATATCCTGCATGTGGATCAAAACTGCTTTTTCGCCTCGGTCGAGATGAAAAGTCATCCCGAGTGGCGGAAGGTTCCGATGGCTGTCGGCGGAGACAGCAAGCAGCGCCATGGCATCATCCTCGCGAAGAATCCGCTGGCGCAGGCATGTGGCGTAAAGACGGCGGAGGCGATCTGGCAGGCGAAGCAGAAGTGCCCGGACCTTCTGGTCGTGCCGGCGCATTTCGATCAGTATGTCTACTATTCCGAACGTATCCGCGAGATGTTTTTGCAGTATACGGATAAAGTTGAACCTTTCGGACTGGATGAGTGCTGGCTCGACATAACGGGATCTTCTCTGGGAACTCCCGAACAGATCGCTAATGAGATCCGCACTCGTGTGAAGAAAGAACTCGGACTCAGTTGTTCGGTGGGAGTCAGCTTCAATAAGTCTTTTGCCAAGCTCGGATCGGATTACAAAAAGCCCGACGCGACGACGGTGATCACAAGAGAAAACTTTAAGAAGATCGTCTGGCCGCTTCCGGTAAGTGACCTGCTTTATGTCGGACGCGCGACGAGTTCCGCCTTTACGAAGATGAACGTTAAAACCATAGGAGACTTGGCGGCTCTAAATCCCGACTTTGTCGTTTCCGTACTCGGAAAGAACGGGTATGCCCTCTGGCAGAGCGCGAACGGTCTGGAAAACGATCCGGTCTCGCCGGCGTCCTATGAACGTCCTTTGAAGTCGGTCGGTAACAGCACGACGACTCCGAGAGATATGGAAAACAGAAGTGATGTCTGGAAAGTAGTATGTACGCTTTCTGCGCAGGTGGCATCCAGACTCAGAAAGCACCATTTCTACGCCGGCACCGTGACGATCTGGGTAAGGGACACGAACCTTCAGTCCTATGAGAAGCAGCGTGCTCTTCCCGCGGAGACAAATGATGAGAAAGAGATCGCAAAACTCGCGATGGAGCTTTTTGATGAGAGTTATGACTGGCACGCGCCGCTTAGAAGCTTCGGGGTGCGCACGACGCATCTGACGGACGAAGATGATTATCATCAGATCACGCTTTTCGAGAATGTCGAAAAGATCCAAAAGGATGATAAGGTCAATCAGGCGCTGGATGGTCTTCGGTCCAGATACGGGTATAATATCGTTATGAGAGGAACGCAGCTGGAGGGCTACGGCGATCTGTGCGCCGAAGGAAGAGAAGATGCCCCACACGGCGGTTTCCGGGAGGATCTGTGAGTTACAAAAGCGCAAATGAGTACTATAGATCACTTTTTGGCCAGAAGGTCTACCGTATCGCGCTCGATGCCGGATGCACCTGCCCGAACAGAGACGGTTCGGTCGGGTTCGGCGGCTGCATATTCTGCAGCGGATCAGGATCCGGCGAGTTTGCCGCGAGCAGGGAAAAGCCCATCGTCGAGCAGGTCAAAGAAGCAAAAGAGCGTGTCGCGAATAAAAGTTGTTCGGGAAAGTATATCGCGTATTTTCAGAACTTTACGAATACTTACGGCGACGAAGATGACCTGAAAGCCAAGTATGAAGCAGCGCTTTCCGATCCGGAGGTAGTCGGGATATCGATCGCGACCAGACCTGACGCCATCAGCGATAAGATGTACGGGATCCTCGAAGAACTTACAAAGAAGACGATGGTCTGGATCGAGCTCGGACTTCAGACGATCCACGAGAAGACGGCGAAATGGATGAGAAGAGGATACGAGCTTCCTGTATTCGAGGAAGCGGTAAAACGGCTTTCAGAGATCTCCGACCTGGAAGTGATCGTGCATGTGATCATGGATCTTCCGAAAGAGACGAAAGAGATGATGCTTGAAACGATCGATTATTGTTCCCATCTTCCGATCCACGGGATCAAGATCGCCAACCTCAACATCCTTCGCGATACGGATCTCGAAAAAGAATACATGAAGGATCCGTTTTCGCTTATGGAGATGGATGAGTATATCAAGTTTTTAGAAGTAGTGGTCGAAAGACTTCGTCCGGACATCGTTATTTACCGATTCACGGGTGACGGCGCGAAAAGAGCCCTGATCGCGCCTTTGTGGGTCGCGAATAAGCGCGCGGTACGAAATGCGATCACTGCCGCTTTTACCAAGGACAGAGTCGTTCAGGGAAAAGCTTTTCATCATGAAAATGCCGGCTGATTTACGGGATATCTCTTTTTACAAATCCGTCGTAAGCGGTCAGAAGAAGGATGAATACCAGCACCGCCAGGTAGATCAAAGAGAAGCGAAGAGACAGGGTGTTGCCGCTTCCGATACCGAAAAGACCAGCATCTCCGGCATCTAAGTATCCGCTTAAGTCGAAATACGGGAAAATCTTTCCGGCCAGATCCATGTTGGAAAATGGCAGGAAATCGATCCATCTTTCATGTCCGAAGATTTCTTCAATGATGGCAAAAGAACTGTTACAGAATACAAGTCCCGTCGAGACACCGACGGCGATACCTGTGTTTCTGGTAAAGCACGAGATTGTAAATGCTCCGAGAAGATAAACAAACAGCGAAATGTTATCCGCAAGGAAGAACAGAAACGAGAACAGAAGGTTCGGCATGGTCATAACTGAACCGCCGGAACAGTAATAGTAAGGCGGAAGAGAAGACGGACCCATGCAAAGAGCCGTGGAGAGCGTAGTGATCAAAGTAATGATAATGCTTCCAGCGAGTACCCAGGTAACCAGCGCGAGGAGCTTGGAAGTGAAGATCTTCCAGCGCTTGACCGGCGCGATGATCAGGGATTTGATCGAACCCGTGGCCATTTCCTGGGAAATGCTGCTTCCGGCGATGATGATCAGAAGGATAACGAGGATGAAACGCGAAGCCTTCTGCGCGACCTGTCTGACAGTGGTCGCGTTGGAAACTTTTTCAGTGACCAGACAGTTGTGATCGATCTGATACTCCAGGATCTTTACTCGGCTTTCGATCTGGGTCCTGCGACTTTCCGTCAGCGGTACATAGGTTCCGTCAACATTGTCGACACCCATGGCAAGGTTGTTTTTGTATTCGTTACAGCGAAGGATGGCCTCGATAATTTCCGTTGTTTCGCGCTCGCTGAGTTTTCCCTCCGGATCCAGTTCGACCACTTTCTCAAGCGAGGAAAGTATGTTGCTTCCGATATTCGTATCATCCGAGAGCTTCAGATATTTCAAGTATGCAGCATAGTCGTGATAGAAGAAGGCTTCTTTAGCAAGATCGAGCTGCTGTGTGGTGCGTACATAATTGTAATACCATTCATTGGTTCTGGTTCGGAAGGATTCCATATTCAGAACGCAGAGTTGTTCAAAAGCCATCCGGTATGCGTAGAACGCATTAGCCGACAGATATGTTTCGGTGATCGGATACGCGTCAAAGTCATAGTTAGCGAGGATCGCGTTATAACAGCAGAGCTGTTCGTATTGGTAGAACTGATCTTCGCTCAGATTCAGCTTTGTCGCGAAAACTTCGACCGTCTGATTATCTACGGTAAAACGCAGAGTTTCGTGGTCCACATATCTGTTCGGATCTCCGAGAGCGCTTTTCGCGCTGTCTCGCTCTTTGGTGATTTCTGTCTTCCCAAACTCGGAATAGTCACTGCCGGACTCTTCGGGAATGAGGCTTTTCAGAAGAAACGGCATGCAAAACGAGGTCAGGATCATCAGGATAACGAGGATCCAGACAAGCATCTTGTGCGAAAGTTTGACCATTTCGTTATGGTATAGTGCCGCAAGCTTACTCAATGTGGATACCTCCGCCTGTGATCTCAAGGAATGCTTCTTCAAGGGAGGATTCCAGCTTCTGAACACCGAGGATGTCCGATCCGGAAGAAACAAGCGTGCGGACGCATTCGTTGATCTGCTCTTCCTCGATCTCAATATCCAATGTGTCATCGTTTACATTCGTGATCTTGTTGTCGTACTTCTCGGAAAGTATCTCTTTTGCCTTCGCGGGATTCGATGTCTTGATACGGTAGACGGAAGCGCTCTGTGCCTGGTTGACAAAGTCATCGATCGAACAGATCTGCAGGAGCTTTCCGTGGTTGATGATACCGATGCGGTCGCACATGACCTGGATCTCACTTAAAAGGTGAGAAGAGACCATGACGGCGACACCTTCTTCGTGGGCGCAGTGCGTCAGGACATCACGCAGCAGATGAATGCCCGCGGGATCAAGTCCGTTTGTCGGTTCATCAAGGATCAGTACTTTCGGACGGTGAAGGAGTGCCTGTGCCAGGCCGATACGCTGTTTCATGCCAAGTGAGTACTTTTTGATCGGTTCATCGGCACGGTCGGTAAGACCCACAAGTTCCAAAACCTCGTCGATACGTTCCTTGGTAACGCCGTCGTGGAGACGCGCGTACATCTGAAGGTTCAATCGCGCGGATAAAGAGTTATACATTTCCGGGTTTTCGACGATGCCGCCGATCGAAGACATGGCAGCTTCGTAATGTGTCTTTCTGTTATAGCCGTTGATGATGATCGTGCCTTCGTCCGGACGGAAGAAACCCATGACCATTTTGATGATCGTCGTCTTACCCGCGCCGTTCGGGCCGAGAAAACCGAAGACCTCTCCGGGGAAAAGATCGAAAGAGACGTTGTCAACGGCTTTCTTTTTGCCGAATGTCTTCGTCACGTTCA
Source organism: Clostridiales bacterium (assembly GCA_017617525.1). Classification (GTDB taxonomy): domain Bacteria; phylum Bacillota; class Clostridia; order Saccharofermentanales; family Saccharofermentanaceae; genus Scatonaster. The sequence goes on from JAFZWA010000028.1 coordinate 39,486, forward strand.
TTATCTGAAGAGCTGGTTGTTTCTCTTGTTCGGACATTACGTTCTCCTTCGATTCCTTTCGTTTTATTGTTCAATGTTCATCACATTGCTTGTGACGCTTACCAGTTTCCATTCGCCATCCTGCTTCAAGAACGTGAGAGTTTCGTCAGATGTAAATACCTCTGAAAGCATGGTCTCGTCTTCCTTCTTGTATTCCATTGTGGTCTGTGTGTTCACAACGACTGTGGCTGAACCGTTATAGATCTCTTCGATGTCGACCTTTAATGGCTTTCTTACACAGTTGACGGGGCAGATCTGATTCTCTCTGGTCGTCGCGAAAAAACTGAAGTAGTATTTGATCTGCATATCTCGTACGGCATCATTTTCGCAATAGTAGGAAGATACAGGTTCGAGCTGAGCGGACATCGAAGAAGAAAGCTCATCCTCGGTGAATTCTTCCTGTGCCCAGAAGTCAAGATCGGAAGGGCAGATAAAGTAGACGGAAGAATCGGAGATAAACTGTTCGGAGATCTCTTTGACGACTTTCTTGTCTTTTTTGATCTCGGCAGCGTAGATAATAAGATAGACGGATACGGCCAGCACCGCTAATGCCAGCAGCAATAACCCGCGATTTACCTGTTGCCACCACTTCTTCATGAAATTCCTCCGTGAATCGATAAAATCATTCTATCATAAGAGTTCTAAAGAATAAGTGACTTGCGTGTCATTTGATCTTCCCGGGACGGAAACTCTGTAATTTATTTGCAATGTGTTGTAACCGAAACGTAACGCTTTGTGCAATGTGTACAAATATGTAGTTTGTTTCGTTCGTTTCGTGCTAAAATGTTGACAACAAATGAAAAGATGTTATACTGAAAATAGCTCCAGGGAATGCGGGTTCACACCGAGTCCTAGTCGGAGAGCCGCCACTTGCGGATGCACAAGGCGAGGTTGGAAAAAACAGAAAGACCATAGGGTGGTCAGGAAACGAAGAATGAACTGCCGGAGATCGAATCCTGTGAGGTTTGATGGCAAGGGAATTCGGAGCCGTTAGAGCCATAGCAGAAAGAAGTGGAAAGCGGACAGCGATTGACGGTACGCGATGGCGGACACAAGTCGCAGGTCAGGTCGGAGACCATGGTTTCGGAAGCGGATCGAGATCGTTACGGGCGGTCAGGTCGCGAGGGGACCAAAAGAAATGACAGGAGACGGGTCGTTGCCGAGTAGGTTGCCGGGCCGGTTCGGAAAGGTGCAGTGGCACGGGGTCATTGCCAGTTGGACGGATCGCTGAGGGTAACGGAAGGAAGACCGCTGATACGACATCATTTCGGATCGGACCGGTTGGAAAGGTGCTTCTGATGAGGTATCGAGTAATTCCGGAAAGAGTGGAATCGACAGGATTGGGAAGGTTCGCAGATAATATAGGGCGACCGAAGGATACGGATGGAAGGTTGGTTCGCTGGAGCTTTTATTTGTCCTCATTTTCACGTGCAACGGAGATCCTGATGGGTCTCCGTTTTACTATGTTTTTTTAGTGTTCGAGTTCCGCGATGAAGGGAAGATTTCTGCCGTATTCGCCTGAATCCATTCCATATCCGATGAGCCAGGAGCGGTCGACCTCAAAGCCGTAATACTTTACGGGAAGATCGATGAGCTGGCGCTCGGGATTATATAGCAGCGTGCAGACCTCAATAGAAGAGGGCTTTCTGGCCTCCAGTGTCTGAAGAAGGTAGGCTGTCGTAAGACCTGTTCGGATGATGTCTTCGACGACGATGACATGTTTCCCCGTGATGTTGATGTCCACATCTTTGGTGATACGTACGATACCGGTGCTTTTCGTCATGTCCGGAATATTGCCGATGGCGATCATATCCAGTTGCAGGGGAATATCGATGGCTCTCGCCAGGTCGGTAAAGAAGAAGAGCGAGCCTTTCAGTACACCCAGGATGACAAGTTCTTTTCCCGCATAATCCTTACTGATCTGCTTGCCGAGTTCGTCGACTCTGGCGAGGATCTGTTCGTTATTAAAGAGGACCTTCTTATAACGGATCTCTTCCATATGTCATTCCTCCTGCTCGTTTCCCGGATCCGGTGAACCGAAGGCTTTCAGGCGCTCGGCCAGTTCAAGAAAGTCTTTCTTGTATACGATCTTGATGGAGATTCCGGGATACAGTTCTTTTACTTTCTTAAGTTTCCTGTTCTTCTTCGTAACGTACTTCTGATTCATCGTTGTCAGTTCCAGATACGTGTCGAATCTCGTCAGATAGAAGTCAGGACTGAATGCCAAAGTGACATTTCCTTCGCTGTCCCATTCGACAGGGAAGGTCTTCGGCTCATATTTCCAGTCGATGTGATACATGTCGAGGATCTTGGCAAACTCTGCCTCGGAGGCATTTTTGAATACCGGACGGTCAGTCTGGTGATCGATCGCGCCTTCGTTCTTCGTCTCGGAAGTGATGCGTACGCGAAGCTCATGCTCGCGGAAAGCGGCCAGGATCGCGGCGACGCATTCGTCTACGGACATATAGGATGTGTTCAGGACCAGATGGTATAAAGAGACATCCGTGGAGTCTTTTCCGAAAACATGGGAAACGAAACGCTTGTGCTTTCTGTCCGTGGATGAAAGAAGCTCGGAAGCGGCTGTTTCCGACAGATGGAACTGCTTCTGGACACGGGAAAGACGCACATCGTCAGACGCGACGATACGGACGTGAATGGCGTTTTCCGAGCCGGAGAACAGAAGCTGGGAGCCGAACCCGAGAAGAACGGCGGAGCTTTCTTTTGCCATGGAAAGAAGGGATTCCGAAAGTGTATCTTTAAAGGTCTTTCCGTCTTTGTACTCAGAAAGGTAGAATTTCGCGCTTTCACCCAGTCTCGTGCGCTGCTCCGGACGGATATCCGGAAAGAAGCGTTCCATGAGAAGGTCACGGGTGATAAGATCCCAGCCGAGCTTGCTGCTCAATGCGCCGGCGACCTCGTCTCCCAAACTTCCCATCTGTCTTGAGATCGTGATGATCGACATGCGGAAACCGTCTCCTTTCAGTTCTTGCGACGGGTCAGTTTACCAAACTGGTTGACTTCGTACTTTGCGGCAAATGCCGGGTTGATGGCCGCCATCTCTTCGTAGGTAGCGTGGCCGTTATTTACGTAGTTATAGGCAACGATCGGGTTCGTGTGGATCTGTTTTTGGAAATCTTTCTTGGCCATGGCACCGCCGACCTTCTTTCCGAGGAAGAAATAGAAGAAGATGGCGAGCGCGATGAGAAGGAATCCGAGAGGAACCATCAGGATGCCGAATTTTACGGTCAGAAAGAAGCAGACGATCGCAGCGAGGCTCAGGCCGTAGGCGATCAGATCCATAAAGATCGCGAAGAAAGTTGCCTTGTTGGAGTATTCAAAAGAAGTGTAGATAAAGATCATAAAAATACCTCCATGGACTACTTCTTTCATTTTATCACAACGCGTCCGAGAGGATAGTAAAAGTAATTGAAATAGTTTTATTTATGTGCGAAAATTCTTCTTGTAAATACGGCAACCCGTACGGGGAAAGGGAACAAGAAAATGCTGAGATATTATTTCGTTTATGGCGTAAGATCCTTTAAAAAAGTATATGGTCCGAAGGGACAGGCGCAGGCTTGCCCGTTCTGCCATAAGGAGTATCAGGAAACGTACGTAAAGTTTAGAAAGTACGGACACCTCGATTACATTCCGCTCATTCCGCTGGGCTCGGATATTTACCATTTCTGCCCGGTCTGCTTCTATGGAGATAAGTTTGACAAGCAGGGCAAGAAGGCGGCAAAGGCGATCATCAAGGACGCGACTCCTCCGACGACGCACCTGGTTCCGCGCGGAGCTCATCATGTGGCTGAAAAGACATGGGATCTTCTTTTGCAGGATCAGATCACGGGAGAGGTATTCCCGATCAAGACAGGTATGAAGAAGAGTGACTATAAGAAACTGAAGAAAGACAGATTCTATAAGAAGATTGATGAGTTCGATGCATAATAGAGAAGCAAAACTGAAGAAGATCCTTTCGGGACTGTTGGCGGTGTCGATCGTACTTATTTGTGCGTGCTCAAAGAGCGAAGAAACGACGAAGAAGACCAGAAAGTCCAGAGCAAGTAAAACGGAAGAGCCCGTTGCTACGGATATTTCGGAAAAAGAGACTGAGTCGGAATCTGAGACGAGTACCGAGACTACTACGGAAGAATCAGAAACGACGACACAACCCGCGCCGAGTTCTTTTTCCGCGGATAAAGCGAAGACCTATATGGATTCCATTGATTTCGACGGAGTTGTTCTCGTAACAGAAGGTGACCAGGTCGTCTGGGAATATGCTTCCGGAAACGCGGACAGAAAGAACAAAATCCCGAACACCATGGATACGGTATTCGAGTTCGGTTCGATCACGAAACAGTTCACGGCGGTTTGCATCATGCAATTAGAAGAAAAGGGACTTCTTTCCACGGATGACAAACTCAGCAAGTACATCCCGGAATATAAGTATGCCGATCAGATCACGATCCACCAGCTCCTCAACATGACGTCCGGTGTTTCGGACTACCTTTTCAACGGTATGCTGGGATTCTCGTTTGACGAGTTCGACAGCATGACGGTGGATATGCTCTTTGATTTTGAGAACACGATGACGAAGATCGTGACGACGCCTTTGGCAAAAGACGAGTTCGTCACAAAGCTTTCCGAGTATCCTTTGGATTTCACGCCGGGATCGGAGTACGCGTATTCGAATTCGAACTACTATCTTCTCGGTATCATCATCGAAAAACTGAGCGGAATGCCTTATGACGAATATGTTCGTAAGAATATCTTAGAGCCGCTTAACCTCACAGATCTGTATCCGGATATCGATCATCTGACATCGGACGGACGACTGGATCTTTTCATCATGAGCTTTGATCTTCCGCATCAGGATCCGACCATCAGTTACGCGGTCGGAGTAATGACAGGTACCGCGGAAGGTCTTTTCAACTGGGAAAAGTGCGTCATGGACAAGGCGCTCTTAAGTCAGGAAAGCTGGGATAAGATCCTCGACGGTGGCACTTTCGGATACGGCTACGGCTGGTATATCGAAAACGGCTATATCGAGCATTCCGGCATGACACTCGGCTATAACACTAATGTGCGCGTGGCTTCGGAATCTCGAAGAGTTATCGTCGTACTTTCGAATATCCAGCTTCTCGAAGGAAGCCCGGACGAACCGATGGCTTCCGAGGTCTGCGAGGAACTGTGGAAATACTACGGCTGATCTTCTGACCGGTCTTTTGGAGTGAATCATGAAAAAAGAAAACAAAACCAACGCGATGCGCATCCTGGATAAAGAAAAGATCCCGTATGAGCCGTTTTACTATGACTGTGAAGAGTTTATCGACGGCGTTCATATCGCCGATATGCTCGGACAGCCGTATGAGAGTTCTTTTAAGACATTAGTCATGCAGGGAAAATCGAAGAATTACTTCGTTTTCGTAATCCCGATCGCCGAGGAAGTCGACATGAAAAAAGCGGCGAAAGCGGTCGGTGAGAAGAACCTCGAGATGGTGCACGTCAAGGACATCATGGCGGTTACGGGATATATCCGCGGCGGCGTTACCTCGATCGGTATGAAGAAAAAGTATCCGACCGTGATCGATGAAACGGCGCAGCTTTTCGATAAGATCATTGTCAGCGGAGGTATGCTCGGCACGCAGATCCATCTGGCGCCGGATGACCTGCTGAAAGCAGTATCGGGCCAATTCGCCGATATTACTCTGGCGCACTGATCCCGATACAAAGAAATATCGATTATTCGACTGTGTGATAAAGGCGGGCGTATGCACCGTCTTTTTTCAAGAGTTCTTCGTGAGTTCCTTCTTCCTCAATGCCGTTTTCGGAAAGCACGAGGATCCTCTTTGCGTTCTGGATCGTGGAGAGACGATGCGCGATAACAAGCGTGGTCCTGTCTTTTGCCAGATCTTCAAGTGAATCCTGAATGACACGCTCACTTTCGTTATCCAGAGAAGAGGTCGCCTCGTCAAAGATCAGGATCGGCGGGTTCTTCAGGAAGACTCTCGCGATCGAAAGGCGCTGCTTCTGGCCGCCGGAGAGCTTGATGCCTCTTTGCCCGATATCCGTGTCATATCCGTTCGGAAGTTCCATGATGAAGTCATGCGCGTTGGCGCGCTTGGCCGCGTCGATGACCTCATCGAAAGTCGCTTCCGGACGACCATAGCGGATATTTTCAAGGACTGTTCCCGCAAACAGATATACATCCTGCTGGACGATACCGATCTGCTTTCTTAAGGACTTCTGGGTGACCGAATTGATGTTGGTATCATCGATCGTGATCGTTCCTTCGCTCGGTTCGTAGAATCTCGGGATCAGGCTGCAGATCGTGGTCTTGCCGACACCGGAATGACCGACCAGCGCGACATACTCGCCCGCGTCGATGTGAAGGTTCAGGTGAGAAAAGACGGTCGCTTCCTTGGTGGGATTACTTCCGTAAGAGAAGGTGACGTTCTTAAAGTCGATGTTGCCCTTTACGTTCGTCAGCTCCGTCGCGTCCGGGGAATCCTCGATATCCGGCTCGATGCAGATCATCTCATAGAATCGCTCAAAGCCGGACATGCCGTTTTGGAACTGCTCGGTAAAGCTGACGAGCTTTCGGATCGGCTCGGTGAAGTTATTTACGTAAAGAAGGAACGCGATCAAGTCCTGAAGCGTCAATGCGTCTTTTCCGATCATGAGAGATCCGACGGTTGCGACGACGATCGCGATCAGGCCGGTGGTTGCCCAGAGAACGGCATGGTAGATCGCCATGTAGCGGTAGTTGTCGCGCTTGCTCATGAGGAACATATCGTTGCCTTCGGTGAACTTATGGATCTCCATATCCTCACCGGTGAAGGACTTGACGACGCGGATGCCGGAGAGGCTGTCTTCCATGCGGGTGTTGATCTCGGCGATCTTTTCACGGTTCTTTTTGAACGTTCTCTTCATCTTCTTATTGAGGATAGAAGCGAAGACGATCATGAACGGGACGGGAACCAGCGCGACGAGCGCTAAGGGCACATTGATCATGCAAAGGATGACCAGGGAACCGATGAGCTTGATGGCGGAGATCATGAGGTCTTCAGGTCCGTGGTGATAAAGCTCCGTGATCTCGAAAAGGTCGTTGGTCACGCGCGACATCAAAGAACCGACCTTCTGATCGTCATAGAAACGGAAGGACAGCTTCTGATAATGCGTGAAAAGCTCATTTCTCAGGTCGTATTCCATCCTCGCGCCGACCATGTGACCGACGTAGGCGATGAAGTAATTGCAGCCGAACTCGATTCCGAGAAGTCCGAGCATGATAAGGAACAGATTGATGATCGTCTGAGACGCGTTGGTAAAGCCTTCCGCGAGTACGGTTCCCGTGATGTATCTTATGATCAGCGGGATGATCAGGGATGTGGCGGCACCGACAAGGGCGAAGCACATGTCTGCGAGAAAGCCCTTCATGTAGGGCCGGTAATAAGATAAGAATTTCCGCCATTTAGCGCTCATATGACACCTTCTTTTTATGTCTTTTTCAATGCCTGAAGTCTGTAAATTAAGAGGTATTCTAGCAGATTTAGAATTGACTTTCCAGCAATTAGTAAGCAATAATAGTAGCGGTATAAAATCTGATGTAAGAGGTGACTGAAATGGCTTCTGAAAAAGTGCTTTTTGATACGACAAAAGACGGCAAGAACGTCTCTGAATTCGTTATTACACGCCCGAACGGAGAGAGCTTCTCCGTAATCGAGTACGGCGCGGCGATCCATACACTTAAGGTATTTGATAAGGAAGGAAAACTCGACGATGTCATGCTCGGTTTTGATGACATCGAAGGATATATGGGATCCGGCTCCGGCCATGGATCGATCATCGGCCGTACGGCGAACCGTATCAAGGGCGGTGCTTTTACCATTGACGGCGTAGATTACCAGCTTCCGAAAAACGAAGGTGAGAACAACCTCCACGGCGGTCCGGGCAACTTCCAGAACAGCTTCTGGACAGGTGAGATCATTTCCCGTGACGACGCACAGGCTTTTATCGATGACCTCAAGATCGAGAACGACTGGACAGTCGAGACCGAAGGTGTTCTGCTTTCCTTCATGCTCGCTGACGGCGTTTGCGGTGTTCCGGGCAATATGGACATGAAGGTCCTTTATACATGGGCAACGGACGGAACCCTCATCATCACCTATCGCGCGGTTTCCGATAAGAAGACCATCTTCGCTCCGACGAACCACTCTTACTTCAATATCGACGGTCAGGCTGCCGGTCGTATCGGCGAGCAGCTCCTGTGGATCGATTCCGAGCAGGTAACTGAAAAAGATATGGATAACGTCCCGAACGGTAAATACATCGATGTTGCGGGCACTGAGTTTGATTTCAGAACTCCGTGCGCGACAGAGAAGGTCCTCGTGAAGACATCTTCCAACCCGCAGCTCAACTGCAGTAAGGGCGCCGACTCGAACTATGTACTGAAGACCACACAGGACAAGGTTTCCCTGGTCGCTTCCGTTGAGTCTCTGAAGTCCGGAAGAAAGATGGAAGTCCTCACGAATTTCCCGGGCGTACAGCTCTACTGCGCATGCAACCTTGACGAAGACGGCAAGGGCGGCATTCACTATAATCCTTACGAAGCGATCTGCCTCGAGACACAGATGTTCCCGGATGCGATCCATCACGAGAACTTCGCGTCTGCGGTCATCGACAAGGATGAAGTCAAAGGCTTCCTCTGCGGCTATCGTTTCTCTGTAAAGTGAGGATCGATCTTCTGTGAGTTCTAAAAAACTGTTTTTACGCGGTATCAAGGACGGGTTCCCGATTTGTCTCGGGTACCTGTCCGTTTCCTTTGCCTTCGGTATCTTTGCCGTAGGCGCGGGTCTTTCCGTCTGGCAGACGGTACTTGTCTCTCTGGCGAATGTCACTTCCGCCGGCCAGCTCGCGGGTGTTCCGATCATCGCGGGAGGCTTGCCGATCATCGAGATGGTACTGACGCAGTTTGTCATAAACCTGCGCTATTCTCTCATGTCCGTTTCACTTTCCCAGAAGCTGAGCCCGCGCGTAAAGCTCCTGCAACGGTTTGCCATCGCTTTCGGTGTGACGGATGAGATATTCGCGGTCGCGATCAGTCAGAAAGAGGATGTCGAGACGCCGTACATGCTCGGTTTGATCACATCTCCGGTCCTGGGTTGGGTCGCCGGAACGGCGCTCGGAGCACTTGCCGGCGACATCTTGCCCGAGATGGTCGTTTCTGCGTTGGGAATCGCCCTTTACGCGATGTTTGTCGCAATTGTGATCCCACCGTCCAAAAAGAACCATGCCGTGGCTTTCTGCTGCCTTCTGGCAATGGCGCTGTCGTGCGCGTTCCGCTATCTGCCTGTCTTAAAGGAAGTATCCGCGGGAATCGCGATCATCATCTGTGCTCTGGTTTCCGGACTTCTTTTTGCCTGGATCGCTCCGATCCCGGATGAAGAGAAGAAAGAACCGTCCGATAACGGATCTGAAGGCACCGGAAAGGCGGTGGCTACATGATCCGTACAGATGTTTTCTTTATGTATCTTGTTGTCATGGCAGGCGTGACCTACCTGATCCGTATGCTTCCTCTGGTTCTTTGCAGGAAAAAGATAGAGAACAGGTTTATCCGCTCGTTCCTCTATTACATTCCGTACGCGGTGCTTTCGGCAATGACGATCCCGGCGATCTTTTATTCGACAGGATGCCTTCTTTCCGCGGCGCTCGGCCTTGGTGTCGCCGTTCTGCTGTCGCTTTTCGAAAAGAAACTTCTGACGGTCGCGATCGGCGCCTGCTCGACTGTTTTTGTTGTAGAATATCTTATGAAACTTCTGGGCTGAACTAAGCTTCTGATGAGAAAGGAAATACTATGAGTGAGAATTTCGTTCCGGTAGAAAAACGTGACCTAGCGTGGGCAAGAGAGACTTTTGCCAATGACCGTTTCGCGACAGAGGCAGCCGGAGTCATTATCGAAGAAGCGGGAGATAAGATCTGCCGCTGCAGCATGAAGATCACGCCGGTGCACAGAAACGCGGCCGGAGGCGTCATGGGAGGCGCCATCTTTACTCTTGCGGATCTGACTTTTGCCGTAGCCGCGAATTTCGGCGGAAGAATGACCGTATCCATTTCCAGCAACATCTCCTTTGTGGGACCTGCGAAGGGCGATGTGCTTACGAGTACCGCAAGATGCATCAAGTCGGGAAGAAGTGCCTGCTTTTACGAGGTAGAGGTGGTTGATGATCTCGGAAACAAGGTCGCGATCGTAACGTTCACGGGCTTTGTTAAGGACCAGAGTTTCTAAGCGGAAAGCCTGAATTTCGGTGCTTTTACCGAGGTCCCGAAAAACTTTGCTCTTTTTTGGGAAATCTTGTTGACAACTATCAAGTGTTTCGGTATACTCTTTCTTGCGCTTGAGAGAGCGCTCCAGCAAAGAAGATGGAAGATTAGCTCAGCTGGGAGAGCACCTGCCTTACAAGCAGGGGGTCACAGGTTCGAGCCCTGTATCTTCCACCAATATGGCGCAGTAGTTCAGCTTGGTTAGAATGCCAGCCTGTCACGCTGGAGGTCGAGGGTTCGAGCCCCTTCTGCGTCGCCAGATGATCGGTCCATAAAGGACCGATTATCATTTGCCCAGATAGCTCAGTCGGTAGAGCAGGGGACTGAAAATCCCCGTGTCGTTGGTTCGATTCCGACTCTGGGCACCAACCAGGGACTGTTTCAGAAATGAGACGGTCCCTGTTGTTTTCTCCCCCCAAATCTATTTTGCTATTTTCGACGGAATAGATAATAACTTATTTAGGATTTCCGCTTCCCTAGAATTTTTTAATATGTTATATTTTGTTACGCACGCACGTACGCGTAGGAGGTAGAAAATGAATCATCCGTTTTCAATGGAAACCGAAAAAGTTCTGAAAGAACTTGAGACCGACATAAAGGCCGGTCTTACGAAGACCGAGGCAGACAAACGTCTTGCCAAGTATGGTCCAAATTCCCTTGGTGAAGAAAAGAAGACTCCGCTCTGGAAACGTTTCTTAGGACAGTTTGCAGACGCGATGGTACTGATCCTGATCGGTGCCGCGATCCTTTCGGCGATCATGGCCGTAAAAGAAGGCGGCTTCTCCGGATGGATCGATGTAATCGTTATTCTCGCGATCGTCATTATCAACGCGGTCCTTGGTGTTTACCAGGAAGGTAAAGCGGATGAAGCGATCGCCGCACTTAAAAAGATGAGCTCCCCGCAGGCAAAGGTCGTCCGTGACAATATGCAGCAGATGATCGATTCCGATAAGCTCGTTCCGGGTGATGTCGTAGTTCTTGACGCAGGTGACCTGATCGCCGCGGATATCCGTCTTACGGAAGCAAGCTCCATGAAAGTTGAAGAAGCTTCCCTGACAGGTGAGTCTGTTCCGGTCGATAAAGACGCGACAGTCGTTCTTGAAGAAGACTGCGGTATCGGTGACCGAAAGAACATGCTCTACATGGGCACAGCCGTTACATACGGTCGTGGTCGCGGTGTTGTTGTTGAGACCGGCGGAAACACCGAACTCGGTAAGATCGCGAATCGTCTTTCTTCCATTGATAACGAAGAAACACCTCTTCAGAAGAATCTTAATAAACTCGGTAAGATCCTCGGTATCGTCTGCATCGCGATCTGCCTGATCGTATTTGTCGTTGACGTATTCGTTCAGGGCGAAGCCTGGGATGAGGCTCTGATGACAGCTGTCAGCCTTGCGGTTGCCGCTATTCCTGAAGGTCTTGCCGCTGTAGTTACCATCGTTCTTGCCCTCGGCATGACAAAGATGGCCAGCAAGAACGCGATCGTTCGTCGTCTGCTCGCGGTTGAGACACTCGGCTGCGTTGACGTTATCTGCACAGATAAGACAGGTACACTGACGCAGAATGAGATGACCGTTCGAAAAGTATTTGACGGTGAGAAGTCCTACGATGTTACCGGTATCGGATATGCTCCGGAAGGTCAGATCCAGGACGAAGACGGCAATAAGATCACTCCGAATGAAAAGCTCCTTCGACTCTTACAGTCTTGCGTTCTCTGCAGTGACGCCGTAACGCCGAAGGGTGAAGATGGACGTTATTCTTGCATCGGTGACCCGACAGAGGCCGCTCTTATCGCGCTCGGCGCCAAGTCCGGACTTCCGAAGGAAGAAACAAATAAGGTATTCCCGCGAATTGCCGAGCTTCCTTTTGACTCCGATCGAAAGATGATGACCACATATCATCCGAACATCGTTCCGGGTGCTGTTGTATCCTTTACAAAGGGTGCTCCGGATATCGTTCTGAACCGTTGTGTCGAGTATTTCGACGGAACCAAGAATGTTCCGATGACAGACGAGATCAAGAATCGTATCTTAGAAACAAACCATGGTTATGCGACGACCGCTCTTCGTGTTCTGGCTTTTGCTTACAGAACATTTGAAGGAAAGGAATCGATCGAGGCAGATTTCGCACACGAGGAAGATATGTGCTTTATCGGTCTTGTCGGTATGATCGACCCGGCAAGAACCGAAGTTAAGGACGCTATGGCGATCTGCCGTGAAGCAGGTATCCGTGCCGTCATGATCACAGGTGACTATAAGGATACAGCCGTCGCGATCGCAAATGACCTCGGCATGATGGATGAAACATCCGGAAGCCTTTCCGGTGCCGAGCTCGATAAGGTCTCCGATGAAGACTTCCAGACAGTCTGCGAGACCACAAACGTTTACGCACGTGTATCTCCGGATCACAAAGTACGTATCGTAAACGCGCTTAAGAAGAATGACCACATCGCTTCCATGACCGGTGACGGTGTTAACGACGCGATGGCTCTTAAGTCCGCGGATATCGGTGTTGCCATGGGTATCACCGGTACCGATGTCGCGAAGAACTCTTCCGACATGATCCTTACGGACGATAACTTCGCAACGATCGTATCCGCTGTAGAAGAAGGTCGTGTTATCTACAGTAACATCAGAAAGTTCGTCGGATTCCTTCTTTCCTGTAACGTAGGTGAGATCCTGGTCATCTTCCTGATCTCTCTGATCCCGGCATCTCTGATCTCGGGCATCGGTACTCCTCTTACCGCGATCCAGCTTCTGTGGCTGAACCTTGTCACGGACAGCTTCCCGGCACTTGCTCTCGGAAGAGAGAAGGGTGAGCCGGACATCATGAAGCAGCCGCCGAGAAAGAAATCCGAATCGATCATCAACAAATCGATGAAGATCAATATCCTCGTTCAGAGCCTTGCGATCTTCGCGGCGGTATTTACCTCTTTCGTTCTTGGCTTGACGGTATTCTTCAAGGATGCCGAGGTTCCGCTCGAAGGTGCCAGAACGATGGCTTTTGCGACATTGATCCTCGCCGAGCTCTTCCGTGCTTATGGAGCCCGTTCCGAGAGACTCAGCGTTTTCAAGCTCGGCCTGTTCAGCAATAAGTTCATGAACATCTCCGTAGCTGGTTCCATCGGACTTCTTCTGGCAGTTATCTACATCCCGGGTGTGAATTCGATTTTTGACAATATCATGCTCGCGCCGATCTACTGGATCCCGATCGTCCTTCTGGCATTCATTCCGTTTGCCGCAAGCGAGGTCCACAAGTTGATCAAGAATCGAAAATAACTGTTGATTAAGAAATATTCTTGTGTTAATATCTAACAGTTATTATATTTGAGAACAGTCTTGGAGGCTGATATAATGAATACATTAGCAGTTGTACTTACATGTGTCGATATTGTTGTATGCATCGCATTGATCATTCTGGTCATGTCCCAGGAGGGCAACGATCAGGGTATGGGTGTTGTCGGTGGTAGCGGAAACTCCTTCTACGAGAAGTCGAAGGGCAGAACTCTTGATGAGAAACTCAAGAAGATCACGCTGTTCACAGCAGTCCTCTTCGCGATCCTCACAATCGTTCTTTTCCTGGTTCTTGCCAGAGGTTTTTAAGACACATCAAATTTGAAAGAACAAGTGAACTGCTGACCGGTCTTCCGGGAAGCAGTTCTTTTTTATCTTCTGCTGAGGAAACGAGGGACAAATATGGGAAGACATAACCGAAGACATATCAAGATCCGCCCGAGCGGAAGAAAAGAAAGCTCTAAAGCCAGGATACCGGCTTCCCGTGAAGTAACGATCGCGGAACTCCCGCCAAGAGGCCCGCAATGTCTGGAGAACCAGTGTGTGGGAATCCTGAAAGAGGGGAGAGAAGGCGGTATCGTCGTTCCGGATCCGGGCTATCCGGCCACGGCATACGGACATATCATCATCAGAAGAAATCAGCTTAACGGCGCGCCTTACGGAATGAAGGTCGTCTGTGAAGTTTTGAACCCGTCGGCAAAAAGAGCCGAATACGAAGGCCGCATCATCGAAGTTCTCGGCGATCCTGGCAATAATGACGTCGAGATGCTTGCGATCCTCCGCCAATTCGGTCTTTCCAACGTATTTCCCGCGGCGGTCATGGATGAGGCATCTGAACTTCCGCTTTCACCCACGGAAGAGCAGATCGAGGAAGCGCTCCTTCACGGACGTAAAGACTTAAGAAGCCTTCAGACGATCACGATCGACGGTGAGGAAGCGAAGGATCTTGACGACGCGATCTCTATTCAGAAACTTGATAAAGGCTGCTACCGGCTCTGGGTACATATCGCCGATGTTTCTGAGTATGTGACCGACGGATCCGCGCTGGATAATGAGGCAAGCTTAAGAGGAACATCCGTCTATCTTGTAGACCGAGTCATCCCGATGCTCCCGCCGAGACTTTCCAACGGACTTTGCAGTCTGAATCCGCATGTTCCGAGATTCACGCTCACCTGCGAAATGAAGATCGATCCACAGGGTGAGATCATCGACAGTGAAATCTACGAAAGCATCATTGAAAGTAACGCGAGAACCTCTTACAACGAGATCAACGGTATCCTTTTCGAGGATAAGACGATCGAGGATTATATTCCGCTGGTCCCGATGTTCAAGCTGATGCTCGATCTTCGTAATGCCCTTAAGGAAAAGAGAAAGAAGAGAGGCACGATCGATTTCATATTCCCGGAGACACACGTCGAACTCGATGAGGAAGGAAATCCCGTCGATGTCTATCCGTATCCGATCAATACGATCCACAGTGTCATCGAAGAGTTCATGATCGCCGCGAATGAGGCGGTCGCCGAGAGATTCAACAAGCTCGAGAGTCCGTTTGTCTATCGTATCCATGAGGAACCGGATGAGTTGAAGATCGCTGAATTTATGCATGTGGCAAGACTTTTCGGTGAGAACAGAAGACTTGCGGGTAAGGTCACTCCGCTTTATCTTTCCGAGCTTTTGGATGATATCGCCGATAAGGAATACGCGCCTGCCTTGAACCAGCTTCTTTTAAGAAGTATGGCGAAGGCCGTGTACTCGGAAAAGAATGTAGGACACTTTGGTCTTGCTTCGAAGTACTACTGCCACTTTACATCCCCGATCAGAAGATATCCTGACCTTTATATCCACAGGATCATCAAGAGCTGGCTGCATCAGAAGCACCAGAAGCAGAAGTTTGCCAATAAGGTCGCGGATGTCGCTTATCACAGTTCAGAGATGGAAAGAAACAGCGTTGAGGCGGAGCGTGCTTCTGTTGACTTAAAGTGTGCCGAATACATGATGTCGCATGTAGGCGAGGAGTTCCCGGGTGTCGTTTCCGGAGCTTGTCCCGCGGGTATATTCGTAAAACTGGAGAACACGATCGAAGGTATGGTGCCGTTCTCATCTCTGAATGAATACTTTGAGTTTGATGAGAGAAAGCTCGAGGCCAAAGGGTCTCGCGGCACGGTCTATCGAATCGGAAAAAAAGTGCGTGTCAAGGTTGCTTCCGCAGACCCGCTCACGCACCATATTGATTTCAACATTGTGGAGTAAGTGTTTTCTTACTCTTCTACCTTGAAAGGCGCCAGTGCCTCAACAAGATCATCGCAGGAATTGCTGTGGATCTCGAGGTTGATCGCGCTCTGAAGTTCCAGACTGAAGATGCCCATGATGGACTTGGCGTCTACCACGTAGCGTCCGGAGGAAAGATCTACATCATAAGGATAGGAATTCACGATCTGAACAAATTCCTTGACATCAGAGATAGATTTAAAGCGAATCGGAAAACGAACCATGCTTTTGCCTCCTAATATGCTGAAAGACTATGGAATTAGTTTATCACAGGTGATATGTATGTCAATGTGATAATGTTTGAAAGATATCGGTTTACAGGTATAATTAGTTCATCAATTTGACGAAAGGGAAAAGATGTCGTTTAAAGTTTACTTTCTTACTTTAGGCTGCAAAGTCAATTCCTACGAGACTGCGGCGATCGGAAAACTCCTCGCGGAGGAAGGCTTTGAGGAAACAGAGGATCCTTCTTCCTGCGATGTGTATATCGTGAATACCTGCGCGGTTACGGGCGAGGCGGACAGAAAGTCCCGTCAGATGGTCCGTAAGGCCCGCCGTGTCGCCCCAAACGCGATCATCGTGGCGATGGGCTGCCATACCCAGATGTGCAGGGAAGAGACGGATGCTGACATCGTTGTCGGAACGGATGATCGTCCGGCGCTGATCCCTCTCCTTCTCGAAAAGCTCAATATCAAAAAGGCGGATAATACGGCGGATGACCTCGATGCCGGAACCCGCTTCTTCGAATACGGCTCGGTCCCGTATCAGGAAAACACCCGCGCCATCGTAAAGATCGAGGACGGCTGCAACAATTTCTGCACGTATTGCATTATCCCTTATTCCCGAGGAAGAGTCAGAAGCAGAAGCCGTGAGGCGATCCTTTCGGAGATCTCGGATATGGCCGATAAAGGCTATCGAGAGTTTGTCATTACGGGTATCCATCTTTGTTCCTTTGAAAAAGAACTCGGGCGCGACAGTATGGCGCTCGGAGAGCTTCTGGAAGAAGTGTCGAAGATCAAGGGCGTGGAGCGTATCCGCTTAGGATCACTTGAGCCGTCTTGCATGACGCCTGAACTCATTGAAAAGCTCAAGCAAATCCCCGCTATTTGTCCGCATTTCCATCTTTCGCTTCAGAGCGGATCCGACACGGTCCTTAAGCGCATGAACCGTAAATACGATACGGAACTGTTCCGAAGGGTAGTTCGTGACCTGAAAAGTGCTTTTCCAAACGCTAGCTTCACGACGGACATGATCTGCGGATTCCCCGGGGAAACAGAGGAAGAACATAAAGAATCCTGTGCTTTTGCCGAAGAGATCGGTTTCACGCATATCCATGTATTCCCGTTCTCGCCGAGAGAAGGAACGAAAGCCTGGAATATGGACAAGCAGATCGACGGGCAGGTCAAATCGAGGAGAACGGCAGAGCTTCGTTCCATATCAGATAAAATGGAGAAAGCCCGTGCGGAATCCTTTATCGGAAAGACCGTAGAAGTACTGGTAGAACAGGCTCCGGGCAACGGTACCTACGAAGGTTACAGCAAGGAATATATCCGAGTGATCGCGTTTTCGGACGAAAAGTTTGCGCCGGGCGATATCATTTTAGGTACGATCAATGATTTTCGAGATTTTGATGTCCTCGGAACGGGATTTTCGAAAAAACCGTGAGATTTTTCCGGAAAACGGGTGCTTTTTCGCCTAAAACTCTAAATATTTTTATCTAGCATGACAAATTTATAATGAAAAGTTGATTTCTTATGTGATAGAATAGACACATAAATGTGAAAGTAAAAAGGAGGTGCGTCAGCTATGCAGGATTCCGGTACAGCCAGATTCTCATTCAACATGGAGAGATCTGAGGATGCCAAGGTATTGATGATGCAGGTTTTGGATGCGCTGCAGGAGAAGGGGTACAATCCGATCAATCAGCTGGTAGGTTACTTTATGTCCGGTGACCCGACCTACATTACAAACTACAAGGGCGCACGTGGAATTATCCGCCGTATGGAACGCGATGAGCTTCTTGAGGTCATCGTAAGGGAGTATTGTGAGAGACTGGCGGAAGAATAATATATCAGGAGAATTGAAAGAATGAGTCGGGTAATGGCCATTGATTTCGGTATGCGAAGAATCGGGGTGGCTGTATCCGACCCTCTTCGTATTATGGCCCAGGGACTGGAAACGATCAATTGGAACGGCGTTGACAGTGATTTTGCCATCGAGCGGATCTTCCAGATCGTGAAAGAAAAAGAGATCACGGAGATCGTACTGGGCAGACCGAGCCGCACTGACGGAACCGTCAGCGAATCAGAAGAAAAAGCGGTGCTTTTCGGGCAGATGATCGAGGAAAAGACGGGGATCAAGCCTGTTTTCCGCGATGAAAGATATACGACCGTGATCGCTTCTCAGTTTTTGAGACAGACGGGCGTTTCGGGAAAGAATAAGAAAAAAGTCGTTGACCAGGTCGCCGCGGAGATCATTTTGCAGGAATATCTGGATATTTCCCGTAAGTAATGAATTTCATGTTATAATGAGATAAGTCATACACGACGAAAAGATGGGTATTTTATTATTCGGAGGACAAAATTATGTTATTTGATTGTGGAAAGAGCTGTGATAACGGCGATTGCGATAACTGTGAAGAGAACATCGAAGGCATTGAAGATATCTACGATGATGAAGCGATCATTACGATGGTAGACGCGGAGAGCGGCGAAGAGTATCAGTTCGCTCTGGTCGATGATTTTGAATACAAGGATCAGTCTTATTGTGTACTTGTTACCACAGACGAAGAAGAGCCGGAAATGGTTATCACAAAGGTCGTTATGACAGATGATGGCGAAGAAGGCCTGATGAGTCTGGACGAAGATGAAGCAGATGAGATCTACGCAGAGTATGATCGTCTGTGCGCGGAGGCTGAGCTCGACGATGAAGAAGACTTCTCAGACGAAGAAGAGTAAATCAAAGTCCATAAGAAGACCGCAATTCACGCATCATTCTCCGAAGGAGGGTGATGCGCTTGCTGTTATTCGCGATGCTTCTAACGGAAAAGAATACTATCTGTCCATGATCGATACGTTCATGATCGAAAAGATCGAGTACGCGGTCATGTACAACTATGAACCGGATGACGGCAACCACGCGGATCCGGAGCTTGTGATCATGCGTACTGAATATGCCAAGAACGGTGATCAGTACTTTTATTCCATCAAAAACGAAAGTGAACTTGAGGCGGCATTTACGGTCTTTATGAGAAGATATGCCGCGAACGTCAAGGATAAGAAGAAAAAGAGCGGCGTGTATAACCGCATGCCCATGGTAACGCCGACACCTGTTCAAGAGCCGGCACCTTCGCAGCAGAGTGAGGAGAAAAAATGAGTTACAGGAGCAGGATCGCTTTTCGATTTTTTCTGGGACCGATCATCTGTATCATCGCGTATTTTGTGATCATTTTTTTCTCCATTCAGGTGGTCGCCTTGCTCGAAGGAGAGAAATATCTGGATCATGAAGGTCAGATCTATCTGATCGAAGGAGTGATCGGCGTCACGGTCTGCGTTATCTGGTGGCTCATCAAGAGAAAATACGTCCTCGGAACACCGACGATCGCGTCAGGAAAGCCGATTGACTGGACATACGCGCTTGTCTCCGCTTTTGCGATGCTCGGAGTCGCCGTCATGTATTTCTATCTTGTGAAGAACATTCAGGTATCCGCGGTACAGAAATCCCTTGAAGACTATAATGAGATGATGCAGCCCGAAAGCATTTCTCGTGCAGACATGTATATGAACGTTATCGGAACCGTCATTTTTGTTCCGGTCCTGGAAGAGATACTTTTCCGCGGATTCATCATGCAGGGCATGCTGGAACTGAAAAAGCCGTTCCTCGCGATTCTTGTCAGCGCGATGTATTTCGGAGGAATGCACGGTCAGCCGATCCAGATCGGTTATGCTTTCCTCGCGGGACTCATGCTCGGTGCACTTTACTATCTCACGCGAAACCTGATCATGCCGATCATTGCCCATATGGTATTCAATGCTCTGGGAAGCGGCATTTATACGCTTTTTGACATCTCGGAGGAAGCAGACAATATCCTTACCGGAGTCGAGATCGCCGCGATCGTCGTTTTCGGTGCGATCACCGTATATATGGCGTTGAAAAGAAAGAAGCGCTTTGCTGAAGTTGAGGAGGAGACGGGAGACTTCAATAAGATGCTGCCCGGCAGACACACATGAATTGGATTCGAAGGATGTTTAAACGAGACAATCGTGTTCATAAACGCCCGCTGCTTACGGCAGTTACGGTGTTTGTGATCTTTTTGCTTGTCGCGTCGATCCTTTTTGTCAGCCTGGGAATCTTAAGAAAGTCCTCGGAATTCCCGAAGGTCTCGACACAAAACGAAAAATCAGGTGTTAACACTTCCGGATTGGGCGTGAACCTGTCCTATGTTCCTTCGACGAACCTCGTCTTTGATCCTTCTTTTGAAAGCAGTTACAACGAAGATGTTTTCAGCGTGGCGGAAGCAAGTGAAAACGTCGTGTATCTCCATAATCGCTCCGATGAAGACGCGATGCCTTCGGGTTCATATAAGAACGGCAAACTGCGTATCCTTTCTTACGATGAGGATGGTCAGCTGAAACAGGTCGTTAACGCGGGAATCCTCGATTTTCAGACGGAGCAGCTCGGAATATGGCGTCCGATCGACAGTTCGGAGCAGGGAAACCTGTTTGCTTCGATCGTCCGTACAAACGGCGCATATGTGGCGGCGCTACTGGAAAGCGGCGAGCTAATTGGCGATGTTACTTCTGCCGAGCCCGTGAAGGTTCTTACCCCCGTGGAAGGTGATCCGATCGTAGATGTATCGGTTTTCAACGGACACTACTATGCCGTTACGGCCCACGGTTCTTTTCTCGTATCCGCGAACGGAAGAAGCTGGGATTCGGTCCTGTCTTCCGAGGATTCTGATTTTGAGATACGAGCGCTTACATCACTTGGAAAACAGGCTGTTGCCTGTGGAACAAACGGCACCGTCAAAGTGTGTGGGTCTTCTTCGATCACATCTCCGATGACGGGGACGGCAAATGATCTCCTGACCGCTGTTTCCGATGGTTCGAGAGTGCTTCTTGCCGGTGAGAACGGCTATGTCTGTACTTCAGTGAATGCTTCCATGTTCCGAAAGATCTCGAAGGATGAACTGGAGACCGTTGAAAATGAGACTTGGGTGCTTTCCGCGTATAACAACGGCGAGTTCATTCTGATCGACAACCGGGGACAGGTCGCGATCGGAAAGTATGATGATTCATCCGATAAGTTCGCCTTTGACCGTTATGACGGAAAGCTTCCTGATAATGTTGTTCCGAAGCAGATCTCGATGTTTCAGGGCGGAGATATCTGGGTGCTTACTGACAACGGGCATATCTATTCATTCTCGAGAAGTGCAGGTACCTGGCATCAGGTGTTTGCCGGACAGGAAAATAAGATCACGTCGATATGCGGTTCTTCCGATGAGAGCATCCTGATCGCAAGAGCGGGATCCATATCTTCTGCGTCGATGTATACCAAGGTCACGCTCGATCGTGAGATCGGAGACATCGAAGTGCAGAACGGTGATATGTGTATCCTCTTCGCTCCGGTTCCTTCTGTTTCTTCGGACGGTAATAACGCGTGGGATGTCTTCGGATCGGATACTTTCGTGCAGATCGCTTCGGACGCTCCGAAGATGGCGGGAGTAAAGTCCCTTCATCTTTCGTCTTCCAATCCAGATAAAGAAGAAGCGCATTTTATCTCTCAGGTGATCTCGAGAGATGAACTGAATCCGATGAAGGAGAAGGTCTTCTACAATGTCCGCCTCTGGCTGAAATCGAGTAATATTGAAAACGACGAAGTTATTGTATGGATATCGGGACTTTCCGAACCGATCGGAACGACTTTTACCGATGTAAACGGAAACTGGAAAGAGTATTCGTATACTTTCGCGTGGCCGTCGCAGAAGGTCGATCTCGAAAAAACGGAGATCCGTCTGAATATCGGTTTTTACGGAAGCGGAGAAATGTTTACCGACGTGATCCGTCTGGAACGAGACACATATTCTGATCCGGTGATCAAGCCGCAGCTTGTCGATCTTCTTACTGACAGCCATCCGGAATTCCTGCGTCTGGAAAACCTCGGACTGGGAAGAAACGGAAGACATATCGCTTCGAATATATCCGTGATCGGAAATGAATATGTTTACGATGATGAGGAAGGAAATCTCGTAGATTCCGGCGTGGTTTCCCTGGAGTCGACGATGCGTCTCGTGAAACAGGTAGACGCGGATCCGTGGCTTGTGATAGATTCTTCTTTTGACGCGGATGAAACAGAGGTCCTTTTGGGATATATGTGCGGCGGTATTACCGATACTTACGGAAAACTTCGCGTGGATAACGGAACCGCTGTTCCGTGGAACAAGCAGTTCGACAGAGTCATGATCGAGATCGCGGATCATGAAGGCCTTTTCGAGACGGATCTTCAGAGGAGAGCCTATGTTGACTATATGATCTCGCTTATCTCCAATTCCAGATATTATTCGGAACTTAAGGATAATGTTTTCTTTATTGACGGCATGAAATACGAAAGCGGGACGATGACTTCTGTTGCCGATTATCACGCATCTGTCCTGGGCATTACGAATGCAGGTGTCGAAGCGGCCATAACGCTTCCGGAGGAAGATAACACGACACTGATCGAGACCGCGTACACGAATTACGTAGACGCGATCCCGAGAAACACATCGTATATGCAGGAGTCGACAGGTGAATGGATCAGTGACCTTTCATTCTCGGTCGTACAGAATCGTGTTTCGGAAAACCGTATCTATCAGGACGAGAAGTCGCTTTCTGCCGCGGAGATGATCGATTTCCTTCTGAAAGATCTCGGTGTGCATACCTCTTTTGTGACCGTTGACCTTCCGGTAAGCAGATCCGGATTTGACGCGAATGATGATTATCTGTTCGCGAATGACGAAGGCACCCTCGAAAACAGAAAGGTAAAATCGGCAAATACGGAGACGCTTCTGAGACTTGTCGGCGTACTTACAGAAGTTGCGTCCGGTCAGCGTATTGAGACTTCCTGGACCGCTCCACTTTCACATAAGAAAGATGAGAACTATTCCGTAGATCTCCATTCTTACGCGTATACTTCGAACGGATACATCTATCTGATCATTACGAATCCGACACAGGAACAGCAGCAGTTTCTGATCGAATCCAACGCGTCGGACAAAGATATATCTGTTTCCAGATACTCTGCCGAGTGTAAGAAGATCGCTCTTGCGTCCAAGCGAGGGTTCCTGAATCTGGGAGATCGAAAGTATACTCTTCAGGCCGGACAATTCTGTATCGCGGTGATCCCTGTATAACGGAAAGCGTTCTTTTCCTTGTAAACATTCACAAGAAAACATGATATAATTAATTCGTTCAATTTCCCGCTGAACGTGCAAGTTTCGTACGGTACGGGACATAAAGATAATGGCCAGGAGGGTTCGTTTATGATTTGTCCTAATTGTCAAGCTGAAATGCCGGAAGGCATGAAGTTCTGTTCTTCTTGTGGTACTCCTCTTGCTGCTCCGGTCGCGGAAGCAGTAAACGACGCGGCTGCTCAAGTGCAGCAGGTTGCCGAGGATGTCCCGAGTGCTTCTTTTGATCCGGGCGCCCCGATCGCGGTTCCGAAACAGAAAGAAGTCGTACCGGAAGTATCTTCCGATATCCCGGAGGTAGTTCCTGAAGTTGCACCTATCGAAGAAGTAGTTCCTGAGTTTTCACAGATCGATCAGGCTCCGATCGTTGAGCCTGCGGTAGCTGTCGCTCCGATCCCGGTATCTTCACCGGCACCTGCTCCGGCTCCTGTACCTGTCCAGAATCCGACACCTGCTCCGCCGCCGGTCGCTTTGAATCCTGAAACGATGGCTGCGCCTGTATACTCCCCGAATCCGTATCAGGCTCCGGTTACAGAAGAACTGAATCCGGACGCAGAGCAGAAGCCGCTTAAGACGGGCACGGCTTTCTTCCTTATGCTGTTGTTCGCGATCCCGGTCGTTGGCTTGATCAGCTCGATCATTCTCTCTGCCGCAGGTAAGAAGTGCAAGAGCAGAAAGAGCTTCGCAAGAGCGGTATTGATCTGGAAGATCCTCCTGATCATCCTTGCGCTTTCACTTTGCATCGTTGTTTACTTCATGTTCAATGAGATCTTTGAAGCCGCGATGTCCGGTGATGTGGAAGAACTTGTAGACACCATTAAGGACACTTTTGATCTCTGATAAGTGCTTTTCCTTTAGTGCTTTTCGAGACGTAAAAGGAATGTAAATGCTATATGGCTGTTTAGAAGTTGTAACATTGTTTCTCTAAAATGATAGCTGTGGATTAATCTAAGGGGATTATCCGCAGCTATTCTTTTGTGAGGGGTGAAACCATGTTTGAGAATGAAGAATTGATTTCGAAAAAACAGCTTCTTCGTGTAGCGCGTATTTCATACGGTACACTTTATCGTTGGAAAAGAATGAAATTGATTCCGGAGAGTTGGTTTATCCATAAAGCGACAGTAACCGGACAGGAGACGTTTCTCCCCAGAGACCGTGTCCTCGCACGTATTGAAAGAATCCAGGATCTCAAGGGCGAGCTGACAGTTGAACAGCTTCAGGAGATCTTCTCACCGAATGTAAAGAGCTTCCTGATCCCGGTAGATGATTTTGTAAAATTGAATCTCGTATCAAAGATCTCGATGACAGTCTTTACTTCCGTATTCCCGGAAAAGAAGAATATGAAGTTCGATGATGTTTTCGGTGTATATGTAATTGACCATCTCATGCGCCTTTCCGGCATCTATCTTGAAGATGCCAAGCAGATCCTGCGCATGTTGAGCAAGTACCTCGCCAATCAGCCGAGTAAGGAATATCAGCTCCTGCTTCTCAGAAAGCTCGGTGTTCCGATGACACTGCTCGTTAAGGAGGATGAGGATATCCTTCTCGAAGATAATACGGAAGTAGTCGCATGCGCGAATCTTTCCGATTTTGAAGAGGCTCTCAAAGGACAACTGATCGCATAACGGGAGGTAGAGACTTTGGATAACGTAAACGCACGCTTCGAAGTTTTGGGTGATCCTACAAGAATGCAGATCCTCGGTATCTTAAGCCGGGGCAATAAACTTCGCGCAAAAGACATCCTTGAACATCTGAAGATCTCTCAGCCGACGCTGTCTCACCATATGCAGCTTCTCACTTCATCCAAGATCGTTACCGTAAATAAAGTCGGACGCGAGTGCTTTTACATGATCAATGAAGAAAGTATCATCGAGATGAAGAAATGTCTTTCGGATCTTCTTTCGGAAACGGTTACTGAAGAACCGGAAAAAGAGAAGAAGGTAAAGAAGGACAAGAAAAAGAAGAAAAAGGACAAGAAGGATAAGAATAAGTAGTTCACAAATAGTTCCGATTGGAATATAGTGAAATAAAGAAAAAACATATACGGAGGGTTGTTTTATGTGGAAAGATTTTAAAGCTTTTCTTATGAGAGGAAATGTTATCGACCTGGCAACCGCAGTAGTTATCGGTGCCGCTTTCGGTAAGATCGTTACAGCGCTTGTTGATAACATCATCATGCCTTGCATCGGTATGCTGACATCCGGTGTGGATTTTGCGAACATGAAGTATGTTCTTAAGGAAGGTACTCTGAATGCTGAAGGCGTTCTGGAAGGCGAAGTCGCTATCGGCTACGGCATCCTGATCAACGCGGTCATCCAGTTCATCATCATCGCTTTCGTTATCTTCATCGTTATCCGTCTTATGAACAAGGCTAAGGAAAAACTTGTTAAGAAGGAAGAGGAAGAGAAGAAGGAAGAAGAGACACCTGCAGATATCGCTCTTCTTACAGAGATCCGTGACCTCCTCAAGAAGGACGCTTGATCGCTCTTATCTGAATTAACCGAGCATAATGATCCCTCTCGCGATCTCACAGCGGGAGGGATTTCTTTTGCTTTTTTTCGTTTGAGAAATACGGTGCTTTTCGAAGAGTTCCATACTGTTAGTGAAAATGATTGCTGAATGAGTGAAAAACATTCATTTTTCTAGCCTTTTGCCATGTTGATTTATATAGGGGGCAATACTATAATTCATAATACGCAATAAAATATCAGGAGGGACATATGGCTAAAGTATCTTTTCAAGACGATTTATGTAAGGGCTGCGGCTTATGTGTAAATGCCTGCCCGAAGAAGATTCTGGTCCTTGATAAAGAGAGACTGAATTCTAAGGGTTATCATCCGGCTTCCTGTGTAGATCTTACTCAGTGCATCGGTTGCACATTCTGTGCGACAACTTGCCCTGATTCGGTTATCACTGTGGAAAGATAAGGAGAGATGGTTATGGCAAAAAGAGTTTTAATGAAGGGTAATGAGGTTATCGCTGAAGCGGCGATCCGTGCCGGATGCCGTCACTATTTCGGTTACCCGATCACACCTCAGACAGAAGTCATGCATTACATGGCCAGAGAGATGGTCAAGCATGGCGGTACATTTGTACAGGCAGAGAGCGAAGTTGCCGCGATCAATATGGTATACGGCGCTGCTGCTACAGGTGAGAGAGTTCTCACATCTTCTTCCTCTCCGGGAATCTCCCTCAAGCAGGAAGGTATTTCTTATATCGCAGGTGCCGAGCTTCCGGCTGTTGTAGTTAACATCATGCGTGGTGGTCCGGGTCTCGGTGGTATCCTCCCGTCCCAGAGTGACTATTTCCAGGCTACAAAGGGCGGCGGACATGGTGACTACAAGAACCTTGTTATCGCTCCGGCTTCCGTACAGGAGCTTTACGAGCTGACAGTTAAGGCATTTGATCTCGCAGATCAGTACAGAATCCTCGTTATGATCCTCGGTGACGGTACTATGGGTCAGATGATGGAGCCTGTTGCTTTCAAAGAGAAGGAAGATACAGTAGAAGTCGCTAAGCCGTGGGCAACCACAGGTATGCACGGTCGTGAGAAGCACAACACGATCACTTCTATCTACATCGATCCGGATGATCTCGAAGCGAAGAACCGTGAACTTCAGGCGAAGTACAGAGAGATCGAAGAGAAGGAAGTTATGGTCGAGACCATGAATCTCGAAGACGCTGAAGTCGTTATCACAGCTTACGGTACATGCTCCCGTATCTGCAAGAACGTTATCCGTCAGGCTGCCGAGCTTGGAATCAAGGTCGGTATGGTCCGTCCGATCACACTGTGGCCTTTCCCGACAAAGGAAATCGCTAAGGTTGCTGATATGCCGAGTGTTAAGGGCTTCCTCGACGTTGAGCTTTCTTCCGGTCAGATGATCGAAGATGTACGTCTTGCCGTTAACGGTAAGAAGCCGGTCTACTTCCACGGCCGTATGGGTGGTAACCTGCCGACCCAGAAGGAGATCCTGGATGAGATCGTAAAGATTCATAAGGGGGAGATGTAAGATGGCAGTTGTATTTCAGAAAACAAAAGGTCTGACAGATAAGCCGTTCCATTACTGCCCGGGTTGTATGCACGGTATCATTCACCGCCTCATCGCGGAAGTAATGGAGGAGATGGATATCCTCGACAAGACCATCGGTGTCGCATCTGTAGGATGCACATATAACAACTATGATTATTTTTCCTGCGATATGGTACAGGCAGCTCATGGTCGTGCTCCGGCCGTTGCTACAGGTATCAAGCGCTGCAAGCCGGAAGAAATGGTCTTCACATATCAGGGTGACGGTGACCTCGCTTCCATCGGTACTGCAGAGATCGTTCACGCCGCAGCTCGTGGTGAGAAGATCTGCACATTCTTCGTAAACAACGCTGTTTACGGTATGACTTCCGGTCAGATGGCTCCGACAACACTTCTCGGTCAGGTTACAACAACCTCTCCGTTGGGTCGTGACGCTGAGACACGTGGTTATCCGATCAATGTCAGTGAGATGCTTTCCACACTGACAGGTGCTGTTTATATCGAGCGTGTTGCTCTGTTCGACTTCAAGCACATCCAGGAAGCTAAGAAGGCGATCGCCAAGGCTTTCCGTGTTCAGCAGGCAGGCCTCGGTTTCGCGATGGTCGAATTCCTTTCTACATGCCCGACTAACTGGGGTAAAGAGCCGATCGAAGCGCTTGAGTGGTGCAAAGAGAAGATGGTTCCGCAGTATCCGCTGGGCGTATTCAAGGGACAGGATCTGGAGGTGTAATGACATGATCGATTTTTCTATTATTCTCGCCGGATTCGGTGGTCAGGGCGTTCTTTCCGCAGGTAAGATGGCTGCGGAGTCTGCTTTGATCGAAGGTAAAGAAGTTTCCTGGTTCCCGTCCTACGGTCCGGAAATGCGTGGTGGTACAGCTAACTGTTCCGTTGTTATTTCCGATGAGCCGATCGGATCTCCGGTCATCAATGAGCCGGACGTTCTCATCGCTCTGAACCAGCCGTCTCTTGAGAAGTTCGAAGATACCCTGAAGCCGGGTGGAATCATTATCATCGACAGCTCGCTGGTTAAGGTTACACCGAAGCGTACAGATATCCGCTTCATCCCGATCAACTCTTCTGAGATCGCTTCCGAGCTCGGATCCATGGCTTACGCTACGATCGTTCTTCTCGGATGTGTATCCGCGGCGACAGGTGCTTTTACAAGAGAATCCTTTGAAAAAGCACTGTACGACGTTCTTCCGGAAAGAAGACATCACATGATCCCGAACAACCTCAACGCATTCGATAAGGGCGCAGAGTTCGCTAAACAGTGAGTTTGCGCTAAACCGGTTGAGGAGTTAACAAAATTTTAACAAAGCCCTATATATATTGGTATTAAGGCAAAGAATTGTGACATGTAATAAAAGAGAGCCGAGAAATCGGCTCTCTTTTGTTAATTATGCTAGAAACTATCTCAAACTTGATTTATAATATATGAAATGAAAGAACGTGGGCGCATATGCCCACGCGAGTAGGAGATATCACATGGATCAAGCGTATCTTTTCAATACGGGAAAGGACTACAAGAGTTATAACTATCTTGGTTCGAGACCCTATGAGAAACCGGACGGAGAAAAGGGCTTTCTTTTCCGTGTCTGGGCTCCGAATGCGAAAGCTGTCAGTGTAGTGGGTGACTTTAACGACTGGAACCCGGAAGCGTACTATCTCTACAAGATCGGCGACTCCGGAATCTGGGAAGGATACATTTCCGGCGCGAAGCAGTGGGACCGTTACAAGTACCATGTTTACGGCGCGGACGGATCGGAAGTCAATAAGGTCGATCCGTATGCCCGTCATTGTGAGACGCGTCCGGCAGATGCTTCGATCCTTTATGATCCGAATGATTACACATGGCATGATGACGCTTTCACAAGCAAGCGCGTACATGCCAACGCGCCTCGTCCGATCTCCATCTATGAAGTACACCTGGGTTCCTGGCGCCGCCATGAAGACGGAAACTTCATGAACTACCGTGAGATCGCAAAAGAACTCGCCAAATACTGTAAGAAGATGGGTTATACCCATGTTGAACTGATGCCGATCCTGGAGCATCCTCTCGATGACTCATGGGGCTATCAGGTCATTTGTTATTACGCGGTAACCAGCCGTTTCGGAACGCCTGCTGACTTTAAGTTCTTCGTGGATCACCTTCACAAGAACGGTATCTCGATCATCCTGGACTGGGTACCGGCGCATTTTCCGAAGAATCAGGAAGGCCTTGTACGTTTCGACGGTTCCGCCTGCTATGAGTACAAGGATCCGAGGATCGGCGAACATAAGGAGTGGGGCACATTCGTATTTGATTATGCCAAGGCTGAGGTCCAGTCGTTCCTGATCAGTAACGCCGTTTTCTGGATCGAGGAATTCCACCTCGACGGTATCCGTATGGACGCTGTTTCCAGTATGCTCTACCGTGACTACGGTAGAACGGAATATATCCCGAATATCTATGGTGGCACGGACAATCTCGAAGCGATCGATTTCATCAGAAATCTCAATACCATCATGTCGGAGAACTATCCGTACGTCATGATGATCGCCGAGGAATCCACGGCCTGGCCGAAGGTTTCCCATTCCGTATCGGACGGGGGCTTAGGCTTCACACATAAGTGGAACATGGGCTGGATGCACGATACGCTCGATTATTTCCAGACAGATTCCTACGCGAGAGAATGGCATCACGACCAGTTCTGCTTCTCGATGATGTATGCCTTCTCCGAGAACTTTATCCTAAGTCTTTCCCATGACGAAGTCGTTCACGGAAAGAAGAGCCTGATCGATAAGATGCCGGGCGACAACTGGAGAAAGTTCGCGAATCTCCGCCTGATGTTCCTCTACATGATGGCGCATCCGGGCGCGAAACTGAACTTCATGGGCGCTGAATTCGGCCAGTTCATCGAGTGGCGTTTCTATGAGCAGCTCGAATGGTTCATGCTGCAGTATGAATCACATAAACTCCTTCAGGACTTTGTTGCCGACCTGAACCATTTCTACATCAAGAACGCGCAGTTGTGGCAGGACGATCATTCGTGGGGCGGCTTCGAATGGGTCGACGCTTCTGACGTAAAGAACAACGTATTCGTTTTCAAGCGTAAGGGTGTCGCGAACCAGGAAGATATCTATGTCGCTCTGAACATGGTTCCTGTTCCGCTCGAGAACTATAACATCGGTGTGACAGAGAAGGGTAAGTACAAGATCCTGATGAACACGGATGACATGAAGTACGGCGGTTCCGGATATCCGGACGGCTCGGATGAGAAGGGCGTCTTCAGGACGAAGGATGAAGGATGGAACGGTAAGCCTTACCATATTTCCGTCAATCTCCCACCTCTCGGCGGCGTTTATTTCAAGAGATTAAAAAAGTAAGAAAATAAGAAATCGGAGGTTCTAGTTATGGCGAAAGCGCAAGTAGTCGCAATGATATTGGCAGGAGGACAGGGCTCCAGACTTGGTGTCCTGACGAAGAGTATTGCGAAGCCGGCCGTTCCGTTCGGAAGCCGTTATCGCATTATCGATTTCCCGCTTTCCAATTGCGCAAATTCAGGAATTGAAACTGTTGGTGTTCTGACTCAGTACCAGCCTCTGGCACTGAATACTTACATCGGTAACGGTCATCCTTGGGATCTCGACCGTAATAATGGTGGCGCGTTTATCCTGCCGCCTTTCCAGAAGACGGGAAAGAGCGACTGGTACAAGGGTACCGCGAACGCAATCTACCAGAACCGTGATTTTATCGACGATTGTGAACCGAAATATGTACTGATCCTTTCCGGTGACCATATCTACAAGATGAATTATGCCGAGATGCTCCGTCAGCATATCGAGAATGAAGCAGACGCTACTCTGGCTGTTCTCGAAGTACCGTGGGAAGAAGCTTCCCGTTTCGGTATCCTGAACACCAAGGAAGACAGCGACGTCATCACAGAGTTCGTTGAAAAGCCGGCCAAGCCGGAAAGTAACCTCGCTTCCATGGGTGTTTACATCTTTACCTGGGATGTTCTTCGAAAAGCACTTGTCGAGGACGAGGAAGATCCTAAGTCCAACAACGACTTCGGTAAGAACATCGTTCCGCTTCTCCTGAATCAGGGCAAGAAGCTCTGCGCTTACCGTTTCTCCGGTTACTGGAAAGACGTTGGAACGATCTCTTCGCTTTGGGAGTCCAATATGGATATCCTGGATCGTCCGCATGAGATCAATCTCATCGACCGTTCCTGGAGAATCTACAGCAGAAACCCGGTAAAACCTTCGCAGTTTCTGGGTGACAGCGCTGAGGTAAGAGGTTCCGCTCTGACAGACGGCTGCCAGATCTTCGGATCTGTTCTGCACTCCGTTCTTTCCAACTCCGTTACTGTTGAAAAGGGCGCTTACGTAAAAGACTGTGTGCTTTTCCCGGGTGTTACGGTTAAGGCAGGCGCGCATCTCAATCGCTGTATCGTCGCTTCCGGCACGATCATTGGTGAGAACGTTAAGGCCGGTTCCGACGTCAAGGGTAAGAGCCCGTATCTGAACGAGAAGATCTGCCAGGAAGGTATCGTAGTTATCGAAGGTGGTCTCCGCATTAAGGACAACGCCGTGATCCCTGCTAATTGTCAGGTTGATAAGGATATACGTGTTCCCGCGAAAGACAATGTGATCGAAGAGATCTTTCGTGTATGACAGGAAGTTGGGAGGAATAAAAAATGTTTATTGATGCAATGGGTTTGATCCTTGGTGATAACAAAAAGATAACGCTTGGAGAGCTTTCCAAGCCGAGAGCTCTGTCCGCTATTCCGTTTGGCGGAAGATACCGTATCATCGACTACATGCTGTCGAATATGGTGAACTCCGGTATCAAGAATATCGGTATCCACACTTACACAAAGTATAAGTCCCTCATGGACCACCTGGGAACAGGTTCTTCCTGGGACCTCGACAGAAAGAATTCCGGCGGACTTCATATCCTGCCGCCGTACGTAAACTCTGAAGCCACATCGGTACAGGGTGATGAGGAGATGGCAGGTCTTCTGGACTTCGTCCGTTCCAGCAACGCTTCCTATGTCATCATGGCGGCAAGTAATGTCATCCTGAACACGACATTTACGGAATTCGTAGAAGACTTCAAGGCATGCGGCGCTGACATCTCCGTTATGTACAACAGAGACGGCACGAAGTTCGGCGGCCCGAACTACATCCTTGATGTAGACAGAAGAGGCTGGGTAAAGGATATGCTTTTCAATCCGGAAAAGAGTTCTTTTACAAAGAGCAGCATGGGTATCATCTGCATGAGAAGAGAGCTTCTCATCGACCTCATCGCCGAGATGATGGCAAGAGGAACCAATCATGTAGGTATCCATTCCTTCGTAAAGAAGTACGACACGCTCCGTGTACACGCTTACGAGTACAAGGGCCTGGTACTTCGTATCAACAACGTACAGTCCTATTTCAATTCGTCCATGATGCTTCTGAATAACCAGATCCGTGCCGAACTGTTCTGGAACGGTATCCCGATCTTCACAAAGGTTAAGGATGAAGCTCCGACACTGTACTCTGATGACTGCAAGGTAACAGACGCGATCGTTTCCGATGGTTGCCGTATTTCCGGTAACGTTACTGAGTCGATCCTGTTCCGTGGTGTCGCGGTCAGTAAGAACTGTACGATCAAAAATTGTGTTATCATGCAGGATGTGCATATTTCTGATAACTGTTATCTTGAGAACGTTATCCTCGATAAAAATTCTGTGGTCCGTCCGGGAGTAAAACTTGTTGGACACAAGGATTATCCGGTCGTGATCGGTAAAGGAGCGATCGTATGAACAAAGTGAAGGTCCTGTTTGTCTCTTCGGAGGTATATCCGTTTGCAAAGGTCGGCGGTCTCGCGGACGTAGTCGGCGCGTTGCCGGTTGAACTGCAGCATCACCACTGTGATGCCAGAGTCATCATGCCGCTTTACAAGAGCATTAAACAGAAACATCAGCACAATCTCGATTTCATCGGCTGGAAGATGATCAAGATGGGCTGGAGATCCCTCTATGCGGGTCTTTACACACTGACATTAAATGGAGTGAAGTTCTACTTCGTAGATAACGAATATTACTTCAATTTCGATCAGGTCTATGTGGAGTATGTATTCGACATCGAGCGTTTCTGCTTCTTCCAAAGAGCAGTTCTGGACTTCATGGGAGACTTCATGGGCTTTGAGCCGGATGT
The DNA here is from genome assembly GCA_017617525.1 of Clostridiales bacterium. Taxonomy (GTDB): domain Bacteria; phylum Bacillota; class Clostridia; order Saccharofermentanales; family Saccharofermentanaceae; genus Scatonaster. The sequence continues at coordinate 73,067 of JAFZWA010000028.1, forward strand.
CCTCCACTGCAACGACTGGCAGTCCGGCATGATGCCGCTGCTTCTCGACGCTCACTATAAGAAGTACGGCTATCACACCAACGTCAAGACGGTCTACACGATCCACAACCTGAAGTATCAGGGTATCCATGGTATTGAAGTCATCCAGGATCTTTTGGATCTGCCGAGCGAGTATCTTACCGATGAACTGTCCATCAAGGACGGCGCCGTCAACTTCATGAAGGCCGGTATTGTTTACAGTAACTCCGTAACGACCGTTTCTCCGACATACGCTTATGAGATCATGACGGACTACTACGGCGAAGGTCTGAACCACACGTTGCAGCGTTATGCTTATAAGGTTTCCGGTATCTTAAACGGAATCAATGCCGAAGAGTATAATCCCGCAAAGGATACGATGATCCCGTCGAAGTATTCCATCAAGAATTACGAAGAGGGAAAAGCGATCAACAAGAAGTCCGTTCAGGAACAGCTGGGTCTGGAAGTCAATCCGGGCGCTCCGCTCTGCACTATGATCTCCCGTCTTGTTGACCAGAAGGGTCTCGACCTTCTGCTTCGTGTCGTAGAGGAGATGCTCTATGACGGCATGCAGATCGTTATCCTCGGTACAGGTGACGCTTACTACGAAAGATCTCTCGCGGATATCGCTTCGAGAAACCCGGGCAAGATGTGTGCCTGCATTTCTTTCGACAACGGCCTTGCTCATACTCTCTACGCAGGTTCGGATATCTTCCTGATGCCGTCCCTGTTTGAGCCTTGCGGACTTTCCCAGCTCGTTGCCATGACTTATGGTACGATCCCGATCGTTCGTGAGACAGGCGGTCTTCGTGATACGGTCGTTCCGTATAACGAGTTTACAGGTGAAGGCAACGGTTTCTCCTTTGCCAACATCAACGCGCATGAGTTCCTCTTCGTCACAAAGTATGCCTGCGATCTGTATCGCCACAATAAGCCTGTATGGAACAAGCTTATCGAAGAAGGCATGAAGGCTGACTATTCCTGGAAGAAGTCCGCGGAAGAGTACGCGGGTCTTTATTCTTTCATCACCGGTATCTCCATCGCTGAGGAAGAAGAACCCGAAAAGAAGCCTCTGACGGAAGAGATCCTCGATATCCCGAAGAAGAAAAAGGCAGAGCCGAAGAAGACTGAAGCTAAGAAGCCGGCGGCAAAGAAAGCCGCTCCGAAGGCAAAGGCTGAGGCAGAGAAGAAGCCGGAAGCAAAGAAGGCTCCCGCGAAAACAGCGAAATCTTCTTCTACGGCTAAGAAGGCAGCTCCGGCCGCTGAAAAGAAGCCTGCCGCTAAGTCTTCTAAGAAATCTTCCGGTGAGACGGAGAATAAGAAGGCATGACATCTCTCATCGCGAAGAATACGGATTGCGTGGTGCATTGCTCGAGACTTGCGGAGTACCGCTCTCCGTTTGGCGCGCAAAAGACCGGCGGATATGTTGACCTTTACATTGATGCTTCCGTTTCTGTCGATGAGATCGTTCTTTGCTATGCATATGGTCTTTACGGCCTGTCATACAATGAACTTCGCTGCAAAAAGATCGAATCAGTCCCGAACCGGTATGCATGCCGTCTGCGCATGCCTGCCGAGCCGGGACTGCTTTTTTACTGGTTCTGTCTGCGCGGAAAGCACTCGGATATCGAAGCGATCGTAGATCCTCAGTATCACGAGCTACTTTACAGAAAGCATGAAGAAGACAGAGCTTATCTTTACTATGTTGCCTCATGGGAAGGTGATGACGGGAAGGGAAAGTTTGCTTTTTCTGCGCCGAAAGTCGGTGTCGATGAAGAAAAGTACCCGCACGCTTTCCAGATCACGGTCTATGAAGAAGGCTTCACCACGCCTGACTGGATGAAGGGCGCCGTGATGTACCAGATCTTTCCGGATCGTTTTGCCCGTGGCGGTGACTACAGTTTCGAAAAGATGGAAAGCACCGGAAAGGACCGTCCGGAACGTATCTTCCATGAGGACTGGTACGAAGACGTCGACATTGACGGTAAACCGGAGACGGGCTATCTGGCCTGTGATTTCTATGGCGGAACCTTAAAGGGAATCGCCGAGAAAGCTGATTACCTCAAATCCCTGAATGTCGATGTTCTCTACATGAATCCGATCTGTGAGGCGAGATCTAACCACCGTTATGACACGGCGGACTATCTGAATGTAGATCCGATCCTTGGCGGAAAAGACGGATACAAGTGCTTTTCGAGCATAATGAAAGAAAACGGTATCCGCTATATTGTGGACGGTGTTTTCAGCCACACAGGTGCCGACAGCCGTTACTTCAATAAGTACGGAAGATACGAAGCGCCCGGCGCGTACAGTGCTTTTGTGGAAGGAAAGAACAGTGATTATTCTTCCTGGTACGCGTTCAGAAGAGATGAGAACGGAAATGTTGTTTACGATTCCTGGTGGGGATTCCCGGAACTTCCGAATACGAAAGAAGATGACTTGAGTTACCGCGATTATATCCTCGGACCCGATGGCGTTGTCGCTTCCTGGATCCGCGGTGGCGCGAGTGGTGTGCGTCTGGATGTTTCCGACGAGCTTCCCGATTCCTTCCTCCGCGAGATGCGCTCGTGTGTGAAGAAGGCGTCTTCCGGGGACGGACTTGTTCTCGGCGAAGTCTGGGAAGAAGTTACTACGAAGATCAGTTACGGCAGTTACCGCGATTTCGCGTACGGAAGGACTCACGATACCGTCATGGGATATCCGTTCCGTGAAGCTTTGCTCTCATTTCTGCGCGGCGATACATCCGCGAGGACGTGGAGCCTGACGATGGAAAAGTACAGGGAGAACCTGCCGGATCAGATGTTCTACTGCATGATGAACCTGATCTCGAGCCACGATGTGCCGCGAGCGATCACGATGCTGGTCGGTCCGCCGGATCCGGGTTCTCGCGAAGAACAGAAGAAGATCCATTTGACCAAGCATATGAAGAGCAGAGGCGCGGCCCTGATGAAGATGGCTTTTGCGCTTCAGATGGTATATCCGGGCTGCCCGTGTACCTATTACGGTGATGAGATCGGTATGGACGGATTCCGCGATCCGTTTAACAGAAGAACATATCCGTGGGAAAGAGAATGCGAGTGGCAGAAAGATCTTCTTTCTTCGTTCCGAAGCTTAAGTGAGCTTAGAAGAAAATATGAAGTATTAAGGTGCGGAGAAGTTGAAATGATCCTTGCCGATGGCGATGATCTTATCTTCGGAAGAACTCTGAATGAAGAGGGAAAAGACCACTTCGGCAAGGCCTGCGCAGGACCGAAAAAAGTTTTGTGCATAATGAACCGTAGTGATAAAATGAAAATGCTGGTTCGACTGGATGAGTCTTCGAACGTCGTTTCTACAGAGCATATCCCTGATATCTTTACGGGAGACGGGGAAACGAAATGTGTGCTTTCTTCGGAACAGCAGGGAAGAGTTGAGGTCAGACCTCTTTCCGCGATAGTTTACGTACAAGTCTAGCATCTATATATATCTTAAAGGGAAATAGGGAGGTTTCTATGGCAGATTTTGATGAGCAGGGTGTACAGATCCAAAATGAGATAACCGAGGACGTTACCAATAAGAAGTGTCCGAATTGCGGCGCTACGGTCGTTTTCGATCCGGAATCCGGCGGAATGCTTTGTGAGTTCTGCGGATATAAGGCTGAACTTCCGAAGCCGGAATCTGACAACGCGATCGTTGAACTCGATTTCGAATCGGCTACACAGACAGCAAGTTTCGAATGGGGTACACAGAAGAAGTCCGTTGTTTGTAAGCAGTGCGGCGCCGAGACGATCTACGATGCTCTCGAGACCGCTGCCGTATGTCCGTTCTGCGGCTCTACAAGCGTTATGCCTGCCGCGTCCAGCGACTCCATGGCTCCGGGTGCTGTTTGTCCGTTCGCTATTACGAAAGAGAAGGCCGGCGAAAGATTTACTTCCTGGCTCTCCGGCAAGATCTTTACTCCTTCCAAAGCGAAGAAGAGCGCACGTCCGGAATCCTTCCAGGGTGTTTATCTCCCGTATTGGACATATGACGCACAGACAACTTCCAACTTCTCGGCAAGAGCCGGTTACGATCGTCGTGTAAAGAGAGGCGACACATATGTTACCGAAACAACATGGCGTCCGGTAAGCGGTGTATACCAGGAATTCATCGATGATGAGACGGTAATGGCTTCTAAGAGAAACGAGAACTCCGTTGTGAAGAAATGTGAACCTTTCGATTTCTCGAAGCTGGTTCCTTATTCTCCGCAAGTTGTCGCAGGCTTCATCGCCGAGCGCTATTCGATCGGTCTTAAGGAAGGCTGGGGTCTCGCGCAGGAATCCATCAAGAAGCAGCTGCGTTCTCATATGGATCAGTATATCCGCAGAAACTGGAGATGTGACCGTGTCGATTCCCTTCGTTTCTCGACACTGTACAGCAATATCACATACAAGTACCTTCTCGTACCGGTATGGATCTCCTCGTTTAAGTTCAACGAAAAGGTCTATCAGTTTGTTGTTAACGGACAGACCGGTAAGGTTGGCGGACACGCTCCGATATCTCCTTGGAGAGTACTTGCGGCGATCGCTCTCGGTATCCTTTTGATCGTACTGCTTTCGTCCATTACCCGCTGAGTAAAATCAAATATCGTTTGATATGTGTGAAGAGGATCGTAACAAATGTTACGATCCTTTTTTCGAATTGTGTACAAATTGTGAAGATTTGTGCACATTGCACAATCGAAATCGGTTGAGCAATTTTTCTTAATATATTAGGATAGAGGAGGTTGAGTTTGTATTTCTATACATAAAATATGGTTTGGGAACCGTATGGAGGGTTAAAATGACAGAAGATAACACGCATCAGGCATCGGCCGGCCATCGCTTTGGCCGCTGGATCAGGACGCTGTCGACCACACTCGTAATCGCTTTCTTGGGCGCACAGGGTATCGCAGCACTTCCGGGCGGCACGGCTACTAATCACCTCTCTAATGGCAACACATCAGTAGTAAATCCGGATAACCCGTTTAACTACGCACTTTACTGTTTCGGCAACTTCGAGATCGGTAATGGTGAAGGTCACCACTCTACAGGTGCTTTCGCGATCGGTGGAGACGCTAAATTCCAGGGTCAGTATTCTTTCGCGGGCAGCAACGCAGCTCCGGGCGAAAAAGGACTTCCGCAGCTCGCGGTAGCAGGTCAGCTCAACTTTGACCAGCTCAATACTCTCCGTGGTAACCTCGAAGTTTCTTCAGCTTCCAATCTTCACGGTAACAATTATTCTTTCAGCTCTGAGTCTTATCACCTCGTAGAAGGCGTTTCCGCTAACTTCGGTGAGAGAAAGGCCGCTATGGTCGCTCGCGCGAATTCCGGTAACGAACTTGCTCAGAAAGCTTCCAACGCAACTCTGAGAACCCAGGGCGGCGGAGGATGGACAGAAGTAGAGGCTTCTGTTCCGGCAGGCTTTAACGCAGAGACTGATGTACTTGTTTTCAACCTTCCTGCAGGTACAAACAAACTCTACATCCCTGAGGGTGTTAACACGATCATCAACGTTCGTGGTGATTCCGTTAACTATTTCCCGCAGCTGATGTACGGTTCTTTCAACAGCGCAAGCACACCGAACGATGGTGGTGACGATCGCGACAGACACGTAGTATGGAACTTTGCCGAGGCAAAGAGCATCTATATGCCGGACAACCTGGCTGTTCACGGTGCAGTTCTTGCTCCGAACGCTTACATCCAGAAGCTCGGTGGTAACTCCAACGGTGCGATCATCTGCGCATCCATCTTCACAACATCCGAGTTCCACACAGTTTCCAACAGTGTAAAGTATCCGACACCGACTCCGACACCTACACCGGAACCGACGGCTACACCTACACCTGTTCCGACTGAAACACCTACTCCGGTTCCGACAGACACACCGACGCCGACACCGACAAATACGCCGGTTCCTACAGATACGCCGACGCCGACAGCAACTCCGGTACCGACAGATACACCTACGCCGACATCTACTCCTACGGCAACTCCGGTTCCGACAAATACGCCGACACCGACAAACACACCTACACCTACGCCGACACCTCTGCCGACGGCTACACCTATCCCGACAGCGACACCGATCCCGACTGCAACCCCGATCCCGTCGCCGACGGCTACACCTGTTCCGACAGCAACTCCGACGCCGACAAATACACCGACGCCTACGCCGACGAACACACCTACACCTACGAATACACCGACTCCGACGAATACGCCGACGCCGACACCTACAAACACACCGACGCCGACCAATACGCCGACACCTACTAACACGCCGACTCCGACAAATACTCCGACTCCGACGAGTACGCCGACGGCAACACCGGTACCTACAAATACGCCGACTCCATCGCCGACACCGCTGCCAACGGCAACGCCGATCCCGACAGCAACTCCGATGCCGACGGCAACACCGATACCATCACCGACAGCAACGCCAATACCAACGGCAACGCCTGTTCCGACAACACCTCCGATAGAGGATCCGTTCGAGGAGACCGTAACACCGACTCCGACTGAGGAACCGACGGAGACACCGACACCGACGACACCGCCGATCGAGGATCCGTTTGAGGAAACAGTAACTCCGACACCTACTACGATCCCGCCGATCGAGGATTCGTACGAGGACGAAGGCACACCGACACCTGTTCCGACAGAAACACCTGTAGTACAGGATCCGGTTCCGGAAGAAACAGCTACACCGGTACCGACCACACCTCCGGACGAGGGCGAAGTTCTCGGTGTAACCCGTGTACCGAAGACAGGTGATACAGGAAACAATCTGAAGATGTTCGCCGGTCTGTTCTTCATTATCGCTTCCGCCGCATCCTTTACGATGGTCGTAAAGAAGAAAGAAGAAGACGAAGAGTAATTGAATAGCATTCAGCATGAAGGCTGCCTTTCGAGGCAGCCTTTTTGTTTTTCCGTTTTTCATGTAAAATATGTTTTGGGGATTCTATATAGGAGATAATAGTACAGCATGATCGATCATTATAACGCTTTCATTTCATACAGACATGCGCCGCTGGATATCAAAGTCGCGGAGCACATTCATTCCAAACTCGAACATTTCCATATTCCCGCGAAGATCAGGAAAAAGACAGGCATCAAGCGCATCCAGCGTATCTTCCGTGATAAAGACGAACTTCCGATCACGAGCGATCTTACCGATACGATCTCTAATGCTCTTTTGAATTCCGACTATCTGATCGTTATCTGCTCGAAAAGCACCTGTGAATCCACATGGGTCAAGCGCGAGATCGAGCTGTTTCTGAAATCTCATTCCAGAGACCACATCCTGGCTGTCCTTGCCGAGGGCGAGCCTTATGAGGTGCTTCCTGAAGAGCTTCTGAAGGAAGAAGTAAAGATCGTTAATCCGGATGGGACCACGTCGACGTTCCTTCGAGATAAGGAGCCTTTGTGCTGTGAGTACCGTCAGTCTTTCCGAAAAGCGGATAAGGACGAACTTCCCAGACTGGCCGCGGCTCTGATCGGGTGCTCTTATGATGAGCTGATGAACAGAAGACGTGCTTATCAGATGCAGAGGATAACGGCCCTTGGTGCTATTCTGGCGACACTGGCTCTCGGCTTCTCCGCTTTCTTGATCTGGAGCCGGATGAAGATCCAGAAGAACTATCAGGAGTCGCTTCGAAATCAGTCCAAGTATCTGGCATATGAATCAGAAAAACTTCTGTCGGAAGAAAAGCGTATTGAAGCGATCCAGCTGGCTCTTGCCGCGCTTCCGTCAGACGGTGATGACCGTCCGATCACATCGGAAGCGATACGCGCTTTAACGGATTCCACCCTTGCCTACCAGCCGCTTGCCGGAAACAGTATTCACGCTGTGTGGAACTATCAGACATCGACCAGTATCACGTACATGGCACTTTCTCCGGAAAAAGAAACATTTACCGTTTCTGAATCGACCCAAAAGGTTACTACCTGGGATACGGAGGATCACGAAGTTATTTTTGAAAAACAATTCCCCGGGCAGACGATATACTCTCTTGATTATATCGAGGAAAACAAACTCTTGATCACTACAAATGAAGCTCTTTATCTGTGCAATATAGATAAGTCCAAAGTGTTATGGGAGTTCTCTTTGCCGACGGGAGGAAGCATAGATCTTCAAGGACCGATGATTTCTGAGGATAAGAAATCCATCTTTGTGCCGTCTTCGTTGAATCAGATCTACCATATTACTGCCTCGGAAGGTACCCTTCTGGAAGAATATGAACTGCCGTATCTCATAGGTGATCAGATCGCGATGTATTACGGCTTTGTTCTTTCTCCGGACGCGACGAAGGTTGCTTTTAACATGAATTCTACTTTGCCTTCTGTAGGTGTATTTTCCTTTGCGGATCGATCAGCCAAAAGTGCTGCGATCAGCGATCCGGATATCCGTGATCTGGTGTGGATCGATAACGATACGATCGTTTTTGCGGAATATGATTATTTTTCTTCGGACAATATGTTCCGAAATATGCCGACCATCGTTCAGCCGCATATGGATGTCGTAACCTGTGTGGATACGAATACGATGACTGTGAAGTGGTCGAAGGAGTTTTCGTACAATATCTATCTTTCTTTCAGCGAACTGCTAAACCTTCCGTCCAGAAATGCGGTAGCCTATGCGACCGGTGACGTGATCGAGGTATATTCCGCAGATACCGGCGAAGTTCTCGGTTCGTATATGGTCAATGAGGTCGTGGTCGATATTGACGACAGTGACGGGGACGGAAACCTGATATTCATCACGCAGTCCGGAGCACTGGGAAATACCGTGGACAGCATAAGCACCAACACTACATCGTTGACCTATGAGCTCGTAAACAACATCAATCATGTGGTGATCGGCGGTGGTATCTACGTAAAACAGGATCTTTCCAATGAGGTGATCTATTACGCTGCATATGTTTCGGACACTGATTGGAAAGAGATCGACCAGGATGTGGTTTTGACAAATATCGATGACAGATATCTTGATGACGATTATCTCGTTATATCTACATTGGTAAATGAGAGTCAGACGACTCGTTTGGTAGCCTATGATGCAAACGAAACGGAACTGATATTTGATGTCGAACTTCCGTCGATCGGATATGCCGATTCTCAGATACTTGGAATCTACCAAGATGAACTCTATGTTTCCAGACAATCATCAGATAGCAAATATGTAGTTGACGTGATCTCCATGGAAGATGGAGAACAGGTAGATGAGCTCGAACTTGGAGATTTCTATATCGGCCTTTCTAAGATCGCCAGTATGACGGACGGTTACCTGACCTATATTGCGAAAGATAAGGAGACGAGGACGGAAAGGCTTGTGATCCGTGATCTTGACTCCGGAAAAGACGAAGATTTCGATATGCCGGACACAACGGCATTCCCGTTAAGAGCTCCCCGATACTATCCGGAGTTTAAAGCGATCTATTATTCCACGCAGGAAGGTGACTATATCTTCGACGTGGCAAATGAGGATTACACCGAAATCGACCTTCCGAAGAACTGGACAGGTACCAAAGTGATCGAACACGATACCAAAGGAGAGAGGTGGATCCTGACAGACAAAAGCCGTGTTGTCGTCTTCGATTCAAAAGGAAGACAGGAGATGAAACTTGAGTGCAACGGTCTTTCCGCGATCGGCGCCACTTTCTACAGAGAAGGCAAAAAAGACGAACAGATCCTTGTTGTCTTTGATGACGGTTCTCTTTACCGATACGATGCCGAGAAAGGACAGTTCCTCGGGAAAACCGAGGTGGAGGCCTACTATAATTCGATGGTCGCTGCTGAGTTTAAGTACTATGAGGAACAGGGTCTGATTTATATTCAGACAGGTGAGGTCACGGATATCGTGGATACGAACACATGGGTCGAACTGGCAGTCGTATGGAATTCCCTGGGATATCACGCGCCGACAGACCGTTTCATGGCGTTCTCGTATAAGTTCACCAAGGAGATCCATGTCGGATACTTCAAGCACTATACGCTTTCCGATCTTATGGATAAGGCGTATAAGATCATCGGTCGACTGGAACTGTCAGAAGAACAGAAATCACAGTACGGAATCAGTTAACTGATTTCGCCTCCTGATACAAAAGCGGGAACAGGTGCTTCTTGATGACGTAGATATCGTGCTCGTCTTCGGAACGTACCGCGATGTAGTCTCCGACATTACCGAGATAATACTTTTCCTCATCCCACAAGGTGAAGAGCTTGACGCTTCTTTCCAACGGCTTGGCATAGATCAGGCCGCCACCGTGGCTGATCATGGCCTGGGCATGCGACATGACGTCGGTCTTTTGACCGGTTGCCAGGTTCTTGATGCTCGGGGCGTATTCGAATGTCTTTGAATACGGACGATTGAGGGACATATATCTCGCGAAAAGCTTCTCGCGATTTGTCGGATAAACTTCGCCTTCGATACCGATCATGAGGTAACTGTCTTCTTCTACGGAAACGACAACGTCGCCTTCGAGAGTACGGATCTCGACCTGCGTCTTCGGCGGGAAGATATCCGCCAGATGAACAGCGCCGACTTCCTGAGGCCTCTTTTCATAAAGCAGCATATCGGATGTGTCGAGAACCGTATCCTTGGTGTAAAGGATCGTGAACATATCAAAGTATTCCTGCATGCGTTCCTTAAGAAGAACGGAAGGATCCTTATCCAGCTTCTCAGGACGGAGAGAACCGCCTGCCTTGTACATGTGTCCGCCGCCACCGCCGACGCCTTCGGCAAGGAAAGCCGCCAGCTCGTTGGCATGGACTTCTTTGGTGCAGGAACGTACGGAGAACTTGACCTCGTATGGGCTGATATAGTAAGCCAGACATACATCGACTTTATCCGTCTCCAGGGAAAAATCACTGATGACGCCGAGGATGTTCGGATCGCACGGCTCGGATCTTAAGATCAGATAGTTGTGGTCTTCATAGAATTCATATTCAAAGATCGTCTTTCCTGTGATCTTTAGTTCGGAAAGAGAGATATTCGCGTTACTCATTTTTGTGATCAGGCTTCTCTGAATGATCAGGGAATCGAGCATATCTCGGTCGAGCGGATGAGATACCTCGGAAAGACGGTTGGTGTCAGAGAAGAGACCATAGTAGAGAGCGGTGGAGAGGTTTCTTTCCTCGGAAAAGTCCAGTCCTTCATTTCGTACCAGATTCCATACGACTGTGGCACAGCTGCCGATATTGCTCTTAACTTCCGCGTATTCAGGAAGCGTTACGGTTACCTGATGATGATCGATAATGGCAATATTCTGCGCGCGGGTCGTCGTGACATTTCTCTGGCCGTACTGGCAGTCTACTGTGATCAGGAGTTCCGGATTCTCATCAAAGTCCGGTTCATATGTGATCGGGATCATAAGCTCGGCGAGCATGATCTTGAGATTGCTTTTCTGGATCTTATTATTTCCCCGGTAGATGAAACGTACTTTTTTATTATTCTGAGTGAAGTACCAATGAAGTGCGGCACCGCTTGCGAGCGCATCCGCGTCCGGGTTGTCATGACACTGGATCACAATGTCATCGAATTTAAGAAGTTCCGAAAGTCTCATAGTGTATGCTCCTGTTTCGTCTTTTCCTAACTATTCTACCATTCTATAAACATAAATGAAACGTGATAATTTAAGATTAAAAATCGTGCTTGACACCATCAAAGTCTATAAGTATAATTATTCATGCTTTAAGCCATGCGGCGGTGGCGGAATTGGCAGACGCGCACGTTTGAGGGGCGTGTGGGCGACCATACGGGTTCAAGTCCCGTTCGCCGCACCAGGACTCGGAAATCATTTCCGAGTCTTTTTTTGTCTTTTTTGCGGAAATGATGTAAGGATAAATTGACTGAATCAATTGAAGTTCCTTATAAAAAGGGATATAATAACTGTCTGTGGAAAAGAAACTGATTATTTTTCATAAGGAGGATAAGAAATGAAACTTAATGTTAAGAAAATGGCGTGTGTTGCTCTTTCCTTTTCTATGATCGCTTCTCTGGCTGCCTGCAGCAAGAAGGACGATAAGAAGAAAGATAGTGACGATGAGGCTACAGGTTGCATCGCTGCTACTGAGACACTCATGGACGCGGTTGTATCCCTCAATTCCAAGAAGATCAAGAAGCTGGAAAAAGAGCTTGGCGTAGATGGTGACGCACTCTCTGATCTTGAAACTATCGCTGATGAGGAATTCATCGCGGCAGTTATGGAGAAGGCTTCTTACGAGATCGATGAGGACAGCCTCAAGGAAAAGAAGAAGACAGCTTCCGTAAATGTAACAGTTTCCATGCCTGATTATGAAGACGCTTACGATGAGGCCGGCGATGACATCGACGACTTCAAGGATGCTCTTGATTCTCAGAAGGAAAAGAACTACAAGACAGTTGATCTGACTGTTAAGTTTGACGTTGAAGATGACGAGTACACACTCTCTAACTTTGATGAGGTTTGTGAAGATCTTTTCAACGATATGCTTATGACACTGCCTGCAGGTCTGATGGTTCATCCGACACAGACAGAACCGACAGACACAGAGCCGCCGATCGACACAACTGATGACACACAGCCGACTGATACAGATCCGATCGATACAACACCTGCGACAACTGATGACACGACACCTGCTACAACAGCCGGTACACCTGGTTCCCTCAGAAAGGTAACAGGTAAGAAGGTTGAATTCACACAGGACGCGTTCAAGGCAGCTGTTGCTAACGCTGACCCGTCTGCTGCAAGTGGCGTAATGTTCTCTAACCAGGCGACTCAGATCCAGGGTTACACAGTAAACACCACAGGTATGGCTATCTCTGACACAGGTGTTATCTACACATATTATGAGTTCGACAGTGAAGATTCTGCTAAGGCTTACGCAGAAACTTGCATGACAGGTATTGAGACAATCGCTACTTCTTACGAGAAGGGTGACGGATATAACTTCTGCATGTATATGTACGGCGATATGTCCATCGTTGTTTACCAGTCCGGCGTATCTATGTCCACTGTTCTTGCTTCTGAAAACACAGAGGAGATCTGCGATCAGGTAAGTTCTTTCGCAGAGGGCATCTTCAAGTAATCAGTACAAAAAAGCGATTTAAAGAGAGCTGTCTCGTATGAGGCAGCTCTTTTTGTTTATAAAAGATATAAGGTATACTGGATTTAGCAATGATTTATCAGATAGGATGATCGTATATGAAAGTAACCGTTCTTTCGGAAAACACAAGCACCAAGGGACTCGGAACCGAGCATGGCTTGAGCTTATATATCGAGACGAACCGACACAAGATCCTTTTTGATTTCGGAGCGAGTGATCTGTTCTATAAAAACGCCGAGGCGCTGGGTATCGATCTCGGACTGGTCGATATCGCTTTTCTATCGCATGGTCATTACGATCACGGCGGCGGGCTGGAACAGTTTCTGGAGATCAACAAGATCGCCTTTGTGTACATGAATGAACTGGCATTTGAACCTCATTATAACGGCCGAAATGAATACATCGGACTGGATGCTACACTGGATGGTCACCCGAGATACATCAAGGTGAGAGGGGATGTCGTTATTGATGATGAACTTTCTTTCGTCACCATCAAGGATCTTAAGAAACCGATCGACACGCACGGTCAGAAGGTCAAACGCGGTAGAATCCTGGAAAAAGAGAAGTATGAGCACGAGATGTATCTTATGATCCACGACGGATTCAAAGACTATCTGATCTCCGGCTGCGCGCATAGAGGAATTATCAATCTCGTCTACGCGCTTCGTTTCAGCGCTTTTGTCGGTGGACTCCATACAAAGGGTTATGACGAGGTCTGTGACGAAGAGATCCTTTTAGATACGGCAAAAGCACTGAAGAACTCCGGTGCCGATTTTTATACATGCCACTGCACGGGAAAAGAACAGTTCCTTTTCCTGAAAAAAGAGGTCGGGGAGAAAATACATTCCATCTCCTGCGGAGACACAATAGAGATACGATAGTTTCCCGCGTTTCAATGAAATAAGATAAAGAAGAGTGTCAAGGGATATCCGAAGCGGCGAGTTTTGCTTTAGCAAACTGTCTGAGCCGAAAAGGATATACCCTTGACACTCTTTATACAAATTCATATGGAAACACGCGAAAACCCTTGCATCTTTATTTTTCTCTGTTATCATGGGAATGTAGTTTTTGCGCCCTTTGAGGCGAAAGTAAATGTAGGGCTGTCAATGTCGGCAGCAGAAGGATGGTAGAATATGGATTCTCTAGATCTCTTGTACGGGATAGTCATTGTCGTATTCTTCGCAATGATTATCGGGGTAGGCTTGTACTCAAGAAAAAACACAAAAGATGTTTCTTCTTTTGTACTCGGTGGTAGAAAAGTAGGCCCGTGGCTCACAGCTTTCTCTTTTGGTGCTACTTATTTTTCCGCAGTTATTTTCATCGGTTATGCAGGTAAGTTCGGTTGGGACTTCGGTGTCTCCGCTCTTTGGATCGGTCTTGGCAACGCCTTTATCGGTTCTCTTGCCGCATGGGTCATTCTGGGCAAACGCTGCCGTATCATGACCAAAACATTAAATACGAACACAATGCCGGACTTTTTCGGTAAGCGTTATAATTCCAAGGCTCTTCGTATCGCCGCGGCGCTGATCATCTTCGTATTCATGATCCCGTATTCCGCTTCGGTATTTAACGGTCTTTCTTATCTCTTTACATCGGCGCTTCGTCTCGACCGCATCTCTAACGGTTATGAGATCTGCATCATCGTAATGAGTGTTCTTGCCGCCACATACGTAATCCTCGGCGGTTACATGTCCACAGCGATCAACGACTTTATTCAGGGTATGATCATGATCGTCGGAATCACGATGACCATCATCTGCGTTCTGAATTACCATGGCGGTCTGATGTCCTCCATGACTGAACTCTCCAAGATCCCGGCAGCAAACGGTTCTTCCTTCCAGGGCGTTTATTCCTCGCTCTTCGGACCTGAGCCGCTCAATCTCCTCGGTGTTGTTATCCTGACATCTCTTGGTACATGGGGTCTTCCGCAGATGGTTCAGAAGTTCTATTCTATCAAGGACGACAAGTCCGTTCATACAGCTACGGTCGTTTCCACGATCTTTGCTGTCATCATCGCGGGCGGTTCCTACTTCATGGGTGGTTTCGCGCGTATCTTCATCACAGAAGAGAACATCGATACGATCAAGACCGCTTCCGGCGGACTTAACATGGACAAGATCATGCCGGTCATCCTCGACCAGGCGATCCCGACACTTCTTATCGCGATCCTCGTTGTACTTGTCCTTTCGGCTTCCATGTCCACACTGACATCGCTGGTTCTTACATCCAGCTCCACGATCACACTGGACGTTCTTGCCGATAATGTGATCAAGGATATGACAGAGAAGAAGAAGGTCAGCATCATCCGTCTGCTCCTTGCTTTCTTCGTACTTGTTTCCATGGTTCTGGCGATTTACTCTTACCGTTCCAACGACGTATACATCACAAAGCTGATGTCTATCTCCTGGGGCGCTATGGCCGGTTCCTTCCTGGCTCCGTTCCTTTACGGTCTTTTCTGGAAGGGTGTTACAAAAGCAGCTGTATGGGCATCTTTCATCAGTGGTGTCGGCATTACCGTATCCCACTTGATCCTCAGCAACGGCGCGCTTTTCGGTCACAACTTCAAGTTCCCGACAGGTCTTCCGATCAATCTCGCATCCCCGATCAACGCAGGTGCTTTTGCCATGTTGTTCGGACTTGTTATCGTACCGGTAGTATCCTGGATCTCTCCGAAGCTGGATAAGAAGGTCATCGACGCGGCATTCAAGGATATGCCGAAAGACATCCCGGCGAGAATCGACGATATTAAAGCGGATGATATTAAAGCGTAAATCGTGATACAATAGACGGGTGCTAATTCTAGTGAACACTAACTGAATATAAGTGAGGTATGAAGAAGTGAAACAGATCATGTTAGGTAATGAAGCTGTTGCACGCGGTGCCTACGAGGCAGGAGTGAAGGTAGTGTCCTCCTATCCGGGTACCCCGAGCACAGAGATCACTGAGACGATCGCCACCTACGACCGCATTTACTGCGAGTGGGCGACGAACGAGAAGGTAGCATCCGAGGTTGCGATCGGTGCATCTATCCGTGGTGCGCGCGCGATGACATGTATGAAGCATGTCGGTATGAACGTTGCCGCAGACCCGATGTTTACTGCCGCTTATGAAGGCGTAAACGGCGGTCTGGTATTCGTTGTCGCAGATGACCCGGGCATGCACAGTTCTCAGGACGAGCAGGACAGCAGAAACTACGGTCGCGCTGCCAAACTCATGGTTCTGGAACCTTCCGACAGCCAGGAGTGCAAGGACTTTGCCAAGATGGCATTTGACCTTTCCGAAAGATTCGATACTCCGGTCATCTTGAGAATGCATACACGTGTTTCGCACTCGCGTTCTCTGGTAGAGCTTTCCGATCCGTCTGACATCGTTGTTCGTCCTTACGAGAAGAACGTTAATAAGTACGTTATGATGCCGGCGATGGCGATCAAGCGTCACGTTGTTGTTGAGCAGAGAACTCTGGATATCGCCAAGGCTTCTAACGAAGAGTTCCTCGGCATGGGCATCCACAAGATCGAGATGAACGACACCAAGCTCGGTATCATCACGGCAGGTGCTTCTTACCAGTATGTAAAAGAGGGTGTTCCGACAGCTTCCGTTCTGAAGCTCGGCTGCGTATGGCCGCTTCCGATGGATCTGATCCGTGACTTCGCTTCTAAGGTCGACCGTCTGGTCGTTGTAGAAGAACTTGATCCGTTCATGGAGACAGAGATCAAGGCCGCGGGTATTGCCTGCGAAGGTAAGGACCTGTTCACACTGCAGGGTGAGTACAATGCCAGAATGATCCGTTCCGTACTTTCTTCCGAAGCTCTTCCGGAAAAAGCACTGGACCTCGACAAGCTTCCTAAGGCTCCGGGCCGTCCGCCGCTTCTTTGCGCAGGATGTCCGCATAAGGGCATGTTCCTCGCTCTGAACAGAGCAAAGGTTCAGGTCATGGGCGATATCGGATGCTATACACTTGGTACACTTCCGCCGACAGCCGCTATGGACGTTTCCGTCTGCATGGGTGCTTCGGTTGGTATGGCTCATGGTTTTGACAAGGCGAGTGACGGAGAAGACAGCAAGAAGACAGTCGCTGTTATCGGTGACTCCACATTCCTGCACTCCGGTATCACGAACCTGATCAATGCGGTATATAACCAGAGCGCGATCACGGTTATGATCCTCGATAACTCCATCACGGGTATGACAGGACATCAGCAGAATCCTGCTTCCGGTAAGAACATCCGCCTGCAGCCGGCTCCGGCCATCGATCTTGAGACACTCTGCAGAAGCGTCGGTGTTACTTCCGTAAGAACCGTTGATCCGGTAGATACTTATGAAGTAGAGAAGATCGTTAAGGAAGAGATCGCGAAGGATTGCGTATCCGTTATCATCGTACGCCGTCCGTGCGCGCTGATCCCGACAGGCAAGAAGCCGAAGGGTGTTTCGATCGTACTTAATGAGGAAGCCTGCAAGAAGTGCGGTGCTTGCTCTCGTATCATGTGCCCGGCTCTCGTAGCGGGTCCGGATAAGAAGCCGGTCATCGATCCGGAGGCATGTAACGCCTGCGGTCTTTGCATCAACATGTGTAAGTTCGACGCACTTTCCAAGAAGGAGGAAGCATAATATGGCAAAGGATATTTCTATCGTACTCGCCGGTGTCGGCGGACAGGGAACCTTGATCGCCGGTAAGCTCCTCGGCATCCTGGCTATGAAGCTCGGTCTTGACATCAAGGTATCCGAAGTACACGGAATGAGCCAGCGCGGCGGTTCCGTAATCACATATGTAAGAATGGGTGAGAAGGTCTATTCTCCGATCATCGAAGAAGGCATGGCTGACTATGTACTCGCTTTTGAAGAAGTAGAGGCTGTTCGTTGGGCAAATCTTCTGAAGAAGGATGGCATTCTCCTTGTAAACTCACAGAAGATCAAGAGCCTTCCGGTCCTTCTCGGTAACGCTGAGTATCCGGAAAACATCAAGGACGCTCTCGACGCTTCCGCTTCCGGAAACGCGAAGATCGTTGAGTTCGACGCTCTGTCCGCGGCACTTTCCTGCGGCAGCAGCAAGGCCGTAAACATGGTCATGGTCGGTGCTCTTTCCGCGGGTATGGATTTCCCGAAGGAGCTTTGGGAAGAAGCGATCAACGAGGCATTCGCGTCTAAGGCGAAGCTGATCCCGATGAATGTCGAAGCTTTTAACAAAGGCAGAGATTTCGTTTCGTAAAAGCACCTTGTTGCGATATAATAGAATAAGAACAACTAAGGAGGGTTTCCCGTATGTTAGTTAAGCAGATCAATGTTTTTCTCGAGAACTCCTTCGGCCGTCTCGCTGAGGTCACGAAGGTGCTGGGTAAGGCCAATATCGATATCCGCGCGCTCTTTGTCGCAGATTCAACGGATTATGGAATCCTCCGTATGATCCTGGACAAACCGGAAGAGGCTGTTATGGTCCTCACCGAATCCGGATTTACCGTGAGCATGACTCCGGTCCTCGCGATAGCGATCCCTGATAAAGCAGGTACGCTTGACGCGGCACTGACTGAGTTTTCCAAGACAGGTGAGTCGATGGAATACATCTACGGCTTCGTAGGAAGAAAGTCAGATGACGCGGTCATGGTGATCCGTGTGCAGAACTTCGAGCCGGTCATCAAGCAGTTTGAAGAAGCCGGAATCAGGATCTTAAAACCTGAGGAGGTTTACGGTATCTGATGAATCAGGATCCATTCAAATCAATGTATGGAATCAGTGATACGGTGGTCAGCATGGCAGATGAAGCGATGACCACCGTTTCGTCTGTTTTCTCCAAGATCGAAGAAGTACGTGAATACAACCAGCTTCGTGTGCTGCAGGCCTTTAGAAACGCCCGTTTTGCAGAGGCTCATCTCGGATCTACGACCGGTTACGGTTACGATGATATCGGCAGAGAGAAGATCGAGCAGATGTACGCGGAGATCTTCGGTGCCGAAGCGGCTTATGTCCGTATCCAGGTCACTTGCGGAACGCAGATCCTCGTCGCCTGCCTTTTCGGTATCTTAAAGCCGGGCGAAGAGATGCTGGCCGTAACGGGCCGCCCGTACGACACGCTGGCTTCCGCGCTTGGCGTAGAGAAGAAGGAAGAGGGCTTTACCGGGTCTCTTCTCGATTACGGAATGAAGTATAACGAAGTACAGCTTCTTCCTGACGGATCTCCCGACCTTGAGGCGATCAAGGCGGCCATTAAGCCGGAGACCAAGGTCGTATTCCTTCAGAAATCGAAAGGATATACTTCCAGAAGATGCCTTCGTGCCGATGATATCAAGGCTGTCGTCGATCTCGTAAAGGGCATTCGTGAAGACATCATTGTTTTTGTTGATAACTGCTACGGCGAATTCGTCGAGAAGCAGGAACCATGTGCTCTGGGCACGGATCTCTGTGCCGGTTCTCTGATCAAGAACGCGGGCGGCGGTATCTGTCCTTCCGGTGCTTATGTTGCCGGTCGAAAAGAACTCGTCGAGCGTGTTGCCGAAAGAGTGACTGCTCCGGGATTGGGAAGTCATGTCGGACCGAGCCTCGGATTTAACCGCCAGATCGCTCAGGGGCTTTTCATGGCTCCTCATGTTGTTGCCGAAGCCATGAAGGGCGCGGTATTTGCCGCGAAGCTTCTGGAGATGGCGGGATGCCGCTGCGAGCCTTCATCTTCCGATCTGCGTGGTGACATTGTGCAAAGCGTGGCTTTTCCGGATGAGCAACAAATGGTAAACTTTTGTAGAAAAGTACAAAGCTGTTCGCCGGTCGATTCCTTTGTCTCGCCGGAGCCGTGGGATATGCCCGGTTACGACGCGCAGGTAGTCATGGCGGCAGGTGCTTTTGTACAGGGAGCGTCGATCGAGCTTTCGGCCGATGGTCCGATCAAACCGCCGTATCTTGTTTATATGCAGGGCGGCCTGGTATTTGAACAGGTGAAACTGGCTGTCATGATGGCCGTTTCCGAAATGATGGAGAAGAACTGATACATGGCAAAAGGCAGAAGACCCAATAACGGCAATCGCCCTCAGGGAAACAGACCTTCCGGCAGACCGCAGAACCCAAACGCGCGTCCGCAGCAAGGCCGTCCTTCCAATGCGTCTTCTTCCGCCAATAAAATGAAGAGACCTGCTTCTTCTAAGCCTGTTTCCGGACCGGAAAACAGAAAGAAGAATATGCAGAAGTCCAGACCTTCTGGTCAGAGATCCGATGTACAAAAGCCGTCCGATCTTCGTTCCAGAAAGACATACGATGTCGAGAACGGTACAAGAATCACCGCACGGCCTTCAACTGGGTTCAATGCGCAGGATCCGCAGATCGCAAAGCGTCCGCTTTTCGGTGACGAGCAGATCGTTCCCGCAGGTCCGGTCGTAGAAAAAGAGAAGCTGAAAACGCCGCCGAAAAAACTTTCCTGGTGGCAGGTCTTTAAGGTCAGCAGAAAGAACAAGGCTGAGCAGAAGAGTAAGCAGAAGGCAGAAGAAGCTGCTTTAAGAAAAGAAGCCGAAATGTCCGCAAAAGAGGTCCCGGATGTTTTCGATGAGCAGCGTCCTGAAGTCGGCGAAGAGAGAAGAAAGCACATGGCAAAGATGCGTAAGAGAGAGACTCTGCGCGTGGCTTTGAATGCTTTCCTGAGCCTTCTTATCCTTACGGGGCTCATGATCATTGCCGTTCTTTACGTTGTCGATTATGTCGCGGCAAAACCGACCTATGCGTTTGCCACGGAAGGATCGATCGAGCATACGATCGGCGCGACCGCGCTTGTCGTTCGAAACGAGACCGTCATGACATCGACGCATACAGGTGAACTGATGACACAGGCGACCGAAGGAAGCCGTGTCGCCAAGAGCCAGCTTCTGGCCATGGTCATTCCGGAAGGTATGGAATCCACACTCGCGGATCTTCAGAACGTAGAACAGCAGATCGTAGATCGCGAGCGTCAGTTGATGACACAGGGAAAAGGTATCGCGGCGAAAGCTGTCTTCAGCGAAGCCAATGAGGAGATCAGTCCGATCATCACCATGATCCGTCAGGATGCGATCCTCAATAAACTCAATAATATGACGAGCTATTCTTCTTCCATCCGTGTACTTATGGAGAAGAGAGACTCGAATCTGAAAGACATCGATTTTGACGATGAGCAGCTGACGTCTCTTCGCGGTAGTGAAAGCGCGCTGAAATCCCAGCTCGAAAGCAGAGCCAATTCGATCTTTGCCGAGACTCCGGGCATCGTTTCATTTAAACTGGACGGTCACGAGAGTGATATTAACTACGATCTTCTGATGACGATGGTCGATTCCAAGTGCGAGGAACTGATCAATCAGAGCAACAGCATCATTACCGGTGACCTCGATGTTAAGCAGAATGAACCCGTTCTTCGTATCGTTCAGAACGATGTGCAGTATTTCGCCTGTATTTTGAAGAACGCGTCGATGGAAGAGTTCCAGCAGGGCTCGAATCACGTGA
This sequence comes from Clostridiales bacterium, assembly GCA_017617525.1. Taxonomy (GTDB): domain Bacteria; phylum Bacillota; class Clostridia; order Saccharofermentanales; family Saccharofermentanaceae; genus Scatonaster. Next base: position 94,624 of record JAFZWA010000028.1, read on the forward strand.
TCCGTATCCCGGCTGAGGGCATCTCCATTTCCGATTGTAAGGTTATCCGCTGCGCGGTTACTAACGACGGACTGATGGTCGTATTTGAAACGACGAATTCCGTAGAGCGCCTTTTGGACAGACGTACCGTAAACATTCAGATCGTGCAGACCAAGACAACAGGTATCCGCGTTCCGGTTTCTTCGCTGGCTAACGCGGACTATGACAGAATGATCGCGACGATCTTTGTCAACGAGAGCGGATATGCAAGAGGCTATACGGTTCAGATCAAAGACTATGACAGAGAATACGCGATCATCGCGCCGCTCGAGAAAGAAAATATCCCGAGCATCAGTACGATCGTTATCACCAATCCGCAGACTGTAAAAGAAGGGGATAAGGTGGAGAAGTAACCATGAACATGTACAGTAAAGAGCAGATGCTCGAAAATATAAATAAGGTTCGTGAGAGCATCGCGGACGCAGCAAAAGAAGCAGGAAGAGATCCCGATGAGATCACACTGATCGGCGTGTCGAAGTTCTTTCCCGCGGAATACGCGGCGCAGGCATTTTCTCTTGGTCTTACTGATCTCGGTGAAAACAGAGCCGAAGAGATGCACGCGAAAAAGGAAACACTCGACGCGCAGGGGCTTTCTCCGAACTGGCACCTGATCGGTACATTACAGAGCCGTAAAGTCAGAACGATCGTCGGTGATCCGTACCTGATCCATTCGGTAGATACTCTTTCTTTAGCCCAGGAGATCTCTAAGCGTTATACGGCAAAAGAACTTACCGCGCGCATCCTTCTGGAAGTGAATGTTTCCGGTGAAGAGAGCAAGCACGGTTTTTCTTCCGATGAAGTAAAAGAACAGTTCGAGACGATCCTTTCACTTCCGTCTCTTGAAGTCTGCGGCCTCATGACCATGGCGCCGATCCAGCAGAAAGAGGGAGAAGCGAGAGAAGTATTTGAAAAGACAAAAGTGCTTTTCGAGCATTTGAAAAGCTGTGGCGCGGATAAGGAAAACTGGAAGTATCTTTCGATGGGAATGAGTCAGGATTATCGTGACGCGATCGTTTGCGGGGCGACTCATGTGCGTATCGGAACGGCGATCTTCGGAAAAAGAGATTATCCGGATCCCGTGTGATTTTTGCACAAAAAATTACATAAAAACATCTTAATATTTCAATAAAATTACACGCCAAAGTATCAAAGTTACATGTTATTTACCTTTGCTCTTATTCTATTGCGTGTCAAAAATGGTAGACATATACTTACCTCATAGTGAAATTCGCTAGTGCTTAAAAGCACTGTAGCAGTAAATTTTGGAGGTAGTTATGGCAGGTTTTTGGAATAGTCTCGTAAACAAAATTGCAGGCGTTGACAACAGTGAGTATTACGAAGGTGATGACGGGATCTATGAAGATGAGTACGAGGAAGAAAACCTCTCTGATCTTCATGTAGAAGAAAGCGACTACTCTTATCAGGAGCCGCTCCCGATGCCGGAAATGAACAACCGCATCGTTCCGATCAAGAGCGTATCCGCTGCTGATACACAGGTTGTAATCCTTCAGCCGGACAGCATCCGTTCTTCCCAGCAGGTTTGTGACCACATCCGTGCAGGTCACACAGTAATCTGCAACATCGAGAATGTTGATCGTTCCGTTGCTCAGCGTGTAATCGACTATATCTCCGGTGCAGCTTATTCTATCGACGGTAATGTTAAGCCGATCGACCAGAACAGAAAGACATTCGTAGTTGCTCCGAGAACAGTTGCCCTGATGGACCGTGAGTCTCTTGCAAAGCAGGAAGCTGAACAGGCTCAGGCAAACCAGTATCGTCAGGTACTCTGATTTATTCAAATTTCAAATAGAAAAGGACTGTTACTGATCATGTGACAGTCCTTTCTATATACCCCGTGCCACAAGAAAAATAAAAAGGACGATCTTCGGATCGTCCTTTTGTGTTTGTAATTCTTTGTGTCTCAGCTTAGCCCTGCTGCGGTTTGTAGCTGTCCTTCAGGGATACGCTTCTGTTGAAGACGAGCTTGCCCGGTTTACTATCCTTTGTATCCATGCAGAAGTATCCGAGTCTTAAGAACTGGAATCTGTCTGCCGGCTTCGCGTCAGCGAGGGAAGCTTCTACCTTTGCGCCCTCAACTACCTTGAGGGAATCCGGATTGATGAAGTCCAGGTAATTGCAGTCAGCAAGATCCGGTGCCTCTACAGTGAAGAGACGGTCGTAAAGACGAACGGTAGCATCGAGAGCCGTCTTGGTATCTACCCAGTGAATGGTGGCTTTAATACGGCGTCCGTCGGCCGGATTTCCGCCACGGCTGGATTCTTCGTATTCAGCATGTACTGCTGTGACCTTGCCGTTCTCGTCCTTGTCACAGCCTGTGCACTTGATGACATAAGCGGACTTAAGTCTGACCTCGTTACCCGGGAAGAGACGGAAGTATTTCTTTTCCGGAACCTCCATAAAGTCATCCGCTTCGATCCAGAGTTCCTTGGAGAAGGAAACTTCACGTGTTCCGTCTTCCGGTTTTTCCGGATTGTTCTCAACGGTGAATGTTTCTGTTCTTCCGTCCGGATAGTTGTCGATGATGAGCTTGATCGGGTTTACGACGCCCATAACACGCTTTGCCGTCGCGTTTAAGTCTTCACGAAGGCAGTACTCGAGGAACGCGTAATCAACCACGGCATTGACCTTGGAGATACCGTTTCTGGAGTGGAAGTTATGGATCGATGCCGGTGTATATCCACGACGACGAAGACCACAGAGGGTAGGCATACGCGGATCGTCCCAGCCGTCAACAAGACCGGTCTCGACCATGTTACGGAGCTTTCTCTTAGAAAGTACGGTATGTGTGATACCGAGTCTCGCGAACTCGATCTGACGCGGCTTAGAAGGAACAGATACATTTTCGATGACCCAGTCATAAAGCGGTCTGTGCGCCTCGAACTCAAGGGAGCAGAGGGAGTGTGTGATACCTTCCAGAGCATCCTCGATCGGGTGCGCGAAGTCGTACATCGGGTAGATGCACCACTTGTCACCGGTGTTGTGGTGACGCATGTGGTTGATACGATAGATCGCGGGATCACGCATATTGAAGTTACCGGATGCCAAGTCGATCTTCGCACGAAGTGTCATGGCGCCGTCTTCAAATTCACCGTTCTTCATTCTTTCAAAAAGATCCAGGCTCTCTTCGATCGGACGGTCACGATACGGGCTCGTTGCCGGGTGTGTCAGGTCGCCTCTGTGCTCCTTCATTTCCTCAGGAGTCAGCTGGCAGACATAAGCCAGTCCTTTCTTAATGAGCTCGACAGCGTACTCGTACATTTTGTCGAAGTAGGAAGAAGCATAGTAGAAGCGGTCGTCCCAGTCATGTCCGAGCCACTTGATGTCTTCCTTGATCGCCTCAACGTATTCTTCGTCTTCCTTTGTAGGATTGGTGTCATCCATACGAAGGTTGCAAAGACCGCCGTACTGTTCGGCCATACCGAAGTCGATCTCCAGTGCTTTTGCGTGACCGATATGCAGATATCCGTTCGGCTCCGGTGGGAAACGCGTATGAACGGTCTTACCTTCGTAACGTCCGCCCGGTCCGATATCAGTCTCGATTGCCTCGTGAATAAAACTCCTATATTCGCTCATTTTCTTACTCTCACTTTCTTTCCACACGCCATTGTGGGTTGTTTTGTTTCTTTCGCGAAAAGCACTTTTCGCTTTTTGATCTTAGGACAATGCAGCTGAGAGTCGCTGTCGTCCGGATTCAATGCGCTTCAGGGCTTCTTCCTTACCGAGGAGAAGCATGACTTCGACAGCACCGCCCGGGGTAACTGCCGTACCGGAAGCAGCAATTCTTACCGGCCACATAACGAGAGCGTTCTTGACGCCCATGCCTTCGGCAAGACCTGTCAGGCACTCGGAGAGAGAATCCTTGGTCCATTCGATCTCGTAAAGCATCGGAAGAACGATGTTGAGCATCTCAAGGGAGCCTTCCTTTGTGGTCTTGCTCTTTTTGTGGACATAAAGCTCCAGATCGTAATCGGCAAGCTCAAGAAGGAATCCGAGCTTTTCGCTGATCTGCGGAAGTCTTGTGATACGCGGCTGCATGATCTCGACAAAGAGAGGATAAAGATCCGGTGTGATCATCGGGAACTTTTCGAGCTCCGGCTTTGCGAACTCGATGAACTCTTCCTCGGTCATCTTTTTGATGTACTCGCCGTTGAACCATTCGAGCTTGTCGTAGTCGAATACGGACGGGGACTTGCTGATACCGTTGATATCGAAAGCCTTGCTGAGTTCATCCAGTGTGAAGACTTCCTGATTGTCTTTCGGGCACCAGCCGAGAAGAGCGATATAGTTGATGATCGCTTCCGGAAGGAATCCCTGAGCGACGAGATCCTCAAAACCTGTGGAACCGTGACGCTTAGAGAGCTTGCTTACCGTGCCGTCCGGGTTCTTTCCCTGAATGAGGGGAAGATGTACATATGTCGGAATATCCCATCCGAATGCCTCGTAGCAGAGGTTGTATTTCGGAGTAGAGGAGAGATACTCGGAACCACGTACAACGTGGGAGATCTTCATAAGATGATCGTCGATGATGTTCGCGAAGTTGTATGTCGGATAGCCGTCGGCCTTCAGAAGGATCTGATCCTCGAGCTCTTTGTTCTGAACGGTGATGTCGCCGTAAACGCAGTCGTGGAATGTTGTCTCGCCATCAAGTGGCATCTTCTGACGGATTACATAAGGAATACCCGCTTCGAGGTTCTTCTTGATCTCTTCTTCGGAAAGATCACGGCAGTGACGGTCATATCCGCCCTCGACGCCGCCTTCTTCGTGAAGGGAAGCTAGACGCTCCTTCGAGCAGAAGCAGTAGTATGCGTGACCGCTCTTTACGAGTTCCTCGGCATATGGCTTATAAAGATCCATACGCTCACTCTGGACATAAGGACCATATTCGCCGCCGATGTCCGGACCTTCATCATGGACAAGACCCGCGGTCTTCAGTGTTTTGTATATGATATCTACGGCGCCTTCCACATAGCGTTCCTGATCGGTATCCTCGATACGGAGTACGAATGTACCACCTAAGGATTTTGCGATAAGATACTCATAAAGCGCCGTTCTCAGGTTTCCTACATGCATGAAACCCGTCGGGCTCGGAGCAAAACGTGTGCGTATAGCCGGATTTGTAATTGGCATAGTGATGACCTCTTCCATTATTTATAACAACCTATTTTATCACATAACTTTCCGTATAGGCACTTGTATTCATACTTTTTTGTTCAAAGAACGGCGTAAAAGTGTTATCATATCTAGGGTAAATATCCTTATACGGAAGGAGAGGAACGTTCATGACATGCCTTAAGCGCGTGGAAAGCACCAGAAGCTATCCGATCGAGTGCGGTCGGGGAATGGCGCATACCTGCCTTTATGAGCTGGTCAAGGAGCGTTCTTCCGATCACGAGATACAGGTCGCGATCGTTACGGATAAGGAAGTCGACGGGCTGCATCACGCTGGCTTTATCTCCGAACTCGAAAAAAAGGGATTAAAGCTTACGGTGATCCGCATTGACGGAAGACAGTCCTCGAAGAATTTCGACGTGGTCATGCAGGTATTTGAGCGCCTGATGGATATCTCCTTTTCCGGCGATGATCTTCTTGTCGGATGGGGAGGAGGAAGTGTACTGGATGTGACGGCTTTCTGCGCGTCCACATTCTTAGGCGGACTTCCTTATTGCCTGATCCCGACGACTCTGATGAGTATGCTCGAGTCCGCGGAGGCGGATCTTTCCTACCTGAATTATATGAGTCATAAGGATTGTGTCAGCGTCAAGTGCCTTCCGCTTGCCGTGTATATGGACGTGGAATTTCTTCCGACCGTTCCGGAGTCCTTCATGAAAAACGGCTACGCGCAGATCATCCGTTACGCGATGCTCGATCAGATCACGCTTTTGAACCGTCTGGTCAATAAGTCCGATATGTTTATCACGATCGATGAGTGTTATCTGGCAAAATCCAGGATCAGAGAACTGGATCCGGACGCTTTCTCTTACGGAAAAGAGATCAAAGAAGCGATCCTTCAGCATTTCAGATTCCTTCGCTATTCCGAAGGAGAGGCGCTGGCTTTCGCCGTGGCAGCCATGAATCCTTCCGAGCCGCTTTTCCGGCTTTATGATATGCTCGGATTCCCGAGAAAACTCGAGGGAGTTTCCAAAGAAGCCCTGCTCCGCAGGATCATGAAAGAACTTTCGCCCTGTAAAGATGAGATCCCCGTGATCCGCGCATCCGGAAACGGTGAGATCAAAAGGACTGTAATGACAAGGGAAGAAGCTGAAAAGTTCTTTTCAAGCAGACTCGACGTGATCTGCGATTCTTCGGCAAGGTGAGTTTAGGAGAGTTAATGAAGTATAGAAAAACACGTAAAAAGACACTGCGTATCCTTTCGGTCGTGCTTTGTTTCATGATGGTCTTTTCGTCCGCTTCCTGCGGTGAGAAAGACGAAGAACTGAAGCCGGCGCAGTTTGGTACATACGGCGCGGATTTCGCTTTGAATCTGGCACAGTCGTTCCCGTACCGCGAAGCTTTTTCCGCAGGAGAACAGGGCGCGGGTGTCATGATCAAGAACGAACTGGAAAACCTCGGTTATCAGGTCGAGGTACAGGCGATCGGCGCTTCCGCGACCGAGACATCAAGTAACTATATCGTCCGTATTCCGGGTGAAGGCTTTATGCAGAGAGACTCCTTCGGTGAATACAATCCGGTACATAAAACGGTCGTCATCGGCGCGCATTACGATTCGCCGATCAAGTATTCCCAGAGACTGGAGTATCCGCTTTATAACGGAATCCAGAATAACGCCTGCGGTATCGGTTCTCTTATGACGATCGCCAAGGAGATGGCCGGCAAAAAATACGCCTATGACATCATCCTGGTCGCTTTCGGCGCGTCCACCTCGAATTACCTGGGCGCGAGAACATTCGTATACAATCTTTCCGATGAAGAAAGAAGCAGTATCGACTGCATGTACTGTATCGAAAGCATCTACGCCGGAGATAAGCTTTACGCGCATTCCGGTCTTTCGTCATTAAAGGCGGGCAATAAGTACAGTTTCAGAAGAAAACTCTACGAGGCATATGATGTCGCCTATGAGAACAGCCTCTGGTCGGAGACGGGTGTTGACCTTTACTACAACATGTCGCTTCTGAGTTTTGACGCGAACGGCGACGGTGTGGACGATATGTATCGTGAGGTCACGACGGTTCAGTCCGACTATACAGTATTCGATAATCTGTCGATCCCGGTCGTATTCTTTGAATCATCCGATTATAATTTCACGAAACTTTCCGATATGAAAGAAACAAAGAACCTGACACTTCAGACTTACGGCGGAGCTGTCAGAAATACGCCTCTCGACTCTACGATCACGCTCAAGGAAGCGCTTGATGAAACGAGACTCGAGACACGAATCAATGTGGTCTCGTATATCATCATCAAGGCTGTCGAAAAGGGCTCGAAGGATTGTGTGCCGGTATCAAAGTATAACGACGGCGAACGTCTGGCGCCGACTGTCTCTCCGAAGAAGAAGGAAGAGAAGATGGCTTCTTTGAGCGAAGCTGCCGCGACCGCGGAGAGCGCCAAATCTTAAACACAAGGAGAAACGACATGGACAACGGTGAAAATGAGCAGATCATCCGAGGTGATCTGTTTTCGGGACTTGCGGTCAGTGATCTGGAAGATCGTGATTATCACTTTACCATCGACGGAAGTGAAGTCACTTTAAGCCAGAGAGTACAGAGCCCGAAAGATGACAGAAAGGTTCTGGGGTTCCTGTTCCTTATGGATAAACCGGTGCGTTTCCGCCTGGATATTCTTGTGCCGGAAGACTGTAAGAACGCCCAGTTCTCATTAAACGATAAAGAACTTCTCGGTTTTTTCAGCAAAGATATTCCGGAAGACCCGGAATTTGTACAGGTCACGCATTGTAATGACGAGGCAAAATATACGCCGCTTCGCCCCGGTGAATTCCAGTCACTGAATTTCCGCTGGGAGTCCGGAGATGTTCTGAAATGCTTCTTTTACTATTGAAGCCCCCGAATTGACGTGTTTTTTTGCTAGTGTTATATTGAATTTATAATCGGGAGGGTCAAATATGAATAATAATGCTTCGATGACGGATAGAGCTTGTGCTATTTTCCTTGATCTTATTACTTTTATCGGTTACGTGTGCGGTGTCTGCATGCTGATCTTTTCTGTGAATGAGATCAGTACGGAAGTGAACTCGGTAAAGATCTCACAGAATCAGTTGATCAAACTGGCCATTGTACTGGTCGTCGTTTATTTCGCGTTGGATGTACTTCTGACTAGACTTTTTGCTACGACACCCGGTAAGCTCTTCATGAACTGCGACGTTGATTTCCACATGGGTAATTCAATGGTCCACAATATCATCAGAAGCTTCTTCAAAGTGATCTGCCTGTTCACGGTAATTCCCGGTATCATTTCTTATGTTTATGCTTCCGGCAATCCCGAAAATCAGACGTACCACGATCGACTTGCCAAGTCCAATGTAACAAGTACCACGAGAATGCCTCGCTTCCTCGGCGTACTGATCGTACTTGGCGGTGTTGCTCTTCTGGTTTTGTTCATTGTGAACTATCGTGAAGCGATCGGACTGAACTTCCAGATCGGTCTTAAGAGCTTCAAGATCTTTGAGTTTTAATTCGCTTTATTTAGCGTAGTTTACAATTCGGTGAACTTATTTTTTGATACTTGTTATTTTATCAAATACATGGTATTATCTTTTTCAGAAAGACGGATAATTAACCGGATTTTGTAACTACAAGAATGGCCATCTGATTTATCAGATGGTTATTTTTGTATACGGCTTTATTTCAGCGGTTTTGAGCTTTTCGCTCTGAACGGTTATATGCATAAAAATCCCCCTTTTTCTTTCGCGTTTTTCTGTCTGAAAATACGTGTGAAAAAGGGGGATTATAATACCTTGTTTTATCGATGAAAACTTATCAGTCGACCTTAGTTACCCAACCGAATTTGTCTTCAACTTTTCCGCTCTGAATACCTGTGATGGTATCGTAGAATTTCTGTGTGATCGGACCGATCTCGCCATTATTGATGTGGATGATCGTGTCTTCATACTTGAGCTCACCGACAGGGGAAACAACAGCAGCTGTACCGCATCCGAAGCACTCCTGCATGCGACCGGATTTACCTGCTTCGATAACCTCTTCGATGGAGATCTTTCTCTCTTCGACTTCAAGACCCATATCCTTAGCGATCTCGATGCAGGATCTTCTTGTGATACCCGGCAGGATAGAACCGGCTGCCAGGGAAGGAGTAACGAGTTTGTTGTCGATGATGAACATGATGTTCATAGCGCCGACTTCCTCGATGTACTTCTGCTCAACACCGTCGAGCCAGAGTACCTGCTCGTAACCGGAGTCGTGTGCGATCGTCTGAGCGATCAGGGAACAACCGTAGTTACCTGCGCACTTTGTGAAACCTGTACCGCCACGAACCGCACGAACGTACTTGTCTTCAACGTAGATCTTAACCGGCTGAATTCCGTGAGCGTAGTAAGCACCGGAAGGTGAGAGCAGGATGAAGAACTTGTATGTGTTGGAAGGACGTACGCCGAGGTACGGGTCTGTAGCGATAACGAACGGACGGATGTACATGGACTCACCCTTACCGGACGGGATCCAATCCTTGTCGATCTCAACGAGTTTCTTTGTAGCGTGTACGCAGAAGTCAACGTCAACCTTCGGGATAACGAGACGATCGTTACTGTCGTTCATACGCTCGAAGTTGCAAGCCGGACGGAAGAGGTTGATGGAACCATCTTCGCACTTATAAGCCTTGAGGCCTTCGAATACTGCCTGACCATAGTGGAATACCATAGCGGACGGCTCGATCTCGAACGGACCGTAAGGAACGATTCTCGGATTGATCCAGCCCTGACCCTCAACATAGTCCATAACGAACATGTGGTCAGAGAAGATGTGTCCGAACGGCAGCGGCTGACCCGGCTGCGGTTTCTGTCTTGGTGAGGTTGTCTTAGTAACCGAAATTTCTGGGAACATAATAATCCTCCTACTTACTTTAATTATTTACTGCTTTTGATTATAGTCCCTTTTACACGATATGGAGCAGGGTTTTTCTTAAAAACGGAAAAATGTCCTATTTCGTAAAGAAAAGCACCATGTTTGCGATAGAAGGACAGTGGGCGCGTCCGGTTGGCGTAAAAGAGTTTTTAGATGTAAAATCATATTGTGATCGCAAGTGGCGATCGGGAAGGACAACGAATATGCGGCTGAATCATGTAGATCTTGTAGATGCGGATTTTTCTCTTCAAAAAGATATGACGATGACCGTGGATAACGGACGTATTTCTGCTATCGCAAAAGAGATCCTTTCCGTTCCTGCCGATGAGGACGAATATGACCTTTCCGGCATGATCCTGATCCCCGGGTTTATCGACCTTCATATACACGGCGCGATGGGCGCGGATACCTCAGACGGTACGGTCGAAAGCCTGTCGAAGATCTCCTCGTATCTCGCCTCTAAAGGTGTTACTTCTTTCTGCCCGACAACGATGATGATCCCGAAGGAAGACGTTCAGAGAGTTCTTCTTTCCGCGGACCATTTCAAGAGGGAAGAGAGCGGAGCAAGAGTTTTGGGCGTGAGACTGGAAGGTCCTTTTCTCTCGAAAGAAAAGTGTGGCGTCCAAAATACCGACTATGCCATAGATCCTTCGATGGAATATGTTCAGGAGATCCTTTCAGGTTTTTCCGAAGATCTGATATCTATCATAGATATCGCGCCGGAGCTTCCCGGGAGCTTCGACTTTATCACGAAGATGAAAGAAAAGTACGTTCTTTCCTGCGCGCACACGGCGGCTCCGTATCAGACTTGCCGTGACGCGATCAAGACGGGACTTCGTCACGCGACGCATCTTTTTAACGCGATGAATCCGCTGGGACACCATGAGCCCGGCGCACCGGGAGCTCTTCTTGAGGTTCCGGAAGTTACTTGTGAACTGATCTGTGACGGTATGCACGTGCATCCGGCGCTTTTAAAGATCGCTTTTACCGTACTTGGTGAAGATCGGGCGGTGGTCGTTTCAGATGCCATGCGTGCCGCAGGAATGCCGGACGGTCAATACGATCTCGGCGGTAAAGTGGTCAATGTCATATCCGGTAGAACGGATTTCGGTGATGGAAGACTTGCGGGTTCCACGACGGATATTCACGCGGAGTTCCTTAATCTTCTGAAGATCGGAATTCCCATGCGCACCGCGCTGAAGGCATGTACGCTGAATCCGGCAAGAGTACTTAATATCGACGGGGATACCGGTACGCTCGAGATCGGAAAGTTCGCGGATATGGTTGCTCTGGATAAGAACAATAGTGTCCGAAAAGTATGGGTCAAGGGAAAACTTGTTTATTCTTTTGAAGAAGGGAAAGAGTAGATAAGAAATGAGCAAGGATAAAAGAACAGAAGTATCTATCTTGTTTTTGGGTTTAAGTCCTGCAGAAAAGGAGGAGTGCCAGGCGCTTTTCCGAGCGAAAGACCTTGTGAAAGGTGAACTCATCGCGTCTGAAGGAGATCTTTGCAATGGCCTGATCATCATCGAAGAAGGTGAGGCGGCAGCCCAGAAGTACACGCATTCCGGAGAGTATTCGACACTTCGTATCTTAGAGCACGGAGATGTATTCGGCGAGGACCAGATCCAGGAGGAGGACGGGCGCTATACTTCTACTTTGGAAGCAATCACGGATGTGTCACTGTCATTTATATCCCAGAACAATCTGTTCTCCCTCGTTGAGAAGTTCCCGACGATCCGTGAGGGCCTCTGGAAGCTGCTTTTGCAAAGGATCAAACAGTCTGATGAGAGGGTGATCCTTCTTTCCCAGAAGAGTGTCAGATCGAAGATCTCGTTTTTTCTTCTGCGTCTTTCTGAAAAGCAGCAGAAGGCCTGTGTTACGCTTCCGGGATCCCGAGAAGTAGTGGCCAAGTTCCTTTCGATCCCTCGTCCGTCGTTTTCCCGAGAGTTATCGGCGATGGAAAAAGATGGGATACTCTCACTTTCGGGGAAAATGGTCACGATCCTGGATAAAAGTTCCTTACAAAGAGAGATCGGCGAGATATAAGGCGTTTCCGGAGCGATGCCTTTCGAGCGGTTCGCCAAGAGCGTGCCATCTATGATATAATTAAGAGACGTATTCGAAAGGGGGATGAACAATGTTCGAGAAATTCACAGATTTTATCCGTGAAGTTTTTTCCAGTTTGGACAGCGGATATCTGTTCTTTGGCGGCCCGCTGGATCTCGTTCGCTATGTTATTGATATCATCCTTGTTACATTCGTTCTTTATAACATCCTGAAGATCATCCGCGATACCAGAGCCTGGCAGCTTTTAAAGGGCGTGCTCCTGATCCTGGTATTTATTCTGTTCTGCAGTTTCCTCGGTCTGGAAATGGTCGGATATATCTTCAACAAACTCCTGTATATCGTGGCGATCCTGTTTGTTGTTATCTTCCAGCCGGAGCTCCGTCATGCGCTTGAGACAGTAGGACTTAAATCATTCTCGTCATTCCAGAGCGCGATCATAAATGACGATTCCGAGGATCAGCTTCGTTATGTTTCCATGGTCGATGAGATCGTCAGTGCCTGCACCGAGATGAGCAGGACATATACAGGCGCGATCATGCTCCTGGAAAGATCCACAAAACTCGGTGAACTTCTGAAACAGGAAAATGTCGTCCGTCTGGATTCTTCAGTAACCAATTCCATGCTCCAGTCGATCTTCTATAAAGGCTCTCCGATGCACGACGGTGCCCTCCTTATCCGTGACGGAAGGATCATCGCGGCGAGATGTCATGTTCCGCTCTCCGAGACGTTCCACATGATCGAGCGTTATGGTACAAGACACAGAGCTGCAGTCGGCGCGAGTGAGATCGGTGACACGATCGCGGTCGTTGTTTCCGAGGAAAGAGGCACGATGTCGATCGCTGTTGACGGTACTCTTTATGAAATGAAAGACGGTCAGGATCTTCGTAAGAACCTTCTTTATCTCCTGGGTCTAACTTCCGGAACCAGCAAGCTTACGATCAGAAACAAGAAGCACAATAAGAAGAACGGCAAGAAGGCAAAGGTCGCGACATCTTCTGCCGAGCCGATAACTGCTTTTTCTGTTGCCGCCTCGAATGACGAGTATGACAGCGAGCGCGACGAAGAAGCGATGCCGGTCGTCGCAAGAAAGAAGACAAAACAGAAGAAAGGCAAGCGCTCCAGAAACGCGCTTCTGCTTCTGGTATCATTCTTGTTCTCGCTTATGCTCTGGATGTATATCCAGGTAACTACAAACCCGGTTACCGAGAAGTCTTTCTCGCTTCAGCTTCAGTATGAAAATGACGCCGTTCTGAAGGAAAAGAACCTGGCGGTCAAGTATCCTACGGAAAATGTTAAGGTCCGTCTGATCGGTAGGAAGAGCGATATGGATGATCTGACTTCATCTGATCTGTCTGCTTATCTGGATCTTTCCGAGATCGAATCTACCGGATCCGTAAGACTCAAGGTAAATGTCAAGTGTGATGAACGTATCTACTACCGTGTTGAGATGCAGAATCCGACAGATATCCCGGTATCTGTTTATTCACGTGAATCAGATGAGGAATAAGAATTAAAGAGAAGTGACGACTTCGATCGCCTGCTCGATACTTTCCGAGATCGAATAATTCCGATAACATGCCATTCTTCCGAGAAGTCGGATAGAAGGACATTTTTTCGCGAGCTCCGCGTACTTTCCGTAAAGCGCCTGACTGTCAGAAGAAAGGGCAGGTTCGAACGGTTCGGACATTCCTCTGGAAACTTCGGTGAAAGGTTCTTCCATGCAAAGGCTCGTGCGTCCTTCGATGCTCTGAAGTGTCATATATTTGCATTCGGAAACGCGGATGCAGTCTTTGGCTTTCGGTGTCAGAATGACCGCGCACTCATTATGGAAATCGATATCCATATCAACGAAAGACGTGCGGCTTCTGCGATACGGCAATGCGCCATAGCAGAAACCGAACAGTTTATCGAGAGAAGGGGTGTAGATCACGGGACCCTTGAAAGGAATACCGTCCAAAAGTACGGTCGAGCCGTCCTGGTGGATCGAGACACGTGAAAGCGCGTCGGTATCCAGATAAGCAGTGATGGCGGGATGATCGATCATCTGGTTCATGATCGACATAAAGCCCTGCATCGGCATGGACTGAATGCTTTCCGTGTAGTAGCAGTCATCAGAACCCACGTCTACAAAAGCATCGTTCATGTAAGAGTCATCCGCAGGAATAAAAGAACTGCCTTCTTTTTTGTTGATATCCAGCGTCAGGATATTCTCGATGATGAATCTTCCGAGTTCGTTCAGTTTAGAATCAGAAGACGCGATGAGCTGATCGACGGAGATGCGTTTTTCTTCGGGAAAAGCACCGGTAAGTTTCGAAATAAGAGACTCGGCCTGTTTGTTCCCGAAAAGCATCTCGAGCGAATGCGCGTTAAGGGGGAGAGGTACCATCTGATTTCTGATCGAAACGACTTCGCGATGACGATACGGAAAGAACGCTCCGAATCGCTTGATGAAGTTATACGCGTTTTCGTTGTCTGTGTGGAAAATGTGAGGACCGCATGCCTGCACGCGGATCCCGTTCGGACGCTCCTCTTCGAAAAGCGCGCCGCCGATGTGGGATTCTCCCTCAAAACATGTGACGGTATAGCCGGATTCTGCCAAAAGTCTCGCGGCAGAACAACCGGAAATGCCCAGTCCGATCACCAATGCGTTTTTCGTCTTCACAATGCGTCCCCCATTAACGAAGTAATACTCATTTTATACGATAATCCTAAAGATTTCAAAACAATTTTACATAGAACGGTGCTTTTTGATAGGAAACGCGGGAAATATGTCATTCTGTAATAAAGGATACGCAAAGATGTAAATTTGTTTACACATGCCGTATGTTAAAATCACACTGAAATAAGTGTGTGAGGATTGAATATGAACGGTTCTGAAGAAAATAAGCCGAAGAGACAGGATGATAAACCAATTCAAAAAGGGGTGCCGGATCTTCGTGATTTTATGAACCAGTCGAATGCCGCGAATGATAAAGACGCGGTGGATATCCAGAGCCTGATGAACGAGATTCGCCGGGTTCCATCTTCGCGCATGGCAAAACCACAACCGATAAATCCGGCTCAGCAGCCGCAGCAGGCACGCCCGACGCAGCAACCGCAACAGCCGCAGCAGGCACGCCCGGCGCAACAGCCACAGCAGACTCAGAAGCCGGCGGCACCAAAGCCTGCCTCTCAGCCTGTTTCTAAACCGGCACCGCAAGCAGCGCCCCAGCCTGCTCCATCCGTAAAAGCAGCTCCTGCCGCGCCGTTAAGACCCGGTTCTCAGGTAAGATACGAAAGACCGGAAGTCGATGATGACGACGATGATGAGGAGACACCGGTACAGGTCCGTCGCTCCCAGATCAGCAGCGCCAGAAGAAAGCAGATCGAGGCAAGACGCCGTCGCGCTGTAATTATCATTATTGTGACTTTTGTCCTTATTCTTCTTGCGGTCGGACTCGGTATTTACTATCTGGTCACACACCTGACTTCAAAGTCGGGCGAAACACAGACAACTTCCGCGACGACAGTTACAACGTCTTCGGAAACGACACCTGTTTCCGAGGAGTCTGAAACGACGACAAGTGAAACGACAGAGCCTGAGGCTACACCTACTCCTGCCGTAACACCTTTCCCGGCAGGCGGACCGAGCCTTACCGGATACTGTGTTGTTATCGACCCGGGCCATCAGGCTGTCGCGAACACGGATCCTGAATCCATGTCCTCGTCTATGGGCGGATCGAAGGATCGTTCTTCTCAGGGTTATACCGGTGTAGTCACAGGAACAGATGAGTCCGAGATCAATCTCGAAAACGCACTTCTGCTCAAAGAATATCTCGAGTCACTTGGCTGCGAAGTCTATCTGACAAGAGAGACGAATGATGTCGATATCTCCAATAAAGAGCGTGCGGAATTTGCCGTATCCAAAAATCCGGATCTGTTTATCCGCCTTTACTGCAACGCGGCCAATGACTCGAAGACCAATGGTATTGAAGTCATTGTTCCGAATTCCGGCGAGTATGCTTCCCAGGTGCCTACATGGGGCGAGAATCTCGGAAAGCAGCTGTCGACATCAACGGGCAGTGCTTTTAACGGATGCAAGGCAAGCGAGAAGTACAGCGGACTGAACTGGGCGAACTCCGTTCCGTCGTTCATGATCCGTATGGGCTATCTGACAAACAGTGATGATGAAGCGAATCTTATGAACGAAGAGTATCAGTTCAAGCTTTGTCAGGGCATCGCTCAGTTCATCGTTACCATGCCTCAGCATTGATATAATTGTTGCATACCCTTGTTTATGGTAAAATGATTGGGTTAATGATAAACAAGGGGGATCTCAGGTGAAAAGACAACGAATTATTGCGGCTGTTTCTATTATTCTTTGCTTCATGATGCTCCTGCCTTCTTGTAATATGCATAAAAAGCAGGCAACGAAAGAGACCGAAGAAGAGGAAGAAGACATCGACGATGAAGACGACGATGATGATTCGGATCCTTCAGATACTTCCGGTCCCGAATTTTCGATGAAGGTCACCAAACTTCATCAATTTATCAGTGACGGCTCTATTTTTGCAGAGAATGTTCCCGTTCCGACTCCGACTCCCATTCCGATGAAACAGGAAAGTCTCGGACTTACCAATGATGTCGACGGTTACTATAGTGGTGATCTTAACGGAGCGACGATCGTAGACAATGAGTATTTCAAATTCGTTATCACGAGTGCCGAGGTCACGGACGAAGGATATATTGTCACTTCCGAGTACACGAATAAAACGGATGTTCCGTACAAGCTTTACATGCATGATGTTGTCCTTAATAATGTCTGTTTCGACGCAGACAGCTATTATTATACCGAAAAAGCGATCGAGCCGAATAAGCCATATGTAGACGTAACCAATTTTGCCAGTGAGTATGCTGAGGAGCCGTATGACTTTACTGTTCCGACGCGTATATCGTTCCTGATGATCGCGTCTCCTACCGTTGATGGTACGACAGCTGTTCTTGCCGATCCGGAAAATCAGTTGAATTACATTCCGGTCAATCTCTTCCCGCAGGGCGAGGATGCCTATGTTTACGAAGAAAAACCATTAGGTTCGTCCTCCGAGATCATTTTGGACAGTGAAGGCGCGCAGATGATCGTTGACGGTTTCGATCTCGACGATACGGATTTTACTATCAGCTACACATACATTAACAAGACTTCGGATTATATCCAGTTGAGACTTGATGATCACACGATCACCATCGATAAGATGGTATATGAAGTCGGTAGTCAGGCCGCGTTCATTCCTCCGTACTCTCGAAGGACCGGGTTCTTCAGAGTGAGTCGTTCTCTTATCGAGGATTCAGGTCTTGATCCGAATTCTCTGCGTCTCGCGTCGATTCCGCTGAGAGCAGATTCTCTGAATAACGGAGTCATGGTCTTGTGGCAGACGACGATCAAGACAGAGATCCATTACGGATGATATCCGAATCTTGCATAAACAATACGAAAAAGGAAGAAAAAGGAAATGGGTTTATTTGGAAAAAAGAACAATGAAGATCGCGGTGATCTGAACGAGCAGAACAAGGAGAATGAAAGTATTTCGTATCCTTTTCTGACGATCCTGATCGAGGAAGTGCTTTCCATGACTTCAACCGAGGTTTCCGTGATCGGTAATGTTCGCGGAGCTGATCTGAAAGAAGGTCAGGAGCTCTATCTTCTCGGAAGAAAAGGTAAATCCATGAAGACCAGGGCGCTGCGTATCGAAGATGCCCTGATGGCCAAGATGTCCGAAGCAAAAATGGGTGAGAATGTCTCCGTAGTTCTCGAAGGATTGAGAAGCGGTGATGTTTCCAAGTATGACGTTCTTTCAACAGTCAATTATGTTACCGCGGAAAAAGTACCTGCCAAGGAATTTGTAAATCCTTTCCTTACCGCTTTTCTTCGTGAGTCACAGAAGTGCGGAACTCCTGATGGTGATGGCGTTACGCTGGATAATCGTGAGTATATGAGCCGCCTTGTCGAATGTATCGCCGAGGACGCTATGTTCCTTTCTCCGTGCATGAAACCGGAAGAAAACGCAAAGCCGGGCAGTATCAGCGTAGCTCTTTTGAAGGGTAAAGGAGGAAAGACATATCTTCCGCTGTTTACAGATTCTTATGAACTTGAGATCACGGAAGGTATTCCGGAGAAGTCGATCCAGCAGCTGGATTTTCCTCGTGTGATGAATATCGTTAAGCATGCACCGGTCGATGGAATCATCATCAACCCGAAATCCACCGGTTTCGTACTTACCCGTCAGATCCTCGAGAGTCTTGAGCTTCATAAGCGTAAGATCGATAACCACATCAGAGAGCAGAAGCTTGATTCGTCTCAGCCGATCATGATCGCGATCCCGACGGACGAGAATACACCGAATGATCTTTTCGACGCGTTAAAAGAACACATGAAGAAAGAGTCCCGTATCCTTCGCGCGTGGTATGCTCTGATGATCTTTCCGAAGGAAGACAAAAAGGCGCATCTGATCGTTGTCGATACATTGGAAGAAACTCCGGAAGTTTTCGGTGCCATCGGAAGAGTCGCGCAGCCGTTCCTTGACGACTTGCAGCTCAATATGCAGGCCGCGGCGAAGGTGAAGAACATGACAGAGAAGATGATGCTCTTCTACGAAAGAGAGGATACGATCAAGGTCTGATCAAGAGTTCTTGGCGACAAGAAAATAAGGCTAAAACAAAGCCCGCAAATTCGATCATTTGCGGGTACTTTTTTCTTTGCGGCTATTGCCGCTTTTGTGGTGGAGGCGAGGAGAATCGAACTCCTGTCCGAAACCACGTCAACAAGGACATCTCCGGGTGCAGTTCGTGTTTGGAGTATTCCCCTGGATCACGTTCCCACGAACAGGAAGAGATCTCCGGTAGCTTCATAGATACATCTCCGACGCAAAGCTTTGCCGAAGGCGTTGTCCCGTTTAACCTGCCGACAGGTAAGGTCTGTCATCTGACATCTCCGGTCCGGCCGACAGATAGACCGGGGAGATGGTAGCTAAATTAAGCAGCTACGAGTTGTGTATTGTTTGCAATTACTTGCAGTTCTCGTTTATTTAAGAGGCCAACGAGAATCCTCTACCCGCTTTCCAAGTCTCCACGACCCCGTCGAAACCAGTGCGCCCCCACATTTCACAACTCTCTTTTGTGGTTTTGTGTGGTGATTATACTAGAAGTGGAATTGAATGGCAATAGTATTTTTTACCTCTATACAGGTGATATAATATGCTAAAGGAAACTTGTGATTTTGTTGAGGTAAAAGGTATGGCTTCCGAATTTGTTACGTCGATGATGAGTAAACTTTCCGTTAAGCAGAAAGCTTCCCTTTGTTCCGGCTGGGATTTCTGGCGGACGCAAAGACTTCCGATCAATAGTGTACCGCCGATCATGATGACAGATGGTCCTCACGGTCTTCGTAAACAGGAATCCGAAGAGGGAAGAGCGGGTGGAGGCGACAGCCGTCCGGCCACGTGTTTCCCGCCGGCGGCAACGACCGCCAATTCATTCAACACCGATCTTTTAGAGGAGATCGGAAAAGCGATCGGTGAAGAAGCGGTCGATCAGGATGTTTCCATCGTCCTCGGACCCGCGATCAATATCAAACGTTCTCCGCTTTGCGGACGTAATTTCGAATATATCTCGGAAGATCCTTATCTTGCGGGAAAACTCGGTGCCGCCTGGGTACGTGGTGTGCAGAGCAAAGGTGTCGGTACATCCGTGAAGCATTTTGCCGCGAACAGCCAGGAAAAGTGCCGACTGATCAACGACTCGATCGTGGATGAGAGAGCTCTCCGTGAGATCTATCTTTCCGCTTTTGAAACGGTCATCAAAGAGTCCAAGCCATGGACAGTCATGTGCGCGTACAATCGTTTGAACGGTACCTACTGCTGTGAAAACAGAAAGCTTCTGACGGATATCCTTCGCGACGAGTGGGGATTTAACGGTGTGGTCATGAGTGACTGGGGCGCGACGGACAATCGTCTTGATTCGCTTGCCGCGGGTCTTGAACTGGAAATGCCGACATCGATCGGTGAGCGTGACCGCATGATCGCTGAAGCCGTTGATTCCGGAAAGATGCCAATGGCTCTTTTGGATCGCGCTGCCGAGAGAATGCTGACATTGATCGAAAAGGGCATGAACAAGCCTCAGCCGACATCGTCTCCGTATCAGAACCATCAGAAGCTCGCGAGACAGGCTTTTGAAGAATCTGCCGTACTTCTGAAAAATGACGGACTTCTTCCGATCGCTCCGGGTTCGAGTGTTGCCGTTCTCGGTGCTATGGCGAAAGAAACCAGATTCCAGGGTGGCGGTAGCTCCCATATCCATCCGACAAATGTCACTCACGCGTTCAGTGGTTTTTCATCCACAAATTCGAATTTCGTCTATGAGCCCGGTTATTCACTCGCAACAGAAGAGGTTGATGAAAAGCTTCTTGCCGCGGCAGTGGAAGCGGCTAAGGATAAGGATGTTGTCGTTATCTTTGCGGGACTTCCGGAAAGTTTCGAATCCGAGTCCTTCGACAGAACACATATGAATCTTCCGAAGTCACACACACGCCTGATCGAAGAAGTTGTACGCAGAAACAGCAATGTCTGCGTCGTCCTTTATGCCGGATCTCCGGTCGAGATGCCGTGGGTTTCTCAGGTCAGATCGATCCTGATGGCATATCTTCCGGGTCAGGAAGGCGCCGGCGCGATCGCCGACATCCTCTACGGTAAGGTAAATCCTTCCGGAAAACTTGCCGAAACATTCCCGATGAAACTTACAGATACGCCTACGTATCTCTATTTCGGTGAACCTCGACAGACGCTTTACAGTGAAAGTGTCTTTGTCGGTTACAGATATTACGACTCGGCCAAAATGCCGGTGCTTTTCCCGTTTGGTCATGGTCTTTCTTATTCGAAGTATTCGTATGGAGATATCTCGCTTTCTTCTACCGATATCGATGAGGACAGCCAGTTGACGGTATCTGTCGATGTTACGAATATCAGTGATTTTGACGGTAAGGAGATCGTGCAGCTCTATGTTGCGCCTCCGGAGTCGACGATCTACAAGCCGACTCGTCAGCTTGCCGGTTTCCGTAAGGTATTTATCCAGCGCGGAGAGACCAGAACGGTCGAATTCAAACTGGATAAGAGAGCATTTGCGTACTATAACGTCGCGGCAGGCGCATGGCATGTCGAGACCGGCACATATAAGATCGAGATCGGCGCCTCTTCCAGAGATATCAGAGGAACTCGTGAGGTCAACGTAAGATCGACTCACCCGGAGATTTTGACGCCTGATTACAGAGAAAAAGCACCTCAGTACTACCATCTGGACGTGCAGACGAAGATCTTCGATAAGAAGCAGTTTGAGGCTGTTCTGGGCAAGGAGATCAAAGAGGAGAAGGCTCCGAAAAAGGGTCAGTTCACGATGAATTCCGCTCTTTCGGATCTGCAGAACGGTAACTTAAAGAGTAAGCTCTTCTATAAGTGTACGATGCTTGGTGTCAAGAAGCGTAACCGTAAAGAGACACAGGAACATCTGCGCAAGATGAACGAAGTCATGACACGTGAGATGCCGCTCCGTACAGTCGCCACATTCTCGCTCGGAAAGATCACCCTCGAGCAGATGGACGCGCTTATCCTGATCTTTAACGGCCATTTCTTTAAGGGTGTATGGAAACTCAAGAAGGCAAAGAAGAGGAAAAAAGAACTCAGTTTCCTGTGACGTTAAATTGTTGCCTTGATTACTTCAAAATGAAATATGTCTGATACATGTGATGGAAGTCACCATGCTACAATATCGTTAACAGACTGCATAACTATGCAAAGATGTAACGGAGAGAAGCATGACGCCACTTCCATCACAAGGGTATTTCTACCCATATGATTCGATCGACGAGCTCTACACGGAGAAACAGCCGCCGGAGTTCGGACGCTTGAACTCGCTCTGGAGACTGGATCTTCCGAGCTGGCGTTTTTATCATGCCAAATTGACGGAAGACATCCCGCAGGGATGGACAGATCCGGAATTCGATGATTCTTCGTGGGAACTCATGGATGTTCCAAGTGTCTGGCAGATGCAGGGCTATGGTTACCCGAGTGAACTTCGCTACGAGAAGAACGCTCTTCTTTCCCAGAAAACAACAAGACTTCAGCAGCGTCTTGCCGATGAAGCGGGTAAAGATAACACCAATGATTTCGGCCTTTACCGAGTATGGGTCAATCTTCCGGCGCAGTTTGTTCATCGCTACGTTTATTTCGTAACCGATGGTATCGTCGGTCACTATATCATCAGCGTTAACGGTCATCATGCGGCTTCTTCGAGAAGTACTTTCGCGACGACAAAGATCCTTTTGACAGAACATCTTCATGAAGGCCCGAACCTGATCACGATCGCGGTCCGCCGTTTCGATATCCGTATGCAGAACGGCAAGCCGAGAAAAGATGTACACGCACAGGGCGCTTTCGGTTTCTCCGGGCTTTTCCGTCTTCCGTATCTTGTCGCGGAATCCAATGTGGAAGTCGCGTCCTTACGTCTTACGTCATCATTCTTGACGGATACACTGGCAAAAGATGTCGTTCCGAAGACGGCGATGATCAATAGTCTTTATCGCTCCGATAATGACGACCAGTCCACTGAAAGACAACGTGAGATCCTTCCGGATGCCGATATCCGTAAAGACGCGGAACTAAAGGTGGAGGTTGAGCTTTTCAACCATCTTCCTTACGATATGGAAGTCACGGTTTACTGTCGCCTGATGGAAGCCCGTGATGAATATGATCTTTATAATCTTCCTGAGCATCGTCTTACTCAGCGAAAAGAACTCACCGACATCATTCCGAAAGAAGGCGTTAAGCTGATCGGAACGGAATTCTACGCCAAGCTCGTTCTTCCGTGGACGGATCAGACACCGAACCTCTACGATCTGATCGTCGAAGTCCGTGACAACAAGGATCAGGTCATCTGTGTCAAAAAGCAGCGTTTCGGTTTCCGTACATTGTCTTATCAGGAAGGCATCTTCCATATCAACGATGTCGCCGTTCCGATCCACGGTGTAAAATACTACGAATTTGACCCTGAGAACGGTATTTCCGTTCCGCTCGAGCGTTTCCGTCAGGACATCCTGATGATGAAGAGCGCGAATATCAATACCGTTTATATCGTTCATCATCCGACGGATTCCAGATTCTTCGATCTGTGCGACGAATACGGAATGTATGTCATTCTGCAGTCCGCAGCTTCGATCCTTCCGCAGACAGTGTATTCACTGTTTAATCACCCGTGTATCATCATGTGGTCGATGACAGGAAGAAAGTTCGATGAAGGAACATATCTGGATGTTAAGTCAAGGATCAACGGTTTTGACCCGTATCGTCCGCTTTACTGCGAGATCGATAAGACAGGACGTGTCGCGGATATTCCTCCGTTCCCGAACAGAGCCGGTATGCTTTTCGGCGAGTGGTGTGATCTTTGCGTCAACCGTCGTTACTTAAAGAGCAAATTAAAAGAAGATAAGGTGCTTTTCGAGTCGATCCTCGCGAGACCGAGAAGAGAAGAGGACGAGATGGATCTGAAGTATATCCATCAGGGTGACCTCGTCGAATACTCCGAGCAGGTCGGTGTCGCGATCGCGCAGGGTATCGTCGATGCCAACAGAAATCCGCACCCGATCTTCTATGAAGTGAAAAAACAGTGCGAGTTTATCAAGATTTTCTCGTCTGTAGAGAATCCTGCGCATCTGAATGTAAATAACGTAATGCAGTTCGCGGGAACTCCGCCGATCGAACTGAAGTGGCAGCTCCTTTTGGGCGGTGTAAGACTTACCGGCGGATCCGGTGTCGTACCTTCCATTCCGCCGATGGGAAGTAAAGCCATGCAGTTCCCGTTCAATGTCGGAGATTTCCTGACACCCGCCTGGAGAAATCAGTACTCAAGGGCGGTAGATGTCTATAATCAGGCTGTTTGTAAAGAACTGCTCTTGGATATCAGTATGACACTTGCCGCGGATACCAGTTACGCAAGAGCCGGTTATGAGCTTGCGTTCTATCAGCAGGTACTTGTGGATGAAGTATGCGATCCTTCTAAGGACGATAACTGGAATCAAACCGGATCGGATGATTCGGAGATTCAGATCATTGACGCGTCAGCGCTTTCTGATGGATTGATCATTGATGAAGAAAAGCCGGTCGTTACGATCAAGACATCTCCTGCGTTTATTTTCGCACAGACCAAGCATGTACGTTACGGCTTCAGCCGCCAGGAGGGCGGACTTTGCTCCGTCATGATCGATGATCAGGAATACTTCGACGGTCTTTTAGAGCCGAGCTTCTATCGTGCCGCTGCAAATATCGACCGTGCCGATAAGTCATATGTTCTTTCACAGACCGTGTTCTCGCATGAGACCGACTGGCGTACGATCCAGGGAGATATCCGTTTTACGGGAAGCTTCTACGAGATGGATGGAGAAGATTTCCATCTCATCTGTAAATATGAATCGTCCGGTATGAAGGGCCCGATCAAGGTCCACTATCGTGTAAAACCTGACGGAACCATCTATTCGACGATCCGATTCCAGCCGCGTTTTGATCTGGTACGTTTCGGTTTCCGTGTACCGATCGATCCGAGAGCGCATATCGGCTGGTATGGACGTGGTGACGGTGAGTCTTATATCGACAGAAAAGAATCACAGCGCATCGGCTGGTTTACTTCTCTTGAAAGTGCGCTCTATCACGAGTACGCACGCCCGTCTGAAAACGGCGGTCATACAGATACAAAATATCTGTTGCTGCAGCATGACGATATCAAAGGACTGCGCATCAACAAAGAGAATATGGATCCGTTCTCATTCTCATGTCTTCCCTATATGCCGGAAGACCTGGATGACTATTCGCATCAAGAACTGATCTCTTCGGATAACAGAACGCATCTGTATCTGGACTTCTATATGAAAGGGGTAGAACGAAGCCCCGATGTACTTGCCCGACGCGGGCTGCCGAAAAACGCAGTATACGAGGAAACGATAGAGTTTGCTCCAAAATACTAATTTCACTATATGGGAAGGACCTTCGGAAACGAAGGTCCTTTTCATTTATTCTCCAATATGTTGAAAAGATCTTGTCTTTCCTTGGGAGTCAGTTCTCTGTACTGTCCGACGGGAAGAGAACCAAGTGAGATATTCAGGATGCGGATGCGCTTTAAACGCGTAACACGATATCCTAAGTGTTCGCACATTCTTCGGATCTGTCGATTCAGTCCCTGATTCAATATGATGTGGAACGTGTTTTTTCCTGTGAGACTGACCTTGCAGGGAAGAGTGACTGTATCAAGGATCGGAAGTCCGTTTTCCATCTTTTCCTTAAATGCCTGATCGACCGGTTTGTCTACGGAAACGACATATTCCTTATCGTGACGGCCTTCGGCGCGCAGGAGTCTGTTAACTATGTCTCCGTCGTTAGTAAGAAGGATGAGACCAGTCGAGTTCTTATCCAGACGTCCGATCGGAAAGATCCTTTCCGGATAGTTGATATAGTCGATGATGTTGTCCTTATCCCTTTTGTCCGTTGTACAGGTGATACCGAGCGGCTTATGGAAGGCAATATAGATGTGATCATCCTTCGGGAGAACGACCTTATCATTCACGCGCACGACCTGGCCGGGGAAGACCTGAGATCCGGTTTCTGCAGGAGCTCCGTCGATCGTGACTACGCCGGCCGCAATATACTCGTCCGCTTTTCTTCGTGAGCAAAAACCTGTGGAACTGATGTATTTGTTGATACGGACTGATTCTCCGGAATTGCTTTCGGGCATATTCGGTTCTCCCATCAGTACCAGACGGAACCGGTAACACGCTTCAGTGTGAAGGTGAAAGTCGTACCTTCGCCGTATTCACTCTGAACGGTGATCGTCTCACCCATGTAGGAGAGAAGCTCTTTGGCAATAGCAAGACCGAGACCGGTGCCTTTTTTACCACGCGCACGGTCCGCCTTATAGAAACGGTCGAAGATATGGTCGATGTCGTATTCGTGAATACCTTGTCCTGTATCGATCACGGAAACAAGTACCTGATCAGTCTCATTGCTGTACTCGGTCGAGATCGTGATGCTTCCGCCGGCCGGAGTATACTTTTTCGCGTTATCCAGAAGGATAACGATGATCTGCTCGACTCGGTCAGGGTTACCCATAACCGTCGGAAGCGGGCCGGTCTTATATTCTACGGAGAAGTTCAGTTCAGCTTCTTCCATGACAGGCTTGAACTTTGTTTCAAACTCGGAAAGGAGCTTGTTGAGATCGAACGGGAATGTCTTAAACGCGAGCGTTCTCGCCTGCAGACGTGAAAGCTCCAACATGTCGTCGATCAGTCGGGAAAGACGCATCGTCTCGTGGAGGATGATGCCGTAATAACGCTGGCGGTCTTCCTCTTTCTTTACCATGCCGTCTGCCAGAGGCTCAACGAGTCCGCGCATCGCGGTGAGAGGAGTACGCAGCTCATGGGATACGTTCGCGACGTAGTCACGACGTGTCTGCTCAAGGCGCTCCTGCTCGGAGATGTCTCGGAAGAAGCCCGTGGCTCCGATGATGCTCTTTTCGTTATCGAGGATCGGCACGATCGTAGAAGAATACGCACAGTCTTTCGCCTCGATCGTA
Organism: Clostridiales bacterium; assembly: GCA_017617525.1. Taxonomy (GTDB): domain Bacteria; phylum Bacillota; class Clostridia; order Saccharofermentanales; family Saccharofermentanaceae; genus Scatonaster. Next base: position 121,440 of record JAFZWA010000028.1, read on the forward strand.
CGCTCGTATGTTTCGCCGGTCTTCAGGCAGTTTTCAAAATCTTCCCAGACTTCTTCAAACGGGATCAGCTGCAGTTTCTCTGTGAAAAGATTCTTTCTCGGAACCTTTTCGAAAAGCGTCGCGATCGCGTTGTTGGAATAGTCCGGCTGAAGATCCTTATTTACGGAAACGATACCTTCGGAAATGATATCGAAGATCTCTTTGAGTCGGTTACGCTCTGTGGTAACGCTTGTAATGGATTTGCTGAGCTTTTCGGCAAGATCGTTTACGGAGGCGGCGAGGTCACCGATCTCGCCTTTGGTCTTGTCATTGGCACGGATGCTGAAGTTACCCTGACCCAACGCGTTAGCTACATCCGTAACACGATTGAGAGGACGGATCAGACGCTTACTCGCGAAATATACGGGAACCAGCATGGCAAGTGAAACGACCAGAGTGGAAAGGAAAACAAACTGGCTGAAACTTGAAAGCGATGTCGTATCCGCGGTTACCTGATCACCGATGATCAGGTAGGCTACGATATGTCCCTCGTACTGGATCGGGACCTGTACGATCGTGATGCTGTTTTTGCTGTCATCCTTCTTTACGGAGCCGATGAGGTTTTTGTTGTCACTGTTGGTCAACATGTTGCTTCCGCAGAATCCGTTAATGGAACTGATCATGGAAGCGGTATCGGTGTTATCGGCAGCTGTGGAGCTTACGAGTTTTCCGTTTGCGTCATAGAGCAGGTAATAGCAGGAAATAACGTCGTAGGAACGGTATCCAATGCCGGCGTTTCTGATCGTCTGAAGACGGGCGGCATCATCGCTTTCTTTTCCTTCGACGATCTGATCTCCGAGATAAGATGCCATCGATCTTGCCTTGTCGATCATGACCTCCTGTTCGTTGTCTTTTGAGATCTCATTAGCGGCCAGATTAAAAAGCGCGGAAGAAAGAAGTGCTGACGCAAAGAGCGCGACCAGCACTAAAAAGATCATCTTGCGTAGAAAAAGACTACGGTACATCAGGAGTTGACCTCGAATTTATATCCGACACCGTACACAGTGATCAATGACCACGGAGCACCTTCATAATAGATCTTCTGACGGATGCGTTTGATATGCGTATCAACCGTTCTTGTATCACCGAAGTAGTCATAGCCCCAGATCAGAGAAAGGATCTGCTCACGGTCCATGACCTGACCGATGTGAGAAGCGAGAAGATGAAGGATCTCAACTTCCTTCGGTGTGCAGGGAACAAGCTCGCCCTTAACTTTGACCTGATAGTTATCGAGGTTGATCTCCAGTCCTTCAAAACGAAGGAAGGATGTATTTTCCTGAGGTTCATTGATACGGCGAAGTACTGCTTTAATACGTGCGATTACTTCTCTCGGGGAGAAGGGCTTAACGATGTAGTCATCGGCTCCGAGCTCCAGACCGAGAACACGGTCGATCTCTTCACCTTTTGCGGTGAGGATGATGATCGGAGTGGAAAGCGTCTTTCTGATCTCACGGCAAACTTCGATACCTGTCTTTTCCGGCATCATGACGTCCAGAATGATCAGGTCCGGTTTGTCGGAAGCAACGTGCGCGAGAGCGTCGCGTCCGTCATAGGCGCTTGAATATGTGAAGTGTTCGTTTTCAAAATACAGACCCAGGGACTCATGTACGACCGGGTCATCATCGCAGATTAAAATATGAGGAGCAGTAGCCATTCTCAATACCTCTTACTCATTGATTAGCAATACACATCTATTATAATCGAAAAAATGATTTTTGAGCAAACGAATGTGAACAAATCGTAAAAACTATTTCACAATAAAGTGACCTTGTATTTCTCGTCGATCGACATGATACGGAACTTCCAGTTTCTTTCTTCAAAAACAAGTCTTACCTTTTCAATGATGGTTTTCAGTTTATCCGGATCAAGATTTCCGAAAGGTCATTGTGGTATAATTTTACTATCTTGCGGAAAGTCGGTAAGAATTATGTTTTTGGCAGATAAATGGACAGATTTCGAATTGCTCTACTGTGGTCAGGGAGAAAAATACGAAAGGTGGGGCGATGTGTATCTTCAGCGTCCCGATCCTCAGGCGATCTGGCCGAAAACAGGCTACGCCGGCATGAAAGAAGAGCGCTGGCCGAAGCCGCACGCGGTCTATCACAGAAGTGAGAGCGGAGGAGGTTCCTGGAGCAAGGAGAAGCCGTTCCCGCAGAAGTGGAAGATCCACTATGACGCGGTCGGGCGTCCGCTTACGTTTATCATCGAACCGACAAGTTTTAAACATACCGGTCTTTTCCCGGAGCAGGCAGCAAACTGGGATTTCTGCGGCAACCTTATCCAGAAGGCAGTTGCCGAGGGAAGAAAGCCCAGGATCCTCAATCTCTTTGCTTATACGGGCGGCGCGACGATGGCATTTGCCGCGGCAGGAGCGGCGGAAGTCGTCCATGTCGACGCAAGTAAAGGCATGGTCCAAAGAGCAAAAGAAAACATGGTCGCCAGCGGCCTTGAAGACTGCTATATCCGCTTCATCGTCGAGGACTGCGGAAGGTTCGTCGAAAGAGAGATCAGAAGAGGCAGAAAATACGATGGTATCATCATGGATCCGCCGGCATATGGAAGAGGGCCTTCCGGAGAGATGTGGAAGCTTGAGGACGCCCTTTTCCCGCTTGTCGAAAAGTGTGAGCAGCTCATTTCCGATGATCCGCTCTTTTTCCTGATCAATTCCTATACGAGCGGCCTTTCTTCGATGGTCATCGAGGATATCTTACGACTGGCCATTAAGACGAAGCACGGAGGTAAAGTCGTTTCGGAGGAGCTCGGACTGCCCTGTACAAGGATGGACTGCATCTTGCCTTGCGGAAGTACAGGTAGATGGACAAAGAAAGAGGTCTGAGATGCAAGATATACCGAAGATCCTCTTTGAAGACAACCATCTTCTTGTGGCCGTCAAACCAGCGGGAGTCCTTTCGCAGAGTGATATGACCGGAAGTCCGGATATGCTTACGCTTCTGAAGACGTATCTGGTCGAAAAGTACAATAAGCCCGGAGAGGCTTACCTTGGGCTTCTGCACAGGCTCGATCGACCTGTCCGCGGCGTAATGGTATTTGCCAAGACAAGTAAATGCGCGTCAAGGATCAGCGAACAGATCCGAAGCAGAACCGTGAAAAAGAAGTACCGCGCGATCGTGTACGGTGCTTTTGAAGAAGAAAAAGGTGAGATCCGCTCTTATCTTTTGAAGAACAGTAAGACCAATCTGGTGGATGTTTTCGATACGAAGGAAAAAGCGCCGAAAGACGCCAAAGAGTGCTTCCTCGAGTATGAAGTCATCGGGCAGGGAAGGATCGCCGGAGTTCCGGTATCGCTTCTTTCCGTTGACCTTCACACGGGACGATCCCATCAGATCAGAGCACAGCTTTCGTCGATCGGACATCCGATCGTCGGAGACCGAAAATACGGGAAAGGACCGAACCGTTTTTCCGGGGACATCCTTCTGGAATCCTACCATCTGGAGGTGGATCATCCCGTAAGTCACGAGAGGATGGTATTTGAGATCCCTCTCTCCGAAGAAGAACCATGGAATCAATTTGCAAGGGAGTGATGTAATGGCAGACGAATTTGTGATCACGAAAGAACAGCGTGATGAGAACCAGAAGAAGATCACCGAACTGCTTCTTTCTACGAAGCGTCCGGGTATGGAGCGCCTGGTGGAATGGATCGTGACAAAGACAGACTTTTTCACGGCACCGGCATCCACGAAATATCACTTAAACTGCGAGGGAGGACTCGCGCTTCATAGCCTTCATGTCTATCAGCGCCTGTCTGAAAAAGTCGCGCAGGGACTTGTGAAGATCGAACCGGACACGGTGATCATCACATCTCTTTTGCATGATCTTTGCAAGGTCAACTTTTATGTAAAAGAGGTCAAGAACGTAAAAGAAGGCACGAAGATCAACCAGTACGGCAAGGAAGTGGCCAACTGGGTGGAAAAAGAAGTGTGGGGCATTAAGGATTCTTTCCCGGTCGGCCACGGTGAGAAGTCCTGCTGGTATATCCAGAACTTCATAAGGCTTAAGCCGGAGGAGTATGCCATGATCAGACTTCACATGGGTCCGGATAAAAATACTTACCCGGATCCGTTCTCCGAGACAGCAAAGATCTATCCATCCGTAGTGGCCATTTTCACATCAGACATCGAATCAGCATACATTTTGGAGGAAAAACAATGATCTATTACGTAGACCAGAACACCAAGTCCCAAGGATGCGGTACCAAAGAACATCCTTTTCTGACGATCTCCGCTGCGGCAAAAGTTGCAAAGCCGGGTGATGAAGTCCTCGTTATGCCGGGCGTTTATCGCGAATACGTTGACCCGAGCAACGCGGGTACGGAAGATGCCCGTATTACTTATCGATCCGTTGAGCCTTTAAAGGCAGTCATCACGGGAGCCGAGATCGTAAAGGGCTGGGAAAAATACAAGGGTAAGACCTGGAAGGTCGAGATCGACAACGGCATTTTCGGATCCTACAATCCTTACGACACAAGGATCGGCGGCGACTGGTATTTCTGGCACCGTCATCCGCATACAGGATGCGTTTACATTAACGATGTCGCGCTCTACGAGACAGATACTCTTGAGGACTGTCTGAAGGGTGAAAAGGACATCTCTTCCTGGGAACCGGAAAACTCCACACGCAAGTGGTACTGTGAGCAGAAAGATGGAAAGACCGTTATCTACGCAAACTTCCAGGGCAAAGATCCGAATAAGGCTAAAGTCGAGATCAACGTGAGAAGAAACTGCTTCTTCCCGAGTAAGACCGGCGTCGGCTATATCACTCTTTCCGGATTCACCGTAAACAAGGCTGCGACCACATGGGCTCCGCCGGCGGCTTTCCAGGATGGTATGATCGGGCCGCACTGGAGTCGCGGCTGGATCATCGAGGACTGCGAAGTCAGCCACAGCCGCTGCTGCGGTATCTCCCTCGGTAAGTACCTTGATCCCGAGAACGATCACTACTTCACGAAGTATCGCGTAAAGAGCCCGACACAGATGGAGCGTGATGCCGTCTGCCGTGGCCAGTATCACGGATGGCTGAAGGAAAACATCGGCTCTCATATCGTGCGTCGCTGCCATATCCATCACTGTGAGCAGACCGGTATCGTCGGCCGTATGGGATGCGTTTTCTCGATCATCGAGGATAATCATATCCACAACATCAACAACATGATGGAAGTCGGCGGCGCCGAGATCGCGGGCATCAAGCTTCATGCCGCGATCGACGTCATCATGAGAAGAAACCACGTTCACCACTGCACCATGGGTCTTTGGTGTGACTGGCAGGCACAGGGCACGATCCTTTCGCAGAATCTCCTGCACGATAACCACACTCCGGACTTCGCCAAGAGGATCCCGGGTACCATCATGAGTCAGGATATCTTCATCGAAGTCGGTCATGGTCCGACGCTTGTCGATAACAACATCATGCTCAGTAAAGCATCGCTCCGTTTGGCGACAGAAGGTGTCGCGATGGTCAATAACCTGATCTGTGGTACGTTCCAGGCGATCGGCGAAGGGACCGACGATGTCATCTCCGGTAAGAACCAGCCTCGTTATACACCGTATCACTTCCCGCACAGAACCGAAGTTATGGGCTTCATGAGCATCCTTCACGGTGACGACAGGATCTACAACAACGTATTCGTACAGAAGTGGCCGATCGAGGAGTGCCCGAAGGATGTGGATCCGAGATTCTTCGACAAACAGGAGGCAGGAACCTTCATCTTCGACGAATACCCGACCTATCAGGAGTGGATCGACTCGTTCCATCTGGATCAGCCGATGTCCTATGAATTCAAGATCATGGAAAAGCACTTCCAGCACTTGCCGGTCTGGATCAACAGCAATGTCTACCTCAACGGCGCCAAGGCCTGGAAGAAGGAAGAGAAGAACCTGATCGTCAAGAGATTCAAGGCGACCGCGGATGTTGTCGAGAGAAACGGCAAGTATGTGCTCGTCACCAATATCTTCAAGAAGATCGCGGATTTCTCCTGCGGCATCATCAACACCGATATCCTCGGGAAAGCGTTCCAGCCGGATCAGCGCTACGAGAATACGGACGGTTCCGATATTGTATTCAACTACGACTATTACGGAAAAGACAGAGGAGTTACGACCATCGCAGGTCCTTTTGCCGAGGTAAAGGACGAATACGAGGTGTAAGCTCCGCCTTAAAAACCACTTAGAAGACATGAGACGTTCCCGTCGGAAGTATCCTTCGGGAACGTTTCTTTGTCATTTTTGACGAATTTGTCTCTATAATATAAAAAATATACTCACAAATGGGTTCGTATGTTATAATGACGGGAGCTTTTAGAGAAGAAGAGGTTTTACTATGTATAAAAAAGTATCGCCGGATATGAAGTTTATCGATCGCGAGAAGGAAGTGCTGGCCTTCTGGAAAGCCAATGACATCCAGAAGAAGTCCATCCGCCCGGAAAAGGACGGAACTCCGAATTTTACGCTGTATGACGGCCCGCCGACAGCAAACGGCAAGCCGCACATCGGACATATTAAGACCCGTGTCATTAAGGACGTAGTTCCGAGATACCATTCCATGAAGGGTGAGCACGTTCAGTTTAAGGCGGGCTGGGATACACACGGCCTTCCGGTTGAGCTGGAAGTTGAGAAGATGCTCGGTATCAACGGTAAGCCTCAGATCGAGGAGTACGGTGTTGAGCCTTTCATCAAAAAGTGTAAGGAATCCGTTTGGAAGTACAAGGAAGAATGGGAGCAGATGTCTGACCGCGTTGGTTTCTGGGCCGACATGGAGCACCCGTACGTAACATACGACAACACATACATCGAGTCCGAGTGGTGGGCGCTTAAGACCCTCTGGGACAAGGGAATGCTCTATAAAGGTCACAAGATCGTTCCGTACTGCCCGCGTTGCGGTACCGCGCTTTCGAGCCACGAAGTTGCTCAGGGCTATAAGGCCGTAAAAGAGAACTCCGTATTCGTACGCTTCAAGGTCGTAGGCGAAGAGGATACATACTTTGCCGCATGGACAACAACACCATGGACACTTCCGTCGAACGTCGCTCTCTGCGTCAGCCCGACAGATGAATATGTAAAGATCTCCGTTTCCAAGGACCTCGACGGAACAGAGAAGAAGGTCATGTACTACATGGCGGGCTGCCTCGTTCCGCAGCTTTTCGATGAGTATGAGATCCTCGAGAGATATCAGGGCACAGAGCTCGTCGGCAAGAAGTACGAATCCCTGTTCCCGTATTCCGCGGACGCAGTTGCTAAGAGCAGAAAAGAAGCTTTCAAGGTATGCGCAGACAGCTACGTTACCATGAGCGACGGTACAGGTATCGTTCACATCGCGCCGGCATTCGGTGAAGACGACGCAAGAGTCGGCCGTGACAATGACCTTCCGTTCGTACAGCTCGTTAAAGAAGACGGTACGCTTCCGGAGGATTGCGAAGAGTTCGCAGGCCTGTTCGTAAAGGATGCTGACCCGCTCATCATCAAGAAGCTCAACATGGAAGGCAAGCTCCTTAAGAAGATGCCTTATGAGCATGACTATCCGTTCTGCTGGAGATGCGATACTCCGCTTATCTACTACGCAAGATCTTCCTGGTTCATCGCAATGACCAAGGTAAAGGATCAGCTCGTAGCATCCAACCGTATGGCAAACTGGTATCCGGAGACGATCCGTGACGGCCGTATGGGTAACTTCCTCGAGAACGTAGTTGACTGGGGTATCTCCCGTGAGCGTTACTGGGGTACACCGCTTCCGGTATGGGAGTGCGAATGCGGACACCGTCAGTGCATCGGTTCTATCGAAGAACTGAAGGAAAAGTCCACAGACTGCCCGGACGATATCGAGCTGCATAAGCCTTATGTAGATAATGTACACGTTACCTGTGAGAAGTGCGGCAAGCCGATGACACGTGTTTCCGAAGTTATCGACTGCTGGTTCGACAGTGGCGCGATGCCGTTTGCTCAGTTCCACTATCCTTTCGAGAACAAAGAGTTCTTCGAGTCTCACTATCCGTGCCAGTTTATCTCTGAGGCACTCGACCAGACACGTGGATGGTTCTATTCGCTCCTGGCGATCAGCACACAGCTGTTCGGAAGATCTCCTTTCGAGAACGTAATCGTTATGGGTCTCGTTCAGGATAAGGACGGCATCAAGATGAGTAAGCATAAGGGCAACGTTGTTGACCCGTGGGATATCCTGAACCGTCAGGGTGCCGACGCGGCAAGATGGTATTTCTACAGCGCAAACGCGCCGTGGCTGCCGTCCCGTTTCGACCACAGCAATGTCGATAAGATCCTCGGTAAGTTCATGGGTACTCTGTGGAATACATATGCGTTCTACATCCTGTACGCGGAGATCGATCAGTTCGATCCGACAAAGTACAGCCTCGAATACGATAAGCTCTCCGTAATGGATAAGTGGATCCTGTCCAGACTTGCTTCCCTCGAAAAGACAGTAGACAGCAAGATGCAGAGCTACGACATCACAGGCGCGTCCCGTCTGATGGAGAACTTCGTAGACGACCTTTCCAACTGGTATGTACGTCGTGGACGTGAAAGATACTGGGGCAAGGAAATGACTCAGGATAAGATCAACGCTTTCATGACGCTGTATACGGCTCTTGAGCAGTTCACACGTCTGGCTGCTCCGTTTATCCCGTTCATGACTGAGGCGATCTACCAGAACCTCGTTCGTTCCGTAAACGAGAACGCTCCGATGTCCATCCACATGTGTGACTATCCGGTAGCAGAAGAGTCCTGGATCAACGAAGATCTCGAGAGAAACATGGACGATGTCCAGCAGATCGTTACTCTGGCTCTGTCCTGCCGTCAGTCCGCAAACCTCAAGATCCGTCAGCCATTGAGCAAGCTCTACGCTGTATGCGAAGATGAACTGCCGGATGAGTATCAGGATATCATCAAGGACGAGCTGAATGTTCACGAAGTAGCGTTCCTCAAGGATGCTTCCTCGCTCCTGGATTACAAGTTCAAGCCTCAGCTGAGAACACTGGGTAGAAAACTCGGCGCGAAGCTCAATGCTGCTAAGGAAGTCATCGCGGCTCTCCCGGGTAAGGAGACCATGGCGGCTCTCGATAAGGACGGTAAGATCAATATCGAAGTTGATGGCGAGACATTCGAGCTTCTCACAGAAGACCTGCTCGTTGAAAACGTTCAGCCGGAAGGCCTCTCCACTCAGGCAGACAAGGGCTTCACGGTATCCCTCGATACAAAGCTCGATGACGCTCTGATCGAAGAAGGCTTCGTACGTGAGATCGTTTCCAAGATCCAGAACCAGAGAAAAAAGTCCGGTTTTGAGGTCACAGACAGGATCACAGTGAAGTATTCCTGTGGTGAAAAGCTTGCTGCCGTATTTACGAAGTTCGGTGAGCAGATCGCGTCTGACGTTCTCGCGACAAGCATCACAGAGGGTTCTGACGATGACAGCACAGAACTTGATATCAACGGAGAAAAGGTCAACCTTTCACTTAAGAAGGCTTGATCAGATAGGATAGGAATAAGTAAGAGATATGTTGTTTGATATACTTAACCTCGATGCGCCTATGAGCGAAAAGATCATGTACCTGACCGTTATGGTCATGGTACTGACTTTTACATTTTCCATCCATGAGTTCATGCATGCATGGGTCGCTGAGAAGATGGGTGATGATACACCGAGAAGACAGGGCCGTATCACATTAAATCCGATGGCACATATCGATCCGCTGGGTACGGTCATGCTTCTTCTGGCCGGATTCGGCTGGGCAAAACCGGTCCAGTATAACCCGAATAACTTAAAGAGATTCAAGAGGTGGACATGTGAGCGCTATATCAGTCTTGCCGGTGTTACGGCAAACTTTGTTATGGGCTTTATCGCTACGCTTATCGTTCCGCTGACCAGATACTGGTGCATTAAGACAATTGATGACGGAAGAACGATCCAGATGATCGCTTCGCTTGTGGAGATGTTTTTCTACTTCCTTCGTGAGTATAATTTCCTCTTCCTGGCGTTCAATCTCCTGCCGATCCCGCCGCTTGACGGTTATCGTTTTATCTCTACCTTCATTCCGTTTAAGTGGAGAAACACATTTGATACACTTGCGCAGTACAGCTACTTTGTATTCTTTGCGCTTATCCTTCTCGGAAGATTCGGAAACCAGAGCTTGCTGTCAGATCTTATCAATCTCGTGGCAAAGCCTTTCCGTTACGGGCCGGACCAGCTCGGAAAGATGATATATGAAGCCCTCAATGTCCCGAGCAGGCTTAGAATATAAATAGAAACAAGGAAAAACACAAAAAGAGGTAAACATGGAAAACAAAATCGTACTTTCAGGAACACGTCCTACGGGCAACATTCATCTGGGTAACTATTTCGGCGCGATCGAGAACTGGGTCCGCCTTCAGGATCAGTATGAGTGCTATTTCTTTATCGCGGACTGGCACGCGCTGACTACAGGTTATGCAGATACGGATGTTCTTCGTAAGAATACTCTGGGACTTCTCGCTGATATTCTCGCAAGTGGCGTTGATCCGGAAAAAGCAACGATCTTCCTTCAGTCCGATGTTAAGCAGCACGCAGAGCTTTACCTGCTCCTCGGTATGAATACTCCGCTTTCCTGGCTGGAAAGATGCCCGACATATAAGGACATGATCGCTAACATGTCTTCCGAAAAAGACATCATGACATACGGCTTCCTCGGTTATCCGGTCCTCATGGCAGCAGATATCCTGATGTATCGCGCGAACTACGTACCGGTTGGTGAAGACCAGCAGGCTCACCTTGAGATCACTCGTGAACTGGCACGTCGTTTCAACTATCTTTATAAGTCTGAAGTACTTCCGGAGCCGCAGCCGCTTTTCACAAAGGCAAAGGTTCTTCCGGGTACAGACGGAAGAAAGATGAGTAAGAGCTACGGCAATACGATCGCTCTTGCCGATACACCGGACGAAGTAAAGAAGAAGGTCATGAGCATGATCACTGACCCGGCCCGTATCAGAAAGGATGACCCGGGTCACCCGGATATCTGTACGGTATATGCTTTCCATAAGGTCTTCAATGAGGACAAGGTCCCGGAGATCACAGAGCAGTGCAAGGGCGGATGCATCGGATGCGTTGCCTGCAAGAAGATGCTTCAGGAAAAGATCGCCGAGTTCCATACTCCGATCTACGAGAAAAGAACCGCTCTTCTTCAGGACGAGCCGAAGCTTCTTGAGATCCTGCGTCAGGGAAGAGAGAAGGCAAGCAAGAAAGCCGAAGAAACCATCCGTGAAGTAAGAAAAGCCGTCATGATCGGCTTTGATCCGGAAAAATGATCGAAACAGCTTGAGGTAGGATAACGTGGCAGCTTTGGAGAATCCACAAGTCAGACTTCGTAAGTTTGAAGGTCCGCTGGACCTTCTGTTTCATTTGATCGAAAAAAACGATATCGATATCTATGATATCCCGATCGCAGAAGTAACCGACCAGTATATGGAGTACTTAGATAAAATGAGTTCTCTGGATATGGAGGTTGCTTCTGAATTTCTTTTAATGGCGGCAACGCTCGTTCATATCAAGTCGAGAATGCTTCTTCCGGACAGAAATGTCAGTGAGGATTCTTCTGAACCTGATCCGAGAGAAGAACTCGTCGTCAAACTTCTCGAGTACAGAAGATGTAAGATGCTCGCTTCTGATCTTAAGGACCGTTACCGCGACTATTCCAAGTGCGTTTATCGCCTTCCGCAGACCGCCGCTTCTTTGGGGATCAAGGTCGAGAACATCCCGGCGCCGGTCGATGAAGACGCGCTCAGTAAGGGTATCGATGACGTGTGTAAGCGAAACAAAGTGCGCTTTGCCGACATTGCTTCCCGTATTACTCATATTCTTAAAAGAGACAAGTTCTCCATTCGTGATAAAATTAGATTTGTCTGGGACAACTTAAAGGGCAAGGGAAAAGTCTTTTTTCATGAGCTTTTCCCCGCGCATAAGGTAGAGAAGATGGACCGCATCGTAGGATTTCTGGCAGTGCTCGAACTTCTGCGTGGCGACCAGATCAAAGCAGAGCAGGAGAAGCCTTTTGATGTCATCATGATCGAACCTAAGAAGAAGGATCTTGATGAGGAGCGTTTCGGACTGGACGCATCAAAAGAATCGAAGGAGTTAGCCGCATATGACTGACGGATTTGAACGTGAAAACAAGATAACGGTACAGGAGCTTCCTTCTGCGCTGGAGGCTTTGCTTTTCGCGCACGGTGATCCGATCTCATGTGACCGACTTGCCGAGATCACGCAGATGCCGAAAGAAGCGATCGAAGAGACGCTTGAGCGCATGATGAAAGACTATGAGACAAACCCGTGGGGAGGTCTTCTGATCAGAAAGGTCGATGATTCCTATGTCATGTGCACCAAGCCTTCCATGAAGCCCGTCCTTGAGAGGATGTTCGCTCCGAGAACACGTCCTCCGATGTCACAGGCGACCTATGAGACTCTGGCGGTTATCGCGTATAACCAGCCTGTCACACGTGCCCAGATCGAAGCCGTCCGCGGTGTCAGCTCCGATTCGATCGTCAGCCGCCTGATCGAACGTGGTCTTGTCGAAGAATGCGGCACACTCGAAGCTCCGGGCAGACCGGCGCTTTTCAGAACGACTCAGCAGTTCCTTCTTGAGTTCGGTATTTCCTCGGTTTCCGAGATGCCGGCTATGGAACTTATGATGTATAAAACGATCCGCGACCTTCAGGATTCCCTGGAAGAAGCGGCAGGCAATAAAGATGACCGTCAGATCACGATCGAGACCTGGATGGACGGTCAAAAAGGAGATGAAACGACATGAATCCGGAAGATCAGAAAAGTGAGTCTTTATCCAGTGTAGTAGAGCGAATTACCGTCTCTCTCGACTCGATGAGTAAGGGACAAAAGGCGATCGCGAACTATATTCTGGCAAATTACGAAACCGCCGCTTACATGACGGCCGCAAAACTCGGTGAGACCACGGGAGTCAGCGAATCCACGGTCGTACGTTTTTCCATGGAACTCGGCTACGAAGGTTATCCGCATTTCCAGAAAGCGCTTCAGGAAGAGCTGAAGGTCAAGCTGACATCCGTTCAGAGACTGAACGCGGCAAGCCGTTTCTCGGATGACGCATCTATCGTAAAATCGATTCTTCAGGCAGATATGGACAGCCTGAAGTACACATACGAAAACCTCGATGAGGACGCTTTCAGCAAGGCGGTAAAGACGATCCTCGACGCAAAGAAGATCTATATCATGGGACTTAGAAGTTCCTCTCCGCTCTCATCCTTTATGCATTTTTATATGACACCTCTGTTTGACGATGTACGTCACATCCACAGCAATAGTGCCAACGAAGTATTCGAACAGATCCTTCCGATCGGTCCTGGTGACGTTATGATCGGCATCAGCTTCCCGCGTTATTCCACAAGAACGATCCAGTCGCTGCAGTACGCAAGATCCAGAGGCGCCTCGGTCATCGTTATCACGGACAAGGCTGACACCCCGATGACTCAGTACGCGGATGTAGCGCTTTTCGCGAGATCTGATATGGCTTCGTTCGTCGACTCTCTGACGGCTCCGCTTTCTCTGATCAACGCGCTTCTCGTCGCGCTCGGCATGCACAGAAAGAGCCACATCGAGGAATCCTTCGAGGCGCTTGAGCAGCTCTGGAAGGAATACAAGGTATATGATACCGGTAAAGACCGTTCGATCGAAGACAACGAGAACAAGGAGGAGACCGAATCATGAAAGAATTGATCGCCAGCAGTAAGATGACCGCGTCGGCTTCGATCCGCATCGCGCTTACAAACAGCCGAGAAGAAGAAGCAGAATTGAAAGCTGCTTTGAAAGAGGAAAAGATCAATGCGACAGCCGCGGATTTCGGCGGTGAGTTTATCTCTTCCGTAAGTAAGATCATCGAAAGATGTGTCGTTGCCGCACAAAGAGAAGGCATCATCGGCAATAACCACAATGAAGAAGGCGCTCTGGCCGGCGCCGCGAGAGAAGCGATCTCCCAGATCACTTCCAAAGCGATCGGCCTAAATGTCGGCGGAAAGATCGGCATCGCGCGCTTTAATGATCACATCAGTGTTTGCGTATATTTCGGTATCGGACTTCTGCATCTCAATGAGATCGCGATCGGCCTCGGCCACCGTGCCATTTAAGACATAGGAGGAAATCATCATGAGTGAGTTTTATCAGATTGCAGTAGACGGACCTTCCGGTTCCGGTAAATCCACACTGGCTAAGGGTATCGCGAAGAAACTCGGCATCCTTTATCTGGATACCGGCGCGATGTACCGCGCATGCGGCCTTAAGGCGTTAAAGAGCGGTATCGGTACCAAGGATAAGGAAGCTGTCGAGAAGATGATGCAGGATATCAAGATCGATATTACTCATGAAGACGGATCCCAGCACGTATGGCTGGATGGCGAGGATGTCTCTTCTGACATTCGTACTCCGGAAGTTTCCATGGCGGCATCTGACGTTTCCGCGATTCCGTGTGTACGTGAAGCAATGGTCGATCTTCAAAGAAAGATCTCCGAAGGCAAGAATGTCATCCTGGACGGCCGTGATATCGGATCCAAGGTTTTCCCGAACGCGAAGTATAAGTTCTTCCTCGTCGCTTCCGCAGAGGAGCGTGCGAGAAGAAGACTTCTCGAACTCCAGGAAAAGGGAAATACGGAAGTTACTTATGAAGAAGTCTTAAGCGACATCGAAAAAAGAGATCTTCAGGACAGCACTCGTGCCGCATCTCCTCTTGTAAAAGTAGAAGACGCAATCGAGATCGATACCACAAAGATCAATATCGAAGAGACACAGGATCTTCTTCTTTCATATATTAAAGAGTAAGGGCAGGATAGGATATTGGGCTGGACGATCGAACTCGCGAAATCCTCAGGCTTCTGTTTCGGTGTGCAAAACGCCGTAACGAGCGCGTATTCCGTGATCAAGGATTATCCGGACCGCAAGATCTACATGCTCGGTGAGATCACCCATAATGAGACGGTCGTCGGTGAACTTCTTTCTTCCGGCATGCTTTTGGCGCTTGATCCCGAAGAAGTGGAGGAGGGCAGCGTCGTTGTTATCCGCGCGCACGGAGTCACTCCCGCGGTCATCGGCGAACTTAAGAAAAGAAACTGCGAGATCATCGACTGCACATGCCCTTTTGTAAAGAAGATCCATGACATCGTAAGAAAAGCAGGCGAGGAAGGTCATCCGGTCTATATCACCGGTACGAAAGGCCATCCGGAAGTCGTCGGCATCTGCGGTGAAAGCACTCTTCCGGTTACTGTTATTTCATCCCTGGAAGAGGCAGAAGCCCTTCCGAAGATCGAATCTGACTCCGTTTGGGTCTCCCAGACAACATTTTCCAGCAAAGTTTTTACAAAAATTTGTGAATTCGTGCAGAAAAAAATTGCAAAAGATCAAATATTTGGTACAATATGTTATACGACTGAAAATAGGCAGAGGGAAACTGCGGATTTGGCGGGTGTTTCAGATGTTATGGTTGTCATAGGATCTAAGACCAGCTCGAATACAAAGAAACTCTATGACATATGTTCAGATCGTTGTGCGCTGACATATCTTGTTGGTGGCGCCGAAGAAGTGGAACCATTGCTTCCTATGTGGAGGGAACGCGGGGTGAAACGGATCGGAGTTTCCGCAGGAGCATCAACGCCGGTGAGTATTATCAGGGAGGTTATCCAAACCATGAGTGAAAACGGGGTAAACACGAATCCAGAGTCTAACGACATCAATTTTGGCGATTACATTGAAAGCATTCCACAGCTTAGAAAGAACGCTACAGTGAAGGGAGCAATAACGACCTGCGACAGCGATTTCGTTTATGTAGATGTCCATGATAAGTCGGAAGGCAAGATTCCAAGAAGCGAGTTTGAACCTGATTTTGACTTTGAAGCGGCAGTTGAAGAGCACAGAGAGATTGAAGTTTACGTAAAGAGCATCCGCAATACCGACATGGGCAAAGAGATCATTCTCTCCAAGTCGCATGTGGATTTCAGCAAGAACAAAGCTGAGATCGAAGCAGCATATGAGAACAAGACGCCGGTTACAGTTAAGATCACAAACGTTGTTAAAGACGGTGTTATCGCTAGCTACGGCGGAGTTGACATCTACATTCACAGAACACAGCTTGAGCTGAACGTGGTTAACGATCTTGAAGCTTACAAGGGTAAGACAATGGAGATCCTTATCACACAGTTCGATCCGGACAAGCGTCGTCTGAGAGTTTCCGGTTCCAGAAGAACTCTTCTCAACAATGAGCGTAAGGCTAAGGCTGAGGAAGTATGGAGCGGAATCGAGAAGGATAAGGAGTACGATGGTGTTGTAAGAAGTCTTACAGACTTCGGCGCATTCGTTGACATCGGTGGTGTTGACGGTCTCATCCATGTATCCGAGCTGTCCTGGAATCACATCCATCATCCGTCTGAAGTTCTTTCCGTCGGTGATCAGGTTCATGTATATGTTAAGGATTTTGATCCGGAGAAGAAGAGAATCTCTCTCGGTTACAAGAAGGCTGAGGACGATCCGTTCTACAACATCGACGAGCGTATCCCGGTAGGTTCTATCGTTCGCGGTAAGGTAGTTCGTATGTTCCAGTTCGGCGCATTCGTAGAGCTCGAGCCGAATCTCGACGCTCTGTGCCATGTTTCCCAGATCTCCGATGTACGCCTTAACAAGCCGCAGGATGTTCTGAAGGAAGGTATGGAAGTTGAGGCTAAGGTCCTCGACGTTAATCCGGCAGCACGTCGTATCAGCATCTCCATCAAGGAAGTTGCTCCGATCAATCCGGAACCGAAGGAAGAAGAAACTCCGGCTGCTGAAGCAGTAGCAGAAGCTCCGGTAGCAGAAGAGGCTCCGGCCGCTGTTGAGGAGAAGACAGAAGAGTAATCTTCGATCCGAACAACAAAACAAGCAAATGAAAGAACTGTCCGAACGGACAGTTCTTTTTTTGTCACTTTCGAAATGACGAAAATATCATTATTTTGTCATAGATATTTGTCTATAGGAAATCTTTGACTATCAAAACGTTTGAAAATAAGCCTAAAAGCGATTTGAGAAAGCCTTGAGAAAACTAATATCATATTACAATTGTGTCACATTTCTTCCAAACGATAAGTGTTTTGATATAATTAAACTGTCAGTGTTTGGGTTAGCGATTCTCTCTGGAGGTCATTTTGAAAAATAATACTGAAAAAAAGAACTCTAAAGTTGAACTGAGCTACAGAATGGCGCAGCGCAGACTTCACCGTGGTCTGAAGATGTCTTCGATCATTATGGTTCTGTCCATGGTGACAGTGCTTTTCCCGATCGTACCTCTCGGACATGCTTCCGATGTTTTCCTGCAGGTTCCTTCTGAGCAGACACTGCCATCTATTGAAGAAAGAGCTTATTCCACGGTTATCCTGACTTACAGTGAATCTGATGAGATCAATGAAACTGTTGATCCTCTTGACGCAGACACTTATGTGATCTCTGAGCATGATGACCGTGACGGTGTGTCCGTAGAAATGCTCGATCCGTCTGCATTTGATTCAAGAAACGATGTTGTTTACGCGTTAAAGAATATGCTGGTTCATTCTTCTCCGAGTTCTGAATCCTCTTCAGTAGGAAAGCTTCTCTACGCGGAACAGGCCGTTCGTGACGGTGAAGGATCTTCCTGGTCCCATATCGTATATGAAACAGAAGAAGGAACGATCTCCGGATTTGTCCTTACAAACACACTCTCTCTCGATGTCGTAGCGACTCCGACACCTACGCCGACGGAAACACCGACACCGACTCCTAAAGCGAAGAAGGCAACACCTACACCTTCTCCGACGCCTACAAAAGCAGCTTCCAATCAGTCTTCCGAATCCAAGCCGAAGGCAACTCCGACTCCGGTACCTGAAGTAACTGAGACTGAACTTAGCGGCACATTCTATTCAAATGGTGATGTAAACGTCAGAAGCGGCCCGGGTACAGGTTATTCTGTAGCGAGAAAACTCGTTAGAGATGAAGCGGTAACTGTCGTAGCCCGTACAAGTAACGGTTGGTATAAGCTTTCCGACGGCGGATATGTAAGATCCGACCTCGTCAGAGACAAACTTGAGACTGCCGCTCCTGAAGTAACGGCGACACCGGCTCCTGCCGCGGCAGCGACACCTGAACCGAGCAAACCATCTACACCATCTTCCGGTACCAATACGAATCCGTCGATCCCGAATCCGTCGTCTTGTGATCTTCTTACATACGCGAGAGCCTTTATCGGTATTCCTTATGTCTATACTGGCGCGTCACTTCAGGGATTAGATTGTTCCGGATTTGTCATGTATGTATACGCCCACTATTACGGAATCTCACTGCCGCACCAGTCAGCTTCCATCGCTCAGCTGGGAACTGATGTAACTAATCAGGAATTAAAGCCGGGCGATGTCATCTGCCATGACTATCGCGGTGACGGAAAGGTAGACCACGTCAGCCTCTACTGCGGAAGCGGCGTAGTCATCCATGCATCGACAAGTAACGGCGGCATCGTTGAGGATTGCATCCCGATGTCATGCGTCGTTTGCGTAAGACGTTTTGTATAAAGAGAAAATCAGATAACCGTATTTCCGAGTTTTACAAGTGCCTCTTCGTACATCGGTACGAGGAGGTACATGTTTTCTTTAAGAATTGATTCGTTAGCCTGGTGGCACTGATCCTGATTCCACGGAAGCTGAGGACCGAAAGCGACGATGTTCGGCATAGTTCTGGCATAGGTTCCGCCACCGACGGCGATCGGCGCTGCCTTCTCGGAAAGGGAAGCGGCTCTTGCTTCCTTTTCATCCTCTGTGTAGACAAATGCTTCACGATAGTTTTCGTAGATCTGTGTGAGCGCTTTGATCTGGTCAGAGTCCTTATCCTTGAAAAGAGGCGCCTGAACAGAATCGTCAACGACAGACACTCCGAATTCGGAAGCAATCTCATAAAGCTTAGCTCTTACGGCCTCTTCGTCGATGGTGACCGGCCAGCGGATGTCAACATGGAGCTTTGCGTGCTCTTTACTGATGTCTACGATACCGACATTTGTTGTCATCGGACCGGATACGTCAGGAGAGAAGAAAGAAGAGAACTTTGTGTTTGAATTCTTGCTGAAGTACTTTTCCATAAGGAGAAGCAGCTTCGAAGAATTCTTCAGTTCGGAAGACATCTTTTCCAGGATCAGGTCGATCGCGTTCACGCCGAGATCCGGCTTGCTGGCATGAGCCTGCACGCCGTCCGCTGAGATTCCGCGCATTTGCGTAAGATCGATGCATTCGCAGTAAGGCGGTACCATGTTCGCCGCGTTGCCGCCGTGAAGCGTGAACTTGCCGGACGGAGTTTCTTCGAAGTGCATCTGATAGATGCCTTTCTCGGCGAAGATGCACGGGAACTCGGCGTCAGGAGTAAATCCGATATCCGGAAGTTCCTCAGTCTCGCAGTAACGGACCATACAGGAAGAACCATGTTCTTCGTCAGTTCCGATGATGAGACGTACACGATAATCCGGATCCGGGTTCTTTTCCTTAATTCTCAGCATTGCCATGTAGGCGCAGAGGACCGGACCCTTGTCATCGACAACACCGCGTCCGATGAAGTAGTCGGTTTCATTATTTAATGTAAATGCGTCTGTTTTCCACGCGGATCCTTCCGGAACGACATCAAGATGTCCGAGGACCGCGACGAGAGGACCTTTATCGCCCCACTGAATGTATCCGGCTTTATCTCCGACGTTTACGGCGGTGAATCCGTCCGCTTTTGCCCGGTCGAGAAGGTAGGTCAAAGCCTCCTTCGGTTTTTCGCCGTATGGTGCTCCTTCTTTGGGTTCGCCCTTGACACTTGCGATGCCGATAAGGTCGGAAAGAAGGGTATTAAATGTTGAGATTTCTTGCGATGAAAGCCTGTTCATAGAAAAAAGTCCTCGATTTCATGAAAAAATGCCGATTTTCAGCGAATTTCTTTCGAAAAACACTTGCCATGACGGCTATCTCATTGTATCATTTTAGAGGCTAAAAATCACATGAGGTGTAGTCTTTTGTTCTTCGGAGACACCGAAGTAAGCCTCATGGAAGAAAAAACAGGAGGATTTTTTATGTCAACTATTTCTATGAAGCAGCTTCTTGAAGCAGGTGTACACTTTGGTCACCAGACACGCCGTTGGAACCCGAAGATGGCGGAGTATATCTTCACGGAGCGTAACAACATCCACATCA